>NZ_JBVIJX010000001.1:0-265468 GCF_055581185.1 Streptomyces sp. NPDC031474
AATCCCCACCGAAGTGGTTCATCGTTCGACTTGCATGTGTTAAGCACGCCGCCAGCGTTCGTCCTGAGCCAGGATCAAACTCTCCGTGAATGTTTTCCCGTAATCGGGATCGCACACACGAGAGCGGAACAGCCAGGCGGAATAAGCCCGGCCGTTCACAGCGTCCTCGCTGTGTTTTTTCAAAGGAACCTCATCCTCGGCTATCACTGCCGGGGACGGGGTATCAACATATCTGGCGTTGATTTTTGGCACGCTGTTGAGTTCTCAAGGAACGGACGCTTCCTTTGTACTCACCCGAGAGACTCTCTCAGGCTTTCCTCCGGGCGCTTCCCTTCGGTCTTGCGTTTCCGACTCTATCAGATCTTTTTCTTGATCCGATTCCCTGTCGGGGGGATTGTCTTGGGCTTTGGGCTTTCGCTCCGTGGGCCTTTCGACATTCACTACGTTAGCCGATTCCCTCCGCAACTCATAATCGAGTTCCGCCGAGTTGGAATTCGGGCACGCGGACACGCCGAATTCGCTCCCGTTGAGGGGCGTTGTAGGTAGTGGGTTGGCCGCTTCCGGCTGCTGGCGAATGCCGTACCCGGGTCAAGCGGCTTGGGCTACGTTACGCCCCGGCCAACAGCGAGTCAACTTCGGCGTTGCCTGGGGGCGTGGGCCCTATAGGGGCTCACCGTAGGGTCGTTGGCGACCCAGTACCGCCAGGGGTGGACGGCGCCGTCACCGGAGACTCCGGTGCGCGGACCGCTGCGTACCTGGTCGGAGGGGACCGGAGTGCCGGTCAGGACCCTCAAGGGGGTGTCCCCGGTAGCGCAGGCGTCCGTGCCGTCGAGAGCACGGTCCACATCCAGGGCGGTGGCCAGGCGGGCGGGTCCTTTGGCCAGTTCCTTGTCGTTTCGGGCCGAGAGTCGACGTTTACGGGCCGACTCGGCGCCTTCGATGATCTCGCCGGCGCGGAGCAGGACGGCGCTCGCCCTGCCCTCCGGACCGCAGACGAGGTTCATGCAGTGCCACATGCCGTAGGTGAAGTAGACGTACACATGTCCGGGCGGGCCGAACATCACGCTGTTGCGGGCCGTGGGTCCCCGGAAGGCGTGCGAGCCGGGGTCGTTGGGGCCGTCGTAGGCCTCTACCTCCGTGAGGCGCAGGGTGATCGGGCCGTCGGGGGTCGTACGCACGAGGAGGCGGCCGAGGAGATCCTGGGCGACCTGCAGGACAGGGCGGTCGAAGAAGGTCCTGGGGAGGGGCGTACGGTCGGGGTTCGCGATCATGCCCTCCGAGCGTAGTGCAGAGCGGTGGGTGCGTCGGGGTGGTCAGCGGGCACTCGGCTTGCCAGGGTGTGGAGCGCGGAACCGGCCACGTCCGGATCGCGTTTGTAGGGATCGAGGGATCCCGTAGTTGAGGTCGTAGAAGGTCACGAGGGAGAGACATGGCGTTCAAGAAGCTGCTCGCGAGTCTGGGGGCCGGCGGGGCTTCGGTCGAGACGGTGCTGACCGAGGTCAACGTCGTTCCGGGCGGTGTCGTCCAGGGTGAGGTGCGGATCCAGGGCGGGTCCGTCAACCAGCAGATCGAGGGGCTGTCGGTCGGGCTGCAGGCCAAGGTCGAGGTCGAGAGCGGCGACCAGGAGTACAAGCAGGACATCGAGTTCACGAAGCTGCGGCTCGGGGGTGCCTTCGAACTGCAGGCGGGTGCCGTGCACGCGGTGCCGTTCGGGCTCGAGATCCCCTGGGAGACGCCGATCACGACGATCGACGGGCAGACGCTGCGCGGCATGCACATCGGGGTGAGCACCGAGCTGGAGATCGCCCGCGCCGTGGACTCCGGTGACCTGGACCCCATCAACGTCCATCCGCTGCCGGCGCAGAAGGCGCTCCTGGACGCCTTCATCCAGCTGGGCTTCCGCTTCAAGAACGCGGACATGGAGCGCGGTCACATCCGGGGGACGCGGCAGAAGCTGCCCTTCTACCAGGAGATCGAGTTCTTCCCGCCGTCGCAGTACCGGGGGCTGAACCAGGTCGAGCTGAGCTTCGTGGCCGACGAGCACGCGATGGACGTCGTGCTGGAGATGGACAAGAAGCCCGGCCTGTTCAGCGAGGGCAGTGACACGTTCCGTTCGTTCCAGGTGGGTCTGCACGACTACCAGGGGACCGACTGGGCGGCGTACCTCAACCAGTGGCTGTCCGAGGTCGGCAGCAAGCGCAACTGGTTCTGAGGCGGTTACGCGTAGAGGGCCCGGAACGCCGTGCGGTGTTCCGGGCCCTCCGTGTGTGCTGAACCAGGGTCGTCACATGCGGGCGTAGCCCTGGGTGGTGACCTTCTCGAAGGCGAGGTGGACGACCGTGGCCCGGTCCGTGGGGTCGGTGTTCGTCTCGCGCAGGGCGGTGAGCTCGTCCGTGGTGAGGGCGCGGCGGATCAGGCGGAACTCGTCCAGGGAGCCCGCGAGGCGGGTGGTGGCGGCGCCGTCGGGGCGGGCGCCGAGGTGGATGCCGGTCACGTCGAAGGCGTCGCCGTAGGTGACGGAGCCCGCGGGGATCGTGCCGGGGGTGCCGGGCGTGCCGTCGACGGAGAGGGTGAGTTGGGTGCCCTTGCGTTGCAGGACCACGTGGTGCCAGGCGGTGCCCGTACGGAAGTCGGTGTCCGGGGCGTAGGCCGTGGTGGCCGCGTTCTCCGTCTGGACGAGTGCGGCGAGGCGTTGCGATCCCGGTTCCGCGCGCAGCCAGAGCTGACGTTCGGTGGCGCCCTGGCCGTATGCCCAGGCGAGGACGGGTGTTCCGGTGGCGGTGGTGGCGTCGTAGCGGAGCCAGGTGGCGAGGGTGAAGTCGCCGGCGCCGAGGGCTTTGGAGGCGGTGTAGGGGAGCTCGACGGAGTCGTCGGCGCCGTCGAGGTCGATTCCGTTGCCGAATCGGCCCGGGGAGAGGCCGGGGTTGCCGCGGACGTAGGCGTGGTCGCAGTGGGTGGAGGCGTCCGGGGTGGCGGGGCCTGCGGTGGGGCGCATGACGTCGTGGGCCTGGGTGGTGCCGTTCTCCATGGACCACCAGATGCGGCTGCCGGCGGGGTAGGCGCCGGTGCCGGAGGCCGGGGCGGCGATCTTGGTCAGCTCGGCGTCGGTGAGGGCGCGGTCGTAGAGGCGGAAGTCGTCGAGGGTGCCGGTGAGGATCTCGGTGCCGCCGGGGCGGGAGCCGAGGCGCAGGCCGGGGACGGTGGTGCGGCCGGCGGTGAAGGAGCCGGTCAGGCCGTCGGCCTGCTGGGTGTGGGTGTGGTCGACGGAGAGGGTGAAGGTGGTGCCGGCGCGGGTGGCGGTGAGCAGGTGCCATTGGTCGTCGCCGAAGGCCGTGCGGGTGGTGTCGGGGTCGGGGAGGGCGAAGTTGACCTTGCCATGGTCGGTTTCGGCCCAGGCGTAGAGCTGGTCGTCCTGGGGGCGGGCGCGGATCCAGAGGGAGGGTTGTCCGGTGGTGGAGCCGTAGGCCCACAGGAGGGCTGCGTTGGGGGTGGTGGGGGTGGCGGTGTAGCGGAACCAGAGGGTGAGGGTGAAGTCGCCGTCGGCCGTGTCCAGGGCGGGCACGTAGGGGACTTCGAGGCCCGGGCGGTCCGGGGCGACGGGGAGGGCGCCGAGACCCATGCGGGCGGCGGTGGTCACTCGGGGGGTGGCGCCGGAGGCGAGCAGGAGGGTCGCGTCGGCGCAGTTCGCGGAGATGTCGTCCTCGACGGGGACCGTGGTGAGTGTGGGGTCGGTGGCGGTGTCGACGGTCTGGAAGGGGAGGTGGGCGGCGAGGGCGGACTCCGCTTGGGTGGCAGTGTTCTTGGTGCGCAGTTCGGTGAGTTGGGCGTCGGTGAGCGCGGTGCGGTAGAGGCGGAACTCGTCGAGGGCGCCGGTGAAGGTGTCGCTGGCGGTGGCGTCGGGTTTGGCGCCGAGGCGGATGCCTTCGACGCCGGCGGCGCGGGGTGCGGTGAGGGAGCCGGTCAGGCCGGTGCGGGTGACGGTGGTGCCGTCGACGCCGAGGCTGACGCGGTCGCCGGAGCGGACCAGGGTGAGGTGGTGCCAGGCGCCGTCGCCGTAGGCCGCGGAGCCGTCCGGGGCCTGGAGGGTGAGGGTGACGCGGCTGCCGGAGCCCTCGGCCCAGGCGACGATCTGGTTGTCCTTGGGGATGGCGCGGATCCAGAGCTGGGGTGCGGTGGAGTCGTGGCCGTAGGCCCACAGGAGGGCGCGTTGGGGTGTGGTCGCGGTGGCCTGGTGGTTGAAGAGGAGGGAGTAGGTGACGTCGCCGGAGCCGGGGTCGATGGTGGGGCTGTAGGGGATGTCGGCGTGGCCGCCGGGGGCGGGGAAGCTCAGTGCCTGGCGGAATCTGCCGCTGACGGCCGCCGTGGTGCCGGTGAGGTGGGCGTCGTTGGCGTCCGGTGTGCTGTCGGGGGTGGTGGGGCCGGCGTCGGGGGTGGGCTGCGGGAGGATCGTGCCGTCGAAGGTTCCCGGGAGTCCGATGGCCGTCGGGGTGAAGCGGTTGAAGTAGATGTTCGCGGCGGAGAAGTCGGTGCCGCCCTCGTAGACCAGGCCGAGTTCGCCGCCGGTGAGTTCGGCGAGGTCGGAGTAGCCGGCGCGGTCGGCGTTGAGCTGCCCGTCGGGTGCGTCGGTCCAGGTGGTGCCGCGGTCGGTGGAGTAGCGGATGCGCAGTTTCTCGCGGGCGGTGCTGCCGCTGGGGGCGGCCAGGACGAGGGTGTCGCCGGGATGGTCCTGGTAGGTGTGGCGCAGGGCGAGGACCGAGGCCTGGATCTGGGGTGTGGTGAGGTTCGCGACGGTGTGGCGGCCGACGGTGGCGCCGCCGTCGGTGCTGATCGCGTGGGTGCGGTGGGGCTTGGTGTCGTCCAGTTCGTTGCGGGCGGCGAGGTAGACGTCTCCGTTGTCGAGTTCGGCGACCGCGGTCTCGGTGGGTTTGAGCTCGCCGGCGACGTAGGAGTTCTGGGTGGTGCTCGACTGCCAGGTGGTGCCGTGGTCCGAGCTGTAGAGGACGCCGGACAGTTGGGTGGTGGCGTTCGGGCTCTCGTAGGCGCCGACGACGAGTCGTCCGGCGTAGGGACCGTTGTGGAGCTGGATGCCGTGCGCGGGGCCGGTGGCGAACCAGCCGCTGGTCTTGCCGCTGAGCCGGGTGAGGGCGCGCGGCGCGCCGAAGGTGAGGCCGTCGTCGGTGCTCTTCTGGACGTACGGCAGGCGGGTGCCGCGGGTGACGGGTTCGCCGGTGGAGACGAGGAAGACGTCTCCGGTGGTGTCGTCGGCGACGGGGGTGGCGTTGTCGCGGGTGTACGGCGCTTCGGGGTCGGTGTCGCTGCCGGACAGAACGGTCCTGATCGGGCCCCAGGTGCGGCCGTCGTCGGTGGAGCGTCGGACGACGATGTCGATGGGGCCGCGGTCGGCGCAGGACGGGGCGTGGCGGCCTTCAGCGAAGGCGAGGAGGGTGCCTGCCTTGGTGCGTATGAGGGAGGGGATGCGGAAGCAGCCGTAGCCGCCGGTGCCGGAGCGGTAGAGGGTCTGCTGGGTGCCGACGAGCCGGTCGTCGGAGGTCCTGGTGCCGCTCGCGTTCGCGGTGGGGGCGGCGAGGAGGCTGGCCATGGACAGCAGGGCGACGGCCAGGGTTCTTCGGCGGCGCCTGCGGCTGGTGAATGATCGCTGATCCGGCATCGGGCAACGGTATGTGACGGCGTGTAGGTCGTAGGCTCCGGAGGGAGTGCTTTCCGATCTACCAGGAGGTGTGTCGAGGTGACCGAACCGAAGAGGCGGCCGCTGCCCCACGATTTCCATCCGCCGGTGCCGTCGTTCACGGTCACGAGCGAGGACGTGCAGGAGGGGGCGACGCTCAAGGACGCGCAGGTGTATGCGGCGGGCAACACCTCGCCGCAGCTGCGGTGGGAGGGTTTCCCGGCCGGGACCAAGAGCTTCGCCGTGACCTGCTACGACCCCGATGCTCCGACGGGCAGCGGGTTCTGGCACTGGGTGGTCTTCGACATCCCGGCCTCGGTGACCGAGCTGCCGGCCGGTGCGGGCAGCGGCTCGTTCAAGGGGCTGCCGGCGGGTGCCGTGCAGGCGCGCAACGACTACGGCAGCAAGGACTTCGGCGGCGCCGCTCCGCCGCCGGGGGACGGGCCGCACCGGTACGTCTTCACGGTGTACGCGGTGGATCAGGAGAAGCTCGGTCCGGACGCGGACGCCTCGCCTGCCGTCGTGGGCTTCAACCTGCGGTTCCATGCGATCGCCCGCGCCCAGCTGATCGGTGAGTACGAACATCCCACTCAGGGATGAGTCAGCTCATCGTTCATTGAACGTTTGCCCGCCTCTGGTCTTGGAAGTGATCAGAGGCGGGCATTTTGTTGCCGGGGGTCGCGGGGGTCACCTCCCGTGGAGCAGCAGATATTGCGTTGTCCATCTCGGCGTGCCCGGCCAGAGTTGGTCCCAGCCCGCCACGGGGTGGGCCGGTGCACACAGGAGGTGGGCTGGTATGCGGGACACGCTGGTGCTGAACGCGAGCTTCGAGCCGCTGTCGACGGTGACGTTGAACCGAGCCGTCGTTCTGGTGCTTCAGGACAAGGCCGTCGTCGAGCAGGCCCACCCCGAACTGCGGATGCGCGGAGCCGAGGTCGACATACCGGCGCCGCGGGTGATCAGGCTGTGCAGGTACGTACGGGTGCCGTTCCGAAGACAAGCGCCGTGGTCGAGGCGGGGTGTGCTGGTCAGGGACCGGCACCGGTGCGCGTACTGCGGTCGCCGGGCGACGACCGTGGACCACGTGGTGCCGCGGGCGCAGGGGGGTCAGGACTCGTGGCTGAACACGGTCGCCTCGTGCGCCGAGGACAACCACCGTAAGGCGGACCGGACTCCGGAGCAGGCGGAGATGCCGTTGCTGCGGCAGCCGTTCGAGCCGACGCCGGCGGACGCGATGCTGTTGGCCTTGGGGCAGGAGGACTTCGCTGCCCTGCCGGACTGGTTGGCGGGGGAGGCCGCGTAGCGCTTCGCGCCTGTATTCGTGGAGGACCACATGACCGGGGCCCACCTTCTTTCGGAAGGTGGGCCCCGGTCATGACACCGGTCATGTCACCGCTCAGTCGATCGACGGCTTTTCGCGGCGCTCGTTGCCACCGCCGCCATTGCCGGAGTTTCCGGAGTTGCCGCCGCCCGAACCGCCGCCGAAGTTACCGAAGTTGCCCATGGCACCGGACAGGCCCTTGAGGGCGTCGCCGATTTCGCTGGGGACGATCCAGAGCTTGTTGGCGTCGCCCTCGGCGATCTTCGGGAGCATCTGGAGGTACTGGTAGGAGAGGAGCTTCTGGTCCGGGTCGCCGGCGTGGATCGCCTCGAAGACCGTGCGGACCGCCTGGGCTTCACCCTCGGCGCGCAGGGCGGCGGCCTTCGCCTCACCTTCGGCGCGCAGGATCTGGGACTGCTTCTCGCCCTCGGCGGTGAGGATGGCGGCCTGGCGGGTGCCTTCCGCGGTGAGGATCGCAGCGCGCTTGTCACGGTCGGCGCGCATCTGCTTCTCCATCGAGTCCTGGATGGAGGTGGGCGGTTCGATCGCCTTGAGCTCTACGCGGTTGACGCGGATGCCCCACTTGCCGGTGGCCTCGTCGAGGACGCCGCGCAGGGCCGCGTTGATCTCCTCACGGGAGGTCAGGGTCCGCTCCAGGTCCATGCCGCCGATGATGTTGCGGAGAGTGGTGACGGTGAGCTGCTCGATCGCCTGGATGTAGCTGGCGACTTCGTAGGTCGCGGCCCGGGCGTCGGTGACCTGGTAGTAGATGACCGTGTCGATGTTGACCACCAGGTTGTCCTGGGTGATCACCGGCTGCGGCGGGAACGGCACGACCTGTTCGCGCAGGTCGATGCGGTTGCGGATGGTGTCGATGAACGGGACGACGATGTTGAGGCCCGCGTTGAGCGTGCGCGTGTAGCGGCCGAAGCGCTCCACGATGGCGGCGCTCGCCTGCGGGATGACCTGGATCGTCTTGATCAGGGCGATGAAGACCAACACCACCAGAATGACCAGGACGATGATGACCGGTTCCATCGCGGCTCCCCGTACCTTTCTTCGCCTCGGCGCTTTCGGAAGATCTTATGTCTGTTGAAGATCTTGCTGGTCGAGTCTGTCAGACCGTCGTGCGGCCCGCGAGGTGTTCTGTTCACTTGCGTCGTGCGGGAGTTGTGCAAGGTCAGATGACGATCGCCGTGGCCCCTTCGATGTCCACGACATCGACTTCCTGCCCCACGTCGTAGGCGCGTTCGGTGTCGAGTGCGCGCGCCGACCAGACCTCCCCGGCGAGCTTGATACGACCGCCCGACCCGTCGACGCGCTCCAGTACGACGGCTTGCTTGCCTTTCAACGCGTCGATGCCGGTGGCGAGTTGGGGGCGCTGTTTGCCGTGGCGGATCGCGATGGGGCGTACGACGGCGATGAGGGCGACGGAGACGACGATGAAGACGAGCACCTGGGCGACGGCTCCGAAGCCGAGGCCCGCGGCGATCGCGGCGGCGACGGCGCCGACCGCGAGCATGCCGAACTCGGGCATCGCGGTCACGACGAGCGGGATTCCGAGCGCTGCCGCGCCGACGAGCCACCACACCCATGCGTCGATGTCGTTCACACGGTCATGGTAGGGCCGCGGGTCCCGTCACGGACAGGGCGCACAGGGGGCAGCACCGGGTCAGGACAGCGGCAGGCCCTGGGCCGTCCAACGGTCGCCGACCTGTTCCACGACGAGCGGGAGGCCGAAGCAGAGGGAGAGGTTGCGGGAGCTGAGCTCGAGCTCGACCGGGCCCGCGGCGAGGACCTTGCCCTGGCGGATCATGAGGACGTGGGTGAAGCCGGGGGCGATCTCCTCGACGTGGTGCGTGACCATGATCATCGAGGGGGCGATGGGGTCGCGGGCGAGCCGGCCGAGACGGCGTACGAGGTCCTCGCGGCCGCCGAGGTCGAGGCCGGCGGCCGGCTCGTCGAGGAGGAGCAGCTCGGGGTCGGTCATCAGAGCGCGGGCGATGAGGGTGCGCTTGCGCTCGCCCTCGGAGAGGGTGCCGAACTTCCGGTCGAGGTACTCGCTCATGCCGAGGCGGTCGAGGAAGGCGCGGGCGCGCTGCTCGTCGACGTCCTCGTACTCCTCCTGCCAGCCGGCGGTCATGCCGTAGGCGGCGGTCAGCACGGTCTGCAGGACGGTCTGGCGCTTGGGGAGCTTGTCGGCGAGGGCGATGCCGGCCATGCCGACGCGCGGGCGCAGCTCGAAGACGTCGGTGCCGGGCTTGCCGAGGGTCTCGCCGAGGACGGAGACGGTGCCGGCGCTGGGGAAGAGGTAGGTGGAGGCGATGTTCAGGAGGGTCGTCTTGCCCGCCCCGTTGGGACCGAGGATGACCCAGCGCTCGCCCTCCTTGACCGACCAGGAGACCTGGTCCACGAGAGCCCGGCCCTCACGGACCACGGATACGTCCTGAAGCTCCAGAACATCGCTCATGAGCGCGTTGTCTCCCCTTGCAGTGTGGCCGGTCGGTTGTCGCGGGCGCCTTGTGGCTCGGACCGCCGCGCGTGGGTGGGCGCGGCCCCTTCGGGAAAATCTACGCCACCGGTCGGGCGGCCCGTTCCATCGGTCCGGTCCTTAGGGTGGGGGCATGCTCTCGGAACCGCGCTCTGGTCGCCTCGCTGCCTGGGGAAATGCCCTGTTGGCCGGATTTGTCTCGCCGGACGATGCCGTCGTCGCCATCGTCGGCGAGGACGCCGTGCACCGGGTGGAGGGGCTGCCCGGCGAGTCCGGGCCCGTCGGGCTCACGCTCGCGCTGGGGCGGCTGCGGACGCTCGGCGTGAGCGGGCTGCGGGTGGCACTGCCCGCGCCGGGGCATCCGCTGGGTCTCAGCGGGCCGCCCGAGTTCAATGCGCGGGCGCTGGAGGCGGAGGAGGCGGTGGTCTGTCACGGCGCCGGGTACGGGCTCGTGCCCGAGGTGTACGAGGCGGGGCCCGAGGGTGATGTGCACGTCGAGGTCGGGTGGCACTGCCTGCCGGTGCGGGAGGCTCCGCCGGCCGATGTTCCGTCGCTGGGCGAGGCGGAGCGGGAGCTGGCGGAGGCGCTGCGGGACGCGACGGCAGTGCTGTCGCGGCTGGACCTGGCCGGGTCGGGGCCGGTGGCGGAGGCGGCGATCGACGCGTACCGGGCTCGGGCCGAGCGTGGGCGGGAGGTGTTGGCGCCGGGGTATCCGCCTCGGGCGGTGCGGGTGCTGGAGATGGCACAGCGGGTGGGGCTGCTGGTGTCGCTGGCGTTCGAGAACGGGCCGGGCGGTGCGGTGAGCTCCGCGGAGATGGCCGCGCGGTCGGAGGCGTTGCGGCCTGTTGAGCGGACGGCTCGGCGGGCGCAGGTCGCCGCGTACAACTCCGTTGTGGAGGGGCGGGAGCGGGGGGTGCGGTGAGCGTTTGTTTCTTGGTCGGCGTCTGCTGGTGTGGGCGTCCCTGGGGGCTGTGCCCCCAGACCCCCCCTTCGGCCCTGAAGGGGCCTCGTCCTCAAACGCCGGACGGGCTGAGTGTGCGGGCCCTGCGTTGAAAGGTCCCGGCAGGGCAACGGGCAAGCAGGCCGACCTCCCCCGGTGGGGGCCGGGGGAGGCCGGAGGTCACTGCGGGTTCGGGCGGAGCCTCAGTGGTTGAGGCCCTGGTTGCCGAAGGCCGGGTTCAGCACGCCGATGACGTTCACGCTGTTGCCGACGACGTTGACCGGGACGGCTACCGGGGCCTGGACGAGGTTGCCCGAGACGACGCCCGGCGAGCTCTTGGTCTCGCCGAGGGCCGTGGCGCCCTCGGTGGCGGAGGCCATGCCGGCGCCCGCGGCGATCAGTCCGCCGGCCACCATCGTCACAGCCGCTGCCTTCTTCAGGTTCTTCACTTCTGACCCCTCCTGGCGATGACCGCGGCAGTCGCCGCGGCACGCACTGGAGAACGGCGGGGGCCCGCGAAGGATGCGCCATCCGGGGGACATTCCCACGACGGTATGAATCTCGGATCGGAAGTTAACCTTCCCTGTTGCCGACCGGCCTGTCTCAGCCGGCCACGCCATGGCGTACGGCCCACAGTGCGGCCTGGGTGCGGTCGGCGAGGTCGAGCTTCATCAGGATGTTCGAGACATGCGTCTTGACCGTCTTCTCGGAGAGGACCAGGGCGCGGGCGATCTCACGGTTGGAGCGGCCGTCCGCTATCAGTCCGAGCACCTCGCGCTCCCGTTCGGTGAGCGAACCGCCTCTCCCCTGGCCCGAGTTGGCCTCGTCCTGAGAGAGGAGCGCGCCGGCGACCTCCGGCTGGAGCAGGATGTGGCCGGCGTGGACCGAGCGGATGGCGCCGGCGAGGGCATCGGGGTCCACGTCCTTGTAGACATACCCGGCGGCGCCCGCGCGCAGGGCCGGGACCACCGTGCGCTGTTCGGTGAAGCTGGTGACGATGAGGACGCGCGCGGGGTTGGCGAGTTCGCGGAGTCTGCGGAGGGCCTCGACGCCGTCCATGCCCGGCATCTTGACGTCCATCAGGACGACGTCCGGTTTCAGGTCCTCGGCGAGGGCGACTCCTTCGGCGCCGTCGGCGGCCTCGCCGACGACCTCGATGTCGTCCTGCACTTCGAGGAAGGTGCGCAGGCCCCGGCGGACGACCTGGTGGTCGTCGACGAGCAGCACCTTGATTGTGTCAGCCACCGGGAGCCTCCATCTCGATCGTGGTTCCCTTGCCGGGCCCCGATTCCACCGTGAGCGTGCCGCCGATCCCGCTCGCCCGGTCCCGCATCGACACCAGCCCCAGGTGGCGGCCGGCCCTGCGGGTCGTCGTCGGGTCGAAGCCGGCGCCGTCGTCCGTGACGCGCAGGACCGTGTCCTGGCCGCGCTTGTGGAGGGTGACCTCGACCCGCTCCGCTCCGGAGTGGCGCAGCGCGTTGTGCAGGGCCTCCTGGGCGACCCGCAACAGAGCCTCCTCCTGGGCGGCGGGCAGGGCGCGCACGCCGTGGCTGGTGAAGGTCACGCGCGCGCTGTGGGCGCGGTCCAGGACCTGGATCTGGGTGCGGAGGGTCGCGACGAGGCCGTCCTCGTCGAGGGCGGCGGGCCGGAGCTCCACCACCGCGGCGCGCAGTTCGTCGGCCGCTTCCGCGGCCAGCGCGGCGACCTGCTGCAACTCGCCCTTCGCGCGCGAGGGGTCGCGGTCGACGAGGGCCGCGGCCGCCTGGGCCGTGAGGCGCAGGGAGAACAGCTTCTGGCTGACCGCGTCGTGCAGCTCGTGGGCGAGCCGGGAGCGTTCCTCGGCGATGGTGAGCTCGCGGCTGCGCTCGTACAGGCGGGCGTTGGTGAGGGCTATGGCGGCGTGCTGGGCGAGGATCGAGAGCAGTTCCTCGTCGTCCTCGGTGAAGCCGCAGCCGCCGTCGGGCTTGGGGCAGTTCTTGTTCGCGAGGAACAGCGCGCCGATGACCTCGTCGCCGTCGCGGATGGGCAGGCCCAGGAAGTCGGACATGTCCGGGTGGGCCGACGGCCAGCCCTCGAAGCGGGGGTCCTCGCGGACGTCGGCGAGGCGCTCGACCTTGGCCTGCTGGAGCATCGCGGCGAGGATGCCGTGCTGACGCGGGAGCGGGCCGATGGCCTTCCACTGCTTGTCGCTGACGCCGTCGACGACGAACTGGGCGAACCCGCCGTGGTCGTCCGGCACGCCCAGAGCGGCGTATTGCGCGTCGAGCAGCTCACGGGCGGAGGCGACGATCGTCTTGAGGACGTCGCGCACCTCCAGGTGCCTGCTCATGGCCAGCAGCGCGGTGCTCACCGCGGCGAGGCCGGACCGGGGGCCTTGACTCATGCCCTCACGGTACCGGCGGGGTGTGACAGCGCGGATCGGACCTGTGACGGCCGCGGGCTGCGGCGGGAGACCTAGGTCGGAGGTCCCCGGTACGGCGGCTTAGGGCGCGGGGAGGGGGTGCGGGGGCGTACGGCCAAGGGACCCTTTCGTTTGCGTCCTGCGTCCGAGGCGGCGGCGGGGGCCGGTTCCTAGGTTGGGGGCATCGCCGAACGGAGGCGGATCGGACGAGGGGACGGTTGTCATGCCGGTAGCGATCATCACGGGTGCGTCGAAGGGGCTGGGGCGGGCGCTGGCGCGGGAGCTGGCCGCGCGGGGCTGGGATCTGGTGCTGGACGCCAGGACGGCGGAGGCGCTGAAGGAGACGGCGGCGGCCGTGGCGTCGTACGGGATCCGGGTCGAGGCCCGCGCGGGGGATGTCACGGATGCGGGGCACCGGGCCGAGCTGGTGGCGGCGGCCGGGCGGCTGGGCGGGTGCGACCTGCTGGTGAACAACGCCAGTGCGCTGGGCGCTGAGCCGCTGGTACGGCTGGAGAAGCTGTCGCTGGACGGACTGCGGCGGGCGCTGGAGGTGAATGTCGTGGCGGCGCTGGGGCTGGTCCAGGAGGCGCTGCCGCTGCTGCACGGGGCGCGGGCGGGTGCGGTGATCACCGTCAGTTCGGACGCGGCCGCCGAGGCGTACGAGACATGGGGCGGCTATGGGGCGTCGAAGGCGGCCCTGGACCAGTTGGCGGCGGTGCTCGGGGAGGAGGAGCCGGGGCTGCGGGTGTGGGCGGTGGATCCCGGGGACATGGCCACGGACCTGTACGCGGCGGCCGTACCGGACGACGACGATCCCCGGCCGGATCCGGCCGAGGTGGCGCCGGCCTTTGTGCGGCTGCTGGACGAACGCCCCGCGAGCGGGCGGTACACGGCTGTGGCGCTGCTGGAGGGACGGCGATGACGCCGGCCACGGGGGTCCACCCGCTCGAGCCCGGTCGAGCGTGGCTCAGGGTGCCGCAGGAGTTGTCGGCGCGGGTGCCGGCCGAGCAGCGCGGGCCGGGGCGGGACCGTGGTGACGTACGGCTGCTGGTGTCGCGGGGGACGGAGGTGGCGCGGCACGCCTTCCGGGAGCTGCCGTGCCTGCTGCGGGCCGGGGACCTGCTCGTGGTGAACACCTCGCCGACGCTGGCGGCGGCCACGGACGGGCGGGCCGGCCGCGCGCGCGTGGTGGTGCACTTCTCGACGCGCGGGGACGACGGCCGGTGGGCGGTCGAGCTGCGGGATCCTGACGGGAAGGGCACCACGCGTGCGCGTGCGGGAGGGCCGGCGGGGACGCGGGTGCGGCTGCCCGGGGGTGTGCAGCTGGTGCTGGAGGAGCCGCTGAGCCCGGGGAGCGGGCGGTTGTGGTGGGCACGGGTGTCCCCCGGCGGGGCGGTGCCGGGGCTGCTGCGGGAGCACGGGCGTCCCATCCGGTACTCCTATACGGAGCGGGATCAGCCGCTGTCCGTCTATCAGACGGTGTTCGCGCTGCCGCCGACCGACGGGGCGGGCAGCGCGGAGATGCCGAGTGCGGCGCGGCCCTTCACGCCGGGGCTGGTGGCGGAGCTGGTGAGCCGGGGGGTGCAGTTCGCGCCGATCACGCTGCACACCGGGGTGGCCTCGGCGGAGGCGCACGAGCCTCCGTATCCGGAGCGGTTCGCGGTGCCGCAGACGTCGGCCCGGCTGATCAACGCGGTGAAGGCCGGGGAGGGGCGGGTGATCGCGGTCGGCACGACGGCCGTGCGGGCGGTGGAGTCGGCGGCCGGGGCGGACGGGGTCGTACGCGCGCGTGCGGGGTGGACGGATCTCGTCGTCACTCCCGCGCGCGGGGTGCGGGTGGTGGACGGGCTGCTGACCGGGCTGCATGAGCCGCAGGCCTCGCATCTGCTGATGCTGGAGGCGGTGGCGGGGCGGGCTGCGATCCGCCGGGGCTACGACGAGGCGCTGCGCGGGCGCTACCTGTGGCACGAGTTCGGGGACCTGCACCTCATCCTCCCGGCGGAGGCCCCTGACACAGAGCATTGCTTTGGCAACCAGCAGTGAGAACGGGGCGGGGCCCGTGTGAGCCCGCACATAGGGCGCAGATCACCTACGAGGGTCAATAGGAGATAAACCGGACCCGCATGAGCGGGACAGATAGTTCTATCTGTCCCGTTTTGCCCTTCCCCGATCCACTATCGAGGATCGTACGTCACACCTTTGCCTACCCATTTTGCGGCCGCTAAGAATGGCTCTCGTCGCTCAGCGCCGTGGGTCTTCCCCGCGGCGTTCGTGCCGAAAGCACCCGCTGTCCGCCGTCGGACGAAGAGAGCGACCTCCGCGCTATTCGAAGAGGTCCTTCCGCCATGCCCAAGAACACTCACAAGATCGCGATCGCGGGTGCCGCCACCCTCGGCGCCGCCGCCCTCGCCTTCTCCGTGGTGCCGGCCGACGCGCAGACGACCACTACGGACGCCGTCTCCTCGGCCCCGGTCGCCTACAGCTCCCAGCCGGTGCAGGACGTCAAGGCCAGCGTGACCGACCAGCTGGCCCAGGCGAGCGTGAAGGTCGACGCCATCGCGGCGAAGAAGAAGGCCGCCGCTGACGCCGTAGCCGAGAAGAAGGCCGCCGCCGAGGCCGCCGCACAGAAGAAGGCCGCCGCCCAGGCAGCCGCCGAGAAGAAGGCTGCCGCCGCAGCCGCCGCCAAGAAGGCCGCTGCCGCGCGCAAGGCGCAGGAGGCCGCGAGCCGGTCCGTCGAGCGCGTCGTGTTCAAGAAGGCCGGCGTCAAGAAGGCCGGCGTCAAGAAGTACGCCGACAACCTCGACGGCTGGATCAAGCGCTCCCTGGACATCATGAAGTCCAAGGGCATCCCGGGCAGCTACCACGGTCTGCACAAGAACATCATGCGGGAGTCCTCGGGCAACCCGAACGCGATCAACGACTGGGACATCAACGCCATCAACGGCATCCCGTCCAAGGGTCTGCTGCAGGTGATCCCGCCGACGTTCGCCTCGTACCACGTCTCCGGCACGTCCTGGAACATCTACGACCCGGTCGCCAACATCACCGCCGCCGCGAACTACGCGGCCGACAAGTACGGCTCGATCGACAACGTCAACAGCGCGTACTGAGCACCCGCTTCCATACGCCGATGGGCGGCGCCCCTGCTACGGGGCGCCGCCCATCGGCGTACTGCGTGGCGTACTGCGTGAGCGACTACTTGCGCATGACCTCGGGCTCGTGGCGGCGCAGGAAGCGGGCCACGAAGAAGCCGCAGATCACGCCGAGGACGATCAGCGCGGCCATGTCCATGCCCCAGGCGCCGACGGTGTGCTCCCACAGGGGGTCCGTCGCGCCGCCGTCCTTGGGCGGGCTGATCTTGTTGAAGTCCAGCGTGGCGCCTGCGGCCGCGACGGCCCAGCGCGAGGGCATCAGATACGAGAACTGGTTGACGCCGACGGCGCCGTTCAGGGTGAACAGGCAACCGGTGAAGACGACCTGGATGATCGCGAACATGACCAGCAGCGGCATGGTCTTCTCGGCCGTCTTCACCAGCGACGAGATCACCAGGCCGAACATCATCGAGGTGAAGCCCAGCGCCATGATCGGGATGGAGAGCTCGATCATGGTGGCGCTGCCGAGGACCAGGCCCTCCTTGGGGATCTCCCGGCTGGCGAAGCCGATCACACCGACCATCAGGCCCTGCAGCACGGTGACGACGCCGAGCACGAACACCTTGGACATCAGGTACGCGGAGCGGGACAGGCCGGTGGCACGCTCCCGCTCGTAGATGACCCGTTCCTTGATCAGCTCACGGACGGAGTTCGCCGCGCCCGCGAAACAGGCGCCGACCGCGAGGATGAGCAGGACGGTGGTGGCCGTGCCGTTGGGGATGATCCGGCCGGACTTCGGGTTGACCGGGTTGGGCAGCAGGCTGTTCCCGGAGTCGATGAGCAGGCTCACCGCGCCGAGGACGGCCGGCAGGATCACCGTCAGGGCCAGGAAGCCCTTGTCGGAGGCGATCACCGAGACATAGCGGCGCACCAGGGTGACGAACTGCGACATCCAGCCCTGCGGCTTCGGCGGCTTCATCGCCTGCATCGGCGGCATCTGTACGGACTGCGGTGCGATGGCGTCGATGTCCGCGGCGTACATCTGGTAGTGCTGGGAGCCCTTCCAGCGGCCCGCCCAGTCGTAGTCGCGGTAGTTCTCGAAGGCGGAGAAGACGTCGGCCCAGGTGTCGTAGCCGAAGAAGTTCAGCGCCTCCTCGGGCGGCCCGAAGTAGGCGACGGAGCCGCCGGGCGCCATCACGAGCAGCTTGTCGCAGATCGCGAGTTCGGCCACCGAGTGCGTGACGACGAGGACCGTGCGGCCGTCGTCGGCGAGGCCGCGCAGCAGCTGCATGACGTCGCGGTCCATGCCCGGGTCGAGGCCCGAGGTGGGCTCGTCGAGGAAGATCAGCGACGGTTTGGTGAGCAGCTCCAGGGCCACCGAGACGCGCTTGCGCTGGCCGCCGGAGAGGGAGGTGACCTTCTTCTCCTTGTGGATGTCCAGCTTCAGCTCGCGCAGCACCTCGTCGATGCGGGTGTCGCGCTCCACCGGGGTGGTGTCGGAGGGGAAGCGGAGCTTGGCCGCGTACTTCAGGGCCTTCTTGACGGTCAGTTCCTTGTGCAGGATGTCGTCCTGCGGGACCAGACCGATGCGCTGGCGCAGCTCGGCGAACTGCTTGTAGAGGTTGCGGTTGTCGTAGAGGACGTCGCCCTGGTTGGCGGGCCGGTAGCCGGTGAGCGCCTTGAGCAGGGTGGACTTGCCGGAACCCGACGGTCCGATGACCGCGATCAGCGACTTCTCCGGGACGCCGAAGGAGACGTCCTTGAGGATCTGCTTGCCGCCGTCGACCGTGACGGTCAGGTGACGGGCGGAGAAGGAGACCTCACCGGTGTCGACGAACTCCTCGAGCCGGTCGCCGACGATCCGGAACGTCGAGTGGCCGACGCCGACGATGTCGGCGGGGCCCAGCTGGACCGAGCCGCCCTTGGGGATCGGCTGGCCGTTGACGTAGGTGCCGTTGTGCGAGCCGAGGTCGCGGATCTCCATGCGGCCGTCGGGCGTCGAGTGGAACTCGGCGTGGTGACGGGAGACCTGCAGGTCGGACACGACCAGCTCGTTCTCCAGGGCACGGCCGATGCGCATCACGCGGCCGAGGGAGAAATGGTGGAACGTGGTGGGGCTGCGATCGCCGTAGACCGGCGGCGCCCCCGCGCCACCACCGGGAACCTCCTGCGCGTAGCCCGCGGCCGGTCCCTGCTGCGGGACCTGCGGTGCGGCCTGCTGCGGCTGCTGCCAGCCGGCCTGGGCTGCCTGCGCGACCTGCGGTTGCGGGGCCTGCTGGGCCCAGCCCGGGTTCGCGGTCTGCGCGGCGAAGGGCTGCTGCTGCGGCTGCGCGACGGGCGCCTGTGCCCCCGTCAGATCCAGCCGCGGCCCGTCGGTCGCGTTGCCCAGGTGCAGCACCGAGCCGGGGCCGAGCTCCAGTTGGTGGACCCGTTGGCCCTGCGCGAACGTGCCGTTGGTGCTGCCGTGGTCCTCGACGACCCAACTGCGGCCGTTGAAGCTGATCGTGGCGTGACGCCAGGAGACCCTGGCGTCGTCGAGGACGATATCTCCCTGCGGATCACGTCCGAGGGTGTATGTCCTGGACGGATCGAGCGTCCAGGTGCGTCCGTTCAATTCCAGTACGAGTTCCGGCACTCCAGCCCCACTGAGTTGTCCCCCGAGTTATCCCCATCGACAGGGAGTCTAGGGATGTCGAACATCGGGGGGAACTATTTCAGTAGCGGCCCCCTGACCGAAAGTCGGGCCTTGTGAAGAGCGTGCGCAAGCGTATCGGCCGTTCCCGTTGACGGGGTTGAAACCTGCCCGGAGAGTGGTAAAAGCACGCGAGGGGGGACGGAAGCGGCGATCTTCGCCGCTGCGCGCCGCGGATCGGGGGGTCTGCATGAGTGCCGGCACGGATGTCGAAGGCAGCGGGAGCGCGGCGCGCGGCGGGAGCGTGCCGTGGACGGACGTGCTGCTGGCCGCTGTTACCGCGGTGAGCTGGGCGTTGATCGGGATGGCGGGGACGGCGGCGCTGGGGCTGCATCTGCTGGAGGCGGACTCCGCGGGCTCGTTGGGCCCGATGACGGCCGCGGTGGTGGCCCTGGGGGCCGGGGGCTCGGTGACTCCGTCCGGCGATGTGTCCGCCTTCGGGCTCACGGGCGCGGAGGCGGACACGGCCATCGAGATCACGCCATTGGGGGTGAGCCTGGTGGGTGCGCTGCTGCTGTCCTGGTTCTTCCTGCGGTCCCTGCGTGCGGCCGGAGTCGTGATCGCCCCGGCCGAACTCCTCGCGCGCGTCGGCACGGTGGTCGCACTGTTCGTGGCGATGCTCGGCGGGCTGGTCTGGGCGGGGCACGACGTCATCACGTTCGACGGGGGCGCGCTGGGCCTGGACGACCTGGCCGGCGGTGGCGGGGGCGGCGGAGCAGGAGGAGGCGGCGGCCTGGAGATTCCCGGGCTCGGGGATGTCGGGGACATCGCGGGGCTGCTGCCCGACCGGCTCGGCGGCCTGGTCGACGCGAAGGCCGCGGTCGGCTTCACCGTCGACCTGGCGCCGACGGTGCTCGGTGGCCTCGGCTGGTGCGTCGGCATCCTGCTGATCGCCCTGCTGGCCTCGCGCCGCACGCC
Organism: Streptomyces sp. NPDC031474; assembly: GCF_055581185.1. Classification (NCBI taxonomy): domain Bacteria; kingdom Bacillati; phylum Actinomycetota; class Actinomycetes; order Kitasatosporales; family Streptomycetaceae; genus Streptomyces; species Streptomyces sp. NPDC031474. The sequence goes on from NZ_JBVIJX010000001.1 coordinate 19,542, forward strand.
GCTGCCGCGTGGCTGGGAGGCGGTGCACCGCGTGGTGCGGCCGGCGGTGTCCGCCGTCGTCACCGTGCTGCTGGTGGCGGTGGCGGCCGGGTTCGCCGCGGCGGCGTACGCGGCGATCGGCGACGACCATCCCAGGCGGATCGCGGGAGCGGCGCTGCTCGGCGCGCCGAACGGGGTCTGGCTGGGCATCCCGATCGGCCTGTTCGTCCCCTGGGACGGACACGCGACGGGAGCCCTGACGAACGTCCTCCCACACCCCCTCGACGACCTCCTCAAGGTCGGCACCGACCAGTGGGTGACTCTGCCCCGCCTGGCCGAACTGGACAGCCGCGTATGGCTGCTGGGGGTGGCGACGGCCCTGACGATGCTGCTGGCGGGAGTACTGACAGCGATACGAACACCCTTGGGCGGGACGGGGTTTGGCGGGGGGCCCACGGGCGGGGCAGCGCCGGCGGGGCTCGGTGTTGGGGCGAGTGCGGCTGCGGCTGCGGGGCGGGGGGCTGGTTCGGGGGCGGGCTCGGGGCCGGGCTCGGGGGCGAGGGCTGGACGAGGGGCAGGCTCCGGGGCTGGGCCGGGGGCTGGACCAGGGGCAGGTTCCGGGACTGGATCGGGGGCGGAGGCTGGGCCAGGGGCAGGAAGGTGGTCGGGCTCGGGGGCGGGCCCGGGCTGGGGGGCCGGGTCGGGGGCTGGGCCGGGGCCGGAGGCTGGACCAGGGGCAGGCTCCGGGGCTGGGCCGGGGGCGGAGGCTGGGCCAAGGGCAGGAAAGTGGTCGGGCTCGGGCTCGGGGGCCGGGTCGGGCTCATGGGGCGGTGTTGTCGGGTTCGGCGGGCGGTGTGCTGTGCGGCTGGGGGTCGTGAATGCCCTGGCGTTGACGTTGCTCGTGTGGCTGACGGAGGTGTCCGTGAACGCCTCGCTGTCGGTGCTGGGGTTCGATGCGTTCGGGGCCGGGCTCGAACTGCGCGGGCATCTCGGGACGGCGCTGCTCCTGGGGGCCGCGTGGGGCGCGGGAGCCGGTGGCGTCGGTGCGCTGCTGGCGTGTGCCTCGGGGGCGGCGGGGCGGCGGGCCGCGCCGCTGGCACGGGGTGTCGCGGGGAGTGCTGCGGCGGAGGGTCCGGGCGAGCACCGTGGGCTGACGGGGGCCGTCGGTGAGCGGGTGGGGCCGTACGCGCCGAGTGCCTCGTACCGGCCACCGAATCCGGCGACCAATCCCTACCTGCGCCTTCCAGAGGAGCTGCTGGAGGTGCGGGACGCGCGGCCGGAGGCGGCGCGCGGCGATGGCGGAGGCGAGGGCGACAGGGCCGAGCGGTCGAGGCCGTACGAGAGCTCCCGGCGGGGCGAGCCGCCGGCGACGGGCGGGCGTCCGCCCGAGGTCCCGCCGGGACGGGACGACGTCTACGGCGCACCGACCGTGGTCCGGCCGATCGGGCCGCCTCCCCGCTCACCGCGCCGGCCTCCCGGCTCGCGGCCGTCGTCCGGGCCGGACGAGAGGCAGCCTCCTCCGCCTCCTCCCCCTCCGTCGCCTCCCCCGCCGAGGAGGCCGAGGGGGTCGCGGTGATGCTCGCGGGAGACTGGTGCGGGACACTGTTGAGGTCCGCGCCATCTCGCCGACATCCACTGTTCCCTGTCCGTCAGGCGGACCTCGGCGGCGAAGGGCAATGGGTGCCGGATACGGTGGAGACACCATGAGCGCTTTGCAGACTTCGTCCTCCGACGTCCCCACGCTCCTTGTCAAGATCTTCGGCAAGGACAGGCCGGGCATCACGGCCGGCCTCTTCGACACCCTCGCCGCCTACTCCGTCGAGGTGGTCGACATCGAGCAGGTCGTCACCCGAGGCCGGATGGTGCTGTGCGCGCTCGTGACCGAGCCGCCGGGCGGCCTGGAGGGGGACCTGCGGTCGACGGTCCACAGCTGGGCCGAGTCGATGAAGATGCAGGCGGAGATCATCTCCGGCCTCGGCGACAACCGGCCGCGCGGCCTCGGCCGGTCGCTGGTCACGGTGCTCGGGCATCCGCTCACCGCGCAGGCCACGGCGGCGATCGCCTCGAAGATCACGAAGGCCGGCGGAAACATCGACCGTATCTTCCGGCTCGCCAAGTACCCCGTCACCGCCGTCGAGTTCGCCGTCTCCGGCGTGGAGACCGAGCCGCTGCGCACCGCCCTGGTCATGGACGCGGCGGCGCTCGGGGTGGACGTCGCCGTGGTGGACGCCGGCCTGTACCGGCGGGCCCAGCGGCTCGTCGTCATGGACGTCGACTCCACCCTCATCCAGGACGAGGTGATCGAGCTCTTCGCCGCGCACGCGGGCTGCGAGGCCGAGGTCGCCGAGGTGACGGCGGCCGCGATGCGCGGTGAGCTCGACTTCGAGCAGTCACTGCACGCGCGGGTCGCGCTGCTGGAGGGGCTGGACGCCTCGGTCGTGGAGAAGGTGCGCGCCGAGGTGCGGCTGACGCCGGGTGCGCGCACGCTGATCCGGACGCTGAAGCGGCTCGGCTACCAGGTGGGCGTCGTCTCCGGCGGTTTCACGCAGGTCACCGACGATCTGCAGGAGCGGCTCGGGCTGGACTTCGCCCAGGCGAACACGCTGGAGATCGTCGACGGCCGGCTGACCGGCAGGGTCACCGGCGAGATCGTGGACCGGGCGGGCAAGGCGCGGCTGCTGCGCAGGTTCGCCGCCGAGGCGGGCGTACCGCTGTCGCAGACCGTGGCGATCGGTGACGGCGCCAACGACCTGGACATGCTGAACGCCGCCGGCCTCGGGGTCGCCTTCAACGCCAAGCCGGTGGTGCGTCAGGCGGCGCACACGGCGGTGAACGTGCCGTTCCTGGACACCGTCCTGTATCTGCTGGGCATCACCCGCGAAGAGGTCGAGGCCGCGGAGACGCACGACGAGCGGTAGGCCCCCGCGCGGGGACCCGGACGCAACGGGGAGGGCCCGGCACCGTCGACGCTTCGACGCTGCCGGGCCCTCGCGGCGTGCGAGGGTGGGTTACTCGGAGGGCGTCCAGTAGTCGAGCAGCGTGGCCGCGCCCGGTTCCAGGGACTTCCAGGAGCCGTCGAAGGAGATGACCGCGAAGGCGGCGGCCGGGAATCCGCGGCGGTGCATCCGCTCGCCCGCGTCGCCGTCGGCCTGGCCGGACAGGACGTCGGCGAGGCCCTGGACGCCCGGGTTGTGGCCGATCAGGACGAGGTTGTGCACGTCGTCGGGTGTCTCGTTGAGCAGGGCGATGAGCTCGCCCGGGGACGCATCGTAGATCCGCTCCTCGTAGACGGTTTTCGGCCGCTGTGGGAACTCCTGGACGGCGAGCTTCCACGTCTCCCTGGTGCGGACCGCGGTGGAGCACAGGGCCAGGTCGAAGGGGATGCCGGTGTCGGTCAGCCTGCGTCCGGCGACGGCGGCATCCTTCCGGCCCCGCTCAGCGAGCGGACGCTCGTGGTCGGTCACCTGTGGCCAGTCGGCTTTCGCATGGCGGAAGAGGACGATCCTGCGGGGTTCTGCGACGCTCATACGTCCCAGCTTCGCATGAAACAGGCCATGGGGCGCAGGGAGTTGACATGCGGCTTCACCAGCGGTCCCGAGGTGGCCGGGGCGGCCTGTGCAGGGGGGCGACGGGCACCGTCCTAGCGTGCGATCAGCTGCTGCACGCGCTCGACGAGGTGGGGGATCGTCGGGTCACCGGTGGCCGCGTGGGCGTCGGCGGGGTTCAGTATCAGCACGAAGAGGGCGATGAAGGCGAGCATCGGAAGGGCGAGGGCCCACCAGGGCAGCCGGGTGTCGACGCCGCCCGAGGTGGCCGCCCGGGGCCGGGTGTGCGTTGGGGCCGACATGGGTGCCTCCGCTGTCTTCGAGTGGTCCGTGGTCCCCGGACCGTGGTCCGTGGCGGTGATCCGCGTCGCCGTCACACCTCGAAGTTACGGAATCGGCGGCCCTCAACCCATCCGGAGATCCACCCACTTGACCCTGACCTCCACCCCCTAGGGGGCTGGGGGGTTAACCCCACCACCCCACTCCCACCCCGCTCCCCCACCGGGCCACGACCGGCCGCGACCGGGCACGACCGGGTCGGGGCGGTGGCGGGGTGGGCTTCGGGTCCGGGCCCGAAGCCTCGGGTTCGGTCCGTCAGGGTGAGGCGAGGGTCGCTATGACGGCGATGATCACGAAGATGGCGAGGAACGAGCCGAAGACGAGCAGCATCTTCTTCTGGCCGTTCTGCGGATTCGGGTCGAGCAGGGGCATACGGCAAGTCTCGCACCCTGTGCCCGCGAGGCTCCCTCCGGGGTCAGCCCGCGGCTTCCGCCTCCACGCTGCGGTCACGGCCGGCCAGGAAGCCCACGACCGTCTGCGGGACCATCAGGGCCGCCATGAGGGCGAGGGGCAGGCCCCAGCCGCCGCTGTGCTGGTAGAGCACCCCCACCAGGAGCGGGCCGGGGATGGAGATCAGATAGCCGGTGCTCTGCGCGAAGGCGGACAGCTGGGCCACGCCCGCACCGGTCCTGGCGCGCATCCCCACCATCGTCAGGGCGAGCGGGAAGGCGCAGTTGGCGACGCCGAGCAGCAGGGCCCAGGCCCAGGCGCCCGCGGTGGGCGCGAGGTACAGGCCCGCGTATCCGACGAGTCCGCAGACGCCGAGGGCGACCACGATCGGGCCCTGCTGCGGCAGCCGGGTGGCGACGCGCGGGATGACGAAGGCCAGGGGCACGCCCATCGCCATCGTCACCGCGAGGAGCACTCCTGCGGTGGACGCGGGCACGCCCGCGTCCCGGAAGATCTGCGGCAGCCAGCCCATGGTGACGTAGGCGGCGGTGGCCTGGAGGCCGAAGAACACGGCGAGCGCCCAGGCGGTACGACTGCGGGTGATGCGCAGCGGGGCCGACGGCTGCCCCGCGCGCGCGTGCGCCGGCGGTTCGGGTCGCCCCGCCCGCTCCTGCCGCTGCCCCGGCCCCGTCGGCGTCTGCCGTTCGGGCTCCCGCCGCCGTCCGGGCTCGTGCCGCTCCCCTGCCGTCCCCGCCTCGCCGGGTGCCGTCCCGCGGTCGCGGACGAGCAGCAGCCACGGCAGGACGGCCGCCGCCGCCAGGCCCGCCCACAGCGCGAGCCCGGTGCGCCAACTGCCGCCCAGCGCCTCGGTCATGGGCACGGTGACCGCGGCGGCGGTCGACGTGCCGAGGGCCAGAGCCATCGAGTACAGGCCGGTCATGGATCCGACCCGGTCGGGGAAGTGGCGCTTGACGATGACCGGCATCAGGACGTTGCTGACGGCGATGCCCATGAGGGCGAGGGCGCTGGCGGCGAGGAAGCCGGCCGTGCCGCCCGCGTAGGGGCGGACGAGCAGCCCCGCCGCGATGGCGGCCATGCCCGCGCACACCACCGCGCCGGGCCCGAAGCGGCGGGCGAGGCGGGGCGCCGTCACACCGAAGACGGCGAAGCAGAGCGGCGGCACGGAGGTGAGGAGCCCGGCCACGCCGCCGCTCATGCCCAGTCCGTCGCGGACCTCTTCGAGGAGGGCGCCGAGGCTGGTGATGGCGGGGCGGAGGTTGAGGGCGGCCAGCACGATGCCGACCATGAGCAGCCGTGTCGTCCACGCGCGCGTGGCCGCTCGTGGGGGCTCACCCGCCGCCGGGGTGGGCAGGGGCGTGGTCGTCCTCGTCCGTGTCCGCTCGTTCGCCATGCCGCCCATCATAGAATCATAGGATGATTGTTTGTCCATCCCGGGTTGCCCGCGCCCGCCCCACCCGTGCGAAGGTGTGCCATGCCTCTGAGCCATCCCCGTCGCTCTGCGCTCTCCGAGCAGGTCATCGCCGCGCTGCGCACCCAGATCACGTCGGGTGAGTGGCCGGTCGGCTCGCGCATCCCCACGGAGCCCGAGCTGGTCGAGCAGTTGGGCGTCGCGCGCAACACCGTGCGCGAGGCCGTCCGCGCGCTCGCGCACAACGGGCTGCTGGACATCCGGCAGGGCTCGGGCACCTACGTCGTGGCGACCAGCGAGCTGGCGGGCGTGATGCACCGCCGCTTCGCCGACGCCGACCCCCGGCACATCGCCGAGCTGCGCTCCAACCTGGAGTCGGGCGCGGCGAGGCTGGCGGCGGAGCGGCGCACGGAGAAGGACCTCAAGCAGCTCGACGCGCTGCTGCTGCGGCGCGAGGAGGCGTGGGAGTCGGGCGACGCCGAAACGTTCGTGACGGCCGACGCGACCTTCCACCTGGCGGTGGTGGCGGCTTCCCACAACGACGTCATGACGGCGATGCACGCGGACCTCGGCGAGGTGCTGCGGGACTGGCTGCGCGAGGACGTCGGCGAGGAGCTGACGCCGGAGACGTACATGGACCACACGCGGCTGGTGGACGCGATCCGCGCGGGCGACGCGGAGACGGCCGCGGTCGAGGCGGCAAGCTATCCGCTGCTGTGCCGGCCCGGACGGCTCAGCCCTTCCGGTGACTGATCCAGGCCGAGCGGACTTCCTTCCAGCAGCGGCCGGTCAGTCGTACCGTCATGGCCGGTGCGGCGTCGACGGGGGCGCCGTCGGTGTCGAGGTCCCACCAGCGGTCGCACTCGATGTGGAGACTCACGCGGTCGGCGTCGGCGTAGGGGTTGTGGCAGTAGGCGACGACGTGCGAGCCGTCGATGTTGGTGCGGCACTCCGCGCCGAACGGTTCGGGCTTGGCCTGCACGCGCGCGTGGGACGACGCCTCATGAGGCGCGCAGAGCGCGATCGCGACGACCGCGGTCACTGGGGCGAGGAAACGGAACAGGCGCACAAGGGAACCTCCTCGGCAGAGCTGGGGAGGGCAGCGCGTGGGTGAACGCGCACTTCATCGTGCCTGGTCGGGGACCTCACCCGCCCGGCCAGGTAGGCCGGACGGGTGACAGGTGACAGGTGTGCCGGGCGCCTGTGAGCGGTGGCGTCAGGCGCCGATGGCGTGCAGACCGCCGTCCACGTGGATGATCTCGCCGGTGGTCTTGGGGAACCAGTCGCTCAGCAGCGCGACGATGCCCTTGCCGGCCGGCTCCGGGTCCTTGAGGTCCCACTCCAGCGGGGAGCGGTCGTCCCAGACGGAGGCCAGCTCGCTGAAGCCCGGGATGGACTTGGCGGCCATGGAGCCGAGCGGGCCCGCGGAGATCAGGTTGCAGCGGATGTTCTGCTTGCCCAGGTCGCGGGCGAGGTAACGGCTGGTGGCCTCCAGGGCGGCCTTGGCCGGGCCCATCCAGTCGTACTGGGGCCAGGCGAACTGCGCGTCGAAGGTGAGGCCGACGACCGAGCCGCCGTTCTGCATCAGCGGCAGACAGGCCGTCGTCAGCGACTTCAGGGAGTACGCCGAGACGTGCATGGCGGTGGCCACGGACTCGAACGGCGTGTTGAGGAAGTTGCCGCCCAGCGCGTCCTGCGGCGCGAAGCCGATGGAGTGCACGACGCCGTCGAGACCGCCGAGCTCCTCACCGACCAGGTCGGCCAGGCGGGCCAGGTGCTCGTCGTTGGTGACGTCGAGCTCGATGACCTTGGTGGGCTTGGGGAGCTTCTTGGCGATGCGTTCGGTCAGCGTGGGCCGCGGGAACGCGGTCAGGATGATCTCGGCGCCCTGCTCCTGGGCCTGCTTGGCGGCGTGGAAGGCGATGGAGGACTCCATCAGCACACCGGAGATCAGGACGCGCTTGCCCTCGAGAATTCCGCTCATGGTTGTCAGTGACCCATTCCCAGTCCGCCGTCAACGGGGATGACGGCTCCAGTGATGTACGAGGCGTCGTCCGAGGCGAGGAACCGCACCGTCGCGGCGATCTCCTCCGGCTGCGCGTACCGGCCGAGCGGGACCTGCGAGACGATGCCCGCGCGCTGCTCATCGGTGAGCACCTTGGTCATGTCGGTGTCGACGAAGCCGGGCGCGACGACGTTGAAGGTGATGTTGCGCGATCCCAGCTCACGGGCGAGGGAGCGCGCGAAGCCGACCAGGGCGGCCTTGGAGGCGGCGTAGTTCGCCTGCCCGGGCGAGCCGTAGAGCCCCACGACCGACGAGATCAGGACGACACGGCCTTTCTTGGCGCGCAGCATGCCGCGGTTGGCGCGCTTGACCACACGGAAGGTGCCGGTGAGGTTGGTGTCGATGACCGAGGTGAAGTCCTCCTCGGACATACGCATCAGTAGCTGGTCCTTGGTGACGCCCGCGTTGGCGATCAGCACCTCGACGGGACCGTGCTCGGCCTCGATCTCCTTGTAGGCCTGCTCCACCTGCTCGGAGTCGGTGATGTCGCACTTGACCGCGAGGAAGCCTGCCGGCGGCTCCCCCGACCGGTACGTGATGGCGACCTTGTCGCCGGCGTCGGCGAACGCGCGGGCGATGGCGAGGCCGATGCCCCGGTTTCCTCCGGTGACGAGAACCGAGCGGCTCAACGGATCACCCTTTCGATAGGGGTCTGACGCACCTGCCAGGGACCTGGACGGCAGGCGGCTTCCCTCGAAACCTATCGGTCGGCGTCCGGCCGAGGACATTCGGGCACCGACAGTGGCGCACCGGACAGTCTGTGGGGTCCCTACAGAAAGTTTGCGGCCGCAGGGCGGAAAGGTGTGGTCCGGGGGCCGCCCGGCGCGACATGATCGAGGCCTTCACACGCGACGACACCAGGGAGAGACGTAGGTGCCCCATAGCATCGATGAAAGTTTCACGGCCCTACCCCTACGCGCCCTCGCCGACGCCGCTCTCGCACGCGCGCGTGCGCTCGGGGCGGAGCACGCGGACTTCCGGTTCGAGCGGGTGCGCAACGCGTCCTGGCGGCTGCGGGACGCCAAGCCGGCCGGGTCGTCCGACACGACCGACCTCGGGTACGCGGTGCGCGTCGTGCACGGCGGGACGTGGGGGTTCGCCTCCGGCGTGGATCTGACGATGGACGCGGCGGCCAAGGTCGCCTCGCAGGCCGTGGCGATGGCCAAGCTCTCCGCGCAGGTGATCAAGGCGGCGGGGTCGGACGAGCGGGTGGAGCTCGCCGACGAGCCGGTGCACGCCGAGCAGACGTGGGTGTCGTCGTACGAGATCGACCCGTTCACCGTGCCCGACGAGGAGAAGGCGGCGCTGCTCGCGGACTGGAGCGCGCGGCTGCTGGCGGCGAACGGGGTCAACCATGTCGACGCCTCGCTGCTCACCGTCCACGAGAACAAGTTCTACGCCGACACGTCGGGCACGGTGACCACGCAGCAGCGGGTGCGGCTGCACCCGGCGCTGACCGCGGTGTCGGTCGACGAGTCCAGCGGCGAGTTCGACTCGATGCGCACGATCGCGCCGCCCGTCGGGCGCGGCTGGGAGTACCTCACGGGCACCGGCTGGGACTGGGACGACGAGCTCGCCCGGATCCCGGAGCTGCTCGCCGAGAAGATGCGCGCGCCGAGTGTGGACCCGGGGCTGTACGACCTGGTCGTCGACCCGTCCAACCTGTGGCTGACCATCCACGAGTCCATCGGGCACGCCACCGAGCTGGACCGCGCGCTCGGCTACGAGGCCGCCTACGCCGGCACCTCCTTCGCCACCTTCGACCAGCTCGGCAAGTTGAGGTACGGCTCCGAGCTGATGAACGTCACCGGTGACCGCACCGCCGAGCACGGGCTCGCGACCATCGGCTACGACGACGAGGGCGTCGCGGGCCAGTCCTGGGACCTGGTGAAGGACGGCACGCTGGTCGGCTACCAGCTGGACCGGCGGATCGCGAAGCTCACCGGGTTCGAGCGGTCCAACGGGTGCGCCTACGCCGACTCACCGGGGCATGTGCCCGTGCAGCGCATGGCCAACGTGTCGCTGCGGCCCGATCCGGCCGGGATGTCGACGGAGGATCTCATCGGCAGCGTCGACCGGGGCATCTATGTCGTGGGCGACCGCTCGTGGTCCATCGACATGCAGCGCTACAACTTCCAGTTCACCGGCCAGCGGTTCTTCAGGATCGAGAACGGGCGGATCACCGGGCAGCTGCGGGACGTGGCCTATCAGGCGACGACGACCGACTTCTGGGGTTCGATGGCGGCGGTGGGCGGCCCGCAGACGTATGTCCTCGGCGGCGCCTTCAACTGCGGAAAGGCCCAGCCGGGCCAGGTCGCGGCGGTGTCGCACGGCTGTCCGTCGGCCCTGTTCAAGGGCGTCAACATCCTCAACACCACGCAGGAGGCCGGTCGATGAGCGCCCGTAGCAACAAGCCGCACGAGGTCGTCGAGCGCGCCCTCGAGCTGTCGCGGGCCGACGGCTGTGTCGTCATCGCCGACGAGCAGTCGACGGCGAACCTGCGCTGGGCCGGCAACGCGCTCACCACCAACGGCGTCACGCGCGGGCGCACGCTCACCGTGATCGCCACGGTCGACGGCAAGGAGGGCACCGCCTCCGGTGTCGTCTCGCGGGCCGCCGTCACCGCGGACGAGCTGGAGCCACTGGTCCGGGCCGCCGAGGCCGCGGCGCGCGGTGCGGCGCCCGCCGAGGACGCGCAGCCGCTGGTCACGGGCGTGGCGCCGTCCCCGGAGTTCACGGAGGCGCCCGTGGAGACCTCGTCGGCGGTGTTCGCGGACTTCGCGCCCGCGCTGGGCGAGGCGTTCGCACGCGCGCGTGCGGGCGGCCGCGAGCTGTACGGGTTCGCCAACCACGAGCTGGTCTCGACGTACCTGGGCACGTCGACCGGGCTGCGGCTGCGGCACGACCAGCCGAACGGGACGCTGGAGCTGAACGCCAAGTCCCCGGACCGTACGCGTTCGGCGTGGGCGGGGCGCTCGACCCGGGACTTCAAGGACGTCGACCCGGCGGCGCTCGACGCCGAGCTGGCCGTACGGCTGGGCTGGGCCGAGCGGCGGATCGAGCTGCCCGCCGGGCGGTACGAGACGCTGCTGCCGCCGACCGCGGTGGCCGACCTGATGATCTACCAGCTGTGGTCGGCGTCCGGCCGGGACGCGACCGAGGGCCGGACGGTGTTCTCGCAGCCCGGCGGCGGCACGCGGCTCGGCGAGAAGCTGACCGACCTGCCGCTGACGCTGCGCAGCGACCCCGCCGAGCCGGGCCTGGAGTCGGCGCCGTTCGTCATCGCGCACTCCTCGGGCGGCGACCAGTCGGTCTTCGACAACGGGCTGCCCGTGCGGCCCACCGAGTGGATCGGCGGGGGCGAGCTGAAGCATCTGACGACCACCCGGCACAGTGCGGGCCTGACCGGGCTGCCGGTGGCTCCGGGCGCCGACAACCTGATCCTGGACGGCGGCGCGGACCGCTCCCTGGAGGAGATGGTCGCGAACACCGCGCGCGGGCTGCTGCTGACCTGCCTGTGGTACATCCGCGAGGTGGATCCGGCGACGCTGTTGCTCACGGGTCTGACCCGGGACGGCGTCTACCTCGTCGAGGACGGTGAGGTCGTCGGCGAGGTGAACAACTTCCGGTTCAACGAGTCGCCGGTGGGCCTGCTGGGGCGGGCGACGGAGGCCGGGCGCACGGAGAAGACGCTGCCCCGGGAGTGGAGCGACTGGTTCACCAGGGCTGCGATGCCCGCGCTGCGGGTGCCGGACTTCAATATGAGCTCTGTCAGCCAGGGCGTATAACCTCGTAGCCGGGGATCGCTCGACGGACCGGCTCGACATACCGGCTCCACGTACCGGCTGGGCTGTCCGAAGAGCGTCAAGAACATCAAGAAGTTCATCAAGATCATCAAGGAGATACGAGAACCGTGACGGACATCGTCGACGAGCTGAAGTGGCGTGGCCTGTGGGCCCTGTCCACTGACGAGGACGCTTTGCGCAAGGCGCTCGCGGACGGTCCCGTCACGTTCTATTGCGGTTTCGACCCCACCGCGGCCTCGCTGCACGTCGGCCACCTGGTGCAGGTCCTCACGATGCGCCGGCTCCAGCGGGCGGGGCTGCGTCCGCTGGCCCTGGTGGGCGGGGCGACCGGTCAGATCGGTGACCCGCGCCCCACGGCGGAGCGCACGCTGAACGACCCGGAGACGGTCGCGAACTGGGTGACCCGGCTGCGCGGGCAGATCGAGCCGTTCCTGTCCTTCGAGGGCGAGAACGCCGCGGTGATGGTCAACAACCTGGACTGGACGGCCGGACTGTCGGCCATCGAGTTCCTGCGTGACATCGGCAAGCACTTCCGCGTCAACAAGATGCTGACCAAGGACTCGGTCGCCCGGCGGCTGGAGTCCCAGGAGGGCATCAGCTACACGGAGTTCAGCTACCAGCTGCTGCAGGGCATGGACTTCCTGGAGCTGTACCGGCGGTACGGCTGCACGCTCCAGCAGGGCGGCAGCGACCAGTGGGGCAACCTCACGGCGGGTCTGGACCTGATCCACAAGCTGGAGCCGGAGGCCGAGGCGCACTGTCTGGCGACCCCGCTGATGGTCAAGGCGGACGGCACCAAGTTCGGCAAGACCGAGGGCGGCGCCGTCTGGCTCGACCCGGAGATGACGACGCCGTACGCGTTCTACCAGTTCTGGCTGAACGTGGACGACCGGGACATCTCGACGTACATGCGGATCCTGTCCTTCCAGTCCCGTGAGGAGCTTCAGGAGCTGGAGCGGCAGACGCAGGAGCGTCCGCAGGCCCGGGCCGCGCAGCGGGCGCTGGCCGAGGAGCTGACGACGCTGGTGCACGGCGCCGACCAGACGGCCGCGGTGATCGCCGCGTCCAAGGCCCTCTTCGGTCAGGGCGAGCTGGGCGACCTCGACGAGCGGACGCTGGCCGCGGCCCTGTCCGAGGTGCCGCACGCCCGGGTCGCCGAGCTCGGGCCGGTCGTGGACCTGTTCGCCGAGGTCGGGCTGGTGGCCAGCAAGTCGGCCGCGCGGCGGACCGTGAAGGAGGGCGGGGCCTACGTGAACAACGACAAGGTCACGGCCGAGGACGCGGTCCCCGTGAAGGAGGACCTCCTGCACGGGCGGTGGCTGGTGCTGCGGCGGGGGAAGAAGAACCTGGCCGCCGTCGAGGTCACCGGCTGACCGACCGGCCGTAGGACGTGAGGCAAGGGGGCGGCTTCCCTCGGGAGGCCGCCCCCTTCGCCGTGCGCCGGTCGGTCAGACCTGCTGTTTTCTCTTGCCCAGCGTCGCCATGTAGAGCATGTCGCCCACGGCGACGATGATGATCGCGGCGACCAGCTGGAACGCGTGGCGGCTCCAGTCGATGCCCGGCGTGGACTCGACCCCCACCGCCCGGGCGACCGAGTTGCCCACGATCGCGCCCAGCATGCCGAAAATGGTCGTCAGCCAGAGCGGGCTGTGCTGCTTGCCCGGGATGATCGCCTTCGCGATCAGGCCCAGCACGAATCCCACGATGATCGCCCACAACCAGCTCATGGCTGCCTCCTCGTACGGCTCTACGTGAGCATTGCCCCCAAGTCTCGATCCGCTCGCCGTACGGCGCATGTCGGGTACGGCCGTACGCGGGACGACGCAGTACGTCTCCCCGGGCGGGAGGCGACCCGGTCTCGAAGGGGGCGCAGCCGCGGCGTAACGTGGACAGCCGGGGAGATGCCGATGCGGGCGGACGGTGGAATGTGATGCGGAAGCAGGGTGGCGGCGGGAACGTCCAGGTGTTCCGGATCACCGGCGCCCGGCAGGGTCTCCAGGACGACGTGCGGGGCCGGCAGCGGCGGTACGTCATCTCGATGTCGGTCCGTACGGTGTCGGTGATCCTCGCGGCGACGTTGTGGAACGTGGAACGGCACGTGGCGATCGTGGCGCTGGTCCTGGGGGTGGTGCTCCCCTATGTCGCGGTGGTGATCGCCAACGCCGGGCGGGAGAACGTGCCTTCGCTGCCCTCGACTTTCCTGACCGTGCCGGTGAGGCCGATGGTGGCCCCGCCGCGCCCGGAAGACTCCGCGGAATTCGTCCCGGAGGAGCCGGAAAGGGAACGCTTCGCGGAATCCCTTCGGGAGGATCCGGCGCCCGGTCCCGCTGAGCGGCGGCCATGAGCCGGGCATGAGCCGGGCATGGATCTGCGGTGAGCGCGCTGTGCGGCAAGCTCAGGAAAAGCTCAGATCAATCATGTTGTTCCAGTGCCGTGGGAGCGGTCGGCCGTGACATACTTCGTATGCGCTCCGCATCCCCCGTCGGAGCGACGGACCGACGCCGGGCAGCTCCCCCCGTGGCTGCTCGGCGTCGCCTTTGTGTGCGGGGTTTTTGCGAGACGAAGCTGTGAGTGACGAGACTCCGATCTGTTCCGCCAAGGGCTGCCGTGTCGACGCGGTGTGGGTGTTGGCGTGGAACAACCCGAAGATCCATACGCCGGAGCGGCGCAAGACGTGGCTCGCGTGCGAGGAGCACCGGGAGCACCTGTCGCAGTTCCTCGGGGTTCGCGGGTTCTTGAAGGATGTCGTGTTGCTGAAGGAGTGGGAGGAGCCGGGGGTCTGAGGCTGAGGCCGTGCCCCCGCGCCCGGGTGCCCCCGCGCCCGGATGCCCCCGGGTGCCGCCCGGGTGCCTTCAGCCTCCGATGGCGGACATGGGGCGGTCCGGCTGTACGAAGGACGGGTCGTCCAGGCCGGCGCCCGCCTTCTTGCCCCACATCGCCAGGCGCCAGATGCGGGCTATCTCCTCGTCGGGCGCGCCGGAGCGCAGGGCCGCGCGCAGGTCGGTCTCCTCACGGGCGAAGAGGCAGGTGCGGACCTGGCCGTCGGCGGTGAGGCGGGTGCGGTCGCAGGCGGCGCAGAACGGGCGGGTGACGGAGGCGATGACGCCGACGCGCTGCGGGCCGCCGTCCACCAGCCAGCGTTCGGCCGGGGCCGAGCCGCGTTCGTCCTGACCCTCGGGGGTGAGGTCGAAGCGGGTGCGCAGGGAGGCGAGGATGTCGCCCGCGGTGACCATGCCCTCGCGCTTCCAGCCGTGTTGCGCGTCCAGCGGCATCTGCTCGATGAAACGCAGCTCGTAGGCGTGCTCCACAGCCCAGGCCAGCAGGTCCGGGGCTTCGTCCGCGTTCAGGCCCGGCATCAGGACCGCGTTGACCTTCACCGGGGTCAGGCCTGCCTCGCGGGCGGCTTCGAGGCCTTCGAGGACGTCCTTGTGGCGGTCGCGGCGGGTGAGGGTTTTGAAGACGTCGGGGCGCAGCGTGTCGAGGGAGACGTTGACCCGGTCCAGGCCGGCCGCCTTCAGGGCGGTCGCGGTGCGGCGCAGGCCGATGCCGTTGGTCGTCAGGGACATCTGGGGGCGGGGGGTCAGGGCCGCGACCCGCTCGACGATGCCGACCAGGCCCGGGCGCAGCAGAGGCTCGCCGCCGGTGAAGCGGACCTCCTCGATGCCGAGCGTGGAGACCGCTATGTCGATCAGGCGGACGATCTCGTCGTCCGTGAGGAGGTCGGGCTTGGCCAGCCACTGCAGGCCCTCCTCGGGCATGCAGTACGTACAGCGCAGATTGCACCGGTCGGTCAGCGAGACTCTCAGGTCGGTGGCCACCCGGCCGTAGGTGTCGATGAGCACGTGGGCCCCCTCCCTCGTAGTGGATCGCGGTTCGCTCCCGTCATCTGCGAGCCTACGTGACGCCACCGACAACGAAAGAGGCCGATCCCACGAGACGGGACGCGGCCGCGTCGGTGAGAGCTACGACGCGGCCGCGCAGGGGGTGTGGTCGGTGGGTGCTCAGTGGGCTCCGGTGCCGGTCAGGGAGCGGACCTCCAGTTCGGCGTACTTCTTGCTGTCGGGCTCCTCCTTCGACAGGTAGGTGCCGACGATGCCCAGCAGGAAGCCGACCGGGATCGAGATGAGGCCCGGGTTCTCCAGCGGGAACCAGTGGAAGTCGACGTGGGGGAACATCGAGCTGGGCTTGCCGGAGACGACCGGTGAGAACAGCACCAGGCCGACCGCGGTGACCAGGCCGCCGTAGATCGACCACAGGGCTCCGGCGGTGGTGAACCGCTTCCAGAAGAGGCTGTAGAGGATCGTCGGGAGATTGGCGGAGGCGGCGACCGCGAAGGCGAGGGCGACCAGGCCGGCCACGTTCAGATCGCGGGCGAGGGCGCCCAGCAGGATGGAGACGGCGCCGATGCCGACCGTGGCGTAGCGGGCCGCGCTCATCTCCTGCTTCTCGGTGGCCTGACCTCGCTTGATGACGTTCGCGTAGATGTCGTGCGCGAACGACGAGGACGAGGCGAGGGTGAGACCGGCGACGACCGCGAGGATGGTGGCGAAGGCGACCGCCGAGATGGTGGCCAGCAGGATCGCGCCCCAGTTGGAGTCGACTCCGCCGAGATGGAGGGCGAGCAGCGGGGCGGCCGTGTTGCCGGCCTTGTTGGACGCGATGATCTCGTCCGGTTTGATCAGCGCGGCGGCGCCGAAGCCGAGGGCGAGGGTCATCAGGTAGAAGGCGCCGATCAGGCCGATGGCCCAGATGACCGACTTACGGGCGGCCTTGGCGGTGGGCACGGTGTAGAAGCGGATCAGGATGTGCGGCAGGCCCGCGGTGCCCAGGACCAGGGCGATGCCGAGGGAGATGAAGTCCAGCTTGGTGGTGCCGGTGGCGCCGTACTTCAGGCCGGGCTCCAGGAAGGCCGTGCCCTTGCCGCTGTTGTCGGCGGCCGAGCCCAGCAGGTCCGAGACGTTGAAGTCGAATTTCAGCAGCACCAGGAAGGTGAGCAGGAGGGCGCCCGCGATCAGCAGGACCGCCTTGACCATCTGGACCCAGGTGGTGCCCTTCATGCCGCCGATCGTCACGTAGACGATCATCAGGACGCCGACCAGGGCGACGATGCCGATCTTGCCGCCGTCGCTGGTGATGCCGAGGAGCAGCGAGACCAGGACGCCCGCACCCGCCATCTGGGCCAGCAGGTAGAAGATCGAGACGACGATGGTGGAGGTGCCGGCGGCCGTGCGGACGGGGCGCTGGCGCATGCGGTACGCCAGGACGTCACCCATCGTGTAGCGGCCGGAGTTGCGCAGCGGCTCGGCGACCAGGAGCAGGGCGACCAGCCAGGCGACCAGGAAGCCGATGGAGTACAGGAAGCCGTCGTAGCCGAAGAGGGCGATGGCTCCCGCGATGCCGAGGAAGGACGCGGCGGACATGTAGTCGCCGGAGACGGCGAGGCCGTTCTGGAAGCCGGTGAACTGGCGGCCGCCGGCGTAGAAGTCGGCGGCGTCCTTGGTCTGGCGGCCGGCCCAGATCGTGATGACGAGGGTCGCGACGACGAACACCGCAAACAGGGTGATGATCAGCGTGCGGTGCTCGCTGGCCTCGCCCGCGGCGAGCAGGTCGGTGTGCTGTGCGGGGATCATTCTCCGCCCTCCATCCGGGACTTGATGGCCTCGGCCTTGGGGTCGAACCTGGCGGCGGCGGTGCGCGCGTACCACCAGGCGATGAGGAACGTGGTGAGGAACTGGGCGAGGCCCAGGGCGAGGGCGACGTTGATGTTGCCGAAGAGCTTGGTGCCCATGAAGTCGCCCGCGTAGTTGGACAGCAGGACGTACAGCAGGTACCAGGCGATGAAGGCGACGGTCAGCGGGAAGGCGAAGCCGCGGTAGGAGCTGCGCAGTTCGCCGAACTCCGCGCTCTCCTGCACCGCGACGAACTCCTCGGCGGAGGGGAGTTGGGCTGGGGTTTTCGAGGGGGGCGGTGTCTCGGTGGCCACGGAGTCTCCTCGTTGCGGATGCGGGTCGGACGGCGAAAGGAGACGAGTTTCCTCTCGCTCCTGCCCAAGGTCACGGCGCCGCACGGGGGCGGGTTCAACGCATCGGGCGGCTTTGTCGAAGTGGCCTTCGGCAGGTCATGACCAACGAGCGTGGGCCGCGTCAGGTCATGGGCAGGCAAACTCGGCGCCTGGAAATCATTGCTGGCCGGTGAGTCAGGGAGATAGCTTCGGGGCGAGTACCACCCGTCATGTACCTGTCCAGGCAGCACCTGTGCTTGGGCAGGTCCCGTTTCCGGATGATGTGGAGACCCCATGGCTCATCTGCCTTCCAGACGCCGCCTCGCTCTCGCGGTGCCCGTCGTGCTGTCGCTGACCGCCTCCCTCGGCTTCCTGCCGACGGCGGCCTCCGCGGCCCCGGTCACGACCTCCGCCACCCAGACCGCAGACGCCGGCACCCTGGCGTACGTCGTCAACACGAAGGTGGACCACCGCACGATCGCGTCGGTGAAGAAGGCGATCGCCGCGGCCGGCGGCACCGTCGTCGCGGCGTACGACAAGATCGGCGTGCTCGTCGTGCACTCGGCGAACCCCGACTTCGGCGCCCGGATACGCGCGGTGCGCGGTGTGCAGTCGGCGGGTGCGACCCGTACCGCGCCGCTGAGCGCCGCCGGGACCACCGACGAGGGTGCGGCGCAGGTCCTGTCGAAGGCGGAGGCCGCGAAGATCGAGAAGGCGTCCGACGCGGCGGGTCAGAGCGAGCCGCTCGAGGCCGACCAGTGGGACCTGCGGGCGATCGGCGCCGACAAGGCCGCCGAGATCAACCCGGGCAGCAAGAAGGTGACGGTCGCGGTGATCGACACCGGCGTCGACGACACCCACCCGGATCTCGCGCCGAACTTCTCCGCGTCCCAGTCGGCGAACTGCGTCGGCGGCGTCGCGGACACCACCCCCGGCGCCTGGCGCCCCTACAACCCGGCCGAGGACTACCACGGCACGCATGTCGCCGGTGAGATCGCGGCGGCCCGCAACGGCATCGGCGTGGCGGGTGTCGCACCCGGCGTGAAGGTCGCCGGCATCAAGGTGAGCGACCCCAAGGACGGCCTCTTCTACCCGGAGAACGTCGTCTGCGCCTTCGTGTTCGCCGCCGACCACGGCGTCGAGGTCACGAACAACAGCTACTACGTCGACCCGTGGCTGTACAACTGCATGGACGACCCCGACCAGAAGGCCATCGTCGACGCCGTCAACCGGGCCCAGCTGTACGCCCAGAAGAAGGGCACGCTCAACGTCGCCTCGGCGGGCAATTCCAACCACGACCTGGACTCCGACGCTCTCGTCGACTCCTCCAGCCCCGACGACTCCACGCCGGTGACGCGGACGGTCGACCCGCACGAGTGCTTCGACGTCCCGACCCAGCTGCCGGGCGTCGTCACGGTGAGCGCGACGGGCGTCAAGGGCACCAAGTCGTACTACTCCAGCTACGGTCTGGGCGTCGTCGACGTCGCGGCTCCGGGCGGCGACAAGTACCAGATCCCGGACACCCCGTCGGCCAACGGGCGCGTCCTGTCGACCATGCCGAACAACGCCTACGGCTTCCTGCAGGGCACCTCGATGGCGTCCCCGCACGTGTCCGGTGTGGCCGCGCTGCTGAAGTCGACGCACCCGTGGGCGACGCCCGCCCAGCTGCAGGCGCTGCTCAAGGTGCAGGCCGACAGCACGGCGTGCCCGGTCGGGCCGTACGACGGCGACGGTGACGGCGTCGTGGACGCCACGTGCGTCGGCGGCAAGCGCGTCAACGGCTTCTTCGGCTTCGGTGTCGTCAACGCGCTGAAGGCCGTGAAGAAGTAGGCCCGTGTAGGACCCAGGCGGATTCCTCACGGCGATTCGGTCACTGCTGCATAGTGCGGTCATGACTGGTATCGAGATGGCCTGGTCCGCGGTGGGCGGCGACCCCGCCCTGCTCCCGCGGGTGACGACCGTGGTGCGGGAAGGCGCTCTTCAGGGGCGCCTTCCCGTCCGGGAGCTGGCGCGGGCCTGTACGGGCGCGTGCGCGCTGGCCGCCGCCGAACTGGGGGCGCGGCGGGCCGGGCTCGCGAGGGCGCCCGAGGTCCGGGTGGACGACGGGGCGGTGGCCACCGCGTTCACCAGTGAGCGCCAGATGCTGGTCGACGGGCGGGCGCCGGTTCTGTTCGCCCCGCTGTCGCGGTTCTGGCGCACGGCCGACGGATGGGTGCGCACCCACGCCAACTACCCCCACCACCGCGCGCGGCTGCTGAAGGCGCTCGACCTCGCCGCGCACCCCGAGGACACCGCCCCGGCCGCAGTGGAAGCGGCGCTCGCCGAGCGCTCCGCCCTGGACGTGGAGAACACGGTGTACGCGGCCGGGGGCCTGGCCGTCGCGTTGCGCACGCCCGGGCAGTGGGCCGCGCACGAGCAGGCGGCCGCCGTCGCCGCCCGCCCCCTGGTCGAGCGGGGCCGACTGGACGGGGCACGCACCGTTGCGTTCACTGCGCTCCGGGGCGCTCCGCTGCTGCCCGCCGCCGGGCTGCGCGTCCTGGATCTGACCCGGGTGCTCGCCGGGCCGGTCGCCACCCGCACCCTCGCCCTGCTGGGTGCGGACGTCCTGCGTCTCGACGCGCCCCACCTGCCCGAGCTTGCCGACCAGCACGCCGACACGGACTTCGGCAAGCGCTCGGCGCTGCTGGACCTGACGGTGGACCGGCGTGCCTTCGAGGAGTTGCTCGAGGCGGCGGACGTCGTGGTCACGGGGTACCGGCCGGGCGCCCTGGACCGGTTCGGGCTCTCCCCCGAGGCGCTGGCCGAGCGCCGGCCCGGGCTGGTCGTGGCGCAGGTGTCGGCGTGGGGCGCGTACGGGCCGTGGAGCGGGCGGCGCGGCTTCGACAGCCTGGTGCAGACGGCCACCGGCATCGCGACCGTCGAGGGCTCGGCCGAGCGGCCCGGCGCGCTGCCCGCGCAGGCCCTCGACCACGGCACCGGCTATCTGCTGGCGGCGGCCGTGCTGCGGGCACTGACCGAACAGTCGTACGACGGCGGCGGTCGGTTCGTGCGGCTGGCACTGGCGCGGACGGCGGCATGGCTGACCGAGGGTGTCGGCCGGGGCGGCGGCATCGGGGCGGACGCAGCGGACGGCGTCCGGATGGGCGAAGCGGAGGGCAAAGGGATGACCAAGGAGGAGCGGCGGGAAGCGAACGGCGAGGTGAGCGGCGAGGCGTACGGGGGCCCGGCGCCCTGGCTCGCGGAGACCGACAGCCGTATCGGGCGGCTGCGGTACGCCCTTCCGGCGGTGTCGTTCGACGGCGGCCCGGGCGACTGGACGCGGCCGCCCGGCGTCTGGGGGGCCGATCCGGCGCGCTGGCTCTGAGCCGCCGACGATTCACCCGCGGGTGGGCGCCGTGTCCCCCAGTAGTTTCAGGCCGACTTGCCCCGTTTTGTCGTACATGGTGAAGATCATGCCATGGCCCTCATACGACCGACCGAAGCAATCGACAGCGCCCGCCGAACCGCCCGCCGTACCGGCCTCGGCCCCGGCCGGGCCGTTGCGCTGCTCCTCCTGGTGGGGCTCGGGGCGCTGGTCCCCCTGCTCGGGCCGTCCGTCGCCGTGCACAGCACCGGGGAAGCCACGACCCCGGACTCCGGCGTGGTCGCGCTGTTGCGGGCGGCGCTGTTCGCGGCGCTGTCCGTGCAGCTGGGCGAGGTGTTCGTGAGCGGACTCGCCCGGCGGCTGCCCGACGCCCCGGCCGGGCGGCCCGGCGAGTGGGCGCCGTACGCGGCCGTCGTGGGGTTCGCCGCCGCCGCGACGGCCGGAGAGCTGGCGCCGCACGGGCATGGCTCGCGGAGCGGGGTCCTCGCGCTGCTGGAGGCGATCGCGTTCGCGGTGGCCGGGCTGTGCGCGCTCTCGCGCCGGCCGGCCCGTCAGCTGTGGCCGCTCGCGGCGATCGTCCTGGCGGAGGCGCTGCGCGCACACCCGCCGACCGAGCACACGCCGCTGATCGGCTCCGGGCTGACGGTCGTGCACCTGACGTGCTCGGCCCTGTGGGCGGGCGGTCTGCTGAACGTGCTCCGTACGCTGCGCCGATGGGGCGGCAGCGAGGCGGGGACAGCGCTGCTCGGGCTCTACGCGCGCGTGGCGGCCGTCCTGTTCGCCGGGGTGACCGCGACCGGGCTGTGCAGTTCGCTGCGCCGGCTGCCGTCGGAGAGCGTGCTCGACCAGCTCACGACGACGGCGTACGGGCGCGTGCTGCTCGCCAAGGTGCTCCTCGTCGGCGCGGTCGCCCTGCTCGCCCTGTGGGCGCGGACCCGGCTGCGCCGGGCCGCCGACCCGCTGACCGCCTGCTCCCCCGCGCGCATGGAGATCGTCACGCTGGGTGTGGTGGTCGCGGTGTCGGGGTTGCTGACGGCGTTGCCGCTGCCGATCAAGGGATGACGGTCAGGGTGAGCAGCGCGGCCGGCGGGCGGCCGTCGCAGGCCGCCTCCTCGGCGAGGCCTTCTCGGCTGTGGTGTACATGCGCTCAGGGCGTGGTCGAGCGCACTTCGCCGTACGACGCCGCCGCCGCGCGTCGCCCGCCGAGGGCGCCGAGGGCGCCGAGGGCGCCATGGGCCAGCAGGAACTGTGCGGCGACGTAGGTGAGCATGATCCACAGGTCGGGGCGCGGGGGCTGCGGCCGGTCGGCGATGCCGGTCGCGATGAGGGTGTCGGAGAGCAGGAACAGCACGCCGCCCGCGCCGGCGACCGGGCCGAGCCCGGTGGCGGCGGAGCAGGCCATGGCCGTGAGCAGCGTGCTGTAGACGGCGACGGGGAGGCGCAGGTCGGCGGGGAGGCCGGGCCACAGCAGGGCGACGGTGGCGATCAGGACGACGGCGTAGCAGGGGGCGAGGAGGGTGCCTCGCGCGCGTGGGCGGCCGCTGCGCACGAAGAGCGTCAGGTAGCAGACGTGCCCGGCGGCGAAGGAGGCCATGCCGGCGAGGAAGGCGGGGTCGGCGTCGGTCAGGAGCAGGACGTCGCCGCCCCAGCCGCACAGGAGGGCGGCGATCAGCGGCCGGGGTGCGCCGCGCAGGGCGGCCCAGGCGGCGAGGAGGGGCATGAGCAGCGGCTTGGCGAGGACGTGCCCCGTATCGAAGCCGGCCGCGAGGGAGATCAGGTCGACGGCGGTGGCGAGGGCGAACGCGGCGAGCGGGAGGCGGGGGTTCACGCGGTCGCGTTCTCCTCGACCGATGACGGGGCGGAGGCGGAGGCTGGGGCTGAGGCTGGGGCTGAGGCTGGGGCGGCTGCGGCGGTCGACGCCGGCTGCCAGCCGGGCCCGCGGAACACCCGCCCCGCCCGCTCGCGCCAGCCGCTCGCCGCCTTCAGGTCCCTGGCGATGGCGACGTACTCGTGTGTGGCCACCTTGACCGGGTTGAACGTGCCGATGTTCTTGGTCAACCCGTAGACGGGCCGGTCCGCCTCGGGCACGAAGGAGCCGAAGAGCCGGTCCCAGACGATGAGGATGCCGCCGAAGTTGCGGTCCAGGTAGCCGCCCTGGGAGGCGTGGTGGACGCGGTGGTGGGAGGGCGTGTTGAACACGAACTCGAACCATCGGGGCAGCTTGCCGATCCGCTCGGTGTGGATCCAGAACTGGTAGACGAGGTTGGCCGAGGAGCAGAACGCGAGCGCGGCCGGGTGGACGCCGAGGGCGATCAGGGGGACGTAGAACGGCCAGACGGTCAGTGTGGTCCAGGGCTGGCGCAGCGCGGTGGTGAGGTTGAACTTCTCGCTGGAGTGGTGGACGACGTGACAGGCCCACAGGACGCGGACGACGTGGTGGCCGCGGTGGGACCAGTAGTAGAAGAAGTCCTGCGCGAGCAGCATCAGCGGGAGCGTCCACCACAGGACGGGGACGCGCAGGGGCGTGAGTTCGTGGATCGCGGTGTAGATCGCGACGATCGGGATCTTCCAGAGGAAGTCGAAGAGGAGACTTCCGAGCCCCATCCCGACGCTCGTCACGGCGTCCTTCGCCTCGTACCCGGCCGCGGCCTCGTCGGGATGGATGCGGACGCTGATCATCTCGACCACGGTGAGCAGCACGAAGGCGGGGATCGACCACAGCACGACATCGGGCAGGTTCGGCATGCAGGCACCGTAGAACTGCTGGTGGGCACCGGCTAGACGTTGTTACCCACAAGTATTCCCCACGGTACGCGCTTGCTTCTTGGCGATCTCCGCCAAGAGCGCCTCACACCCCCGCCGCCCCCAGCAGGGCCCCCACCGCGTACGTCACCCCCATCGCCAGTGCCCCGCCCCCCACGTTGCGCAGCACCGCGCGCCCCGGCGGCGCCGAGCCCAGACGGGCGCCGGCCCAGCCCGTGGCGGTGAGGGCCACCAGGACCGACACGACCGTCACCGGGAGGCGCCAGGCCGGCGGGGGCAGGACGATGGCCAGGAGGGGAAGCAGGGCGCCGGCGGTGAAGGAGAGGAAGCTCGCCCAGGCCGCGTGCCAGGGGTTGGTGAGGTCGTCGGGGTCGATGCCGAGCTCCACGCGCGCGTGGGCCTTCAGCGCGTCCCGTTCCGTGAGCTGGACGGCGGCCTCCCGGGCCACCTCCCGGGACAGGCCCCGTTCCTTCAGCAGCTCGGTCAGCTCCTCCAGTTCGGCCTCCGGCTGCTCGCGCAGTTCCCGCCGCTCCATCGCGAGCGCCGCCTTCTCGGAGTCCCGTTGCGTGGACACGGAGACGTATTCCCCCGCCGCCATGGACATCGACCCGGCGAGCAGACCGGCGAGGCCGGCCGTCAACAGCGCCGAGCGGTCGTCCGTCGCGCCGGCCACGCCGACGACAAGGCCCGCGGTGGAGACGATGCCGTCGCCCGCGCCGAGGACGGCGGCGCGCAGCCAGTTCAACCGGGATCCGAGGGAGGCGTCGTGGGCCTCGGCGTGGGTGGGTTCCGTCACAGGAGGGAGGATGGCACCCCGGGCGTCATGGGCCTCGTACCGACGCTCGTGCACCTCGGCCGGTCGACCGCCCGACGTCCCCGCTCAACCGCGCTCCGGCGCCCCGCACTTGTGGGCCCGCCAGCCGGCGGTCGCACGCACGCGCGCGTGGGAGGCGAACTTCCGTACGGGCCGAAGGGCTTCTGGCGCCCTGGTGCCGGGGCAGGTGCGACGAGGTGTCAGTGGTGGCCCGTATCCTCAATGACCATGCTCGAAGACCACACGACGACAGCGCCGTCCCCCACGGAGTGGCCGACCGCGTATCCCCAGGGGTACGCGGTCGTTGACGTGGAGACCACGGGCCTGGCCCGGGACGACCGGATCATCTCCGCCGCCGTCTACCGGCTGGACGCACGCGGTGAGGTCGAGGACCACTGGTACACGCTGGTCAACCCGGAGCGCGATCCGGGGCCGGTGTGGATACACGGTCTGACGAGCGAGGTGCTTGAGGGCGCGCCTCTTTTCCAGGACGTCGCCGAGGAGTTCGCGGCCCGGCTCGACGGGCGGGTGCTCGTCGCCCACAACGCGGTCTTCGACTGGCAGATGATCGCGCGGGAGTACGCGCGCGCGGAGCGCGAGGCGCCGGTGCGGCAGCGGCTGTGCACCATCGCACTCTCCAAGGAGCTGGGGCTGCCGCTGCCCAACCACAAGCTGGAGTCGCTGGCGGCCCACTTCGGCGTCGTCCAGCAGCGGGCGCACCATGCGCTCGATGACGCGCGCGTGCTCGCGGAGGCGTTCCGGCCGAGTCTGCGGGCCGCGGCGGCGGGCGGGGTGCGGCTGCCGCTGCTGGAGTGCCGGCCGCTGACGGAGTGGTCCGACCGGCCCGCGCCCCGGATCGGACAGCAGGCGAGCGGCCCGGGCGGCGGCTACGGCGGCGGCTACGGCGGTTATCGGCCCGGCAGTTGGCGGCCGTCCCGCAAGAGGCCCGCCTGTCCGTACCCCAACCCCGGCCGGTACGAGGACGGCAAAAGGCTCAAGCAGGGCATGCGGGTCGCCTTCTCGGGGGACACGTCGGTCGAGCGTGAGCTGCTGGAGGACCGTGCCACGGAGGCGGGGCTGCACGTCGCCACGAGTCTGTCCCGGGTGACCAGCCTGCTGGTCACCAACGACCCCGAATCCGGCACGTCGAAGGTGGTCAAGGCCCGGCAGTTCGGGACGCCCGTCGTGGACGAGGCCGCCTTCGGGCAACTCCTGCGGGACGTCGAGCCGGCCGACGGGTGACCGTACGTACGGGTGATTGGCGCGCGACTCGCCCGCCGTCCGCTCGCCCGCCCGGGGACGAGCGCCCACCCTGTGGCGCATGGCGAGATGCGAAGTTTGCGGCAATGACTACGGAATGACCTTCGAGGTCCATGCCCAGGGCGCGGTGCACGTCTTCGACTGCTTCTCCTGTGCGATCCACCGCATGGCCCCCATCTGCGAGCACTGCCGGGTCCAGATCATCGGCCAGGGCGTCGAGGTCGAGGGGCACTGGTTCTGCGGCGCGCACTGCGCCCGCGCGGAGGGCAGGGTGGGGATCGTCGACAAGGTGTGAGCCGACCCCGGAGGCCTCCCTTCCGGTACCCGCCCGAATGCGCCCCACGACCGAGTTGTACGGTCGTGGGGTGTACCGCTTCCTGTTGTCCCGGCAGTGGGTGATCCTCACGCTGGTCGCTCTCCTCCTCATCCCCACGATGATCAGGCTGGGCTTCTGGCAGATGCACCGCTACGACGAGCGCACCGCGCGCAACCAGTTGGTCTCCGACGCGCTGGGCGCCGATCCGGTGCCCGTGGAGCAGCTGACCACCCCGGGGCACGCTGTCACCCGCAGCGAGCGGTATCGGAGCGTGACCGCCACGGGCACCTTCGACACCGCGCACGAGGTCGTCGTCAGGCGCCGGGTCAACGCCGACGAGACGGTCGGCTTCCACGTCCTCACGCCGCTCGTCCTGACGGACGGCAAGGTGCTGCTGGTCAACCGGGGCTGGATCCCCGCGGACGGTCCGAGCCAGACCGTGTTCCCCAAGGTCCCCGCGCCGCCGAGCGGCCGGACCACCGTCACCGGGCGGCTGATGCCCGACGAGACGACCGCGGCGAGCGGCATCAAGAACCTCAAGGGGCTGCCGGACCGGCAGATCATGCTGATCAACAGCGAGCAGCAGGCCCAGCGGCTCGGCGCCCAGGTGCTCGGCGGGTATATCGCGCAGATCGCGCCCGAGCCGAAGGGCGACAGCCCCGAACTGGTCGGAGCGCCCGGCAAGGAGGACGCGGCCCTGAACTACGCGTACGCCATCCAGTGGTGGCTGTTCGCGGCGGGCGTCCCCTTCGGCTGGGTGGTCCAGGCCCGCCGCGAGGCCCGCGACCGGGCCCAGGCGGCGGCGAAGGAAGCGGAAGAACAGGCCGAGCCGGCGGCGGTGTAGCGGACGGGACCGTGGCCTGCGCCGAGAGCACCGCGCTGCTGCGCGACGACCAGCGGGTGCTGGTCGACGCCCCTGGGCGGTTGCCGTCCCGGCAGCGCGAGACGCTCGTGCCGCGGCACCGGCCCGGGCTGAAGGAGCGCGACGCGGTGAGGCCGGGGTCACCCTCCCGGCTGCACCCCTGATTGCCCCCCGGGTCTGCTGGGAACCCGCACCCCGTGCACCCCCGTATCGAGGACTACGCGCTCATCGGCGACGAACAGACCGCGGCTCTGGTCGGCGTCGACGGTTCCGTCGACTGGCTCTGCCTGCCCCGGTTCGACTCCGGCGCCTGCTTCGCCCGCCTCCTCGGAGGCGACGAGAACGGCCACTGGCGCATCACCCCCAAGGGAGTGAAGGGTGCCTGCACCCGGCGCGCCTACCGGCCCGACACCCTCGTCCTGGACACCGAGTGGGAGACCGCCGAGGGCGCGATCCGGGTCACCGACCTGATGCCCCAACGCGACCGGGCCCCCGACGTCGTCCGCATCGTCGAGGGACTGCGCGGCCGGGTCACCGTCCGCAGCACGCTTCGGCTGCGCTTCGACTACGGCTGGGTCGTGCCCTGGATGCGCCGGGTCGACGGGCACCGGGTGGCGATCGCCGGTCCCGACGCCGTCTGGTTCCGCAGCGAGCCGGCCGTGCGCACCTGGGGCGAGGACTTCCGCACGTACTCGGAGTTCACCGTCGCCGAGGGCGAGTCGGTGGCGTTCGTGCTGACCTGGCACCCCTCGCACGAGTCCCGGCCGCCGCTCGTCGATCCGTGGGAGGCGCTGCGCACCAGCGTCGAGGACTGGCAGGAGTGGGCCGCCCGCTGCCGCTACGAGGGACCCCACCGGGACGCCGTCGTCCGCTCCCTGATCACCCTGAAGGCCCTCACCTACGCCCCCACCGGCGGCATCGTCGCCGCGCTCACCACCTCCCTGCCGGAGGAGCTGGGCGGGGTGCGCAACTGGGACTACCGCTACTGCTGGCTGCGCGACTCCACCCTCACCCTCGGCGCCCTGCTGGCGGCCGGCTACGAGGAGGAGGCCGAGAACTGGCGCAACTGGCTGCTGCGCGCCGTCGCGGGCGACCCGGCGGACCTGCAGATCATGTACGGGCTGGCGGGCGAGCGCCGGCTGCCCGAGTGCGAGTTGCCGTGGCTGTCCGGCTACGGCGGCTCGACGCCCGTACGCATCGGCAACGGCGCCGTGGACCAGCTGCAACTGGACGTCTACGGCGAGGTGATGGACTCGCTGTCGCTGGCCCGGACCTCCGGCATGGCGCCCAGGCCGCACATGTGGTCGTTGCAGAGCGCGCTGATGAAGTGGCTGGCCGAGAACTGGCGGCAGCCGGACGAGGGGCTGTGGGAGGTGCGCGGCGGCCGACGCCAGTTCGTGCACTCCAAGGTGATGGTGTGGGTGGCCGCCGACCGGGCCGTCCGCGCCCTGGAGGAGCACCCGAAGCTGCCCGGCGACCTGGAGGGCTGGCGGGCCATGCGCGACGAGGTGCACCGCGAGGTGTGCGAGAAGGGCTTCGACCCGCGGCGCAACACCTTCACCCAGTTCTACGGCTCGGCCGACCTGGACGCCTCGCTGCTGCTCATCCCGCGCGTCGGCTTCCTGCCGCCGGACGACCCGCGGGTGGTCGGCACCGTCGACGCGATCCGCGACGAACTCGGGCACGGCGGCCTGGTGCGCCGCTACAGCACCGACGGCGCGCCCGTCGACGGTCTGCCGGGCGACGAGGGCAGCTTCCTGGCCTGCTCGTTCTGGCTCGCGGACGCCCTGCACATGACGGGCCGTACGCAGGAGGCGCGGGAGCTGTTCGAACGGCTCGTCGGCCTGGCCAACGACGTGGGGCTGCTGGCGGAGGAGTACGACCCGGTGGCCGGCCGGCACCTGGGCAACTTCCCGCAGGCGTTCAGTCACATCGGCCTGGTGAACACCGCCCTCGCCCTGTACGACGGCGAGGGGGCAGGATAGGGGCCATGGATCTTGGACTGAAGGACCGGGTGTACGTCGTCACCGGGGCCACGCGGGGCCTGGGCAACGCCGCCGCGCGCGAGCTCGTCGCGGACGGCGCGAAGGTCGTGCTGACCGGGCGGGACGACAAGCGTGTCGCCGACGCCGCGGCCGAGTTGGGGGCGAACGCCGTCGGTGTCGCCGTGGACAACGCCGACCCCGACGCGGCGGCCCGGCTGATCGCGGCGGCGCGGGACGCCTTCGGCGGGTTCGACGGGGTACTGGTGAGCGTGGGCGGTCCGCCGCCCGGGTTCGTCGCGGACAACACCGACGAGCAGTGGCAGGCCGCGTTCGAGTCGGTGTTCCTGGGGGCGGTCCGGCTGGCGCGGACGGCTGCCGCCGAGTTGGAGGCGGGCGGTGTCATCGGGTTCGTGCTGTCGGGGTCGGTGCACGAGCCGATTCCCGGGCTGACGATCTCCAACGGGCTGCGGCCGGGGCTGGCCGGATTCGCGAAGTCGCTCGCCGACGAGCTGGGGCCTCGGGGGATCCGCGTGGTCGGGCTGCTGCCGGCGCGGATCGACACGGATCGCGTGCGCGAGCTGGACGCACTGTCGGCCGACCCCGAGGCCACTCGGGTCGCCAACGAGTCCCGGATCCCGTTGCGGCGGTACGGGAGGCCGGAGGAGTTCGGCCGCGCGGCCGCGTTCCTGCTCTCGCCGGCGGCTTCCTATCTGACGGGGATCATGCTGCCGGTCGACGGCGGAATGCGGCACGGGTTCTGAGAGTCCCGCGCCGGGTGCGGGTGCGGGTGCGTGAGGGCTTGTCGCGCCCACGCGGCGGAGCCGTACCCCGACAGCGCCCCCCGACAGCGCCCCGCGCCCTTGACGGCTCTCAACTCACCCTTTCCGCCTTGTGCTTGGCCGCCTTCATCCGCACCTCGGCGGGCAGCGCCTTCAGGGCCGCGGAATCCTTGGCGTGGGTGAGGGCCCCGGTCGTCAGACGGTCCAGGGTCGTCGCCGGGTCCACATGCGGCTCCAGGAGCAGCCGCAGGTGTGCCTCGGGAGCCTCCCGCCGGCCCGTGAGCTGGACGTGGGCGTGGGCGACGCCGTCCATCCGGCCCGCCTCGCCCGCGAGTACGCCCTCCAGGGCACGGCCCCGCAGCAGGGCGCCCGCGCCGTCGCCCGTGTCGACGAGGAGCTCGCCGAGCCGGCGGCGGCGCAGGACGGCGGTCAGCCACCACAGGGCGAGCAGCACGAGGAGGGCGAGGACCGCGATGACCGTCGGCCACCACCAGGTCTCGTCGCGCCAGCGGGTGCGTTCGGCGGTGGTGAGGAGGCTGTCGTGGGGGCCTTGGTGCAGCCACCAGGACGGCGGCGGGGCGCCCAGGCCCACGGCCAGGACCGAGCCGCCGACGGCGAGCAGCACCAGCCCGACGACGCCGAGGAGCACACGGTTGACGGTGCCGAGCATCGTCTTCACCCCTTCTTCCCGGGCCGCCGTACCTGGACCGCGAGCGCGGGCGGCCGGGTCAGGCCCAGGCCGCGGACCGCGTCGGTGAGGACGGCTTCCAGGTCGGCGTGCACATCGTCCAGGTCGCGGAAGTGGGAGACCACGCGGACATCGGCCCTGCGGCGGCCGACGCGCACCCGGGCCGACTGCACGCCGGCGATCTCCATGGCCCGGTCGCGCAGCACCAGGGCGGCCGCGCCGCGGTGGAGGCCGGCGCGGACGTCGGAGTGGGGGCGGGTCATCGGCAGGACGTCCCTCAGGCCCGGGGTGACGGCCAGGACGACGAGCCACAGGCCGAGGGCCGCCGCGACCCCGGCGCCGATCAGCACCCAGACGTCGTCGAGGGGGCGTTCGGCGAGCTGCCGGGCGAGTTCGCGCCGCCAGGCCATGACGGGCCGGTGGGCGCGGACGGCGGCGACGTCGTAGAGGAAGGCGCCCGAGACGACCAGCACCAGCACCGCGACGACGGCGGCGGGGACGCGGCGCGCCGACCAGAACCGGTGGTTGGCGGGGCCTGTGTCACCGCCCTGTCCCGGGTCGGTGTCCTGCGGGGGCTTCTCCAGAACGGGCACAGTGCCCTGCAAGCCTGCGGGCTCGCTCATCGCGTCCTCCCGTGTGCCACGCCGGGGGCCGATGTCAGGTGCAGCCGTTCCACCTGGACGGCGACCTCCGGAACCTCCATTCCCACCAACGCGCCTACCCGCTCGGTGACATGACGACGCACCTCATGACAGCGGGCCCCGATGTCGGTCGGGTAGTCGAGCTCCAGGTGGACTCTGACGTGCGCGGCGTCATGGTGGACGAGGACGGTCGCGTGCGGGCGTCCGGCGTCCGCGGGCAGGGGGCCCACCGCCTCGCGGGCGGCCTGGGCGGCGATCTTCGCCACGACCCGGTCGGCGATCCGGGTCGCGCCGCGACGGCCGGGGGGAACGGCTGCCGAGCGTCCTTCCGGGGCGTCGCTCCCCTCGTTCGCCGTCGCCGTCGTCATCGCCGTCGTCACCGGCGCCGGTCGTCACGGGTGCGGGTGCGGAAGAAGTCGCCGAGTTCCAGGTCCCCTTCCAGGAACCGGCCGACGACGAAGCCGATGGCGCCCAATGCGGCCACCAGCACGAAGGCCCCGAACCCGCCGAAGTATCCGGCGAAGCCCAGCGCCATGCCGGCGATCATGCCGACCACAGCCATGCTCAAGGTGCGCTCCCCTCGGCAGTCCTCACTGCCACGTCACTGGATCCGGGGCTCCGGCTCCTCTTCCTCTTCTTCGGGCAGTTTGACGTCGCTCACCGCGATGTTGACCTCGACGACCTCCAGTCCTGTCATCCGCTCCACGGCCGCGATCACGTTCTCGCGCACGTCCCGCGAGACCTCGGTGATCGACACGCCGTAGTCGACGACGATCTCCAGGTCGAGAGCGGTCTGCACCTCGCCGACCTCGGCCTTGACCCCGCGCGTCACGGACTTCGCCCCGCCGGGCACGCGGTCCCGTACGGCGCCGAAGGTGCGGCTCAGGCCGCTGCCCATCGCGTGCACGCCGACGACGTCCCGTGTCGCCAGGCCTGCGATCTTCTCCACGACTCCGTCGGCGATGGTGGTCCGCCCGCGGGTCGCCGGGTCCCCGCCGCCACGCCTGGCGGAGGCCTTGCGGGTCTGCAGCGGGTCGGCACCGCTGTCAGGGGTCTGCGTCCGGTTCTGCTCCGTTGTCTCGGTCATCGCCGTACGTCCTTACGTCCGGTTCTGT
Source organism: Streptomyces sp. NPDC031474 (assembly GCF_055581185.1). NCBI lineage: Bacteria > Bacillati > Actinomycetota > Actinomycetes > Kitasatosporales > Streptomycetaceae > Streptomyces > Streptomyces sp. NPDC031474. The sequence continues at coordinate 51,683 of NZ_JBVIJX010000001.1, forward strand.
CGTCCCCTCGACCACCGTAAGCGCGGTTGCCCGACAGCGCGCCAGGAATGCGGCAGGCTGGAGGAATGACGGACGGGTGGACGAGTGCGGTACGGCACCAGCTGGGCCTCGGAAGACTGCTCCCCCTGGGTGGGCCGCGCGACGGGGCGTGGATCGCGGAGGACGCGGCCCGCACGGTGCTGCGCCGGGCGGTGGGGGGCGTGGCGGGGGTGCGGTTGGGCGCGCTGCGGATCGCGGCGGTGGACCCGGCGGGGTTGTACGAGCCCGCCGTACCGCCACCGCCGAGCGCGCTGCCGCCCGGACCGCTGCGGGTGACGGCGGAGTTCGCCGCCTCCTCGACCGAGCCGCTGCCGGCGCAGGCTGCCCGCCTGCGCACGGCCCTGGCGGCGGCCGCGACGGAACGTCTCGGCCTGGTGGTGGCGGAGGTGGACCTGCGGGTGACGGCCCTGCTGGACGAGGCCCCGGGTCCCGAGGCGGTACGGCCCGTTCCCGAGCCGCCGCCCGTCGGGAGGACCCAGCACGGCGACGAGGCACGCGCGACCGTCGCCGCCCTGTCCGTGGCAGGGGTGACCCGGATGACCGACGTCCTCGGCCGGGCGGTACGCGTCGAGGAACTGCCGCACGCGACCGCCCTGCCGCACCGCCACGCGCGCGTGGAGATCGCGGTGAGCGCGAACCACCAGGTCCTGGAAGTGGCCCGGGAGGTGCGCGGGGCGGTGGCGCGGGCCCTACGGGATCACCCGACGGTGACCGTCGTGGTCACTGCGGTGGAGTGACGGACGGCCGCCGGGACGCGGCTCATTCGCCCAGGCCGGCCATGTCCCGCAGACGGCGGGACTGGGCGGCGCGCTCGGCGGCGCGCTGTTCGGCGTAGGTGCGTTCGCCGGCGCCGCGCAGCAGGGCCTTGGTCTCGATGACGGCCTCGCGGGGTGCGGCGAGGATCGCCGCGGCCAGCTCACGGGTCGCCGTGTCGAGTTCCCCGGCGGGCACGGCGAGGTTGGCGAGGCCGGAGCTCACCGCTTCCTCGGCGTGCACGAACCGGCCCGTCAGGCAGATCTCGGCCGCGCGGCCGTAGCCGACCAGCGAGACGAGGGGATGCGTGCCCGTCAGGTCGGGTACCAGGCCCAGGCTGGTCTCCCGCATGGCGAACTGCACGTCGTCGGCGACGACGCGCAGGTCACAGGCGAGGGCCAGCTGGAAGCCCGCGCCGATGGCGTGGCCCTGGACGGCGGCGATGGACACGAGGTCGTTGCGTCGCCACCAGGTGAAGCCCTCCTGGAACCCGGCGATGGCGGCGTCGAGTTCGGCGTCGCCACTGCGCGCGAGATCGATGAAGGACCGCTCGCCCTCGATCCCCTCGGGCGTGAACATCTGCCGGTCGAGCCCCGCGGAGAAGGACTTGCCCTCGCCGCGCAGCACGACCACGCGGACGGAGCCCGGCACCAGTCGCCCGGCCTCGGCGAGCGCCCGCCACATCGCGGGGCTCTGCGCATTGCGCTTGGCCGGATTGACCAGCGTCACCGTGGCGAGCGCGTCGTCGACGGTGAGCCGTACGCCGTCCTTGTCGAGCAGGGGAACGAGTTCCTGGTCGGGCGTGGCCATGGGGCGCCTCCGATGAGTGCGGTCAGCTAGCGGTCAGCTAAGTGACTGCACAGTAACCACCCGGCCGATCGAAGGACCGACCGGGTGGCCACCATCGAAGCCGGCGGGCCGCCCGGGGTCAGGACGAGGCAGCCTTCTTGCCTCGTGTCGCCCCGCCACGCCCACGGAGCGTGACGCCCGACTCGCTGAGCATCCGGTGCACGAAGCCATACGAGCGGCCGGTCTCCTCGGCCAACGCCCGGATGCTCGCACCGGAGTCGTACTTCTTCTTCAGGTCTGCCGCGAGCTTGTCGCGCGCGGCGCCGGTCACCCGGCTGCCCTTCTTCAGAGTCTCGGCCACCCGTGCCTCCTCATGGGAAGTGCGCTCTGGTCTCCTCATGATCACCCCTCCGGGGCGCGATGGCCACCCATTCGGCAAGGTCCGTGGATGAGGGTTTTGACGACAGGAGTACGTCCCCACAAGTGGAATCCGTGATTCCACCCGGTGGTGTTCGTGGGACCGAACGGGTTGTTGCGCGAAGTAGCAGGTCAGGGACGCGCGACGGCCGACCCCTTGTCGACAAAGGGATCGGCCGCGAAATCCGTGTAGGACACACCTCGATACGAGGAGATCTCACACAGATGATGGATCACCGGTACGCCGAATGATCCAGAAGAATGATCCACAGGCGCCATCCGGTCCCGTGGATCACGCTCTCGATCAGGCCAGAGCGACCAGATCCGCGTAGTCGGAGCCCCACAGGTCCTCGACGCCGTCGGGCAGCAGGATGATCCGCTCGGGCTGCAGCGCCTCCACGGCGCCCTCGTCGTGGGTGACGAGGACGACCGCGCCCTTGTACGTACGCAGCGCGCCGAGGATCTCCTCCCGGCTGGCCGGGTCGAGGTTGTTGGTGGGCTCGTCGAGCAGCAGCACGTTGGCCGAGGAGACCACGAGGGTGGCCAGGGCCAGCCGGGTCTTCTCACCGCCGGACAGGACACCGGCCGGCTTGTCGACGTCGTCACCGGAGAACAGGAACGAGCCCAGCACCTTGCGGACCTCTACGAGGTCCAGGTCGGGGGCCGCGGAGCGCATGTTCTCCAGGACCGAGCGCTCGGGGTCGAGGGTCTCGTGCTCCTGGGCGTAGTAGCCGAGCTTGAGTCCGTGCCCGGGGACGACCTCGCCGGTGTCGGGCGTCTCCACCCCGCCCAGCAGCCGCAGCAGGGTCGTCTTGCCGGCGCCGTTGAGGCCGAGGATGACGACCCGGGAGCCCTTGTCGATGGCCAGGTCGACGTCGGTGAAGATCTCCAGCGACCCGTACGACTTCGACAGGCCCTCGGCCATCAGCGGGGTCTTGCCGCAGGGCGCGGGCTCCGGGAAACGGAGCTTGGCGACCTTGTCGGAGACGCGGACCGCCTCCAGGCCGGCGAGCAGCCGGTCGGCACGCTTGGCCATGTTCTGCGCGGCGACCGTCTTGGTGGCCTTGGCGCGCATCTTGTCGGCCTGCGAGTGCAGCGCCTGGGCCTTCTTCTCGGCGTTCTGCCGCTCGCGCTTGCGGCGCTTCTCGTCGGCCTCGCGCTGCTGCTGGTACAGCTTCCAGCCCATGTTGTAGACGTCGATCTGGGAGCGGTTGGCGTCCAGGTAGAACACCTTGTTGACGACCGTCTCGACCAGGTCGACGTCGTGGCTGATGACGATGAAGCCGCCGCGGTAGGTCTTGAGGTAGTCCCGCAGCCAGACGATCGAGTCGGCGTCGAGGTGGTTCGTCGGCTCGTCGAGCAGCAGGGTGTCCGCGTCGGAGAACAGGATGCGGGCCAGTTCGACACGGCGGCGCTGACCGCCGGAGAGCGTGTGCAGGGGCTGGCCGAGCACCCGGTCGGGCAGGTTGAGCGCGGCGGCGATGGTCGCGGCCTCGGCCTCGGCGGCGTACCCGCCCTTGGTGAGGAATTCCGTCTCCTGGCGCTCGTACTGGCGCATCGCCTTGTCACGGGTGGCGCCGGAGCCGTTGGCGATCCGCTGTTCGTTCTCGCGCATCTTGCGGATCAGCGTGTCCAGGCCGCGCGCGGAGAGGATGCGGTCGCGGGCGAGGACGTCGAGGTCGCCGGTGCGGGGGTCCTGCGGGAGGTAGCCGACCTCGCCGGAGCGGGTGACCTGGCCGCCGGCCGGGATGCCCTCACCGGCCAGGACCTTGGTCAGCGTGGTCTTGCCGGCGCCGTTGCGCCCGACCAGGCCGATGCGGTCGCCCTTGGCTACGCGGAAGGAGGCGTTCTCGATGAGGATGCGGGCACCGGCGCGCAGCTCGATGCCGGAGGCGGAGATCACGGACAGACTCCAGTGCGGGGTCGTTGGCGGGATGGGCGGCTGAGGACGTTCCCGCCGTCTAATGCGCGAGGAGAATGGCCATGGGGTCATTCTAACGGGACCGTGCAAGCACTTTTTCTGTGTTCGGGTGTTCGATCCGCGCCCGGACCCTTGCCGAGGGCCGTTGTCAGTGGTCGCTGCGAGACTTGACCGCGCATGGCATTTCCGGCAGTGATCACAAGGGAGTGAGCGGTATGGCAGGCACGAACAGCGGGCGCGCGAGCATCTATCCGACGGTGTTGTACGCCGACGCGAAGGCCGCGATCCGCCAGCTCACGGAGGCCCTGGGGTTCACGGAGCTGTCCGTGTACGAGGGGGAGGACGGCGTGGTGATGCACGCCGAGCTGGTGCAGGGCAACGGCGCGGTGATGCTCGGCTCGAAGGGCCGCGGCGGCGTCTTCGACGCGGCGATGAAGGGCGCCGGCCCGGCCGGGGTGTACGTCGTGGTGGACGACGTGGACGCACACCACCGGCGGGCCGTGGAGCACGGCGCGGAGATCCTGATGCCCCCGACGGACCAGGACTACGGCTCCCGGGACTACATGGCCCGGGACATCGAGGGCAACCTCTGGAGCTTCGGCACGTACGCGCCCGAGATACAGGGCTGAGAGGCCCTTCGGGGCCGGGCCAGGGGCCGCCGGGGGCTCAGCTGCCCCCGGTGTGCACCTGGAAGGCGGCCCTGCGGACGGCCTTGGCCAGCGCCGGGTCGGGGTGCGCGGCGGCGAGCGCCACCAGCACCTGCACGGTGCGCGGGTGTCCCACGGCCCGCACCTCGGTCAGCAGGGCGGGCACGGTCGGCTGCAGCGCGGACTCCAGGTGGCGTACGAGCATCGGCGCCTCGCCGTGGTCGGCGACGGCCGCGGCGGTGTCGACCCACAGCCAGGTGGCCTCCTCCCGGGTGAGCACCTCGTGGGCGTCCTCCGGGTCGATGCCGTCGTGCTCGGCGAGCCACAGCAGCGCGTACGGCCGCAGCGCCGGCTCGTCGACGACCGCGCGGACGTCGGGCTCGGCGGGGGCGCCGACGACGCGCAGCGCCTCGAAGGCGAGGCCGCGCAGCAGGGCGTCGTCCCCGCGGGCGGCGAGCAGCAGCTCGGTGACGGCGCTGCCGACGGTCCGGGCGGCGAGCCAGGCGCGGTACTCGGCGCGGGCCGCGTTCGGGCGGAGCTGGGCGCAGCCGCGGAGCATGCCCTCGGCCGACTGCTCGATGTTCCCGGCCGGGCTCTGCGCGGCGACGCAGATCTGCTCCAGCTTGACCCAGACCGCCCAGCTGCCCAGCGGGGTGAGCGTGGCCTGTCCGGCGCCGTAGGTGAGGGCGCCGACGGAGGCGAGGGCGTGCAGGGCCCAGTCGAGGAGGGGGGCGAGCTCGGCGTCCTGCGCGGGCTCCGCCGGGTCGGCCTCGGCGGAGGGGACCGGGGCGAGGGGCGTCGCGGGTTCGGAGCCGGCGCCGTAGGGGACCTCGCAGCGCTCGGTGCGCAGTTCGGTGACGCGCTGGCGCAGCAGGTCCAGGAGCTGCTCGACGGGGACGGGCCCGGCGGACAGCTGGAGGAAGGAGAGCACCTGCGGCATGGCCGAGACGACCTCGGCGACGGCGGCGGCCTCCTGCTCCTCGGGTTCCGGGGAGGCGAGCGACCAGGCGTCGAACAGGGCGACCCAGCCGCGCAGGACGGCGCTGTCGTCGCGGTCCCAGGCGCGCAGCCGCCAGCCGGGGCGGGCGCTGTCGCCGTGCACCTCGACGAGGCCGGCGAGGCGGGCGGTGTCCCAGTCGGCGCGGATCCGGTCCGTGGTCAGGCCCAGATCGCCGGCCGCCCGTTCGGCGGTCGTGTCGGAGAGGGTGGCCTTGCCGTCGGTGGTCGCGGCGTCTCGGCCGGGTCCGAGGGCGTTGTCGGCCCAGCGGGCGACGCGGGCCGCGGCGGCCAGTCCGGAGCGCGCCATTCTGGCCAGCTCCGCGGGGGCCGGGGTGCCCTCCGGCGGGCGGGGTGCGGGGCGGCGCGGGCGCCGCTCGTTCACAGCTGAGGGGGCGGCGGCCAGGGGTCGCGGGCGGACGAGTCGAAGCCTGGAGTCGCGCGGGATACGGGACGTCACGGGTGCAGTCTTCCGGTTGACGGTCCGAAAACCCAAACGGAATGTCACGGCGGGCTACGGGACTGGCCAACGCACGGGGTTCCGCGAAGGGTGGGGAGACGTGTTCAGGCCAGTGGTACGGGCTTAAACGGAACGGTCGCGACCGGTCCGGGCGGGCTCTGCCGCGGGCTCACATGAGGGGGGTGAGGAAGCGGCGCAGGGCCTCCTCGTAGGCCGCCGGGTCGACATTCCACATGGCGCCGTGCGGGGCCTGCGGGACGGTGTGCAGGGCCACGAGGTCGGGCCGGCGGGCGGCGAGGCGGCGGGAGGCGCCCCAGGGGGCGACGGTGTCGTCGGGACCGTGCAGGATCAGGGTCGGGACCGTCAGCCGGGCCGGGTCGGCGGCCGCGTCGCCGTCGCCGGGACCGCCGTGCAGACCGGTGCGGCCCTCGGCGGCGCGGACGGCGAGCGGCAGCAGCGGGCCGGGGGTGTGCCGGGCGGCGGCGAGGGCGCGCAGGGTCGTCCGCCAGTCCAGGACCGGGGAGTCCAGCACGAGCCCCGAGACGAGGTCGCGCAGCCCCGAGTCGGCGGCGGCGCGCAGGGCCATGGTGGCGCCGGTGGACCAGCCGAGCAGGACGACGCGTTCGGCGCCGTAGCGCACGGCGTACCGCATCGCCGCGTCCAGGTCGCGCCACTCGGTCGCGCCGAGGTGGTTCAGCCCGTCCGGGGAGCGGGGTGCGCCGAGGTCGCCGCGGTAGGCGAGGGCGAGCACGGGGAAGCGGCGGCGGTGCAGGAAACCCATGACGTTCAGGGCGTGTTCCCGGGTGGTGCCCAGGCCGTGCACGGCGATCACCCAGGTGCGCCGGGCGCCGGGGACGAACCAGGCGGGCAGGCCGCCCAGTTCGCCGGGGACGTCGATGTCGGCGTGGTCGAGGCCGAGGGCGCTGCCTGGGTCACCGACGTACAGATTCGGGGTGAGCCAGACCGCGTCGCCGGGGTTCAGCGTGCCGTGGGTGACGCGTTCCAGGCGGCGTACGACGGTGTCGGCGGAGTGCGCGGCGGTGGGCAGGACGGCGCCGACGACCGCGTGGGAGCCGTTGCCGGTCAGGCCGTGGGTGCCGGGGCGCAGGGCGGCCAGGTCGCGGGTGAGGGTGATCTGGCCGGCGGCCGTGCGGTGCACCGTGAGCCGGGGTTCGGTGGGCAGGGGCCGGCCGGGCGGCGCCTTCAGCGCGGCGTCGCTGGCGAACCGGCCGACGGCGACACTGGCGGCGCCGGCGGCCAGGGCTGCGGTGACGGCGGCGGCCGTCGCTTTGACAGTGCGCACCCGTCCAGTGTCCTGGCCATCGTCGCGACCGGCCAGTGGAGCTCATCCCCGACGTGAAGGAGGCCGTTGCCCGTACGTCCGCAGCCGTTCCCCCGCCTCCGCGACCTGTTCCTCCGTCAGGAGGGTGGGGTTGCGGCCGGGCAGCGACGAGGCCGTCAGCCACAGCCGGCACATCCACTCCAGCTGGGCCGTGCGGTCGTAGGCCTGGTCGAGGGTGGTGCCGTAGGTGAGGGTGCCGTGGTTCTGCAGGAGGCAGCCGGTGCGGTCGGCGAGGGCCGCGAGCATGTTCTCGGCCAGCGCCTCGGTGCCGTACGTCGCATAGGGGGCGACCCGGACGGCGCCGCCGAGCGCGCCCGCCATGTAGTGGACGAGGGGAAGCTCGCCGACGAGGGTGGAGACGGCCGTGGCGTGCACGGCGTGGGTGTGGACGACCGCACCGGCGTCGGTGGCGCGGTAGACGGCGAGGTGCATGGGCAGCTCGCTCGTCGGGACCAGGGCGCCGAGCACCTGCCGGCCGGTGAGGTCGACGCCCGTGACGTCGTCCGGGGTGAGCCGGTCGTAGGGCACGCCCGACGGGGTGACCAGCACGGTGTCGCCGACGCGCACGGAGACGTTGCCGGAGGTGCCGACGACCAGGCCGTCGCTCACCGTGCGGCGGGCCGTCGCCACGAGCGTCTCCCAGGCGCGCGCCTGGGCCGCACTCCCCATGCCGTCCCGCGCGTCCCGGGACCCCCGCCCGTCGCGCCGCTGCCCAGTCATGCCCCGATCCTGCCGGGTGAGCAGAATCTCTTCAACGGCTGCGCGACCCGGCCGGAGCGGCTCGCGGGCGGCAAGCCGCCGTACGGACCGCACAGTCACCCCGACATCGGACACCCCGAAGCCCCCCTCAGTTCATCTTCCGTTCACTCAGGTTTCCTACGGTCAACCGACCGATGACTTCGAACGATTGCCTGGGTAAATGGAAAACTTCTCGCTGATCCTCGCGATTGTGGTGGTAACCGCACTCGCGTTTGATTTCACGAACGGTTTTCATGACACCGCCAACGCGATGGCCACGACCATCTCGACCGGTGCACTCAAGCCCAAGGTCGCGGTGGCCATGTCCGCCGCGCTCAACCTGGTGGGCGCTTTCCTCTCCGTGGAGGTCGCCAACACGATCTCCAAGGGTCTCGTCGACGAGACCGGCATCCGTCCCGAGGTCATCTTCGCCGCGTTGGTCGGCGCGATCCTCTGGAACCTGCTGACCTGGCTGGTGGGCCTGCCCTCCAGCTCCTCCCACGCCCTGATGGGCGGTCTGATCGGCGCCACCATCGCCTCGGCCGGCTTCGACGCGGTGCACGGCGACGCGCTGGTCACCAAGGTCCTCATCCCGGCGATCGCGGCGCCGATCGTCGCGGGCGTCGCCGCGATGCTCGCGACCCGCCTCTCCTACACCGTCGGCAAGAAGGCCGACGGCAAGGCCGCCGAGAAGGGCTACCGCGCCGGCCAGATCGCCTCGGCCGGCCTGGTCTCCCTCGCCCACGGCACCAACGACGCGCAGAAGACGATGGGCATCATCACCCTCGCCCTGGTCGCCGGGGGCGCCGTGGCCCCCGACTCCGACCCGCCGGTCTGGGTCATCCTCTCCGCGGGCCTGGCCATCGCGCTGGGCACCTACCTCGGCGGCTGGCGCATCATCCGCACCATGGGCAAGGGCCTGACCGACCTTCAGCCGCAGCAGGGCTTCGCCGCCCAGACCAGCGCGGCCACGGTCATCCTGGCCTCCTCCCACCTCGGCTTCTCCCTCTCCACCACCCACTCGGTCTCCGGCGCGGTGATGGGCGCGGGCCTGGGCCGCAAGGGCGGCGTGGTCCGCTGGTCGACGGCGACCCGCATGTTCGTGGCGTGGGGCCTGACGCTGCCGGCGGCGGCGCTGGTGGGCGCGCTGGCCGAGTCGGTCACGGACCTCGGCGACTGGGGCACGGCGGTCGTGGCCGTCTTCCTGGTGGCCTCCAGCGCGGCGATCTGGAAGATCTCGCGACGCGAGGTCGTCGACGCGTCCAATGTCAACGAGCCCGAGGAGTCGCCGGGCGTGATCACCACGGCGATCGCGGCGGTGACCCCGCCTCCGACGAGCACGGTGACCGAGGACCTGACGGCCACGATCCCGTCCCCGGCGACCGCGACCACCGAGCCCGCCACTCCCCCGGCCGCGGCCGTCTGAGCCCGCGCACCCGGTACGAAGGAAGAGAACCAGCATGAAGATCGACTGGGCAGCCCTGGGCTCCGTCTTCGGTGTCAGCCTCGCGGTCACCGTGGGCCTCGTCACCCTGTTCACCCTGGGCGTCATGGGCCTGTCCCGCCAGGAACGCGCCACGACGGAGGGCGGCTCGGCCACTCTCGCGGTGACGGGCGCGTACGCCTGCTTCGCGGCGTGCGCGGCGGCGGTGGCCTACGGGATCTCCCTGATCGTGGCCTGAGGCGTACAGGTTTCTCACCCGGCCCTGCCCGCGGTCGCCCTCATGGGCGGCGGCGGGCAGGGCCGAGTCGTGCTCTGCGCGCCGTGGGACCAGGCCGATGTGGGGTTCTGCACACTCTCCCCGTGCAGGTCAACAGCAAGTTGACGGCTCTTCCGGGCCCGTGGTGGACTGCCCGAGCCATGTACGGCGGCAGAAGAGGAAGCCGGTGCGAATCCGGCGCGGTCCCGCCACTGTCACCGGGGTAGTAAGCCCCGGGAGCCAGGAACTCTCGCCGCCGGTCTCGTCGAACCAGGGCGTGGACACCCTGAGTGAGGACATATCGCCATGCCCGCTTGGCCGTTGAGGCACACCACCAGGTCGCTGCCCGACCCCACGGCCGGCTGAGCCCGTGCATGCCGATCGCGTTCACGCGTACGGCGCCGCCGCCGGCCTCTTCGGTGACCTGCTCCTCGGCGATCCCCGCCGGGGGCATCCGGTCGCCGTGTTCGGGCGGACGGCCGCAGCCGTGGAACGGCTGCTCTGGCGCGACCACCGCGGCTGGGGCACCGTCCACACCGTCGTGTGCGCCGGTGGGGTCGTGGCCCTGGGAGCGGTCGCCCGCAAGGCCGTACGTCCCTCTTCGGCCGCTTCTGTCGGCCTCACCGCCGCCGCCACCTGGGCCGTCGTCGGCGGAACCTCTCTCGTTGGGGAGGCCCGTGCCATCGGGCGGGCCCTCGAAGCGGGGGACGTCGAGGCCGCCCGGGAACGGCTGCCGCATCTGTGCGGGCGGGATCCGCAGGCGCTGGACGCGGACGGGATGGCGCGGGCCGTCGTGGAGTCGGTCGCCGAGAACACCTCCGACGCCGTCGTGGGGGCGCTCGTGTGGGGGGCCGTCGGCGGGGTGCCGGGGCTGCTCGGATTCCGGGCCGTCAACACCCTCGACGCCATGGTCGGGCACAGGTCGGCCCGGTACCGGCGGTTCGGGTGGGCCTCCGCGCGGCTCGACGACCTCGCCGGGTGGCCGGGGGCGCGGCTGACCGCCGTACTGGCCGCCGTCGCGGGGGATGATCCGCGGGCCGCGCTGCGGGCCTGGCGGGCGGACGCCGGCCGGCATCCCAGCCCCAACGCCGGGCCCGTCGAGGCCTCCTTCGCGGGCGCGCTCGGCGTGCGGCTGGGCGGGACGCTGTCGTACGGCGGCCGGGTGGAGCACCGGCCGGTGCTGAACGGGGCGGCCGGGCGGCCCGTCGCCGTCCACGACATCGAACGCGCCGCACGGCTCTCGCGCCGCGTCGGCCTGCTGGCGCTCGGCGTCACCGTCGCCGCGCGCGCCATCGTCACGACAGTGAAGGGGCGGACGACATGAGCGGGGGACTTCTCGTCGCCGGCACCACCTCCGACGCCGGCAAGAGCGTCGTCACGGCCGGGATCTGCCGGTGGCTGGTGCGGCAGGGCGTCAAGGTCGCGCCGTTCAAGGCGCAGAACATGTCCCTCAACTCGTTCGTGACGCGCGAGGGCGCCGAGATCGGGCGGGCGCAGGCCATGCAGGCGCAGGCGTGCCGGGTCGAGCCGACCGCCCTGATGAATCCCGTGCTGCTCAAGCCCGGCGGAGAGCAGAGCAGTCAGGTCGTGCTGATGGGCAAGCCCGTCGGCGAGCTCAGTGCCCGCGGGTACCACGGCGGGCGGCAGCAGAAGTTGCTCGGGACCGTGCTCGACTGTCTCGCCGAGTTGCGGGGCACGTATGACGCCGTGATCTGTGAGGGGGCGGGTTCTCCCGCCGAGATCAATCTGCGGCGGACCGACATCGTGAACATGGGGATCGCCCGTAACGCGCGGCTTCCCGTGCTCGTGGTCGGTGACATCGACCGCGGCGGGGTCTTCGCCTCCTTCTTCGGGACCGTCGCCCTGCTCTCGCCCGAGGACCAGGAACTCGTCGCCGGGTTCCTCGTCAACAAGTTCCGGGGCGATGTCAGCCTCCTGGAGCCCGGGCTCGACATGCTGCACGGCCTCACCGGGCGGCGGACGTACGGCGTCCTGCCTTTCCAGCACGGGCTGGGCATCGACGAGGAGGACGGACTGCGGGTCTCCCTGCGGGGGACCGTGCGGGAGTCGAACGTCGCGCCGCCCGCGGGTGAGGACGTGCTGCGGGTCGCTGTCTGTGCCGTCCCTCTCATGTCCAACTTCACCGACGTGGACGCGCTGGCCGCCGAACCGGGCGTCGTCGTGCGGTTCGTGGACCGGCCGGAGGAGCTCGCCGACGCCGACCTCGTCGTCGTTCCGGGGACCCGGGGGACCGTGAAGGCCCTGGAGTGGCTGCGCGAGCGGGGACTTGCGGACGCCCTCGTCCGCAGGGCCGCCGAGCAGCGGCCCGTCCTCGGCATCTGCGGTGGCTTCCAGGTCCTCGGCGAGCACATCGAGGACGAGGTCGAGAGCCGGCGCGGGCATGTGCAAGCGCTCGGAGTGCTGCCCGTGCGGGTGCGGTTCGCCCGCGAGAAGACCCTCACCCGGCCGGTCGGGGAAGCCCTCGGGGAGCACGTCGAGGGGTACGAGATCCACCACGGGGTCGCCGACATACGCGAAGGGGAACCCTTCCTGGACGGCATCCGGGTCGGCCAGACCTGGGGCACGCACTGGCACGGCTCGCTGGAGTCGGACGGGTTCCGGCGGGCGTTCCTGCGCGAGGTGGCGGCCACCGCGGGCCGTCGTTTCGTGCCGGCGCCCGACACCTCGTTCGCCGCGCTGCGCGAGGAGCAGCTCGACCGGCTCGGCGACCTGATCGAACAGCACGCGGACACCGACGCGCTCTGGCGGCTCATCGAGTCGGGCGCGCCGCAAGGACTGCCTTTCATTCCACCGGGAGCGCCCGCATGAGCACAGTGTTGTTGTTGTCGACCGCCGACACCGATCTGCTGGCGGCCCGGGCCGCTTCCGGCGCCGACTACCGGATCGGCAACCCGACCCGGGTGGATGTGGCGCGGGAGCTGCCCGGTCTGCTGGACGGCGCCGACCTCGCCGTCGTCCGGCTGCTCGGCGGGAAGCGGGCCTGGGAGGACGGGCTCGCCGCGCTGAAGGCGTCCGGTGTGCCGACCGTGCTGCTGGGCGGCGAGACCGTGCCGGACGCCGAGCTGATGGCCGAGTCGTCGGTGCCGGCCGGTGTGGTGGCCGAGGCCCTCAAGTACCTCGTCGAGGGCGGGCCCGCCAACCTCACCGAACTCGCCCGGTTCCTCTCCGACACCGTGCTGCTGACCGGCGAGGGGTTCCTCGAACCGCAGAAGATGCCCGAGTACGGCGTCCACGGCGAGCGGGCGTTCGTCGAGGGCCGGCCGACCGTCGGCGTGCTCTTCTACCGGGCCCACGAGCTGAGCGGCAACACCGCGTTCGTGGACACCCTGTGCGACGCGATCGAAGCCCGCGGCGCCAACGCCCTTGCCGTGTACTGCGGTTCGCTGCGCGGGGCGGACCCCGGGCTGTACGAGATCCTGGGGAGGACCGACACGCTCGTCGCCACCGTCCTCGCCGCCGGCGGCACCCACGCCTCGGAGGCCTCGGCGGGCGGGGACGAGGAGGCCTGGGACATCGGGGCGCTCGCCGACCTCGACGTGCCGGTCCTGCAAGGACTGTGCCTGACGTCGTCGAAGAGCACCTGGGACGGGTCCGACGCCGCCCTCTCCCCCATGGACGCGGCGATGCAGGTCGCCATCCCGGAGTTCGACGGGCGGATCATCACCGTCCCCTTCTCCTTCAAGGAGCAGGGCCCCGACGACGTCCCGGTGTACGTCGCCGACCCCGAGCGGGCCGGACGCGTCGCCGGAATCGCCGTACGGCACGCCCGGTTGAAGCACAAGGCGAACGCCGACAAAAAGCTCGCGCTCGTCTTCACCGCCTACCCGACGAAGCACTCGCGGGTCGGCAACGCGGTCGGCCTGGACACCCCCGCCTCGGCGGTGAAGGTGCTGGACGCGCTGCGGGACGCCGGGTACGGCGTCACCGAACACCCCGACAACGGCGACGAGTTGATCCACCGGCTCATCAACGCCGGCGGCCACGACGTCGAATGGCTCACCGAGGAGCAGCTGGCCACCGCGCCCGCCCGGGTGCCGCTGGCCGACTACCGGGCCTGGTTCGACAAGCTCGATGCGAAGCTTCGGGACGCCATGGTTCAGGCGTGGGGCGAGCCGCCGGGCTCGCTGTACGTCGACGGCGACGACGTCGTGCTCGCCTCCCTGCAGTTCGGGAACGTCGTCGTGATGATCCAGCCGCCGCGCGGTTTCGGCGAGAACCCGATCGCGATCTACCACGACCCCGACATGCCGCCCTCCCACCACTACATGGCCGCGTACAGGTGGCTGGAGAACTCGTTCGGCGCGGACGCGATCGTGCACATGGGCAAGCACGGCACGATGGAGTGGCTGCCGGGCAAGGGGCTCGGGCTGAGCGGCGGGTGCGCGCCGGACGCCGTCCTCGGTGACCTGCCCCTGATCTACCCGTTCATCGTCAACGACCCCGGCGAGGGCACGCAGGCCAAGCGGCGCGGACACGCCACCGTCGTCGACCATCTCGTCCCGCCGATGGCCCGCGCCGACACCTACGGCGACCTGGCCAAGCTGGAGCAGCTCCTCGACGAGTACGCGCTCGTCTCCGATCTGGACCCGACGAAGGCGCCGGCGGTGCGCGCGCAGATCTGGACGCTGGTGAAGGCGGCCGAGCTGCACCACGACCTGCACGTCGACGACCAGCCGGACGACGACGCGTTCGACGAGTTCGTCATGCACATCGACGGCTATCTGTGCGAGATCAAGGATGTGCAGATCCGCGACGGTCTGCACATCCTCGGCGGCGGGCCGGTGGGCGAGGCGCGCGTGAACCTCGTGCTCGCCGTGCTGCGCGCCTCGCAGGTGTGGGGCGGACAGGCGAACGCCCTGCCGGGTCTGCGGGCGTCGTTCGCGGCCCATTTCGGGCTCAGCGAGAAGGAGTTGCTGGCCGAGCCGGGCGCGCCCGTGAAGGCGCCGGTCGAGCTGACGGACCTCGTCGAGGGTCCGTCGCGGTCGGCCGCCGACGCCATCGACCTGCTGGAGCAGCTGTGCCGGCGGGTCGCGGAGGGCATGGAGGAGCGCGGATGGGCGGTCGCCGAGAGCCGCGCCCTGGTGCGTGCGGTGCTGGGCACCGCACTCCCGGACGCCGTCGCGGTGTTGGAGTTCGCTTGCACCGAGGTCGTGCCCCGGCTGGAGAAGACCACCGACGAGATCGGCCACATCCTCAAGGCACTCGACGGCGGATACGTCCCCGCCGGTCCGTCCGGTTCGCCGACGCGCGGACTGGTCAACGTCCTGCCGACCGGCCGCAACTTCTACTCGGTCGACCCCAAGGCCATTCCGTCCCGGCTGAGTTGGGAGGTCGGGCAGGCCCTCGCGGACTCCCTCGTGCAGCGCTACCTCCAGGACACCGGCGCATACCCGAAGTCCGTCGGCCTGACGGTCTGGGGCACGTCCGCGATGCGCACCCAGGGCGACGACATCGCCGAGATCCTGGCGCTGCTGGGCTGCCGTCCGGTGTGGGACGACGCCTCGCGCCGCGTGACCGGGTTCGAGGTGGTCCCGCTGGAGGAGCTGGGCCGGCCGCGCATCGACGTGACCGTCCGCATCTCCGGGTTCTTCCGGGACGCGTTCCCGCACGTGGTCGGGCTGATCGACGACGCGGTGCGGGCGGTGGCGGAGCTGGCGGAGCCCGCCGAGTCCAACTTCGTGCGCGCGCACGTCGACGAGGACGCCGCCGAGCACGGCGACCGGCGGCGGGCGAGCGCCCGGATCTTCGGCTCCAAGCCGGGTGCGTACGGGGCGGGGCTGCTGCCGCTGATCGACGCCCGCAACTGGCGCTCCGACGCGGACCTCGCCGAGGTGTACGCCGTCTGGGGCGGCTACGCCTACGGGCGCGGACTCGACGGGCGGGCGGCGCGCGGCGACATGGAGACGGCGTTCAAGCGGATCGCCGTCGCCGCGAAGAACGTCGACACCCGCGAGCACGACCTCGTCGACGCCGACGACTACTTCCAGTACCACGGCGGCATGGTCGCCATGGTGCGGCACCTGACCGGCGCCAACCCCGAGGCGTACGTGGGCGATTCGGCCGTCCCGGACCAGGTGAAGACGCGGACGCTCGGCGAGGAGACGCACCGGGTGTTCCGCGCCCGGGTGGTCAACCCGCGGTGGATGGCTGCCATGCGGCGGCACGGCTACAAGGGCGCCTTCGAGATGGCGGCGACCGTCGACTACCTCTTCGGCTACGACGCCACGGCGGGCGTCGTCGACGACTGGATGTACGAGAAGCTCAGCGCGGAGTACGTCTTCGACCCGGAGAACCGGGACTTCATGAAGAAGTCCAACCCGTGGGCGCTGCGCGGGATCACCGAGCGGCTCCTGGAGGCCGCCGACCGCGGGCTGTGGGCCGAGCCGGACGCCGACACGATCGAGCGGCTGCGCGCCACCTATCTGGAGCTCGAAGGCGACTTGGAGGGCGACGAGAAGTGAGTACTCCTTTCCCGTTCACGGCCGTCGTCGGCCAGGACGACCTGCGGCTCGCGCTGCTGCTGAACGCCGTGTCGCCGGCGGTGGGCGGTGTGCTGGTCCGCGGTGAGAAGGGCACCGCCAAGTCGACGGCGGTGCGGGCGCTTTCGGCGCTGCTGCCCGAGCTGGACGTCGTCTCCGGCTGCCGGTTCTCCTGCGACCCCGGCTCCCCCGACCCCGCCTGCCCGGACGGGCCGCACGAGCCGGGGGCGTTCGCGACCCGGCCCGCGCGGATGGTCGAGCTGCCGGTGGGCGCCTCCGAGGACCGGCTCGTCGGCGCGCTGGACATCGAGCGGGCGCTCGCCGAGGGCGTCAAGGCCTTCGAGCCGGGGCTCCTCGCCGACGCGCACCGCGGCATCCTCTACGTCGACGAGGTCAACCTCCTCCACGACCACCTCGTCGACCTGCTGCTGGACGCGGCGGCGATGGGCGCCTCGTACGTCGAGCGCGAGGGCGTCTCCGTACGGCACGCCTCGAAGTTCCTGCTCGTCGGGACGATGAACCCCGAAGAGGGCGAACTGCGGCCGCAGTTGCTCGACCGGTTCGGGCTGACGGTGGAGGTGGCCGCCTCACGCGAGCCCGACCAGCGGGTGGAGGTCGTACGGCGGCGGCTCGCCTACGACGACGATCCGCAGGGGTTCGCCGCGCGGTGGGCGGACGAGGAGACCGCCGTACGCGCCCGGATCGCGGCGGCGCGTGCGCTGTTGCCGTCGGTGCGGCTGGGCGACGGGGCGCTGCGGCAGATCGCGGCCACCTGCGCCGCCTTCGAGGTGGACGGCATGCGGGCCGACATCGTCATGGCGCGGACCGCCACGGCGCTGGCCGCCTGGGCCGGGCGGACGGACGTGCTCGCGGAGGACGTGCGGCAGGCGGCGCTGCTCGCGCTGCCGCACCGCCGACGCCGTAATCCCTTTGACGCGCCCGGACTCGACGAGGACAAGCTCGACGAGACGCTGGAGGAGTTCTCCGGCGAGAGCGAGGGCGACGGCGACGAGGATCCCGATCCGGACGGGCCCGGCGGGGGCGGCGGACAGCCGCCGTCCGAGGGGCCGCAGGCCGACGGCGGCTCCGGTGCGCGGCCCGAGGCCGGGGAGGGCGGCGAGCCGCAGACGTCGGGGGCTGCGGAGCAGTCCGCCGTACGCTCCTCCGAGCCGTTCCGGACGAAGGTGCTGAGCGTGCCCGGGATCGGCGAGGGCGCCGCCGGGCGGCGTTCGCGGGCGCGGACCGAGCACGGCAGGACGACAGGTGCGCGGCGGCCTCGGGGGGCCCTGACCAAGCTGCACCTGGCCGCGACCGTGCAGGCAGCCGCGCCGCACCAGCGGGCGCGGGGGCGCTCCGGGCGGGGGCTGGTGGTGCGGCGTGACGATCTGCGGCAGGCGACCCGGGAGGGGCGTGAGGGCAACCTCGTGCTGTTCGTGGTCGACGCCTCGGGGTCCATGGCCGCCCGGCAGCGGATGAGCGCGGTGAAGGGCGCCGTGCTGTCACTGCTGCTGGACGCCTACCAGCGGCGGGACAAGGTGGGGCTCGTGACGTTCCGGGGGGCGGCGGCCGAGGTGGCGTTGCCGCCGACGTCCTCGGTGGACGCGGCGGCGGTCCGGCTGGAGTCGCTGCCCACCGGTGGGCGGACGCCGCTCGCCGCCGGGCTGCTCAAGGCGCACGCCGTGCTGCGGGTGGAACGGCTGCGGGATCCGGCGCGGCGCGCGCTGGTCGTGGTGGTGACGGACGGACGGGCCACCGGGGGGCCGGAGCCCGTGGCGCTGGCCGGGCGGGCGGCTCGGTTGTTCGCGGCCGAGGGCGTCGCCTCCGTGGTCGTGGACTGCGAGTCGGGGCCGGTGCGGCTGGGGCTGGCCGGGCAGCTCGCGGGTGAACTCGGCGGTACGGCGGTGACATTGGACGAGCTACGGGCGGACAGCATCGCCGGGCTGGTGAAGGACGTACAGAGGAGGGCCGCGTAATGCCGCAGGGACAGCCGAGTGTCGTACCGGACGACGGGCTGACGACCCGTCAGCGTCGGAACCGTCCGCTGGTCGTCGTCCACACCGGGATCGGGAAGGGGAAGTCGACCGCCGCGTTCGGGCTCGCGCTGCGCGCCTGGAACCAGGGGTGGCCGATCGGGGTGTTCCAGTTCGTCAAGTCCGCGAAGTGGAAGGTCGGCGAGGAGAACGCGCTGCGGGTGCTGGACGCCAGCGGTGAGGGCGGGACCGTCGACTGGCACAAGATGGGCGAGGGGTGGTCCTGGGTTCAGCGGGATGCCCAGATGGACAACGAGGAGAAGGCCCGCGAGGGCTGGGAGCAGGTCAAGCGGGACCTCGCGGCCGAGACGTACCGGCTGTACGTGCTCGACGAGTTCGCGTACCCCATGCACTGGGGGTGGGTCGACACCGATGAGGTGATCGATGTACTGCGCGACCGGCCCGGGACCCAGCATGTCGTGATCACCGGGCGGAACGCGCCCGAGAAGCTGGTCGGCTTCGCCGATCTCGTCACCGACATGTCCAAGGTCAAGCACCCGATGGACGCGGGGCAGAAGGGGCAGAAGGGCATCGAGTGGTGAGTGCCGTTCCCCGGTTGGTCATCGCCGCGCCCTCCTCGGGCAGCGGCAAGACCACCGTCGCCACGGGGCTGATGGCCGCGTTCGCCGCGCGGGGGCTCGCCGTGTCCGCGCACAAGGTCGGGCCGGACTACATCGACCCCGGGTACCACGCGCTCGCCACCGGGCGGGTGGGGCGCAATCTCGACGCGTATCTGTGCGGGCCGGAGTTGGTCGGGCCGCTGTTCGCGCACGGTGCGCGCGGGTGCGATCTGGCGATCGTCGAGGGCGTGATGGGGATGTACGACGGGGCCGCGGGGGAGGGCGAACTGGCGTCCACCGCGCAGGTGGCGAAGTTGCTGCGGGCGCCGGTGGTGCTGGTGGTGGACGCCTCGTCGCAGTCACGGTCGGTGGCGGCGTTGGTGCACGGGTTCGCTTCCTGGGATCCGCAGGTGCGGGTCGGGGGCGTGATCCTCAACAAGGTCGCCTCGGACCGGCACGAGGAGCTGTTGCGGGAGGCGTTGGAGTCGGCCGGGGTGCCCGTGCTGGGCGTCTTGCGGCGGGCGCCGCAGGTGGACACGCCTTCCCGGCATCTCGGGCTGGTTCCGGTCGCCGAACGGCAGGCCGCCGCAGTTGACTCCGTCAGGGCGATGGCAGCGCAGGTCTCTGACGGATGTGACCTGGGCGCGCTGGAGGCACTCGCCCGTGCTGCCGGGGCCGTCCCAGGGGGCTCTGCCCCCTGGACCCCCGTCTCGCCCACCCACGACCACCCGCCTCGGTTGGACAGGAAGCGGGCGCCCGTGGTTGCCGTCGCCGGTGGGGCCGCGTTCACCTTCTCCTATGCCGAGCACACCGAACTGCTCGCCGCCGCCGGCGCGGAAGTGGTCACGTTCGATCCGCTGCGGGACGAGTCCCTCCCCGAGGGGAGTGCCGGGGTCGTCATCGGGGGCGGTTTCCCCGAGGTGTACGCCGCCGAGCTGTCCGCCAACGAGCGGCTGCGCAAGGAGGTCGCCGCCCTCGCGGAGCGAGGCGCGCCGGTGGCCGCCGAGTGCGCCGGGCTGCTGTACCTGTGCCGGGAGCTGGACGGGCAGCCCATGTGCGGCGTGCTCGACGTCACCGCCCAGATGTCCGACCGGCTCACCCTCGGCTACCGGGACGCCGTCGCCGTGAGCGACAGTGTGCTGGCGCCGGCCGGGACGCGGATGCGGGGGCACGAGTTCCATCGCACGGTCGTGGATCCGGGGTCGGGAGCGGTCCCCGCGTGGGGTGTGCGGACCCCCGAGCGGCGCGTCGAAGGCTTCGTACAACAAGGTGTGCACGCGAGTTATCTGCACACGCACTGGGCGTCCGAGCCCGGTGTGGCCCGTCGGTTCGTGGAGAGGTGCCGGACGTCATGAGCAGCAAGCTGGTCGGAGTCGGGGTGGGTCCCGGGGATCCGGAGCTGGTGACCGTCAAGGGCGTCAACGCGCTCCGGGCCGCCGAGGTCGTCGTCGTGCCCGTGATGGACAGCGGTGAGCGGGGGCGGGCCGAAGCCACCGTGCTGCACTACGTGCCCGAGGACAAGGTCGTACGGGTCGTGTTCGCGTTGAACGAGCGGACCGACCGGGCGCGGCGGGAGGCCGCCTGGGACGCCGCCGGGGAGCGGGTCGCCGAGCTGCTGCGAGGGCACGGCCAGGTCGCCTTCGCGACCATCGGCGATCCCAACGTGTACTCCACCTTCACCTACCTCGCGCAGACCGTCGTGGAGCTGGTGCCGGGGACCCGTGTCGAGACCGTGCCGGGCATCACCGCGATGCAGGATCTCGCCGCCCGGTCGGGGGCGGTGCTGACCGAGGGCACCGAACCCCTGACCCTGGTGCCGGTGACCGCCGGTTCCGCCGTGCTGAAGGACGCGCTCGCCGGGCCCGGGACGGTCGTCGCGTACAAGTTCGGGCGGCAGGCCGCCGAGGTCGCCGAGGCGCTCAGGGAGACCGGGCGGATCGGGGACGCCGTGTGGGGGTCGGCGCTCGGGCTGGCGGAGGAATCCATCCGGCCCGCCGCCGAGCTCGACGGCGAGCCGCTGCCCTACCTGTCGACGCTCATCGCTCCCGCGCGACGCGAGAGCGGGCGGGGCGGCAAGCTGTGAGACCCGCCCTCCGGGCAGACGGCGCTGCTTTGCGGACACGACCTGGCCGCGGGTCAGCTCGCGAGGCCCACCACCAGCCAGATGAAGGCCGCGCCGGCGATCGTGCACAGCACGGTCGAGCGGGCGGGGTGTTCGTGGTGGGCCTCGGGCAGGATCTCGGCGGCCGCCAGGTAGAGCAGCGCGCCGCCGAAGAAGCCGAGATAGCCGCCGAGCAGTTGCTCCGGGATGGTGACGAAGGACGTCGAGGCCGCGCCCGCCACCGGTGCCGCCGCGTCCGCGAACAGCATGAACAGGGCCCTGCGGCGGGCGTTCCCGTACAGGCTGGTGATCGTGTACGTGTTGAAGCCGTCGGCGAAGTCGTGGGCGATCACCGCCAGCGCCACGGCGGCGCCCATGCCGCCGCCGACCTGGAAGGCCGCGCCGATCGCCACGCCGTCCATGGCGCTGTGGCCGACCATCGCCGCGGCCGCCGTCAGACCGACCTCGGGGGCTCTGCCGTTGTGCTCCTCGGCGCCGTGCGCGGCCTGGCGCACCGCGAGCAGGCGCTCCACCAGATGGGCCAGCAGGAAGCCCGCCACGAACAGCAGGAGTGCGGCGGGGACGCCGAAGACCTCCGTGCCGGCCGCCTCCAGGGCCTCCGGCAGCAGGTCCAGACCGACCACGCCCAGCATCAGGCCGCCGGCCAGGCCCAGCACCAGGTGACGGCGGTCGGTCACGCGTTGCGCCGTCCAGCCGCCGGCCAGCGTCATGAGGAACGCGCCGAGCGCGACGAAGACCGCCATACGCCCTTGGTATCCGATCGACCCCCGGCCGCGCACATCCGGCCACTGCCCTGACCTCCGTCACGCCCCGTTACGACCCGCTTTGAGAGGAATCGAACCCATGGCCGATGCCCCCACCGGCAAGGTGACCTTCGTCGGTGCCGGCCCCGGCGCCGCCGATCTGCTGACGTTTCGTGCCGCACGCGCCATCGCCGAGGCCGACGTCGTGATCTGGGCCGCGAGCCTGGTCCAGGCGGAGGTTCTCGAGCACGCGCGCGAGGGTGCGGAGATCCTCGACTCGGCGACGATGTCCCTGGAGGACGTGGTCGCCGTCTACGAGCGGGCCCGGGCCGAGGGTCTGCGCGTGGCCCGTATCCACTCCGGCGATCCCGCCCTGTGGGGCGGTACGCAGGAGCAGCTCGACCGGTGCGACGAGATCGGCATCGACACCGAGATCGTGCCCGGCGTCTCCTCCTTCTCCGCCGTCGCCGCGCTCGCCCGGCGCGAGCTGACGATCCCCGAGGTCGCGCAGTCCGTGGTGCTGACCCGGCTCGGCGGCGGCAAGACGCCGATGCCGCCCGGCGAGGAGGTGCGCGAGTTCGCCAAGCACGGCACGACGATGGCGATCTTCCTGTCGGCGGCCCGCAGCGGGCAGCTGGTGCGGGAGCTGCTGGAGGGCGGCTATCCGACGGGCACCCCGGTCGTCATCGCCCACCAGGCGACCTGGCCGGAGGAGCTGGTCGTGAAGTGCACGATCGAGACGCTGGAGGAGACGGTCAAGGAGCACAAGCTCTGGAAGCACACCCTGTTCCTGGTCGGCCCGGCCCTCGACGCGCACGGCACCCGCTCGCACCTGTACCACCCGGGGCATTTCCACGGCTACCGCAAGGCCGACCCGGAGGCCCGCCGGGCCCTGCGCGAGCGGGGTGCCCGTACATGAGTCCCTCGAGTCGCCTGATCACGGTGATCGGTACCGGGACGGGCCAGGGGACGGGGACGGGTGCGCCGGTCGCCTCCGACGTGGTGTCCGGCGCCGAGCTCGTCGTCGGCGGGCGGCGGCACCTCGACGCCGTGCCGCTGCCCGCGACCGCCGACCGGATCGTCCTCGGACCACTCGCGCCGGCCCTGGACGCCATCGAGGAGTACGTCGGCAAGGACCGGCGGGTGGTCGTGCTGGCCTCCGGCGATCCCGGGTTCTTCGGGATCGTGCGGGCGCTGGCCGAGCGGTTCGGGCCGGACCGGCTGGACGTGCGGCCCGGGGTGTCCTCGGTCGCCGCGGCCTTCGCCCGCCTCGGGCTGACCTGGGACGACGCCGTCGTCGTCAGCGCGCACGGGCGGGATCCGCGGACGGCCGTCAACGCCTGCCGGGCACATCCGAAGGTCGCCGTGCTCACCGGGCCCGGCGCCGGACCCGCCGAGCTGGGGGCCGCGCTCGCGCGCAGTGCGCCCGGGCGGGTGCTCGTCGTCGCCTCCGCGCTCGGCGACCCCGGGCACGAGCGCGTGGAGCGGGTCTCCCCCGCCGAGGCCGCGCGACGGGACTGGGGGACGGCGGTCAGCGTCGTCCTGTGTCTGGACGAGACCCGGGTGCTCTCTCCCGTGCGGACGCTCGCGGGCGGCGGGCGTCCGGTGGGATGGGCGCTGGCCGAGGGCGACTTCACGCACCGCGACTCGATGATCACCAAGTTCGAGGTGCGGGCGCTGGCCCTGGCCCGGCTCGGTCCGCGCCCCGGCGACCTGGTCTGGGACGTGGGCTCCGGGTCGGGGTCCGTGGCCGTGGAGTGCGCGCGGCTCGGGGCCGCCGTCAGCGCGGTCGAGAAGGCGGCGGACGGGGTGGAACGCATCCGCGCCAACGCCGGTGCGCACGGCGTCGACGTGCACGTCGTGCACGGCAGCGCGCCCGCCGCGCTGGCCGGACTCGACACCCCCGACGCGGTGTTCGTCGGCGGGGGCGGGCGTGAGCTGCCGGAGATCGTCGGCGTGTGCGCGCGGCGGGCCCGGCGGACCGTGGTCGTCGCGATGGCCGCCCTGGACCGGGTGCCGGCGGTGCGGAGCGCGCTGACGGACGCCGGGTTCGACGTCGACGGGGTGCTGCTGCAGTCCTCGCGGCTGGCGCCGCTGCCGGGGGACGTCACCCGGCTCGCGGCGACCAACCCCGTCTTCCTGCTGTGGGGGACCCGAACCCCCGTCGGCTCAAACACCCTTGATCGAGAAGGAGTTGCTCTGTGATCGGCCTCATTTCCGCCACCGCGGCGGGGGCGGCGGCACGCGACCGGCTGGCCGCGGCGTGGCCGGAGCGCACGCGCGCCTACGACGGACCCGTCGGGGACGCCGTACGGCGGGCGTTCGCGGAGTGCGAGCAGCTCGTGTGCTTCCTGGCGACGGGAGCCGTCGTCCGGCTCGTCGCGCCGCTGCTCGGCGACAAGGCCTTCGACCCGGGTGTGGTGTGCGTCGACGAGGCCGGGCGGTTCGCCGTGTCGCTGGTCGGCGGGCACGGCGGCGGCGCCAATGAACTCGCCCGCGAGGTGGGTGAGTTGCTGGGCGCCGAGCCGGTGGTGACCACGGCCACGGACGCCGTCGGCATCCCCGGCCTGGACATCCTCGGCCTGCCCGTGGAGGGCGATGTGGCCGGCGTGACACGGGCCCTGCTCGACGGGGAGCCGGTCGCGCTGAACGCCGAGGTGGCGTGGCCGCTGCCGCCGCTGCCGTTCGCCGAGCGGGGCACGCGCGCCGTCCGGCTGACGGACCGTGCGCTCGAACCCGCCGACGGCGAGGTGCTGTTGCGTCCGCCGTCCCTCGTCGTAGGCGTCGGCGCCTCCAGGGGCGCGCCGGTCGAGGAGGTGCTCGCGCTGGTCGAGGGCGCGTTGCGGGACGCCGGGCTGTCCCCTCGCAGCGTCGCCGCGCTCGCCACGGTGGACGCCAAGCGCGACGAGCCCGGCATCGTCGGGGCCGCCGCGCGGCTCGGGGCGCCCGTGGTGACGTACTCCGCCGAGGAGTTGGCCGCCGTCGAGGTCCCGAACCCCTCCGACGCGCCGCTTGCCGCCGTCGGCACGCCCTCCGTCGCCGAGGCGGCCGCGCTGGCCGGCGGGGGTGAACTCCTCGTGCCCAAGCGGAAGTCGGAGCGCCCGGACGGCCAGCCCGCGAGGGCGACCTGCGCCGTCGTACGGCGGCCGGGACGCGGGCGGCTCGCGGTGGTGGGGCTCGGTCCCGGTGCGCGGGACCTGCTCACCCCGCGCGCGAAGGCGGAGCTGCGGCGGGCCGCGGTGCTCGTGGGGCTCGACCAGTACGTCGACCAGATCCGCGACCTGCTGCGGCCCGGCACCCGGATCCTCGCGTCGGGGCTCGGCGCCGAGGAGGAGCGGGCCCGCACGGCCGTCGCCGAGGCCCGGCGCGGGCAGGCCGTCGCGCTGATCGGCAGCGGAGACGCCGGCGTGTACGCCATGGCCTCCCCCGCGCTCGCCGAGGCGTCCGACGACATCGACGTGGTCGGGGTGCCCGGTGTGACCGCCGCGCTCGCGGCCGCAGCGATCCTCGGTGCGCCGCTCGGCCACGACCATGTGTCGATCAGCCTGTCCGACCTGCACACTCCGTGGGAGGTCATCGAGCGGCGGGTACGGGCGGCGGCCGAGGCGGACATCGTCGTCACGTTCTACAACCCCCGTTCCCGGGGCCGCGACTGGCAGCTGCCCAAGGCGCTGTCGATCCTCGCCGAGCACCGGGAGCCGACGACGCCGGTGGGCGTCGTCCGCAACGCGTCACGGCCGGACGGCAGCAGCCGGCTGACCACGCTCGCGGAGCTCGACCCGGCGTGGGTGGACATGATGACGGTCGTGACCGTCGGCAACACGGCGACCCGGGACATCGCGGGGCGCATGGTGACGCCGCGCGGCTACCGCTGGCAGGAGAGCCCGCAGCACACGCAGGAGCAGCAGGAGCAGCAGCAGGGGGCGGCACGGTGAATCCCGCGGCCCGGGTGGTCCACCCGATCGAGCAGGAGTCCTACCGGCGGCTGCGCACCCGCCTGGACACCTCGCACCTCCCGCCGCTGACCCGGGCGGTGGTGGAGCGGGTCGTCCACTCCGCCGCCGATCTCGACTACGCGAGCGATCTCGTCATGGACGAGGGTGAGTTGGCGACGGCGCACGCGGCGCTGCACGCCGGGGCGCCCGTCGTCGTGGACGTGGCGATGGTCGCGGCCGGGATCACCCGCCGCGACACCGTCTGCCGGCTCGGGGACGCCGAGTCCGGGCCGGGGCTGACCCGTTCGGCGCACGCGATTCGGCTCGCGTACGAGCAGGTCGGCCCGGGCGCCCTCTGGGTGATCGGCAACGCGCCGACCGCGCTGGAGGAGCTGCTGACCCTGGACGCCGACCCGGTGCTCGTCATCGGCCTGCCCGTCGGCTTCGTCGGCGCGGTCGAGTCCAAGGCCGCGCTCCGCGAGAGCGGGCTGCCCGCGGTCAGCAACGTGTCCGAGAAGGGCGGGTCGGCGGTCGCCTCGGCCGCGCTCAACGCCCTGCTGTACCACCCTGTTTCACAGCCCCTTGCACCACACCTTGCACCCCACGTTCCACCGTCCGTTCCGCAGTCCGAGGAGACATCGTGACCACCGCGCCGCCCGCCCTGCTCATCGCCGGCCATGGCACCCGGGACGATGCCGGAGCCGAGGCGTTCCGCGACTTCGTACGGGAGTTGGGGCGCCGCCACCCCGAACTGCCCGTCGCGGGCGGCTTCATCGAGCTGTCCCCGCCGCCCCTGGGCGACGCGGTCACGGAACTGGTGGAGCGCGGCGTACGCCGATTCGCCGCCGTGCCGCTGATGCTGGTGTCCGCCGGGCACGCCAAGGGCGACATCCCGGCGGCCCTGTCCCGCGAGAAGGAACGCCACCCGGGGATCTCCTACACGTACGGGCGTCCGCTGGGCCCGCACCCGGCGCTGCTGAACGTGCTGGAGCGGCGACTGGAGGAGGCCCTCGGCACCACGGGGCGTACCCCCGAGGACCTGGCCGACGTCACCGTGCTGCTGGTCGGCCGCGGCTCGACGGACCCGGACGCCAACGCCGAGGTGTACAAGGCGGCCCGGCTGCTGTGGGAGGGCCGCGGGTACGCGGGCGTGGAGACGGCGTTCGTGTCGCTGGCCGCGCCGGACGTGCCCAGCGGCCTCGACCGGTGCGTGAAGCTCGGCGCCAGGCGGATCGTCGTCCTGCCGTACTTCCTGTTCACCGGGATCCTGCCGGACCGGGTGCGGCACCAGAGCGAGGGCTGGGCGGCCGCGCACCCCGAGGTCGACGTGCGCGCGGCGGACGTCATCGGCCCCGAGCCGGAGCTGCTCGACCTGGTGATGGAGCGCTACGAGGAGGCCGTCAAGGGCGATCTGCGGATGAACTGCGACTCGTGCGTGTACCGGATCGCGCTGCCGGGGTTCGAGGACAAGGTGGGGCTGCCGCAGCAGCCGCACTTCCACCCGGACGACGACGACCACCACCACGACGGACACGGGCACCCTCATCACGGAGGGCACACGCACTCCCATGCACACTGACGGGCACGGGCACGATCTGCGCCACCACGGGGACGCGGAGGTACGCGACGACGGCTCGGCGCTCGTCGACCTCGCCGTGAACGTCCGCGCGAACACGCCGCCCAGCTGGCTGCGGGAGCGCATCGCCGCGTCCCTGACGGGCCTCGCGGCCTACCCGGACGGGCGGGCCGCCCGGGCGGCGGTCGCGGCCCGGCACGGGCTGCCGGTGGAGCGGGTGCTGCTGACGGCGGGCGCGGCGGAGGCGTTCGTCCTCCTCGCACGGGCCCTGAAGGTCCGTCACGCCGTCGTCGTGCACCCGCAGTTCACGGAGCCGGAGGCGGCGCTGCGGGACGCCGGGCACGGCGTGCACCGGGTGCTGCTGCGTGCTCGGGACGGCTTCCGGCTGGATCCGGCGGCCGTTCCCGAGGATGCCGACCTGGTGGTGATCGGCAATCCGACGAACCCGACGTCGGTGCTGCACCCGGCCGAGACGCTCGCCGGGCTGGCGCGGGCCGGACGGACGCTGGTGGTCGACGAGGCGTTCATGGACGCGGTGCCCGGCGAGCGGGAGGCGCTCGCCGGGCGCACGGACGTGCCCGGCCTGGTGGTGCTGCGCAGTCTGACGAAGACATGGGGGCTGGCCGGGCTCCGGATCGGCTACGTCCTCGCCGCCCCCGAGACGATCGCCGACCTGGAGCGGGCGCAGCCGCTGTGGCCGGTGTCCACGCCGGCGCTGGCGGCGGCGCAGGCGTGCATGGGCGCCCAGGCGCTGGCGGAGGCCGCGCACGCCGCCCATCGCATCGCCGCGGACCGCGCCCATCTCGTCGCCGGGCTCGAGGAGTTCGCCGCCGACGGAGTAAGCGTCGTGGGGCCCGCCCACGGTCCCTTCGTCCTCGTACGAATGCCCCGGGCCGCCGCCGTCCGCGGGCGGCTGCGCACCCTGGGGTTCGCGGTCCGGCGCGGGGACACCTTCCCGGGGCTGGACGCGCAGTGGCTGCGTCTTGCGGTACGGGACCGGGCGACGGTGAACCGTTTCCTCCAGGCACTGGACCAGGCCCTGGCACTGACCCGGGAATGAGGGCGGGGCGCGGACACCCGGGGGACGTCCGGGTCCGTGTCCGTGCCTTCGCCCGTCCGGTCAGCCGCGGCGGCGGGCCAGCGCCACCGCTCCCCCGCCCGCGAGCAGCAGCGCCACGGCGCCGCCCGCGAGGTACGGGATCGTCGAACTGCCCCCGGTCTGCGCAAGGTCCGCCTGTGCGGGCGCGCCCTGCGCCTTCACGTCACCGGCCGGGGCGCGGCTCGACCCGACGGACTGGTCCTGCCCCTGTCCCTCTTGCTGTCCCTGTCCCTGTCCCTGTCCCTCCCCCTGCTCCTGCTCCTGCCCCTGTTGCGGTGCGGCGGGTGTCTCGCAGGTGGCCTCGGCGAGGGTCAGGGTGCCGGTGACGTGGGCGACGTTGAGGTTCAACGGGTTGATGGAGACGGTGAGTTCGAGGGCGGTGGCGGCTGCCGTGCGGGACGTCGTCTCACGCTTGGACAGGTCCAGGCGGACCTCGCCCACGCCCGGCACCTTCACGTCCGTCGTGCCGCCCGTGCTCACCGACACCTTCTTGCCCAGGACCGTCACCGAGCCGAGCAGGTTGGCGGCGGCGACCGGGGCCTTGCCGGCCGCGCAGGTCGCCTTCGAGGTGATGGCGCCGACCTCGATGAGGGAGAGCAGCGGGAGCCCGGGAACGTGCAGCTCGGCGTGGGCGAGGCGGGTGGAGGCCTCGGCCGACGCGCCGTCGACCGTCGCCTTGGCCTCGGCGACGTCCGCGCGCAGAACGCTGAAGGGCTTTGTGCCGTCGACGCCGTTCAACTCGGCGGTGAGCGCGGTCTTCTCGGCGCTCTGCGGGGCCCGCACCTCGTTGAGGGAGACGGCGAGGGGGACGGCGGCGGTCTTGTCGAGCAGGGCCACGTCGAGGCCGGTGCGCAGGACCGCCGCGCTCGCCCGGCCCTGGTCGCCCCTCGCGTGGGCGGGGCCCGCGCCGGTCAGGGCCGCGGGACCTGCGGCCAGGGCCGTGGCCGCCACGACGGTGGCGACGCGACGGGCGCGTGCGGGCATGCGGAAGGTGTTGCCGTTCAAGGGTGGGACCCCCAGAAGAGACGCTTCGGGACCCCGCAAGAATTACGTACGAAGGGTGAACGGTCAGCAGGCTGACGCGAGTTCACTCCAACGTGAGTTTTCCGTGCGCATCTTCGAATCCATCGGCACGTACGTTCTCCACAACCCCCCGCGCACCGCGCTCAGCTCACCACCGTCCCGTTCAGCACCACCCGGCGCGGCGCCGCCAGCACCTGCACGTCCGCGCGCGGGTCCGTGTCGTAGACGACGAGGTCCGCCGGGGCGCCCTCGTCCAGGCCGGGGCGTCCGAGCCACGCGCGTGCGCCCCAGGTCGTCGCCGAGAGCGCCTGGACCGGCGGGATGCCCGCCGTGACCAGTTCGGCGACCTCCGCGGCCACCAGACCGTGCGGCAGGGTGCCGCCGGCGTCCGTGCCGACGAAGACCGGGATGCCGGCGTCGTAGGCGTCGCGCACGGTGTCGTAGCGGCGTTCGTGGAGGCCGCGCAGATGGGCCGCCCAGCGCGGGAACTTGGCCTCGCCACCGGAGGCGAGCTGCGGGAACGTCGCGATGTTCACGAGCGTGGGGACGATCGCCACGCCGCGCTCCACGAACAGCGGGATCAGCTCCTGGGTGAGGCCCGTCGCGTGCTCGATGCAGTCGATGCCCGACTCGACCAGGTCGCGCAGCGAGCTCTCGGCGAAGCAGTGGGCCGTGACCCGCGCGCCCAGCCGATGGGCCTCGGCGATGGCCGCCTCGGCCGCGTCCCGGGGCCAGCTGGGGGCGAGATCGCCCACCTCACGGTCGATCCAGTCGCCGACCAGCTTGACCCAGCCGTCGCCGCGCCGGGCCTCCTGGGCGACGTACGCGACCAGGTCGTCGGGCTCGATCTCGTGGGCGTAGCCGCGGATGTAGCGGCGGGTGCGGGCGATGTGCCGGCCCGCCCGGACGATCTTCGGGAGGTCCTCGCGGTCGTCGACCCAGCGGGTGTCGGAGGGCGAGCCGGCGTCACGGATCAGCAGGGTGCCCGCCTCGCGGTCGGTCAGCGCCTGTTTCTCGGCGACGTCCGGCTCGACCGGCCCGTGCGGGCCCAGGCCCACATGGCAGTGCGCGTCGACGAGGCCGGGCAGCGCCCAGCCCTCGACGGTGCGGATGTCGCGGGCGCCGGCGGGACGGTCGTAGGAGATCCGGCCGCCCACCACCCACACCTCGTCACGGACCTGGTCCTCGTCCCGGCCGACGAGGACTCGGCCCTTCACGTGCAGCACCGCGCGATCGCTCATGTACAGCACCCTAGGGCGCTACTTCTCCGGGCCGCCCACCTGGTCCGAGGTCTCCTCCTCCACCTGCGCCATCGCCGGGTCGAGGAGGCGGGAGAGGAAGTGGCGGGTGCGCTCGTGGCTCGGGTTGCCGATGACGTCGGCCGGGGCGCCGTCCTCGACGATCACACCGCCGTCCATGAAGACGACCCGGTCGGCGACCTCGCGGGCGAAGGTCATCTCGTGGGTCACCACCATCATCGTCATGCCCTCGTTCGCGAGCATGCGCATGACGGCGAGGACGTCCCCCACGAGCTCCGGGTCGAGCGCCGACGTCGGCTCGTCGAACAGCATCACCTCGGGGCCCATGGCGAGGGCGCGGGCGATCGCGACGCGCTGCTGCTGGCCGCCGGAGAGGGAGGCGGGGTAGGCCGTCGCCTTCTCCGACAGCCCCACCCGCTCCAGGTTCTCGGCGGCCACCTTCGCCGCCTCCGCCTTGCCGCGCCGGAGCACGCGGCGCTGCGGCAGCGTGAGGTTCTCGGTCACCGACAGGTGCGGGAAGAGGTTGAACTGCTGGAAGACCATGCCGATACGACGGCGTACGGCGTCGATGTCGACATCGGGGTCGGTGAGCTCGGTGCCGCCGACGAAGACCTGACCCTTGGTCGGCTCCTCCAGCAGGTTCACGCAGCGCAGGAGCGTCGACTTGCCCGAGCCGGACGGGCCGATCACGCAGACGACGTCGCCCTGGCCGATCTCCAAATCGATGCCGCGCAGCACCTCGTTGTCGCCGAAGGACTTGTGCAGCCCGCGTACGTCGATCTCGGTCCGGCTCATTTCACGGCCTCCTGGGCCTTCGCCTCCATACGGCGCACGACGAAGCCGAGCGGGATGGTCACCAGCAGATAGCAGAGGCCGGCGACCAGGATCGGCGTGGAGTTGGCCTTCTCGCTGGCGAGGTCACGGCCGAACTTGGACAGTTCGCGTTCCTCCAGGGTCACCCCGAGGAGCAGGACCAGGGAGGAGTCCTTGAAGAGGATCACGAGCTCGTTGGTGAGCGGCGGCAGGATGATGCGGAACGCCTGCGGGATGATGATGGAGATCATGGCCCGCCCGGGCGAGAAGCCCAGCGACCGGGCCGCCTCCAGCTGCCCCTTGGGCACCGCCTGGATGCCCGCCCGGAAGGTCTCCGCCATGTACGCGGCTCCCACCAGGCCGAGCGCGAGGGCGGCCTTGCCGTAGGTGCCGCCGATGATCTCCGTGCCGGGGAAGGCCAGCGGTACGGCCACGCCGATGAAGACGAAGATCAGCAGGGCGGGCAGCCCACGGAAGATCTCGATGTAGACGCCGGCGACCCACCGGTAGGGGCCGACCGACGACAACCGCATCAGGGCGATGACGAGACCGAGCACGAGCCCGAGCGCGAACCCGGACAGCGTGTACAGCACGGTGTTCTTCAGCGCGAGCGTGATGACGTCGGGGAACATCTCCTTCGCGATGTCCCACTGGGCGAACTGGTTCTTCAGCCGGCCCCAGTCGGCGGTGACCGCGAAGACGATCACCGCCGCGACGAACACCGCGTACTGCACGCCACGCGACAGACTGCGCTTCTGGCGCCGGGTCAGGCCCTTTTTCCTCGGCTGGAGTCGTACGTCCGTATCAGCCATGGGTCAGGAGGCCGAGGCCGAAGGCGAGGCCGGGGCTGCGGTGGACGCGGCGGGGGACGCGGCCGACGCGTCGTAGGGGCCGATCCACTGCTCGTACAGTTTCTTGTAGGTGCCGTCGGCCTTCGCGTCCGCCAGCGCCTTGTTGACGGCGGCCAGCAGCTTGGCGTTGCCCTTCTTCACCGTGAAGCCGTACTGCTCACCGGTGTTGAGGTTGTCGACGACCTTGAAGGCGTCGGCGTTGGCCTTGTCCTTCAGCCAGCCCTACACGACCGGGT
Source organism: Streptomyces sp. NPDC031474 (assembly GCF_055581185.1). Classification (NCBI taxonomy): domain Bacteria; kingdom Bacillati; phylum Actinomycetota; class Actinomycetes; order Kitasatosporales; family Streptomycetaceae; genus Streptomyces; species Streptomyces sp. NPDC031474. The sequence goes on from NZ_JBVIJX010000001.1 coordinate 84,232, forward strand.
AGTCGATGATGACGGCCTTGACCTGGCCGGTGCGCAGACCGTTGAGGACGGCGTCGGAGGACTCGAAGGAGACCGGGTCGAAGCCCTGCTTCTGGGCGTAGTCCTCGCCGGTGGTCTGCGCCTGCGCGCCGAGCTTGAGGCCCTTGGCCTTGACGTCGGCGAGCGAGGTGACGCCCGCGCCCTTGTCGACCAGGACGGCCTGGGTGGCGTCGAAGTAGGGGTCGGAGAAGTCGACGTTCTTCTTGCGCTCCTCGGTGATCGTCATGCCGGCCGCGGCCAGGTCGCACTGGCCGGAGTTCAGGAAGGCGCCGGTCTTGAAGTTCTCGAACGGCGTGTCGACGATCTTCTGCTTCACGCTCAGGTCCTTGGCGACCAGGTCGATCAGGGACACGTCGAAGCCCTGCACCTTGCCGTCGATCTCCGACTGGAAGGGCGGGTAGGGCAGGTGGGTGCAGGTGGTGAGCTGGCCCGCCTTGACGAGCTCGACTCCGCCGGCGGCGGTCTTGGAGCCGCTGCCACCGTCGTCGGTGGAGGTGCAGGCAGCTACGAGCATCAGCCCGGCCGTCGCGGTGACGGCGGCCTGGAGGCGGATCCGGCGCCGGGGGAGGGTGATCACGGCGGGCCTTCCTGTAAGAGAACTATGGGTTCCGATTATAAGGAGAAGTTTGGGTGCCTCAAATCAAACCGATGGTTACAGGGCCGCCCGACCTAAGAACTCGGCAGCGAGGAGGGCGAGTCGGGTGCCGGTTACCCTCGTCACCTCTACCCCGTGAGTGAAGAGAGCACCCCCGTGACCCACCCGTTCCTGGATCTCGCCCCGCTGAGCGCCGCACGCTTCGCCTCGATCGAGGACCGGGTGGCCCGGCTGCTGGACACCCGGCAGGACGTCGTGATCATGCAGGGCGAGGCGCTGCTGCCGCTGGAGGGCGCGATCCGCGCCACGGCCGGCCCGGGCACCACGGCCCTCAACGTGATCACCGGCCCGTATGGGCAGACCTTCGGCGACTGGCTGCGGGACTGCGGCGCGAGGGTGATCGACCTGGCGGTGCCCTTCCACACGGCGGTGACGGCCGCGCAGATCCGGGAGGCGCTCGCCGAGCACCCGGAGATCGACTTCGTCTCCCTGGTGCACGCGGAGGCGGCGACCGGCAACACCAACCCGGTCGCGGAGATCGGCGAGGTGGTGCGGGAGCACGGCGCGCTGTTCTACCTGGACGCGGTCGCCTCGATCGGCGCGGAGCCGGTGCTGCCGGACGCGTGGGGTGTGGACCTGTGCGTGATCGGCGCGCAGAAGGCGATGGGCGGCCCGGCGGGCGTGTCGGCGGTGTCGGTGAGCGAGCGGGCGTGGGCCCGGATGTCCGCGAACCCGAAGGCCCCGCGCCGCTCCTACCTGTCCCTGCTGGACTGGAAGCAGCGCTGGATCGACGGCGGCCGCAAGACCCTGCTGCACGCCCCGGCCCAGCTGGAGATGCTGGCCCTGGAGGCCTGTGTCGAACGGATCGAGACGGAGGGCCTGACGACGGTGATGGCCCGCCACGCCTTCGCCGCGTCGGCCACCCGCGCGGGCGTGCTGGCGCTGGGCGGCGGCCTCGAGCCGTATGTGTACGACGCGACGCAGGCGGCCCCGGTCGCCACGACGCTGCGCGTCCCGCCGGGCGTGGTGGCGTCGGAACTGGTGACCCGGGCCCTGGAGAGCGACCCGGCGCTCCCGCTGGCCGCGGGCGGCGGCGCCCTGGCCAAGGAGATGATCCGGGTCAACCACTACGGGGGCGACGCGACCGTGGACGTGGTGCGGGCGTGCCTGACGGCACTGGGCACCGCGCTGGCGGAGAAGGGGCTGACCGTGGATCCGGCAGGGGCCCGGCGGGGCGCCGAGGCCGCCTGGCGGTAGGCACGGGTCCCTCCCCCGCGGGGGAGGCCCGACACCCCGCTCGCCGGCCGGGCGTTGTCAGTGGCCGCCTGACACACTCGCCGCATGACTGCCGACACGCCCCGGACCCTCCCCGACGGCCGCCCCGTCCCGCTCCTGACCGGTGATGAACTCCCCATGCTGGAGAGCTGGCTGGCGTTTCACCGGGCCACGCTCGAGTTGAAGTGCGCGGGACTGGACGACGCGCAGGTGCGGCAGCAGGCCGCCGCGCCGTCCGAGTTGACCTTGCTCGGACTGGTTCAGCATCTCGCCGAGGTCGAACGGAACTGGTTCCAGCGGGCGTTCGCCGGGCTGGACGTGCCGCCGGTCTTCGAGGAGGGGAGCGGGTACGCCCTCGATGCCTCGCGGGGGCTCGACGAGGCGCTGGCGCTCTGGCGGCGGGAGATCGCGCGGGGGCGCGAGCTGATCGCCGGACGGTCGCTGGAGGACACCGGGCGGATCCCCGACGGCCCGATGGCCGGCCTCGAGATCAGCCTGCGCTGGGCGATCATCCACATGATCGAGGAGTACGCCCGGCACAACGGCCACGCGGACATTCTCCGGGAGCGTATCGACGGGGTGACCGGAGCCTGAATCCAACAGCGACGAAGCGGCGATTCGGGAATTCAGCCCGAGTTGTGCGGGAGTTTCATTGCGAGGATAGCTTTCCTGAGTCTTCTGCCCGGATTCCCTGCGGCTAAACGCAGGGAATTTCCGGCCGGTTACGAACGCGTGACACATCGCACAACAGGTGCGATATGTGCGTTTTACGGGGGTGGATAAGGGACGTATCGGTCAACTGTCCATGCAGCATCACGGAATCACCACGGCCCCTCCATGCGTTATTGAATTTCCCTGGGTAAGTTCAATCCGCATGACTGCCGCACAAGCAGACCTACGTATCGACCGTCCGTCGGTGGCGGACGGGGCCGCGCTCTGGCGTATCGCAAAGGAATCCGGAACGCTCGATCTGAACTCCTCCTACAGCTATCTGCTGTGGTGCCGCGACTTCGCCGCCACCTCGGCGGTGGTGCGGGCGGAGGGCGGGGACGGCGGCGAACCGGTCGGGTTCGTCACCGGGTACGTACGGCCGGAGGACCCGGGGACCCTGCTGGTCTGGCAGGTCGCGGTCGACGCCGCGTACCGCGGTCACGGACTCGCCGCCGCGCTGCTCGACGGGCTGACCGCGCGGGTCGCCGCCGAACGGCCGCTCACCACCGTCGAGACCACGATCACGCCCGGCAACACCGCGTCCGAGCGGCTGTTCACCTCGTTCGCCGACCGGCACGGTGCGGCCGTCACCCGCGAGGTGCTGTTCGGCGCCGGGCTGTTCCCCGACGGCCCGCACGACCCCGAAGTGCTGTACCGCATCGGGCCCCTCTCCCTCAGCGCCCTGTGACCGACCCCTCCCCCACCCCCCCCACGGCTTTCCCCCACCTCTTTTCCCCCCCACTTTCCCCCCGCGCCCTCTCTCCTTCTCACCCCACACCAAGGAGTGTTTCGTCGTGACCATCACCCAGCCCGACCTCAGCGTCTTCGAGACCCTCGAGTCCGAGGTACGCAGCTACTGCCGCGGCTGGCCCGCCGTCTTCGACCGTGCGCAGGGCAGCCGCATGTACGACGAGGACGGCCACCGGTACCTGGACTTCTTCGCCGGCGCCGGGTCACTGAACTACGGCCATAACAACCCCGTACTGAAACGGGCGTTGGTCGACTATCTGATGCGGGACGGCGTCACGCACGGGCTCGACATGTCCACCGTCGCCAAGCGGACCTTCCTGCAGACCTTCCAGGATCTGGTGCTGCGCCCGCGCGACCTGCACTACAAGGTGATGTTCCCGGGCCCGACCGGCACCAACGCCGTGGAGTCCGCGCTGAAGCTGGCGCGGAAGGTGAAGGGACGCGAGGCCATCGTCTCGTTCACGAACGCCTTCCACGGGATGTCGCTCGGCTCGCTCGCCGTGACCGGCAACGCCTTCAAGCGGGCCGGGGCCGGGATCCCGCTGGTGCACGGCACGCCCATGCCGTTCGACAACTACTTCGAGGGGACCGTCCCGGACTTCCTCTGGTTCGAGCGGCTTCTCGAGGACCAGGGGTCCGGGCTGAACAAGCCCGCCGCCGTGATCGTCGAGACCGTGCAGGGCGAGGGCGGCATCAACGTCGCGCGTCCGGAGTGGCTGCGGGCGCTGAAGGAGCTGTGCGAACGGCAGGACATGCTGCTGATCGTCGACGACATCCAGATGGGATGCGGGCGCACCGGGGCCTTCTTCTCCTTCGAGGAGGCCGGGGTCACGCCCGACATCGTCACCCTGTCCAAGTCCATCAGCGGATACGGGCTGCCGATGTCGCTGTGCCTGTTCAGGCCCGAGTTGGACATCTGGGAGCCGGGCGAGCACAACGGCACCTTCCGCGGCAACAACCCGGCGTTCGTCACCGCCACGGCGGCCCTGGAGACGTACTGGGCCGACGGGTCCGCGATGGAGAAGCAGACCCGGGCGCGGGGCGAGCAGATCGAGCAGGCACTCATCTCGATCACCGAGGAGAACCTCGCCGACATCAGGGAGTACCGGGGCCGTGGACTCGTGTGGGGCCTGGAGTTCCACGAGAAGGCGCGGGCCGGGCGGGTCGCGCGACGCGCCTTCGAGCTCGGGCTGCTGATCGAGACGTCGGGCCCGGAGAGCGAGGTGGTCAAGCTGCTGCCGGCCCTGACCATCACCCCCGAGGAGCTGGACGAGGGCATGAGCGTCGTCGCCCGCGCCGTCCGGGAAACCGCCTGACGTATACGGAAACCGTCTGGCACCCGCGCGAACCCACCAACCCCGCACACCCACGATCTCCCCGTTTCACCTACCTAGGAGGCATCGCACCACCGTGATCGTCCGTTCGTTCAAGGACATCGAAGGCACCGACCGGCATGTACGGGCGGCGTCCGGCACCTGGGAGAGCAAACGCATCGTCCTCGCCCGGGAACGGGTCGGGTTCTCGCTGCACGAAACGATTCTGTACGCGGGCACCGAGACGTCGATGTGGTACGCGAACCACATCGAGGCCGTCGTCTGCGTCGAGGGCGAGGCCGAGCTGACCGACCACGAGACCGGGCGGACGCACAGCATCACGCCCGGAACCATGTACCTCCTCGACGGACATGAGCGGCACACGCTGCGCGTCAAGGAGGACTTCCGCTGCCTCTGCGTGTTCAACCCGCCCGTGACCGGACGGGAGGACCACGACGAGAACGGCGTCTACCCCCTGCTGACCGAGCCCGAGGAGGTGTGAGCACCGTGACCACGCTCACCGATCTGTATCCCACCCGTGGCACCACCGAGGTGTCCGTGCCCCGCCAGGACCCCGTCGTCTGGGGCTCCCCCGACGCCCCCGGCCCGATCGCGACGGCCGACCTCCAGGCGTACGAGCGCGACGGCTTCCTCTCCGTCGACCAGCTGATCAGCGACGACGAGGCGGCCGTCTGCCGGCGGGAGCTGGAGCGGCTCGTCGCCGACCCGGAGATCCGCGCCGACGAGCGGTCCATCGTCGAGCCGCGGTCCAAGGAGATCCGGTCCGTCTTCGAGGTGCACAGGCTGAGCCCGGTGTTCGCCGCCCTGGTGCGCGACGAGCGGGTCGTCGGGCGGGCGCGGCAGATCCTCGGCTCGGACGTGTACGTCCACCAGTCGCGGATCAACGTCAAGCCGGGCTTCGGGGCCGGGGGCTTCTACTGGCACTCGGACTTCGAGACCTGGCACGCCGAGGACGGTCTGCCGAACATGCGGACGGTGTCCGTCTCGATCGCGCTGACCGAGAACTACGCCACCAACGGCGGGCTCATGATCATGCCGGGCTCGCACCGGACGTTCCTCGGCTGTGCCGGGGCCACGCCCGAGGACAACTACAAGAAGTCGCTGCAGATGCAGGACGCGGGCACGCCGTCCGACGAGGCGCTGACCGCGATGGCGAGCGACTACGGCATCAAGCTGTTCACCGGGAAGGCCGGTTCGGCGACCTGGTTCGACTGCAATGCCATGCACGGGTCCGGCGACAACATCACGCCGTTCCCGCGCAGCAACGTGTTCATCGTGTTCAACAGCGTGGAGAACACGGCCGTGGAGCCGTTCGCGGCTCCGATACGGCGGCCGGAGTTCATCGGAGCAAGGGATTTCACTCCGGTCCGCTGACGACCTCTGCCGACGCCCCGGCGGCTGCCGACCCGGGCAGTCGCGGGTCGGCAGTGCGGGTCGGGGCGTCAGCGCGACAGCGCGTCCAGCAGGCGGTCGACGTCGGCGGGTGTGTTGTACAGGTGGAAGGAGGCGCGCAGGTTGCCGGAGCGGTCGGAGACCTGGATGCCGGCGGCACCCAACTCGGTCTGCCGGTAGCCCAGTTCGGGCACGGAGACGATCGCGGAGCCGGGCGCGGGAAGCGGCTCGTGACCGAGGGCGGCGAGTCCCGTGCGGAAGCGGTCGGCGAGGGCGCGGTCGTGGGCGCCGATCGCCGTCACGCCGAGTTCCTCGACCAGTTCGAGGGAGCGGCGCAGTCCGGCGTAGGTGAACAGGGCGTGCGTCAGGTCGAACCGCCGTGCCGAGTGGGCGGGTTCGGCCACCGGGCCGTAACAGCTGTCCCAGGGTTCCTCGCCCGCGACCCAGCCCGCGAGGATCGGCGACAGCCCGCCGAAGTCCTCCGGGACCACGAGGAAGGCCGCGCCGTGCGGGCCGAGCAGCCACTTGAAGGAGACGGCGGCGGAGAAGTCGTGCGCGTCGGCGTCGGCCGGCAGCCAGCCGGCGGCCTGCGAGAAGTCGACGTAGGTGCGCGCCCCGTGCGCACGGGCGGCCTCGCGCAGGGCCGGCAGGTCGGCGATCCGGCCGTCGGCGGACTGGGCGGCGCTGACCGCGACCAGCGCCGTGCCGGGGCGGACGGATTCAGCGATCCGCTCCAGCGGCACGGCGCGGACCTTGAGGTCGCCGCGGACGTGGAACGGGTTGAGCACGGAGGTGAAGTCGTCCTCGGCGGTAAGCACTTCGGCGCCCGCGGGAAGCGAGGCGGCGATCACGCCGGTGTGCGCGGCGACCGAGGCGCCCAGCGCCACCCGGGTGACCGGGACGCCGGCCAGCCGGGCGTACGCGGCCCGGCAGGCCTCCACGTCCTGGTGCAGCGGAGTGAGCGGCCTGCCCTCGGCCCGCAGCAGCGCCGCCTCGTGCAGGGCGGCGACGGTGCGGGCGGGCAGCAGGCCGTTGCTCGCGGTGTTGAGGTACGTGGTCTTCGGGGTGAACTCGGCGCGGACGAGGCTCTCGAAGGTCTCCATGGTCTGCATGAGTCCACTGTGCGGCCGCGTGAACCATCAGTCCATTGCGGATTTCTACGCGAATCCACAAAGGAACGCTTATGGATGGGCCCCGGCCTGCGGTTTTTCAGCCTGCCTGGTCAGCTCGGCCTCAGCCTTGCTGCGGCACCGCGCACCCGTCCGGACCGCAGGCCTGTGCGCCGCCGTCGTCGATCAGCTTCAGCGGGGAGCGGTCGCCCCAGGCCTGGGTCAGGGCCTGGGTGAAGACCTCGGCGGGCTGGGCGCCGGAGACGCCGTAGGCGCGGTCGAGGACGAAGAAGGGCACGCCGTTCGCGCCGAGCTGGGCGGCCTCACGCTCGTCGGCGCGGACCTCGTCGGCGTAGCGGGCCGGGTCGGCGAGGACCGTGCGGGCGGCGTCGGCGTCGAGACCGGCCTCGACGGCCAGTTCCACGAGCCGCTCCTCGCCCTCGGCGAACAGTGACCGCTCCTCGGCGAAGTTGGCCCGGTAGAGGATCTGGATCAGCTCGTCCTGCCGGCCGTGCTCCTTGGCGAAGTGCAGCAGGCGGTGCATGTCGAAGGTGTTGCCGTGGTCGCGGTCGCGGGTGCGGTAGTCGAGGCCCTCGGCGGCGGCCTGGGCGCCCAGGTTCTCCTCGCCGGCCTGCGCCTGCGCCTCGCTCATGCCGTACTTCTTGGTGAGCATGGCCAGGACGGGCTGGACGTCGCCCTTGGCGCGGCCGGGGTCCAGCTCGAAGGAACGGTGCACCACCTCGACCTGGTCGCGGTGCGGGAAGGCCTCCAGAGCCTTCTCGAAGCGGGCCTTGCCTACGTAGCACCAAGGGCACGCGATGTCGGACCAGATCTCGACCTTCATGTTCTCTCCAGCTCGTACGGGTACGGAGGCTCCCCCCGCCGGGTACGTGAACGTTCAATCAGAGCGGATCATTCCCCGGGCACGCAGTAGCGCAGAAAGAGATGGTGATCGCCCTGCGCGGGCGGGTTCTGCGGGTCCGGGAACCAGCCCTGACGTGCGTAGAAGGCCTGGGCCCGCCGGTTGCCGGCATGCACGTCGAGCACCGCCGTGCGCCGGCCGTCCGCCCGCCACTGCTCCACGCAGGCCGTGTGCAGGGCCGTGCCGATGCCGCCGCGCCAGTGGTCGGGGTCGACATGGAACTGGAACAGCTTGACGGTGTCCGCCCCCGCCCCCTGGGGCGTACGGAACGAGGCGAGGCCGACGATCCGCCCCCGCTCGACGACGCAGAGCACCTGGCCGTCGGGCCGCTCGATGGCGGTGCGCCAGTTCGCGAGCCAGTCGGTGCCGTCCTGCGGGATCCCGTCGGGGTAGTAGGTCGCCCGGGCGCGGGCGTGCAGGGCGGCGACGGTCTCCGCCTCGGCGGGCACGGCGGTGCGGATCACCCGGCCTCCCGTGACGCGTTCTTCGATCATGCAACCGAGGACGTGCCGACCCGTCCCCCGGTTCCGGCCCGGCCGAACCGGGTGCGGTGGGCGGGGTGCGTGTGCGGGTGCGGGTGCGTGTGCGTGTGCGCTCAGCTTCCGTCTCTCAGGTCGTCCGGCCACTCGGTCCTGAACTCGAGGTGGTCGTACGTCACGACGCACCCGTCCCCCATCGGCGACTGCGTCATGAACCCGATGAGGGCCGCGCCGGTCTCCTTCTCCTCGCCGAGCGTGAACAGCCGGACGAAGGTCCAGCGCTTGCCGTCCCGGGAGGCGTGGAAGGCGAAGGCACGACCGGTCCTGCTCACCCGCAGCCAGACCGAACTCCCCTCCACGGTGAAGGAGTTGGCGTCGTCGGAGTGCCCCCGGGTGACCACCGTGCAGACGGTCGCCACATCCGGGGAGTACTCCAGACAGAGCTTGGCCCAGGCCCGTTCACCGACATGGACGTACAACGCCCCCGCGTCGAAGGCCCAGTTGAACCCGACGGTGACGCGGGCGATGAGCTGGAAGTCCCCTTCGGGCGCCCCGAGCAGCCGGGGCGCGTCGGCAGCGGGGTCCAGCGCCTCCCCGGTGGGCGGCACGAAGCGGTCCTGCCGAGCCCCGGCCCACCCGATCAACACCCTGTCCTCATACAACCAGTGCCCGTCGGGGCCGTACGTACGGAGGGGGAAGGGCAGTTCGGGAAGGGAGACGTCCATGGGCCGATTATCCAGGGTGGGTGGAGCTGTCCGGGGGCGCGGGGCCCATCGGTTTACGGCTCCGCCGCGGGGGCGCGACCGGCCACCACGAACGAACCCGCAGTCGACGATCCACCGCACCCCCACGGCGCCCACGGCGCCCCCGCGGAGCGCTACCGCTCCAGGCGGCCGTTGAACCGCCGGGGCAGCCCCAGCTCGTTCTCGTCCCGCAGCTCCACCGGCAGCAGCGCGGCCGGAGCATTCTGATAGGCGACGGGCCGCAGCCACCGCTCGATGGCGGTCCCGCCGACAGACGTGGACGTGGACGTGGTGGCCGGGTACGGCCCCCCGTGATGCTGAGCGGGCGCGACGGCAACGCCGGTAGGCCACCCGTTCACCAGCACGCGTCCGGCGAGCGGCGTCAGCTCGGCGAGCATCTCCGCCCCCCGTCCCTGGCCGGCGGCCTCCGCCTCGGACAGCTGAACCGTCGCCGTCAGGTTCCCCGGCAGCCGCGACAGAACCGCCTTGACCTCGCCCTCGTCGTCGTAGCGGGCCACGACGGTGACCGGTCCGAAGCACTCCTCCAGCAGCAGATCGTGCTCCCCCTCGGCGGCGAGCCGAGCAGCGGGCACGGTCAGGAAGCCCGCGCTGACGGTGTGCTCCCCGCCCGCGCCGGGCGTCACCGGCGACTCCACGTCGGCCAGCTCCGCGCGCTCGGCGACCCCGGCGATGAAGTTGTCCCGCATCCGGTGGTCGAGCAGGACGCCCGCGTCGGTGTCGCTCACCGCGTCCGTCAGCGACTTGACCAGGCCGTCGCCGGCCGCACCGGACGGCACCAGCACCAGCCCGGGCTTGACGCAGAACTGCCCGACGCCCAGCGTCATGGACCCGGCGAGCCCGGCGCCGATGGTCTCGGCGCGCTCGGCGGCGGCCTCCTCCGTCACCACGACGGGGTTGAGCGAGCCCAGCTCACCGTGGAACGGGATCGGCACAGGCCGGGCGGCGGCCGCGTCGAACAGCGCCCGCCCGCCCCGGATGGAGCCCGTGAAGCCCGCGGCGGTGACCAGCGGGTGCTTGATCAGCTCGACGCCGGCCTCGAAGCCGTGCACGAGACCGAGCACGCCCTGAGGGATCTTGTGCTCGGCGGCGGCGTGCCGCAGCACCTTGGCGACCAGTTCGGACAGCGCCGGGTGGTCGGGGTGCGACTTGACGACGACCGGGTTGCCGGCCGCGAGCGCGCTCGCGGTGTCGCCGCCCGCGACGGAGAAGGCGAAGGGGAAGTTGGACGCCGAGTACACGGCGACCACACCGAGCGGCACCTTGTAGCGGCGCAGGTCGGGGATGGGCGGGGTGGCGGTGTCGTCGGGGTGGTTGATGACGACGTCCAGGAAGGCGCCCTCGTCGACGATGTCGGCGAAGGCCCGCAGCTGGTAGCAGGTGCGGGCGAGCTCGCCGTTCAGCCGGACCGGGCCGAGCGCGGTCTCGGCGTCGGCCACCTCGACGAGCGTGTCCTTGGCCGCCTGGAGCCGGTCGGCGGCGGAGCGCAGGAAGGCGGCGCGGACGGTGCGGTCGGCGAGTGAGCCGCGCGCGTCGTGGGCGGCGCGGACGACGGTGTCGACCTCCTGGGCCGTGGCCTCCACCGCAACCTGTTCACGCTGCTTCCCGGTTCGGGGGTCGACACTCCAGACTGGTGCTGCTGCCACCGCGGGTCCCTCCACGCTTGGTACTGACCATGTTCGGTACAGGCTCTGGTACTGGCTCACCCACCAGGGATGTTCGATATGCTGAACGCTGTCTCTGATGGTGAATATGCTGTTGGAGACTATATCTTCAGCTTCTCGTCGAACGAAGGGGTCAAGGGCGATGTCGGCTGGCGAGACGGGGGGCGGGGCGCAGGTCAAGTCCGCGGTGCGGACGGTTGAGCTGCTGGAATACTTCGCCGGCCGCCCAGGAATGCACTCCCTGGCATCGGTCCAGGAGGCCGTCGGATATCCCAAGTCCAGTCTCTACATGTTGCTGCGCACCCTGGTGGAGCTGGGCTGGGTGGAGACCGACGCGACGGGCACACGGTACGGCATCGGCGTGCGGGCGCTGCTCGTCGGCACCTCCTACATCGACGGCGACGAGGTCGTCGCGGCGTCCCGGCCGACCCTGGACCGGCTCTCCGACGACACCACCGAGACCATCCACCTCGCCCGCCTCGACGGCACGAACGTCGTCTACCTCGCGACCCGCCAGTCCCAGCACTACCTGCGCCCCTTCACCCGCGTCGGCCGCCGGCTGCCCGCCCACTCCACCTCCCTCGGCAAGGCGCTGCTCAGCACCTACACCGACGAGCAGGTCCGCAAGATGCTGCCGGAGACGCTCCCGGCGCTGACCGAGCACACCATCACCGACCGCGAGAAGCTCATCGAGGAGCTGCACCAGGTCCGCGAGCAGGGCATCGCGGTGGACCGCGAGGAGAACACGCTGGGCCTGCGCTGCTTCGGCGTGGCGATCCCGTACCGCACGCCGGCCCGGGACGCGATCAGCTGCTCGGTGCCGGTGGCCAGGCTCACGCCCGCGCACGAGCAGCTGGTGAAGGACGCCCTGTTCGACGCGCGCGACCGGCTCACGCTGGCGACCCGTCGCCTCTGAGGGCGGGCCGGGCGCCGACGTAGGCTCTGAAACATGCTGATCACCCTGCGCCAGGTCCACGACAGCGATCTGCCGGTGTTCTACCGGCAGATGAACGACCCCGAGTCCCTCAGAATGGCCGCTTTCACCCCGAAGGATCCGGCCGACCGGGACGCCTTCGACAGCCACTGGAAGACGATCCGCTCCTCGTCCGCCGTGCTGCGCACGGTCCTCGCCGACGGGGACGTCGTCGGCAGCACGGCGGTGTACGGGGAGCCGGGCGAGCGCGAGGTGACGTACTGGGTGGACCGGGCGTACTGGGGCCGGGGCATCGCCACGGCCGCGCTGCTGGGCCTGCTCCGCGAGGTCGGGGAGCGTCCGCTGTTCGCGCGGGCGGCGGCCGACAACGCCGGCTCCCTGCGGGTGCTGGAAAAGTGCGGCTTCCGGCCGACCGCGTGGGCCACCGGCTACGCGCACGCGCGGGGCGAGGAGATCGAGGAGGTCGTGCTGCGGCTGGAGTCCTGAACCGGCCCCGGACGACCGGGCCCGCGAGCACGGGCCCTGGGACCCCACATGAACGGACGATGAGAATCCAGGCGGACGGGAACGATCGATCTCTTCCCGTTCGTCTTTCTCATCGCCATGAACAAGACGATCAGGCGCGCCTCGGTCTTCGCGCTGCTGCTGGTGTTGGCCCTGCTGGTCCGGGCCACCTGGGTGCAGTTCTACGAGGGCCAGGCACTCGCGGACGACAAGGACAACCGGCGCAACGCGATCGAGACGTACGCGGAGCCGCTCGGGAACATCGTCGTGGCCGGAAAGGCGATCACCGGCTCGGCCGTCACGTCGGGCGGCGATCTCAGATACAAGCGCACGTACAGAGACGGCGAGCTGTACGCGGCGGTGACGGGCTACGCCTCGCAGAGCTACGCCCCGACGCAGCTCGAAGGCATCTACACGAGCCTGCTCAACGGCACGGACACCCGCCTGAAGACGGCGCTGGACACGGTCACGAACAAGCGGGCCGACCCGGGCAACGTGATCACCACGATCGCCCCGGACGTGCAGAAGGCGGCGTACGACGCGCTCGGCGACAAGAAGGGCGCCGCCGTCGCGATCGACCCGAAGACCGGCCAGATCCTCGCGGTCGTGTCGACCCCGTCGTACGACCCGTCGTCGCTGACCGACGCCAACACCGCCGGGACCGCCTGGAAGCAGCTGAACGCGGACCCCGACAAGCCGCTCACCAACCGGGCGCTGCGCCAGCCGCTCGCGCCGGGCTCCACCTTCAAGCTGGTCGTGGCGGCGGCCGCGCTGGAGGACGGGCTGTACTCGTCGGTGGACGAGAAGACCGACAGCGCGGACCCGTACAGGTTGCCGGGCACGCGGAGGGACCTGAGCAACGAGAACCCCTCCGCGCCCTGCGAGAACGCCACGATCCGGATCGCCCTGCAGTACTCCTGCAACAACGTGTTCGCGCACATGGCCGTGCAGCTGGGGCAGGACAAGCTGAGGGCGATGGCCGAGAAGTTCGGCTTCAACGACGACAGCCAGGACGTGCCGGTGCGGGCGTACCCGAGCGTGTATCCGTCCGGCATGGACGAGTCGTCCACGGCGCTGACCGGCATCGGCCAGTTCGACGTGACCGCGACCCCGTTGCAGATGGCCATGGTGTCGGCCGCCATCGCCAACGGCGGCAAGCTGGTCTCGCCGCACATGGTCTCGCAGATCACCAACGGCGGCGGCGACGTCCTGGAGGACTACGACGACAAGGCGTCCACGAAGGAGATCGTCAGCTCCGACACCGCCGAGCAGTTGCAGTCGGCGATGCAGACGGTCGTCGAGAAGGGCACGGGCACGAACGCGCTCATCGACGGCGTCACCGTCGGCGGCAAGACGGGCACCGCACAGAACGGCGAGAACAACAGCAAGGCGCCGTACGCCTGGTTCACGTCGTACGGCAAGTCCGACTCGTCGGGCAAGGAGGTCGCCGTGGCGGTCGTGGTCGAGCAGTCGGACGCGGCGCGTTCCGAGGTCAGCGGCAACGGACTGGCCGCCCCCGTCGCGAAGGCGATGATGGAGGCGGCACTGAAGAACTAGGGCGAAACCCGCCCTAGACCGTCAAAGAGGTCACTTCACGCCCAGGATCTGCTCGATCGGGTCGATCGCGAAGTACACCACGAACAGCGCCGACGCCCCCCACAGCAGCCAGTGCACGTCCTTCGCCTTGCCGAGGACCGTCTTGATGACGACGTACGCCAGGAAGCCCGCGCCGATGCCGTTGGTGATCGAGTACGTGAACGGCATCACGGCGATGGTGAGGAACGCCGGGATGGCGATCTCGTACTTGTCCCAGTCGATGCTCTTGACCTGCGTCATCATCAGGAAGCCGACGGCGACCAGGGCCGGCGCCGCCGCCTGGAGGGGGACGATGGTGAGGACCGGCGTCAGGAACAGGGCGAGGGCGAAGAGGCCGCCGGTGACCAGGTTGGAGAAGCCGGTGCGCGACCCCTCGCCGACGCCGGCCGCCGACTCGATGTAGGAGGTCGCGGAGGACGACGAGGCCGCGCCGCCCGCGACCGCCGCCGCGCCGTCGATGAGCAGCACGCGGCCCAGGTTGGGCACCTCGCCCTTCTCGTTCAGCAGTCCGGCCTCCGCGCTGATGCCGACGACCGTGCCCATGGTGTCGAAGAAGTCGGACAGGATGAGCGTGAAGACCAGCAGGACGACCGTGATGGCGCTGGTCTCGCCGAACGCGCCGAACAGGCTGAAGTGACCGATCAGCCCGAAGTCGGGGGTGCCGACCAGCTTGTCGGGCCACGAGGGCGTGGTCAGGCCCCAGGACTTGATGTCGGCGATCGAGTTGATGACGATCGCGAGCACCGTCATGGTCACGATGCTGATCAGGATCGCGCCCTTGACCTTGCGGGCGAGCAGCCCGATCGTCAGCAGCACGCCGAGGCAGAAGACGAGGATCGGCCAGCCGCTGAGCGTGCCGGTGCCGCCGAGCTGCACGGGGACGGTGGTGTTCGCGGAGTCGGGGATCCGGCTGACGAAACCGGCGTCGACGAAGCCGATGAAGGCGATGAACAGACCGATGCCGACGCTGATCGCCTGCTTGAGCGGCTGCGGGATGGCGTGCATGACGGCCTCGCGCAGACCGGTCATCACCAGGACGCAGATCAGCAGGCCTTCCAGGACGATGAGGCCCATCGCATCGTCCCAGCTCATCAGCGGGGCGATCTGGAAGGCGACGACCGCGTTCAGGCCGAGGCCCGCGGCGAGCGCCAGGGGCAGGTTGCCGCCGACGCCCATCACGATCGTCATGACGGCCGCCACCAGGGCGGTCGCGGTGGTCAGTTGGACGGTGTCGAGCTGGTGCCCGAACTTGTCCTTGGCGCTGCCCAGAATGATCGGATTCAGGACAAGGATGTAGGCCATGGTGAAGAACGTGGCGAAGCCGCCGCGTATCTCCCGGCCGAAGGTGGATCCCCGTTCGGAGATCTTGAAGAACCGGTCGACGCTGCTCGCCGCGGCCGGCGGGGCAGCTGGCCGGTCGGCCGCCTTCTTCGTCTCGGACATGACTGGTACTCCTAGGTGCCTGAATGATCTGGGTGCGGATGCTGGCTGGATTGTTCCGTCGTTGAACCCTCTTCGGGTTTTCGCCGTGTTACGGAATCGAGTTCCGCTCTTGTTCGGCCTGCCACATGATGTTCGAACCCCCGTACCAAACCAAGCGGTCGACCACTGCTACGCTTCCCGATCTCGTCCCGACAACCTCCTCGGGATCCCCATGTCATTCACATGACACGCACAGGCCGCACCCCGACGGGTGCCAGAAGTCGCATCGAGAAGAGGTCACCCGTGGGCACAGTCGTCGACGACGCCGCCTCCGTGGAATTCCATGCCTTCTTCGACCGTCACTACGCGGAACTGTCCCGCCTCGCCCATCTGTTGACCGGTGAGGCGGATGCCGCCGACGACCTGGCGGCGGACGCGCTCCTCGCGCTGTGGAACCGCTGGGACCGGGTGCGCGCGGCCGACCATCCGGTGGCGTACGCCCGTGGCGTCGTCGCCAACCTGGCCCGCACCCGTATCCGCAGCGCCGTCCGTGAGCGCCGCCGGATCGCCCTGTTCTGGTCGCAGCGCGAGGAGAAGACGGAGAACCCCGACATCGCGGGCGTGGTGGACGTCCAGTCGGCGCTGCGTAGACTGCCGTTCCGCAAACGGGCCTGTGTGGTGCTGCGGCACGCCTTCGACCTCTCGGAGAAGGACACCGCGCTCGCCCTCGGGGTCTCGGTGGGTACGGTGAAGAGCCAGACCTCCAAGGGAATGGCCGAGCTGCAGAAGCTGCTCGGCGCCAGGGGAACTCCGCTCAAGGTGCCCGCGATGGTGCGCACCGGTGAGGCCACGGCCTCGGGAAGGGACCGATGACGATGCAGCGGGACGTACACGACGAACTGCGCGCCCGGCTGCACGGGGCGGCCGAGGCACATGAGCCCGACCGGGCGCGCATCCTGGCCCGGGTCGAGCGCGGTATGGCGGGGCAGTCACTGGACCGGTCCGACCATCGGGCGACCCGCCCGCCGCTGTGGGGCTGGGTGCGGATCGTGGGGGCCACGGCCGCGGTCGCGAGCATGCTCGCGGTCGGCGGCTACGCGGTCGCGTCCGCGGTGAAGGACGACACCCCGCCCCAGCAGACGGTCTCCGTGTCACCGCCCCCGATCGAGTCGCCGGACGCGACGAGCCGCCCCCCGGCCTCGCCGAAGGCCACGCCGAGTTCCGGCGGCGGCGCGAAGGGCCCGGCGAAGCCGAGCGCCTCCCCGACCCACGCCGCGCAGGCCACGCCCTCCGCACCCGCGGCCGAACTGCCGGCGAAGAACGACGAGGAGGACGGCCCGCTGTGGTCGGACGGCTCGGTCGACCCGCACAGCAACGACTTCTGGGCGCAGAGCAACGTCACCCTGAAGACGTCCGAGGTGCTCACCGAGCTCACCGTGCAGCTGAAGGTCGCGCAGACCGGCGGGGTCTCGTCGGCGGGCGCCTGGCGCTCCCTGCCCGAGGACGACTTCACCTTCACGGTCGCCGAGCGGGACGGCTTCCTGGTCTACACCTGGGTGCTCAAGGAGGGCCGTACGGTCGCCAAGGGCGACTGGGTGTTCGCCGGGCAGTACAACCACGACCGCGGCGGCCGGGACGCCAAGGGCGACACCTACGCCATCAAGGGCAAGTCGGACACGCGGCAGGGTTCCGTGGGCGGCGACTTCGCCGCCCACGAGAACGGCGAGGGCGACTCGTAGGACGAGGCGAGGGCGACCCGTAGGACCGGTCGAGAGAGCCTCGTAAAAACTTCTGAAACAGCGGCAACCCTTTCCTCACCGGTGACGACCACCAGGCACAAGAGTCACCACGCACTCGAGGACCGGGCCCATGACCGCCGCACCGGCACACCCGCCTCCGAGTGAACGTTCGAGCACGACGGAGCACTCCTTGAGCACGCACAAGAGACGACCCCTCACGCGCCGACGTGTGCTCGGGGCGTCCGCGATCGGTGTCGCCGCCACCGGCGCGGCCGTCGCGGGCGGCGCCGGCCTCCTGTCGTCCGCGTCCGCCGCGGCCTTCGGCTACCGGGACGACGGCGGGAACTATGTCGTCGACACGGGATCCTCGCTGGTCTTCAAGGTGTCGAAGACCACCGGCGACCTCACCTCACTTCTCTACAAGGGCAAGGAGTACGAGGGCTACGGCGGCAAGCACTCGCACGTCGAGTCCGGCCTCGGCGCCTCCGCCGTCACCGTCGAGCAGTCCGGCCCGACGATCCTGATCAAAGTCGCGCACGGCCCGATCACCCAGTGGTACGCGGCCCGCAGCGGCCAGAACAACATCTACCTCTGGACGAACAAGGCCGACGCCTCCTTCACCGCGACCCGGTACATCGTCCGGCTCAGGCCCGGGATGTTCCCCAACACCGGCTCCGACTCCTGGATCGAGGCCTCCGACACGATCATCGAGGCCGGTGACGTGTGGCGGCGCGCGGACGGCACGACCCACTCCAAGCACTACTCGGGCAGGCGCACGATCGACTACGACCACGTCGGCTTCACGACGGGTTCGGTCGGCCTGTACCTCGTCCGCTCCAACCACGAGAAGGCCTCCGGCGGCCCCTTCTACCGGTCCCTGCTGCGCCACTCCAACGACAAGGGCGCGGGCCTCTACGAGATCCTGCACTACAACGAGGCCCAGACCGAGGCGGAACGGTTCGGACTGCAGGGTCCGTACGTCCTGGCCTTCACCGACGGCGCCGCGCCGTCCCCGTCGTTGTTCCAGGACAAGCTGGACACCTCCTGGGTGGACGGCCTCGGCATCACCGGCTGGGTCGGCAGGGCGGGCCGTGGCAAGGTCGCGGGCGTGGGCCTGAAGGGCATGGACGCGAGCCACCCCTACACGGTCGGCTTCGCCAACCCCGCCGCGCAGTACTGGGCGAAGGCCGCCGCCGGAACGGGCGCGTTCTCGTGCAAGGGCATGCTCCCGGGCACCTACACCCTGACCGTCCACAAGGGCGAACTCGCCGTCCACACCGAGACGGTGAAGGTGACAGCGGGCGCGACGACGACCCTGCACACCCTCTCGATCACCGGCGACCCGTCTGCCGCGAAGACGCTCTGGCGGCTCGGCGACTGGGACGGCACCCCCGGCGAGTTCAAGAACGCCAAGCTCATGACGTACGCCCACCCGTCCGACGCCCGCGCCGCGAAGTGGACGGGGAACGTCACGATCGGCGGCGCCGACGCGGCCGCGTCCTTCCCGGCGTACGTGTGGAAGGACGTCAATGACGGCGTCCTGCTCTACTTCAAGCTGACCGGGGAGCAGGCGGCGGCCGCGCACACGCTCCGGATCGGCGTCACGGACGCGTTCGCGAACGGCCGCCCGCGGGTGTCGGTGAACGACTGGGTGTCGCCCGTTCCGGCGGCCGTCACCCAGCCCTCGACCCGCTCCCTGACGACGGGGTCCTACCGGGGCAACAACCACACCTTCACGTACAACGTCCCGGCGAGTGCCTGGAAGACGGACGTGACGCAGTACAACGTGCTGAAGCTCTCCATCGTGAGCGGTTCGAGCGGTACGACGTTCCTGAGTCCGGGCACGTCCTTCGACTGCATCGACCTGCTCGCCTGAGAACGTGCCGGCCCGAGCCCCTCTCGGGGCGGCACAAGGAGACGCCCCCACCGCTGGAACCCGGTGGGGGCGTCTCCGTGTCCGCCCCTGCGCGACGGGGCGGGCGGGACTTTCGAAACACGCCCTAGTTCATCGTCGTGCCGATGGTCGTCGACCCCGTGGTCAGGAACGTCGTCGTCGGCAGGGAGCCGTCCGGCCTCCGGGGGCCGTACGCCGTCGTCGCGTCCGTCGACTTGAAGGCCGGCGTGGAAACACCGCCGTCCCAGTTGTTGGCCGCGGAAACGGCCGCAGACCCCAGCTTGTCCAGCCCGCCCCTGTTGCCCACCGCGAGGTTGCGGGCGAGCCGGGCCTTGCCGGTGGCGAAGTAGAAACCCGTTTTCGCGTTGGCGTAGGCGGTGTTGCGGTTCAGCAGGATCGCGCCGGTGTTGGAGTTCTCGGTGAAACCGTTCAGCGTGTTGTCCCAGGCGGCGTTGGCGTTGACGAGGTGCGCCACCGCGACGCCCCCGCCACCCAGCTTGAAACCGTTTCCGTTGCCGTCGAAGGCGGAGTCGCCCCAGCGGTTCCTGCCGTTGCCGAAGGCCCACGAGTGCTCGACGGTGACCGGGGTGGAGAACTGCCACAGGTCGAGGCCGTCGTCCGAGTTGTTGTACAACCGCGCCCCGGTGATCCTGTTGCCGGTTCCCGAGCCGAACTTGATGGCGATGCCGTCCGCGTTCTGCCCGTGCCCTGCGGCATCGTAGTTGCCGTAACTGTCCAGGTTCTGCACGAGGTTGTTCACCGTGCCGTCGCCGCGCAGGGTGAACCCGGAGTCGCCGTTGTTCGCGGTGACCAGGTTCTTGAAGATGCCGCCGGTCGACGAGGTGACGACGAGGCCCTGGGCGGGCGAGGACTGGAAGGTGAGGTTCTGCACGGTCCAGTAGCTGCCGTAGATCCCGGCGAGCCATGACCCCGCGGGCAGCTTCGAGCCGTCGATCCTCACCTTCTCGCTGCCGTACGCGCGCAACGTGATGCGGGCGGAACTCGTGCCGCCGGCCGTCGACTTGAGCGTGGCCGTCGGATAGTACGTACCGGCCCGGACCTGGATGACGGTGCCGGCGACCGCGTTCCTCACCGCCGACTCCAGCTGAGCGGTGGTGGACACGGTGACCGTCGACGAGGCGGCCTCGGCGCCGCCGTTCGACAGACCGAGGTACACGCCGCCCGCCCCCGCGGAAACGGCCACCGCGGCGGCGATCGAGAGGGTGCGCGTCCTGCGGTGACGTCCGGTGCTCAAACGCACGGGGCGTTCCTTTCGCTGAGGCCGATGGGACGAAACGGGCCGGAGGGGCCGCCCGGCCCGTTTCTGCCCACCAGTCGCCGCCGCGGCCGGAAAGGGTTGCCGCGCGCCCGCGACAAGGATCGAAACTTTCGCTCGCTGCCGCCCCGGCCTCACCGATTGACGGCCCGATCCCCGCTGGTGACACTCCGAAGGCACTGCACCCCACAGAAACACCCAAAGGAAACCCAAAACCCCCACACTCACACAGGAAGTGTCATGCGCCGCCTGGGTATCGTCCGCACACTGCTCCTGGCCCTCTTCCTCACCTTGCTGACCGCCCCGCCCGGCACGGCGGCGGCCACCACTCCCGGAGCCCCACCCGTGCACCACCCGAAGTACGCCGGCTACCTCTTCGCCTACTTCACCGGCGAGGGAACGGCCGACGGCGAACAGATCCGCTACGCCCTCAGCCGGGGCAACGACCCTTTGCACTGGCGGGAGTTGAACGGCGCACGCCCGGTCCTCACCTCGACCATCGGGGAGAAGGGCCTGCGCGACCCGTTCGTGATCCGCTCCCCCAAGGGTGACAAGTTCTTCCTCATCGCCACCGACCTGCGCATGTACCAGAACAGCAGCGGCAGTTGGGACGACGTCCAGCGCCACGGCAGCAAGTCGATCATGATCTGGGACTCGACCGACCTGGTTCACTGGACCGACCAGCGGCTGGTGAAGGTGGCCCCCGACAACGCGGGCAACACCTGGGCGCCGGAGGCCTACTGGGACGACAGCCTCGGCGAGTACGTCGTCTTCTGGGCGTCCAAGCTGTACGCCGACGACGACCCCCGGCACACCGGATCGACGTACAACAAGATGCTGTACGCGACGACGAAGGACTTCCGCGCCTTCAGCGCGCCGAAGGTCTGGGACGACCCGGGTTACTCGGTCATCGACTCCACGGTCGTGAAGCACAAGGACACCTACTACCGCTACACGAAGGACGAGCGCGATGCGTCCTCCAGCTCGCCCTGCTCGAAGTTCATCACGGGCGAGAAGTCGACGAGCCTCACCTCGACGAAGTACGACTTCGTCGCCGACTGCATCGGCAGCGGCTCGATCAGCCGGGGCGAGGGGCCGACGGTCTTCAAGTCCAACACCGAGGACAAGTGGTACCTGTTCATCGACGAGTACGGCGCCCGCGGCTATGTCCCCTTCGAGACGACCGACCTCGACTCGGGCCGCTGGACCATGTCGAAGGACTACCAGCTCCCGGCGAGCCCCCGGCACGGCACGGTCCTGCCGGTGACCCAGCGGGAGTACGACCGGCTGCTGACCGCGTACCCGAGCACCCCCACCTCGATCGTGGACGCGACGGCGAAGCACCAGAAGGGGTACGCCGTCGTCACCGAGTCGGCCTCGAAGGTCGTCCTGCCGATGGAGGCGGGGGCCGATCTGCGCGGCCTCGCCCCGAAGCTGTGGGTGGCCGAGGGCGCCTCGGTGACCCCGCGCTCCGGCACGCGTCGCGACTTCCGCACGCCGCAGACGTACACCGTCACGGCCCCCGACGGAACGCGCCACACGTGGACCGTGGAGGCCGACCGACGGTGACGGTGCGTCAGCTGACGAAGTACGTCGGGTTCGGGAGCTTGTACTTCTTGTCGGCGTAGCCGCCGTCGAGGTCCGAGTACTGGTCGCCGAAGTTGGCGATGATCTCGTACCCGAGGTCGTCCTCGATGTGCTTGCGCGTGCCGGATTTGTACTGCACGGTCGTGCAGGTCCAGGTGCCCGGCGTCGCGCAGGCACTGAGGTAGGACGGCGGGTTGGCCGCGTCCTTGAGGAAGACGTGGGCGGCGTCGAGGTTCACGTCGGCGCCGACCTTCTTCAGGTTCTCGACGGCCGAGGCGCGCTGCGACTCCTTCAGGCCCGAGTTGTAGAAGACCTCGACGCCCTTGGCCTTCGCGTACCGCACCAGCTCGGGGCTGCCGAAGACGGCCGGACGGTTGGCCTGCGCCACGTACTCGGCCCAAGTGGTCGAGTTGTACGTGTAGTTGGTCTTCTTCTCGTAGTCGAGGCTGAGCAGCAGCGTGTCGTCGATGTCGAAGACGACCGCGGGCTTCTCCCCCTTCTTGACCGCCTTGCGGGCGGCCTTGTCGATGTACTTCCTGGCGGCCTTGTCGATGCTCGCGAGGTCCTTGGCGTACGGGCTGACCGGCGACGCCTGGTACACGCCGTTCGCGTCCGGCGCGGTGCCGTAGTAGGTGTCGATGTCCTTCACCAGGAGCCCGATGTTGTAGGGCTCGTGGGTGGAGTTGGCCGTGGACTGGCCGGCCGTCGCCGCGCCGGCGCCATACAGGGCGCCGGCAGCGACGGCACAGGCGGCGCTGACGGCCGCGATGCGCAGTGACTTATGCATGACAGGCTTTCTACGCGCGTCACGCGGTCGAGCGCGAGACCCGTTGCCCGATCGATACCCGTTCGGCCGGCAAAAAACGGGTCAAGCGGTCGGGTCAGGCGCCCAAGTGGCCCCGGGGCCGGTCAGTTCATCGTCGCTCCGATGGTCGTCGAGCCGGTCGTCAGGAACGTGGTGGCGGGCAGGGTGCCGCTGGAGCTGCGGGCGTTGTACGTGCTGCTCGCGTCCGTGGACCTGAAGCCGGGGGTGGAGACGCCGGAGTCCCAGTTGTTGCCGGACGAGGAGACCTTCGAGCCCTTGCTGACCGCGCCGCCGCCGTTGCCGACCGCGAGGTTCTTGCCGAGCTTGGCGGAGCTGGTGGCGAAGTAGTAGCCCCACTTGCTGTTGGCGTAGGCCGTGGTGCGGTTGATGACGATCGCCCCGGTGTTGGAGTTCTCGGTGAAACCGTTTCCGGCGTTTCCCCAGGCGGCCGAGTTGTTGATGACATGCGCGACGGTGACGCCGTTACCGCCCAGCTTGTAGCCGTTGCCGTTGCCCTCGAAGGCGGAGTCGCCCCAGCGGTTGACGCCGTTGCCGAAGGACCAGGTGTGTTCGATGGTGACCGGGGAGGAGAAGGACCAGAGGTCGATGCCGTCGTCCGAGTTGTTGTAGAGCCGGGCTCCGGTGACGAGGTTGCCGGTGCCGGAGCCGAACTTGATGGCCACCCCGTCCGCGTTCTGGCCGTGGTTGGCGGCGTCGTAGTTGCCGTAACTGTCCAGGTTCTTCACGGTGTTGTTGACCGTCCCGTCACCGGTGAGCGTGAAGCCGGAGTCGCCGCCGTTGATGGTCTTGACGTTGTTCCAGTTGGTGCCGGTGCAGGACTGGCAGACGACCGCGCTGTCCGGGGAGTTCTGGAAGGTGATGTTGGAGACGTTCCAGTAGTCGGCGGTCAGCTTGAAGATCCAGCCGCCGGAGGGCAGCGACGACCCGTCGATCTTCACCGTCTCCGAGCCGTACGCGGTGAGCGTGATGGGCGAGGAGGAACTGCCGTTGGCCGTGGACTGGAGGGTGGCCGTCGGGTAGTAGGTGCCGCCGCGGACCTGGATGACGGTGCCGGCGGTGGCGTTCTTGATGGCGTTGGACAGGTCGGTGGAGTTGCTGACGACCACGGTGGCGGCCTGTGCCTGGGTGGGCAGGGCGACGGCGAGTCCGGCGCCCAGGGACAGGGCGGCGAGGGCCGTGAGAGCGGTACGACGAGACATGGAGTGCGGTCCTTTCTCGTGCGGGTGGGGGGGGATGGTGCGGTGATTCAGAGGACGGAGTCGAGCCAGGTGAAGACCTCGTCCTGCATACGGTCGACGAAGACATGGCCGAGGTCGGGCCAGGTCCTGAGGTGCAACCGCTCCTCGGCGTGACGGGAGCGCCAGACGGCGCGCAGCTTGTCGTGGGCCACCCGTACGCCGTCGGCGGGGAAGAGGGGGTCCAGCGCGCCGCTGAAGAACAGCATCGGCCTGGGTGCGGCGATGCTCGCCACGTCGGGGAAGTCGAGGTACCGGGGAAGGCCCGGGTGGAGCATGTAATAGGAGGACTGCCCGCGCAGGGTGTTGTTGCCGGGCACCATCATTTCCTTCAGGCCGGTCATCCAGCACACGGAGGCGGTGGCCGCGATGGCGTCGGTCAGCGCGGCCGTCTGCCAGGCGCGGAAGGCGCCCATGGAGAACCCGACGGCCCCGACCCGGCGGGCGTCCACGCGGTCGAGGCCCGCCAGGAACCCCGCGGCCCGGGCGTCCTCGCGGGCCATGAGCCCGGCGAGCGAGGAGCCGAGGTTGAAGAAGTTGGAGGCGAGGGCCTGTTGCTGGTCGTAGGCGAGAGGCCCGCGGTCGCCCCAGCCGAGGGCGTCCGCGCACAGTACGACGTATCCCCGCCGGGCCAGCTCGTCGCCGACGAAGCGTCCGCTGAAGTACTTCTGCGCCCACGCCTGCGCGGAGGCGAGCCGCACGTCGTCGTACCAGGGCCGGACCAGCTTCTCCTTGCCGATGTCGAACTTCGCCCCGTGGTCGTGCAGGAGCAGCACCGCCGGGAAGGGGCCGGGGCCGTCGGGGGTGAGCAGGGCGGCCCGGACCCGCTCGTGGCGGGTGAGGGAGAGCGTCACCAACCGGCCCGTGTAGCCGTCCTGTTGGACGGGCGGGCCGAACTCGGGGGCGTACGGCGCCCCGTCCTCCCGTTCGACGACGAGCAGCTCCTCGACCTTGGTGCGAGCCGCCCGGCGCCAGGCGCGAAAGTCGCGGAGCGGGGAGTCTCCCCAGGCCAGGGGGAAGGTCAGCGCGGCCTTGAGGGCGGGGTGGAAGTCGGGGAGCGGTCCGACGGCCGCCTCGGCCGCGCCGGTGGCCACTCCCCCGGTCAGCAGCGCGGCCCCTGTCCCGACCACGAACGCCCGCCGACCCACCGGGTCATGGACGCCGCTCATACGGCCTCCAGTCCCCGAGATAGGTCCGCCGGGTGTGCGTCGCCGCCTCCTCGGCGGTCAGTTGCGGACGGTTCTCCGGCACCGAGATCACCGCGCCCGGACCGGAGTTGGCGTACTCGCGAAAGCGCATGGTCTGCCAGGGGTAGGCGTCACGCATGTTGGTGTACGGGGTCACCGCGTCGATCCCGGAACCGATCCACGTGTCCCGCACGACCAGCGAGGGCCAGGCGGTCGTCTCGTACGACGGCACCCAGGGCCGCGCGATCTTGTACGCCGCGTCCTCGGCGCCTGAGGTGATCCGGCCCCGGAGGGCGAGGAAGCCGTAGGGGTTGGCGCGGGCGGTGGCGGGGGCGAAGACCATGCCCTTGGGGGTGAAGGTCACGTCCCGTTGGAGGGTGTGGAAGTGGCAGGCGTCGAAGACCGCCCGGGCCCGGCCGAAGACGAAGTCGACGTCTCCTTCGATGTAGCAGTGGCGGTAGTACTGCCGGTCGAAGGCGTCCAGCGCGGTGGTGTCCGCGAACAGGGTGTCCTGGTGGGCGAGGAGCCGGACGTCCTCGAAGTGGCTGCGGTCGCCGGTGACGTAGGCGGCGACGGCCTGGGTGCCGGTGATGTCCGGGTGGTCGGCGCGCAGCCAGTCGTTGGCGAGGGTGAGGTCGCGGACGGTGAGGCCGGGGGCGGCGGAGGTGAAGGTGGCGGAGCCCGCGGTGCCGTAGGTGCCCGAGCCGTCGGGCTTCGGTGTGCCGTTGGCGTTGTTGTAGACGATCACGGCGGCGCGTGGATCCCGGCTCGCACCTCGTAGGGTCAACTCCCCCTTTTCCGCAGGGATGTTGACGACCTGACGGTAAGTGCCCGGGTGCACGACGATCGTCCAGCCGGGGCCGTCGACCGCGTCCACGGCCGCCTGCAGCGAGTCGCCCGGGCGGACGTGCAGGACACGGCGGGTGTGGGCGAAGGCCGGAGTCGTCGCCATGAGGGCGCCGCCGGTGAGGCCCGCGAGAAGAGTGCGTCTGCGCAGCATGTCAGCACTCCCCCTTCCAGGGCTCCCAGTCGCCGAGGTAGGCCTCGCGGGTCGCCGACTCGGCCTGTTCGGCGGTGAGTTGGGGGCGGTTCTCCGGCACGGAGACCACCGCTCCGGGGCCGCTGTTGCGGTATTCGGCGAACCGCTGGTTCTGCCAGGGGAAGGAGTTCGACATGTTGGTGTAGGGCGCCACCGCGTCGAGGCCGGCGTCGAGGCGGGTGTCGCGGACGGTGAGGCTCGGGCGGGCGGTGGTGTCGGAGCTGGGGACCCAGGGGCGGGCCAGTTTGTAGAAGGCGTCCGGGGCCGCGCTGCTGACCCGGCTCCGGCTGACCAGGTAACCGAGCGGGTTGGCGCCGGCCGTGGACGGCGCGAAGACGAAGCCGTAGGGCGCGGCGGCCAGGTCGGTGCGGTTCAGGGTGCGGAAGTGACAGTGCTCGTAGACGGCCGTCGCCCGGCCGAAGACGAAGTCGACGTCTCCCTCGGCGTAGCAGTGCGCGTAGTACTGGCGGGCGAAGACGCCGAGGGCGATGGAGTCGGCGTACAGGGTGTCCTGGTGGCCGAGGAAGCGGCAGTGGTGGAAGGCGGAGCGATCGCCCTGGACCTTGATGGCGACGGCCTGGGTGCCGGTGATGTCGGGGTGGTCGGCGCGCAGCCAGTCGTTGGCGAAGGTGATCCAGCGGGCGGTGAAGCCGTCGGCCTGCACGGTGGTGGTGGCCGATCCGGTGGTGCCGTAGGTGCCGCCGCCGGGCTTGGGGGTGCCGGCCGCGTTGTCGTAGACGATGACGACGTCACGGGGGTTCTCGGAGGCGCCGATCCAGGTGGCCTCGGTGCGGGTGACGTCGACGGCGACCGTTTCCCGGTACACGCCCGGTGCGAGGACGAGGGTCCAGCCGCTGCCGGTGGTGGCGGCGACGGCGGCGCGGACGGAGGTGAAGTCGCCCTGGCCGTCCGGGGCGACGTACAGGGTCCGGGGGGTGCGACGGGCGGCGGGGCTGCCGTAGCGGCCGAAGGGGCGGCGCCGTCCGGTGGCTGCCCGCGCGGGCGGGGCGGCGAGGCCGAGGGCGGCGACCGTGCCGACGCTCGCGGCGAGGAATCCCCTTCTGGAAAGGGGGAGTTGACCGAGGTGGGGCGAGGGCATGCGGGTGCTCCTTCGCGGTGCGGCGGTACGGCTCTGCGGGGACGGGCCGGGACGGAGGGGGACGGGCCGGGGTGGCGACGGGTGCCGCCGCCCCGGCCGTCGTACAAAAGGGTTGGCCGGACTGGCCGGACTGGCCGGGTCGGTCGGATCGGCCAGGTCGGTCGGGTCGGGTCGGGTCGGGTCGGGTCAGCCCAGGCGGCCGGCGCCCGCGCCGCAGTCCACGATCCGCGGGACCGCCTGTGCCGGGTCGACCTTGGTGCGCAGGGTCGGGGTCCAGCCCGCGCCGGACTGCAGGACCTCGCCGGGGATCTCCGCGTTGTGCACCGCGATCAGGTCGGTCAGCGTGCCGTTGACGTAGTTGTCGTCGGCGGTGACCGGAGAGACGTTCCACCGCTTCAGCGCCTTGGCCGCGCTGACCCCCTGCGGCAGCGTGAACGCGTTGTGCTGGGCGACGAGTTGGGACTCCTTGCCGATGCCGAAGCTGTAGGCGTAGGAGTCGTTGCCGACGAAGTGGTTGTTGTAGGAGTCCACTTGGCCGAAGCGGACGCGGGGCGCGCGCTCGACCAGGTTCGAGAACTGGTTGTGGTGAAAGGTCACCTTGAGGTGGCCCCGGTCGCCGGCGGCCGTCGACTCGCTGTCGCTGTTGCCGATGAGGATCGTCTTGTCGTGCTCGGTGAAGACGTTCCAGGAGGCGGTGACGTAGTCGGCGCCCCGGACGATGTCCAGCTCTCCGTCGTGCTGCTGGTAGAGCATGCCGAAGTAGGTCGGCGCGGCGCTGTCCGGGTGCGTGCCGTCGGTGAACGTGTTGTGGTCCAGCCAGACATGCGTGGAGCCGTACACGACGGCGGTGTCGTACTCGGAGTTCCAGTTGCCCTTGGCGCCGTCGGTCGGGTCCCACTGCGGGAAGCAGTCGATGGGCGACTCGAAGGCCAGGTTCCGGATGATCACGTTGTCGACGGCCTTGATCTGCAGGCTGACGCCCTTGAACCCGGCGTTCCTGCCGATGCCGACGATGGTGGTGTTGGCCGGGATGTTCGCCTTGATGGCCTTGTCCTGGTTGGCCTGGGAGGTGCGACGCAGCCCCTCCGGGCTGTCGTCGGGCTCGGCGCTCAGGTCGGTGTCCAGCCCCCAGGCCTCGGGCGAGTACTTGGCGAGGTAGGCGTCGAAGTCGTAGCCGGGTGCGGCGAAGGCGTCGCACCCCTCGGCGACGGCGTCGATGACGCCCTTCACCTTGATGATCTTCGGCGCGGTCCCGCCGGCGGCGAGGGCGGCCTTGAACTCGGCCCAGGTGGTGACGGTGTACACATGGGCGGCGTCGGCGGCCGACCCACCGGTGGTCCCGGTCCCGTAGGACCCCCAACCGTCCTTGACGCCCAGGACCTGCCGGCCGAGATCACGGGAGGCGGAGTGGGAGGCCTGGGACTGGGACTGGACCTGGGGCTGGGCGGAGGCCGTGCCGGTGACGGACAGCACCAGTGCGGTGCACCCCACCAGAGCAGCTATGACGCGTCCATGACATGACTGTGTACGCACTGTGCGGGTCTCCTCTGAGTGAAAGAGCGGTGCGTGTTCCGAGAGCGGTGACGAAAGCGGCGCGGGTTACGGAAGCGGCGCGGGTTACGAAAGCGGCGCGGGCCAGGTGATCCAGGACGTGGGGATCTCGTCGTGCAGCCGGACGACGTCCCGCGGCCCGAGCACCCGCGTCCGCAGCAGCTCCCGGGCGACGAGTCGCGCCACGGCGATCGCGCCCGGCGGATTGAAGTGCGTGTTGTCCTGCTCGGTCGCGGTCCAGTTGAAGTACGTCTTCGTCGCCTCGACCCCGAGCTGCTGCCACAGCGCGAGCGAGAGGGCCTGGACGTCGAGCAGCGCCACCCGCTCCGACTCGGCGAGCGCGCGCATGGCGGCGGGATACTCGCCGTGCGTCGGCAGGGCGTTCCCCTCGGCGTCGAACCTGCGGCGCTCGACCGGCGTGGCGAGCACGGGCCGCGCGCCCTTCGCACGGGCGCCGTCGATGTACATCCGCAGGTAGTCCTGGTACGTCGTCCAGGGCTCGGTGTACCGCGTCGGGTCGGTGGTCTTCTCGTCGTTGTGCGCGAACTGGATCAGCAGGAAGTCCCCCGGCCGGATCGCGGCGAGGACGGCGTCGAGCCGGCCTTCGTCGACGAAGCTCTTGGAACTGCGTCCGTTCACGGCGTGGTTGGCGACCGGCCGGTCCTTGTGCAGAAAGAACGGCAACGCCATGCCCCACCCGGTCTCGGGAGCGGCGTCGGAGTACTTCTGGGCAGCGGTGGAGTCACCGGCGATGAACAGCGTGCGGGGCCGGGATCCACCGGCGTGGGCAGGAACGGCTCCTGCCAGCCCGAGAGGAAGGGCGGCGAGGGCCGCCGAGGTGACCTGTCTACGGCTAAGGGACACGAACGTGCACCTCTCAACAGGGGGTTTATGGATGTGAAGGGGCGCGGGGAACCGCGCGACCAGGCCCGACCGGCCGGCAGTTCCCCACGAACCGAAACCACACGAGCTATCCGTGGTTCTTCTTCCAGTCGGCCTGCGCAGCGTTCAGCTGCTCGGCCAACGTGTCCAGGAATTCCTTTGCGCTCATCTTTCCGAGCAGCACCTTCTGGTAGTTCGGCTCGTTGTCCGCCTTCGAGATCGTGTTCCAGTCGGGCAGGTAGTACGGGAACTGCACGATCTTGGTGCCGGCTCCGTTGAGCGCCTCGGCGGCCAGCTTCGTCGGCTCGGCCTGCTGGATCCACGCGTCCTTCGCGGCCTCGGTGTTCGCCGGGATCTGCCCCGCGGCCTTGTTGTACTTGGAGTTCTCCTCGTGCGAGACGGCGAACTCCACGAACTTCCAGGCGGCCGTCTTGTTCTTGCCGCCCTTGAAGACGCTCAGCCCGTCGACGGGGTTGGAGACCTGCACACGGGCGCCGTTGTCCTGGGTCGGGCTGGGGATGCCGCGGAACTTGTCCGCGCCCAGGGCCTTCAGGTGGTCCTGGTAGGAGCCGAGGTTGTGGCTGAGCATGCCGATGGTGCCGCTGTCCCACTGGGCGACCATCTTGGTGAAGTCGTTGTTGACGTCGGCGGACGGGGTGTCCTTCTTGTACAGGGCAACGTACTTCTCCAGCGCGGCGACGAGCTTCGGGTCGTTGACGGTGGTCTTGTCGCCGTTCCAGAAGGTGTCGACGCCGGACTGGCTGTACGCCGCGTCCAGGGCCGGCGCGATGGATCCCTCACCGCCGCGGATGGTGAAGCCGAACTCGTTCTTGCTCTTGTTCGTGAGCTTGTCGGCGGCCTCGTAGAACTTCGTCCACGTGGTCGGCGCGTCCAGACCGGCCTTCTGGAACAGGTCGGTGCGGTACCACAGGGTGCCGTTGTTGGACGAGGTCGGGATCTGGTAGAGCTCCTTGCCGCCGCCGGCCGACCGGCTGCTGGCCAACAGGTTCTGGCTCAGCTTGCCCTTCAGGGCGCTCTTGTCCAGCCGGCTGTCCAGCGGCTCCAGTGCGCCCTGCACCGCAACCTCGGCGAGCATCGCGGTGCCCACCCCGCCGACGTCGGGCAGACCGCCGCCCTGGATGGCGGTGTCGTACTTGGACTGGGCGCTCGAGGCCGGGATCCCGACGTACTTGACCTTGATGTCCGGGTTGGCCTTCTCGAAGTCGGCGATGATCTCCTTCCAGATGTCGGTGCGGACACCGCCGTTGTTGTCCCAGAAGGTGATCTCGCCCTTGCCGGAGCCCTCGCCTCCCTTGTCCCCCGCGGCGCCGCTGCCGTCGTCACCACACGCGGTGGCGGTCAGCGCGAGCACGGAGCCCAGGGCGACGGCCAGGGCGGCGCGCCTGCTTCTGCGGATGCTGCTCTTCATGTGGTCGGCTCTCTTCTTCTGGATCCCAACGGAAGATATGAAGTTGTGGGGGGTCATGGGGGTGTTCACCGGACGGTCGGGGCGTTGCCCGGCACGGTCGGGTGGTCGCCCGGCACGGTCTGTGTGAGCGCGTCGCCGATCCGTGCCTGCGGCCCGGAGAACCGGGTGACCAGCGCGGGAACGGCCGCCGCCGGGTCAAGCCGGTAGGCGTAGAACTCCCGCGGGTCGAAGGCGGCGCCCCACTCGTCGGTGCGCCCGCTCGTGTTGCGCAGGATCGACCCGCGCTCGACCAGCTCGGCCGTCGCGTCGGCCTGGTAGGGATGCTGGACGCCGTCGTAGTAACTGTTCTCGATGACCATCTTCGTGTGGCCCCGCGACCAGTTCCCGTACGTCCACACCGGGTCGCCGTCGGCCACCTGCGCCGACATGTAGTTGTTGTAGAGGTGGGCGTAGGCGCAGTTGTCGGCCGAGGGGTTGCGCTGTTTCGTGCCCGTGAACCAGTTGTGGTCGATGGTGATCTGGGTGAGCACGTTGGTCGTCCAGCCGATGCCGAACGCCTTGTTGTGGTTGCTGAAACGGTTGTAGGAGACGGTGATGTACTGGCTGTCCTTGCGGATGTCGAGCAGTCCGTCGCCCATGTGCGTCAAGGTGTTGTGGTCGATCCAGACGTGGTCGACGGTGTCCATCTGGATCGCGTCGAAGTCGGTCGTCTTGCCGTCCCAGTCGCCCTCGACGTAGGAGTCCCGGATCGTCAGGTTGCGGATGATCACGTTGTGCGTGCCGGGGTTCAGGTGCAGTTCGCCGTGCACGATCTCGCCGGTGTCGCCGACGCCGATGATCGTCTTGTTCGAGGTCACGACGATGTCGGAGCCGAAGGGCTCGACGGCCACCGCGCCCTTGACCCGGATGACGTAGGGCTCCTCGGCGGCCGCGTACTTCGCGAGCTGGGCCTGGTCGGTCACGGTGACGACCTTGCCGCCGGCGCCTCCGGTGGTGCCCCCGGCGAGGGAGGCGAAACCGTGGGCCCGGTCGGTCCAGCGAGCCGCCGCGGACGTCGAGTCGGAGAACGAGGTCGTCGAGGCGGAGGACGAGGTCGGGGACGTCGAGGACGTGGCGGCGACGGTGGTCGTCGGCCGGACGGCGGCCCTCGCCTCGCCGACCGCGCCGAGGCCGAGCGCCGCCACCAGGCCGGCCACGGTCGCCATGACCAACCCGGGTCTCGGCAAGCGCTTGCTAGGGAAGTGCGTCATTGCGGCTCCCAACAGGCGTACAGAACAGGTGGGTTAAAGAGGTCTGATCCGGAACTCGTTGAACGTGGCGGCCCCCGCGTGCCCGGTTCCGACCGGCGCGACGGCGAAGAGGCCGAGCAGGGCGCCGACCCAGCGCCAGGGAGTGGCGGCGAAGACGGGGCCGGACCGGCGCAGGCCGTCGCCGACGTCGTAGGCGAAACGGCAGCGGGCGCCCGCGCCGATCTCGATCCGCAGTCGGGCCCGCCCGTCGGGGGCGAGCCGCGGGTGAGCGGCGTCGCGTTCCCTCTCGGCGACCTGTTCGGCGAACCGGTGCACGAGGTGGACGGCGCCGTCGGCGCCGCGCTGAAGGCCGATCCAGCCGAAGGCGTCGCCGAGAACCGCGAGCCCGGCGCGGGCGCCCGGGTCCTCGCTGTGCAGCCGCAGCTCCACCTCCACGGCGGACGGGACGCCGGGCAGTCGTTGGGTGAGGATGTTCGGCAGGGTGCGCAGGTCGTTCGCGTGGGCCGTCCGTACGCAGGTCAGGCGCAGTCCGTCGGCGGAGTGCTGGGTGGCGAGGCCGTCATGGGGGTTGGCCGTCCACGACCACTGGCGGCCGAAGCGTCCGCCGGGGAAGTCGTCGTCCGCAGCGGGCGCGGCGGTCGGCTGCGCGGGCAGGTCGGGCCGCCGGTGCCGGAGGACGGGGGCGCCCTCGTCGCCGATGACCGGCCAGCCGTCCGAGCCCCAGCCCATCGGCTGAAGGTGGACGACGCGGCCGTACGCGCCGCGCTGCTGGAAGTGCACGAACCAGTCCTCGCCGGCCGGGGTGCGCACCCAGCCGCCCTGGTGGGGGCCGTTGACCTGGGTGTCCTGCTGCTCCAGGACGACCCGCTCCTCGTAGGGGCCGAAGAAGTCCCGGGCGCGGAAGGCGCCCTGCCAGCCGGTCTCCACTCCCCCGGCGGGGGCGAGGATCCAGAACCAGCCGTCGTGCCGGTAGAGCTTCGGGCCTTCGAGGGTGAACCAGCCGGGGATGCGGTCCCCGTCGACGATCACCTTTCCCTCGTCCAGGACGGCCGTCCCCTCGGGGTGCATGCGATGGCCGGTGAGCCGGTTCTTGACGCCCGCGCGGGACTTCGCCCAGGCGTGGACGAGATACGCCTCGCCGCTGCCGTCGTCCCACAGGGGGCAGGGGTCGATGAGTCCCTTGCCCTCCTTCACCAGGTGCGGGCGGGTCCAAGGGCCCCTGATCTCAGGTGAGTTGACCTGGAAGATGCCCTGGTCGGGGTCGCCCCAGAAAATCCAGAAACGGTCGTCGTGCCATCTCAACGCCGGTGCCCAGACCCCGCAGTCGTGGCGGGGAGTCCTGAACTCCTCTGCGGGTTCAAGTCGTTCGAGGGCGTGTCCGACCAGGGTCCAGTTGACCAGGTCGCGCGAGTGCAGCAGCGGCAGGCCGGGGGCGCGGCCGAAGCTGGAGGCGGTGAGGTAGAAGTCGTCGCCGACGCGCACGACGTCGGGGTCGGACCAGTCGGCGTTCAGGATCGGGTTCGTGTAGGTGCCGTGCTGCTCGTGGGTCACTGGCTGACCGCCTTCCGGACCAGTGCCGCCGCCTCGTCCCGGTCCAGGCGGCCGTCGGCGACGACGGTGACGACGCGCCGTACGGCCGTCTCGCCGGGCGGGATCGGCAGCCGCTCGGCAGAGGCCAGCGAGGAGCCGACGCCCGGGTACTCGCCGGTGCGCACGAACCAGGGGTCGCGGCGGGTGGTGTCGGTGGCGCCCGCGAAGACGAGGGTCCAGCCGGCGCCGGCCAGGGCGAGCCAGTCGGCGCGCCCGCCGTGGGCCGCGGCCTCGCCCTCGGTGTCGGCGGTGAAGACCTGCGGGGCCCCGGCCTCCTTCCGGGCGCGCCAGAAGAAGCCGCCGTAGGCCGCGCCGGGGCGGCCGTTCGTCGCCGGACTGCCGATCGACAGCGGGCCGGAGGTGACGTTGGTGAGGGAGAAGGTGAAGTCCAACGCCCAGGCGGTGTCGGTGAGTTCGGTGGCCGCGACCGTGCGGCGCTCACGCAGCAGCTCGGCCCCGGCGGCGACCCAGCGCAGTTCCTCGACGAAGCCGTCGGGGTCGCGCAGCTGGAAGGAGCCGTGGCGCTGGGCGCCGTGGTTGTCGAGCTCGGTCGGGCCCTGACCCCGGACGTAGGTCCGGCCGCCCCAGAAGTTGTGCCCCTCGACGTCGGGTACGGCTACACCGACGCCGAGGTGGTGTGTGTGGTCGGCCGGGCTCAGTTCGGTGACCGCCGTGCCGGCCAGGGTGGTGACGGGGTGCAGGTAGGGGCGTGGGGAGAGCCGGGCGGGCAGTTCGGGGCGGGTGACGTAGCGGCCGACCGGGCGGCCTGCGACGCGCAGGACGACCGGTGCGTCGGGTGCCGGTGCGGTCATCAGGGGCTCACCTCTTTCGGATGCGCGGTCGTGAACGCCCAGGGGGCGCCCAGTTCGGAGTAGAGGGCGAGGGTGTCGGCGGCGGCCGCGACGAGGCCGTCGATGCCGGGGACGACCCGCCGGTCCTCGTCGGGCAGCAGGCGCCAGGCGTCGTCCGGCAGCTGGACCGGGTCGGGGGCGGTCCGGATCGCCTCGACGACCCGCATGAACGACTCGGTCGCGGCGGGCGGGACGAGCAGTGCGGCCCCGTCGGTGAGGTGGTCGACGAGGTTCTCCAGCAGGTCGGTGCGGCCGTACTCGTACTCCTCGGGGCCGTGGTCGGCGCGCTGGAGCAGGACGCGGTCCTGCTTGTACCAGTACGTGATCCGGCCGCGGCTGCCGTGGACGACGACGTACGGGTCGTCGGGGTCCTCGGCGCACAGGGTGGCCGCGACGACGATTCGACCGCCGTCGGCGGTGGTGACGCGGACGCAGGAGGTGTCGTCGGACTCGATGGCGTTGGCGTGCGCCAGCTCCGTCTCGATGCCGGTGACGTCCTCGGCGCGGGTCGCTCCGGCCAGCGCGAGGGCGGTGGCGACGGCGTGCGCGAGGGGGTTGGTGAGCGCCCCGTCGATCACGTCGACGCCGTTCAGCCGCCGCTTGCCCGCCCAGGGCGCCCGCCGGTAGTACGACTCGGCGCGCGCCCAGGCCCCGGCTCCGCCGACGCCGGCCACCTCGCCGATCGCGCCGTCGGCGATCAGAGTGCGGATCGCGGGCACGGCGTGCGAGCCCAGGGACTGGAAGCCGATCTGGCAGACCACGCCGGCCTCGGCGACCCCGTCGGCCATCCGGCGGAACTCGGCGTAGGACGGCGCGGGCGGCTTCTCCAGGAGCAGGTGCACGCCCTTGCGGGCCGCGGTCAGGGCCAGGTCGGTGTGGGTGGGGATGGGGGTGCAGACGACGGCGATCCGGGCGCCGGTGGCGTCCAGCAGCGCGCCGAAGTCGGCGGACTGCTCGGGCGTGCCGAGGCCCTCGGGGATCTCGTCCGGGGTCAGCGGGGTCAGCTCGCAGATGCCCGCCAGCCGGACGATCCCCTTGTCCTGGAGTCGGCGGATGTTGTCCAGGTGCCAGCGGCCGTGGCCGCGCGCGCCCGCGAGGACGATGGGGACGGCGGTGCCTGTGGTGCCTGAAGTGCCTGTGGTGCTCATGGGATCCTCCCTGCGCCCGCGCCGCGTGCCACCTCGCGGTCGGCCGCCGCGGCGCTGTCGATCTTTTGGTGCAGGGTAGGCGTCCAGCCGACGTCCGCCGTGAGATCACGCTCGCTGCCGCTGTTGTAGGCGTTGTGGATCGCCAGGAGGTCGACGGGCCAGCCGTTGAAGAGGGTGCCGCTCTGGTGCAGGGCGCTGCCGTTCCAGCTCTTGACCAGGTCGGCGGCCTCCACGTGCCCGGGGGTGTGGAAGGCGTTGTTCTCTGCGTAGATCGCGGACTCGGTGGACACACCGAGGGAGTACCGGTACTCGCCGCCCTCCGGGACCACGTATCGGTTGTCGTACACGTGCACCTGCCCGAAACGGACCCGCGGCGCGCGCTGGACGACGGACTCGAACTGGTTGTGGTGCAGGGTCACCCGGAGCTTTCCGCGGTCGCCGGTGGCCGTGTCGCCGTTGCCGATGAGCATCGCCTTGTCATGGTCGGCGAACCGGCTCCAGGAGACGGTGACCAGGTCGGAGCCGCCTGTGATGTCGAGCAGACCGTCGTGGCGGAGGTAGTTGCGGGCGAAGTGGGCAGGCTCGTCCTCGTCCGGGTGGCCCTTGTCGCTCGCGGTGACGTGGTCGACCCAGACATGGGTCGCGCCGGTCAGCCAGATGTTGTCGTACGCCGTCTTCCAGTCGCCGAGGCCGCCGGTGTTGGGCTGCCAGACGGGGAAGCAGTCGTAGGCGTCGCGCAGGTCGAGGTTGCGCAGGATGACGTTGTCCGCGTTCCTGACCTGGAGGCTCGCGCCCTTGAGGACGGCTCCCCTGCCGAGGCCGACGATGGTGGTGTTCGAGCCGACCGGCAGCACGACCCGCTCCGCCTGCCGGGCGGCCGACGCCTGCCGGGCCTCCTCCTGCGGGCCGCTCGGCTTGGCGGAGCCCCAGGTGCGGGGGTCGTAGGCGGTGAGGTACCGCTTCAGGGCGTAGCCGTCGGTGGCGTAGTCGGCGCAGTCCAGGCGGTGGCCGTCGGCGTCGGTGTTGGCGTCGATCGTCCCGGCGATCTTGATGATCTTCGGGGTGTCGCTGCCGCCGTCGAGGGCGCGGACGAGTCCGGCGCGGTCGGTGACGGTGTGGACGTGGGCGTCGTCAGCGGCAGATCCGCCGGTGGTACCGGTGCCGTACGCGGCCCAGCCGTCGTCGGCGGCGAGGGTGTCGCGGCTGATGTCGCGGGACTCTGCGTGGGCGGGGACGCAGAGGGCCCCCAACGCCACCCCCACCACCCCTATCTGGCGGAGCCTCAGCTGACGCCTGCTCATCCCTTCACCGCCCCTGCGCTGAACCCGGTGATCAGCCACTTCTGGATGAAGGCGAAGACGATCACCACGGGCACGGCGGCGATGATGCCGCCCGCGGCCAGCGCGCCCAGGTCGACGCTGTCCGCGCTCATCAGGGTGTTCAGGCCGACCGGAATCGTCTGCTTGCTCTGGTCGGAGAGGAACATCAGGGCGAACAGGAAGTGGTTCCAGGCGTGCACGAAGGCGAAGGAGCCGACGGCGATCAGTCCCGGTCGCAGCAGGGGGAGGACGACGATGCGGAAGGCGGTGAACCGGTTGCAGCCGTCGACCCAGGCGGCCTCCTCCAGGGAGTAGGGCACGTTCCGGATGAAGCCGCTGATCAGGATCATCGACAGAGGCAGCTGGAAGACGGTCTCGGCAATGATCACGCTCGACAGCGAGTTGATCATCTTCAGCTCGGCGAAGATCTGGAAGAGCGGCACCAGAAGCAGCGCGCCCGGCACGAACTGGGTGCACAGCAGGGCGAGCATGAAGCCGCGCTTGATCTTGAAGTCGAAGCGGGCGAGGGCGTAACCGCCGGCCAGGGCGACGCCGGTCGTCAGCAGCAGGGTCGCCACGCCGGTGATCAGGCTGTTCTGGAAGTAGATCCCGAAGTCCCGCTCGTTCCACACCTTCTCGAAGTGGTCGAAGGTCATCGGCCAGGGCACGAGCGAGGTCGAGCCCGCCGGGCGGAGCGCGAAGAGCAGGATCCAGTAGAAGGGGACAAGGGTGAAGACCAGGTAGATCCCCAGCGGGACGTAGATCTGCCAGCGGGGCGCCTCGTCCCAGGCGCGCTTCTTCCCGGGCGGCCGTCGGTCGGCGGCGGCGGGCACGCGCACGGGGGCGGGTGCGATGTCGGTGGCCTCCTTGGTGATCACTTGTCGCCTCCTCCGAACTTGCTCAGCCGCAGATAGACCATCGAGCAGAAGAGCAGGATCACGAACGCGACCGTGGTGAGGGCGGACGCGTAGCCGAAGTTGTGGGCGTCGACGCTGGTGTTGGCGATGTAGAGCGGGAGGGTGGTGGTCTCCCCCGCGGGGCCGCCGCCGGTGAGCGTGTACAGCAGGTCGACGTTGTTGAACTCCCACACCGCGCGCAGCAGCGTGGACAGGACGATGGCGTCCTTCAGATGGGGCAGGGTGATGTGCCAGAACTGCTTGATCCTGCCGGCCCCGTCGACCTCGGCGGCCTCGTACAGGTCCTTGGAGACGGACTGGAGGTCGGCGAGGATGAGGATCGCGAAGAAGGGGACACCGCGCCACAGGTCGGCGACGATCGCCGCCGGGAAGACGGTGGAGGTGTCCGACAGCCAGCTCGTGCCGTACTCGCCGATGCCCATGTCCGCGAGGTAACGGGTGATGCCGGTCTGGGAGTTGTAGAGCAGCACCCAGATCGCGGAGGTCAGCACGCCGGAGACGGCCCACGGCGAGAAGACCAGGGCGCGGCCGAGCGAGCGCCCCACGAAGGTCTGGTTGACGATCAGCGCCAGGGCCAGACCGAACAGCAGCTGCAGTCCGACCTCGACGACGACCCATTTGGCGCTGAAGGTCAGCGTGTCCCAGAACTGCGGGTCGTCGGTGAAGGCGTGGACGAAGTTGTCGAAGCCGGCGTAGCCGTTCCGCCATGGTTTGGTGGGGTTGTAGTTCTGCAGGCTGTAGTAGAAGACGCTGATGACCGGGTAGGCGATGAAGCCCAGCATCAGCAGGGCCGCCGGCGCGATGAGCAGATACGGCAGTCTGCGCGGCGTGGCGGAGGCACGGCGCCGCCGGGGTGGCGCGGGCGGTTTCGCCACGGCTGCGGCTTGGGCCATGACAGGGTCTCCGTTCTCGGTACGTCGTGCGGAGGTCGTACAGGAAGCGCTTTCTCGACGTGCGGAGGTTGCCCCTTTCGCGGTACGGGGTGCCTCTTGTTGCTGTGGAGCGGCCGCGGATGCGTCTTGGCCGGTCGCGCCCACGCGGCGGAGCCTCATATCGATAGAGCCCCGCGCCCCTGAGTGGGCCCGGTCAGCCTGCGTACGGGTCTGGAACCTTGCCCGGCCGTGCCAGGAACTCGAAGTCGCAGCCGGTGTCGGCCTGGGTGATCTGTTCGTTGTAGAGCGCTCCGTAACCGCGCTCGTAACGGGTGGGCGGCGGCGTCCAGTTGGCCCTGCGCCGCTCCAGCTCCTCGTCGTCCACGTTGAGTTGGAGGGTGCGGGCCTCGACGTCGAGGGTGATCGAGTCGCCCGTGCGCACCAGGGCCAGCGGTCCGCCGACGTACGACTCGGGCGCCACGTGCAGCACGCACGCGCCGTAACTCGTCCCGCTCATCCGGGCGTCGGAGATCCGCACCATGTCCCGCACGCCCTGCTTGAGCAGATGATCGGGGATGGGCAGCATGCCGTACTCGGGCATGCCCGGACCGCCCTTGGGGCCGGAGCCCCGCAGCACCAGGACCGTGTCGGCGGTGATGCCCAACTCGGGGTCGTTGATGGTGCGTTGCATGGTCCTGTAGTCGTCGAAGACGACCGCGGATCCGGTGTGCTTGAGCAGCTGCGGCTCGGCGGAGATGTGCTTGATGACGGCGCCGTCCGGGCACAGGTTGCCGCGCAGTACGGCGACCCCGCCCTCGGCGGCGACCGGGTTGTCCCGGAGCCGGATGACGTCGTCGTGGTGGACCTGCGCGCCGGCGAGCTGCTCGCGCAGGGTGTCGAACGAGACCGTCGGGCGGTCGAGGTGGAGCAGGTCCGGGATCCGGGAGAGGAAGCCGGGCAGGCCGCCCGCGAAGTGGAAGTCCTCCATGAGGTACTTCTGGCCGCCGGGGCGGACGTTGGCGAGGACGGGAACCGTGCGGGCGATCCGGTCGAAGTCGTCGAGGGTGAGCCTGACGCCCGCACGGCCGGCCATGGCGATGAGGTGGATGACGGCGTTCGTCGAACCGCCGAGGCCGAGGACGGTCGTCACCGCGTCCTCGAAGGCGTCGCTGGTGAGGATGTCGGAGAGGACGCGCCCCTTGTGGACTTGTTCAACGATCCTCATGCCGGACGATGCGGCCATCCGATCGTGCCCGGAGTCCACGGCCGGGATGCTCGACGCACCCGGCACCGTCACCCCCAGCGCCTCCGCCGCGGCCGTCAGCGTGGACGCCGTGCCCATCGTCATACAGTGACCCGGCGAACGGGCGAGGCCGTTCTCCAGCTCGGCCAGCTCGCAGTCGCCGATCACGCCGGCCCGCTTGTCGTCCCAGTACTTCCACATGTCGGTGCCCGAGCCGAGGACCTCGTTGCGCCAGTGGCCCGGCAGCATGGGCCCGGCCGGCACGAAGACGGTGGGCAGGTCGACGCTCGCCGCGCCCATGAGCAGCGCGGGGGTCGTCTTGTCGCAGCCGCCCATCAGCACGGCGCCGTCGACCGGGTAGGAGCGCAGCAACTCCTCGGTCTCCATGGCGAGCAGGTTGCGGTAGAGCATCGGGGTCGGCTTCTGGAAGGTCTCGCTGAGCGTGGCGACCGGGAACTCCAGCGGGAAACCGCCCGCCTGCCACACGCCCCGCTTCACGGCCTGGGCGCGGTCGCGCAGGTGGACGTGGCAGGGGTTGATGTCGGACCAGGTGTTGAGGATCGCGATGACCGGCTTGCCGAGGTGTTCCTCGGGGAGGTAGCCGAGCTGGCGGGTGCGGGCGCGGTGGCTGAAGGAGCGCAGGCCGTCGGTGCCGTACCACTGGTGGCTTCGGAGTTCCTCCGGACGCTTCGCCGAAGGATGCTTCACCACAGGTTGCCCGGCGGCGGGGGTGGTCTCGTCCGCCGGGCTGACGGCATGATCGTCGAAGCGCTTCATATGGACCATCCGGCGACTATGGCGGCGACCTCGGCGCGCTCGTCCTCGGGCAGCGGCCGGCTCGGGGGGCGGACCTCGCGGCGGCACAGGCCAAGGGAGGCAAGGGCCTCCTTGACGATGGTGACGTTGTTGGCGGAGCCGCTCGCGGCGCGCAGCTCCTCGAAGCGCCTGATCTGTTCCCACACCTTCATCGCGGCCGGATAGTCCCCGGATCGAAGCGCTTCGATCATGTTCAGCGAAACGGCGGGGGCGACATTGACCAGCCCGGACGTGAAGCCGGTGGCGCCCGCGGAGAAGTAGGAGGGGGCGTACGGCTCGGCGAGGCCGGCGACCCAGACGAAGCGTTCCAGGCCGGCGTCGCGCGCGAAGGCGGCGAAGCGGGCGGCGTCCGGGACGGCGTACTTGACGCCGACGACGTTGGGACAGGCGTCGGCGAGCTCGGCCAGGCGCTCGCCGTGCAGCTGCGTGTTGCGGATGTACGGGACGACGCCGAGTTCGGGCACCGCCTGCGCGATCTCCCGGTGGTAGTCGACCCAGCCGCGCTGCGAGACATAGGGGTGGACGGGCTGGTGGACCATCACCATCTGCGCGCCCAGCTCCCGGGCGTGCCGGGCGGAGGCGACGGCGGTGGGGACGTCGTGTCCGACGCCGACGAGGATGACGGAACGATCCCCCGCCTCGTCCATCGTCAACTCCGTGACCAGGCGGCGCTCCTCGGGGGTGAGGGCGTAGAACTCGCCGGTGTTGCCGTTCGGGGTGAGGGTGGTGATCCCGCCGTCGAGCAGACGGCGCAGCAGGGCCCGGTGGGCGTCCTGGTCGATGGAGCCGTCCTGGGCGAACGGGGTCACCGGGATGGCCACCACGTCGGCCAGGGCCGCACGCTGGGTCTCGAACGCCACGCTGCTCATTCCTGACCTTTCTCTGCCTGGGCCCCTTCGAGGGTCCCGTCGTCGGTCTCGGGGAACGCCCGGTGCACGAAGGACGCGATGTGGGCGTGCAGGGCGCGGGCCGCGCCGTCCGCGTCGCCGTCCAGGGCCAGCCGCAGGATCTCGCGGTGCTCGCCGGCCTCGCGCTCCCAGGAGGGCGAGGCGGCCCAGGCGACGGCGGAGACCAGGGCTGCCTGGTCGCGGACCTCGTCGAGCATCCGGCCGAGCAGCGGGTTGCCGCACGGCAGGTAGAGCGCGCGGTGGAACTCCCGGTTGGCCAGGGACCGTTCGGCGGTGTCGG
The DNA here is from genome assembly GCF_055581185.1 of Streptomyces sp. NPDC031474. NCBI lineage: Bacteria > Bacillati > Actinomycetota > Actinomycetes > Kitasatosporales > Streptomycetaceae > Streptomyces > Streptomyces sp. NPDC031474. Next base: position 126,657 of record NZ_JBVIJX010000001.1, read on the forward strand.
TCGCCGCGTCGGCCATCGTCAGCGCATCGCGGGCCGCGTCCAGGGAGGCGCCGCGCCGTACCGCCCGCCGCAGCGCCTCGGGTTCGAGGAGCAGCCGGACGTCGTAGACCTCGCGCGCCATGTCCGCGTCCACCATGCGCACCGTGACGCCCTTGTACTGGCTCATGACGACCAGTCCGGTGCCGGCCAGGGTCTTGAGGGCCTCGCGCACCGGGGTCTTGGAGACCCCGAACTGCGCGGCGAGCTCGGTCTCGACCAGGGCCTGACCGGGCGTCAGCCGCCCGGTGAGGATGCGGCGTTTGATCTCCTCCAGCACGTACTGCGTGCGGGAGGGGATCGGCGTGGGCACAGAGGTCATGCGCGCCTCTCGGAAGTCGCGTATCTGATCTCGGATCTCGCGTATCGCGTCTCATATATGACGTACGAAGTACGACGCGTTGAAGGTAGGAGGGCCCCTGTGATTCGTCAATGCTTCTGACAAAGGAAGTGTCAAAAGAGGTGTGGGACGGGGTCGTTGGGAAGGGGCGCCGGAAGGGCGGGTCGGGACCCGGGGGGTCAGAAGGGGATGGTCTCGCCCTCGCGTGCGGTGCGGGTGGGGCCGTCGAAGACGACGGCGGCCCGCTCGGTCGCGGCCTTCCGGGTCAGGGCGGGCCCGACGTGGGTGATGTACAGCTCCCGCACCCCCGCCTTGCGGGCGGCGTCGCCGGCGTCCTCCGGCGTGAGATGGACCTGCTGTTCGCGTTCGCCTTCGCGATGCCGGTCGAGATCCGCCTCGCACAGGAACAGGTCGGCCCCAGAGGCGAGTTCGGTGAGCGCGTCGCACGGCCCGCTGTCCCCCGAGTACGCGAAGACGCTTCCCTGGCACTCGGCGCGCAGCCCGTACGCCTCGGTGTCGTGCGCCATGGCGCGCGAGGTCAGGCGCACGTTCCAGTGCCGTACGGTGTGCCCGTCGAACAGGGGCCTGAAGTCGAGGACCTCGCTCAGGAACCGTACGTCCGAGCGGCCGAGGAAGCCGGCCAGGCGACGGGCGCAGTCGAGCGGCGCGTACACCGGGATCGGGGCCGGCGGGGTCATTCCACCGTAGGCGAGCGCGTGGGCGGCGGCGAGGAGATCGGCGCTGTGGTCGGCGTGCAGGTGGGAGATCCAGATCGCCGTGAGCCGGTCGGGATCCGTGTGCCGTTGCAACTCCGCGAACGTCCCGAACCCGGCGTCCACCCAGACCTCGGTCCCCGCCCCGCGCAGCAGATAGCCGGAGCAGGGGCGGCCCGGCCCCGGGTACGGAGAGGCGGTGCCGAGGACGGTGAGGCTGAGGGGCATACGGGGAGCGTACGGTTCGCGACTGCCGGGCACGCCCTGATTGGGTCCGTCTACGACACGATCATCGGGTCGGTCTGGACCTGTCCTACGGCGTCCGGCGCGGGTCCCGTCCGCTCAGTCCGACCGCCCGGTCGAGCAGCGGGGCGTCGTCCGGGACGGGCACGACGGGGCCGAAGATGCCGTTCCCGCGGTCCGACGCCTCGGCGGCCGCCCGCAGGAAGTCGTGCGAGGTGCGCAGCGCGGCCGGGTCGGGCGCGTACTCCTGCCCGGTGGCCCGGGCCAGGTCCCAGCCATGGATGACGAGTTCGTCGACGGCCACGGCGCCCGCGACCGCGCCGGGCAGGTCGACGCCGCCCGCGCGGGTCATGCCGGTCCAGGCGGCCGGGTCGCGCCAGGCGTCGGCGAGTTCGTCGAGCACCTTGGGCAGTTCCTCGCGCCAGCCGGGGCCGATGTCCGTCGCGGTGGTGTCCGGCGGGGTGTCGGTCGTGGACCCGAGGTCCTTGCGGGCGGCGTCGCGGAAGGCGCCGGCGAGGCCGGTCAGATGCCCGAGCAGGTTACGGACCGCGGCGCCCGGGCAGGGCGTCGGATCCGCGAGCTGCTCGTCACGGACGCCCGCCGCGAGGCGCGCGATGATCCGGGCCTGCGGTTCGAGGTCAAGAATCGTCGTATCGGTCATGGAGGGTAGACCGGCCGCCCGCCGAGAACTCATCGGCCGGGGTCCGCCCCGGGTCCGCCCGAGGGCCGTCCGCCGCGCGTAGGGCACCTGCCCGATGCGGGGAGGGCCGCCTTAGACCCACGATGACCAGGCATGACAAAGAACTGGTCCGTGGTGCGCGTCCTGCGGGACCGCGACGCGGCGATCTGTCTGGCGGCGCTGGTGGTCTCCGGCTTCGGTACGTCGGCGTTGTGGCTGGCGTCCGGTGTGTGGGTCAAGGACCTCACCGGCTCGAACGGGCTTGCGGCGCTCTGTGTGCTCGCGCTGTGGGCTCCCACCCTGGCCGGTCCGCTGCTGGGCACGCTCGCCGACCGCACCCGTCGCCGACCCTTGCTCGTCGCGCTCAACCTGGGCCCGGCCGCCCTGCTCCTCACCGTCCTCGCCGTCGACTCCCCCGGCCGGCTGTGGCTGCTGTTCACGGTGCTGGTGCTGTACGGCGCCGCCTCGGTGGTGGCCGACGCGGCCGAGTCCGGGCTCGTCGCCGCCGCCGTCGCCCCGGAGCTGCTCGGCGACTTCAACGGGCTGCGCACGACGGCCGTGGAGGGCATGAAGCTGGTCGCTCCCCTGGCGGGCGCGGGCTTGTACGCGGCGTACGGCGGCCCGAGCGTGGCGCTGCTGGACGCCGCGAGTTTCGTCGCCGCGGCCGGGCTGTACGCGTGCGTGCGCGTGTGTGAGGAACGGCCGCGGCGGGCCCCGGGCGGCCTGCGGGCGCGGACCGCCGAGGGCGCGCGCTTCCTGTGGGGGCACCCGGCGCTGCGCCCGCTGGTCCTGGCCGGCGGTACGACGATGCTGTTCGCGGGTGTCAACGGCGCGCTGGTCTACGCCGTCGTCGAGGGCCTCGGCCGCTCCCCCTCGTACGCGGGCGCGCTGTACGCCGTCCAGGGCGCCGGTTCGGTCGCGGTGGGGCTGCTGTCGGGGCCCGCCCTGCGGTGGCTGGGGGAACGCCGGTTCGCCGCGTACGGCATCGGTCTGACGGCGGTGGCGGTCGCCGCGCGGGCCGTCCCCTCGGACCCGCTGGCCCTGGTGTGCGGCGCGGCCGTCGGGGCGGGGCTGCCCTGTGTGCTGATCGCCGCGCTGACCGCCGTACAGCGGGAGACGCCGGACGCGCTGCTCGGCCGGGTCACCGCCACGGCCGGGACGCTGATGTACGCGCCGAACGCCGTCGGGCTCGCGGCGGGGGCGGCACTGGTCGAACTCGTCGACCACCGCCCCCTGTTGCTCGCCCTGGGCGTATGCCTGACGGCGACCGCCGCCCCGCTCCTTCAGCGCCCGGCGAGCGCCGAGCGCACCGCTTCCAGGTCGCCGTCCGACGCCAACCCTGCGTGATACAGCCGCAGTTCCGTCGCGCCGAGGTCCCGGGCCTGGGCGGCGTCGGCGGAGAGGGTGCCCGGGCTGCCGCCCATGCCGGAGACGACGCCGAGGTTGGCGGCGACGACCGCGTCCGCGCGGCCCTGTTCGACGAAGGGCGTCAGCAGGGCGGGCCCGCCGGCGCAGGGCACGACGACGCCGTCCGCGACGGACAGGATGTGCGCGGGGTCGACGCCCGCGTTGGCGCCCACGTGGTACGTGACGGGGTCGGCGTGCAGCAGGACCTGGAAGCCGTCGGGCGCGGCGGCGCGCACCGCCCCGACCGCGGTCTCCTGGAGCGTGCGGGCGGTGTCGTCGCGCCACGCGCGCGTGGCCGCCGCCGTCTCCTGCCCGAGCAGCTTCTCCACCCCCGCCCAGCCCCCGTCGTCGGGCGCCCCCCGCCAGAGCGGCTCCAGCGCCTCTCGTACGGCGGCGGCGAGCGCGTCGGCGTCCAGGCCCTGGGCGCCGTAGCCGGCCCGGCAGGCGGGGCAGAAGCAGAGCGCCATCAGGTACTGGCCGGCGTCCCCGAGGCCGACGCCGCCGGTCTTGTCGTGGGCGTGCAGATGCTGCAGCCCGTACCAGCCGAGGGACTCCAGTTCGGTGCCGCCCGCGCCGGGGCGTACGGCGGCCTCGGCGGCGAGGTCGACGAGGTACGCGCGCGTGGCGGGCTGTGCGATGCAGGGGGCCCACGGGTAGCGGTCGCCGTAGGCGTTGACGACGGAGGTGTCCGGATGGTCGGCGCCCAGGCGGGAGTTGTGCGCCAGGACCACCCAGGTGTGCACGTCGAGCCCGGCCCCCGCGAGCGCCTCGGCGGCCTCCCCGTAGGCGTCGCCCGGAGCCCAGTCGCCGGCCGGGTACGGGCGCAGGGCGCGGCCCTCCCAGCGGGCGTCCGGCGGGTACAGCACGGCGGCGTGCTCGGCGGTGACGATGCGGTGGCGCGGGTGGCGGGGGGTGAGGGCGCGGGTGGAGTGGTAGGCGGCGGCGAGGGTCACCTGCTCCACGCCGAGCGCGGCGATACGGGCCGGGGCCGCGGGATCGCCGATGACGTCCCAGGGGTAGACGAACGTCGACGCCTTCATTACTTGTCCTCCTCCAGCAGCGCGTGGCCGCGTTCGATCACCTCGGCGAGTCGCTTGACATGATCCTCGCTCGGTTCGTGCAGCGGCGGGCGGACTTCCCCGACGTCGAGGCCGCCCAGCCGGACGCCGGCCTTGACGAGGGAGACGGCGTAACCGCGGCCCTGGGCGCGCAGTTCGACGAACGGCCGGTAGAAGCCGTCGAGGAGGCGGTGGGCGGTGGTGTCGTCGCCGGTGGTGAGGGCCCGGTGGAAGGCGAGGGCGATCTCGGGGGCGAAGCAGAACACGGCCGAGGAGTAGAGGGTGACGCCGAGGGCCCGGTAGGCGAGCTGGGTCTGTTCGGCGGTCGGCAGGCCGTTGAAGTAGAGGAAGTCGCCGGGGACCTCGGTGCGGACGGCGCTGATGATCCGCTGCATCAGGTCGAGGTCGCCGAGGCCGTCCTTGAGGCCGATGATCCCCTCGGTGCGGGCCAGTGCGACGACGGTCTTCGGGGTGAAGACGGCGTTGTCGCGCTGGTAGACGATCACGGGGAGCCGGGTCGCCGCCGTCACCTCCCGGTAGTGGCGCAGCAGGCCCTCCTGGGCGGCGACGACGAGGTAGGGCGGCAGGGCGAGCAGGCCGTCCGCTCCGGCCGTCTCCGCCAGCCCGGCGTAGCGCACGGCGAGCGCGGTCCCGTAGCCGACGCCGGCGATCACCGGCACCCGCCCGTCGGTCTCCTCGACGGCCGCCCGTACGCACCGCTCGAACTCCTCCGGGGTGAGCGCGTGGAACTCGCCGGTGCCGCAGCAGGCGAAGACGGCCGCGGCGCCGGCGTCCACTCCGCGGCGGACGTGGGCGCGGTAGACGTCGAGGTCGAGGGCGCCGTCGGGGCCGTAGGCGGTGACGGGGAAGAACAGCGGTCCGCTGGGGACGCGGAGGCGGGCGGCGAGCGGGGCTGACGTCACAGGCTCTCCCGAGTCCATATTCTTGAGCAGCGTCCATATTCCTGAACGAGCTCACGCTAAGGTGCCCTATCGAGCCCGGTCAAGCCGACCAACCCCCATGACACCAGCAGTTTTGCCGGCCATGCAGGACACTTGACGGGTGCCGCCGCGGCTCCTTAGCGTGTCCATGAATGTGAACTATGGCCACGCATGCGTCCGTCATTGCGAACAGTCCCGCGACCGATCCAAGGAGACCCGAGGATGCCCGCTCCGCGCACCGTCCTGCTCACCGGCGCCGCAGGCGGCCTCGGCACCCTGATGCGGGACCTGCTGCCGGCCTACGGCTACGAGCTGCGCCTGTTCGACCTGCGCCCGATCGACGGCGAGCCGGACGCGATCGTCGCGGACCTGGCCGACCGGGAGGCGGTCCGGGAGGCCGTGCGGGGCGTCGACGCGATCCTCCACCTCGCCGGCATCTCCCTGGAAGCCCCGTTCGAGAAGATCCTCAAGGCGAACATCGAGGGCACCTACCACCTGTACGAGGCGGCCCGCGAAGAGGGCGTCGGCCGGATCGTCTTCGCCTCCTCCAACCACGCGGTCGGCTTCACCCCCCGCCCCCAGGGCGACGACCCTCTGATCCCGGTCGACACCCCGCACCGCCCGGACACCTTCTACGGCCTGTCCAAGTCCTTCGGCGAGGACCTCGCCCAGCTCTACTGGGACAAGCACGGCCTGGAGAGCGTGTCGGTGCGCATCGGCTCCTGCTTCGCCGAGCCGACCGGCGTGCGGATGCTGTCGGTGTGGATGAGCCCCGCCGACGGCGCCCGCCTCTTCCACGCGGCCCTGACCGCCGAGGACGTCGGCCACACGATCGTGTACGGCTCCTCCGCGAACACCCGGCTGTGGTGGGACCTGAGCTCCGCGCGGGCGCTCGGCTACGAGCCGCAGGACGACTCCGAGCCGTACGCCGAGAAGCTGATCGCCGAGCAGGGCGAGCTGGACCCGGAGAACATCGCCCACGCCCACCTGGGCGGCCACTTCGTCAGCGACCCGCCGATCTGGCCGTACTGACTCATCGCCGTATCGGCCTTACTGGCCTTACCGGCCGTACCGGCCGTACCGGCCGAGAAGCACACCTCGCGGGCGGCGGGCGGGCACCGAACGGGCCCGCCCGCCGCCGTATCCGGGCACGCGCGCTGCCCGAACCCACCCGTCCCCCGGCTCCGCCGCAGGTCCGAGGCGGGCGGCCGGGACGGGAAACGGGCCGACCCGGGCAGCAACGGGCCTGCAACAGGCCTGGTCAGTGCCGCGCACCCGCTGTAGAACTTCCCCCATGGGCCGCACCGGGCCCGAACGGGCAGGACGGCGGGAGAGCGAGGTGACGGCATGACCCCGAGAACGGCGGAGGAGCGCCAGCGCGAGATCGTGCGCACCGCGCGGGCCACCGGCTCGGTCGACGTCGCCGCGCTCGCCGCCGAGCTGGGCGTGGCCAGGGAGACCGTACGGCGGGATCTGCGCGCCCTGGAGGACCACGGGCTGGTGCGCCGTACGCACGGCGGCGCCTATCCCGTGGAGAGCGCCGGCTTCGAGACCACGCTGGCCTTCCGCGCCACCAGCCACGTACCCGAGAAGCGCCGGATCGCCGCCGCGGCGGCCGCCCTGGCCGGGGACGCGGAGACCGTCTTCGTCGACGAGGGCTTCACCCCGCAGCTCATCGCCGAGGCGCTGCCCAGGGACCGGCCGCTGACCGTGGTCACCGCGTCCCTGCCGGTCGCGGGCGCGCTCGCCGGGAGGGAGAACACGTCCGTGCTGCTGCTCGGCGGCCGGGTCCGCTCCGGCACGCTGGCCACGGTCGACCACTGGACGACGAAGATGCTGGCCGGCTTCGTCGTCGACCTCGCCTATCTCGGCGCCAACGGCATCTCCCGCGAGCACGGTCTGACCACCCCGGACCCGGCCGTGGGCGAGGTCAAGGCGCAGGCCGTGCGGGCGGCTCGGCGCGTGGTCTTCGCGGGCGTCCACACCAAGTTCGGCGCGGTCAGCTTCTGCCGGTTCGCCGAGGTGAGCGTGCTGGAGACGATCGTGACGAGCACCCTGCTCCCGACGGCCGAGGCCCACCGCTACTCCTTGCTGGGGCCCCAGGTCATCCGGGTTTGAAAAACCAACCCACCCCCCGTATGAACCGACCCGGTTTGTAAATCCAACTCACCCCCTAGGGCACCCCCATGCCGCTCGGCGCCCTAGATCTCCCCTTACGTCCAGGAGCGATCCATGCGAACCCAGAGCCGACGGAGGCCGCGAGCCACACTCGCCGCGGTCGCCGCAGGGACGCTGCTCGCCCCGCTGCTCTCCGGCTGCTGGTCCGGGGCAGGCGGGGCGGGTTCCGGCGGCGACTCCATCAACGTCCTCATGGTCAACAACCCGCAGATGACGGAGTTGCAGAAGCTCACCGCCGGCCACTTCACCAAGGAGACCGGCATCAAGGTCAGCTTCACCGTCCTGCCGGAGAACGACGTCCGCGACAAGATCAGCCAGGACTTCGCCAACCAGGCGGGCCAGTACGACGTGGCGACCTTGTCGAACTACGAGATACCGATCTACGCCCGCAACGGCTGGCTGCAGGCGATGGACGCCCACATCGCGAAGGACCCCGGCTACGACGAGCGCGACATCCTGAAACCGATCGCCGAATCCCTCACCGCGGACGACGGCAAGCTCTACGGCCAGCCCTTCTACGGCGAGTCGTCCTTCCTGATGTACCGCAAGGACGTGTTCGCGGCGAAGGGCCTGACGATGCCCGCGCACCCCACCTGGCAGCAGGTCGCCGACCTCGCGGCGAAGGCGGACGGTGCCGAGCCCGGCATGAAGGGCATCTGTCTGCGCGGACTGCCCGGCTGGGGCGAGGTGATGGCGCCCCTGACGACCGTCGTGAACACCTTCGGCGGCACCTGGTTCGACAAGAACTGGAAGGCACAGCTGGAATTCACCGGAGTTTCGAGAAGGCGACGAAACTCTGCACCGGTTTGGTGCACGACGCACGTTGAGCCCGGCGTGCCCGTTCTGGCCCCGCCGGGTTCCTCAACTGCATGACCTCGTCAGGGCAAGGTCGCCATTTGGCATCCTCCCCGGCCGGAGCCGAAGGATTCCAACCCTCTCAGGCTGAGGTTCACGGGCGCTCGACCACTGCTGTGATGTCACCCCTCCGGCGTACCCCGCCGCGACTCGCCCAGCATATATGCCAGATAGGCCTTCTGGGGCCTGTTGCCCACAAGCAGGCAACTGATCGGCGAGCAGCTCGGCTGGTCGAACGTGCCGGCCGGCAAGCGGGCGTCGACGTACGCGAACGCCGACTACGTGCAGGTGGCCGCCGCCTTCCAGGAGATGACGAAGCAGGCCATCGAGGGGGCGAAACCCAACGACCCCGGGGTGCAGCCGCGGCCCGCGCCCGGCATCCAGTTCGTCGGCATCCCCGAGTTCACCGACCTCGGCACCAGGGTCTCCCAGGAGATCAGCGCGGCCATCGCCGGACGCCAGTCCGTCGAGTCGGCCCTGAGGAAGTCCGAGAAGATCGCCGAGCGGATCTCCGAGGAGTACGAGGGACGATGACCGCGACGACGACGGCCCCGCCGACCACCGCACCCGTACGCCCTCTGCGGCAGTCCTCCGACCGGCTGCGCGCCTGGGCGACCCGGGCTCCGCTGCTGCCCGCCCTGGTCTTCATGATCGTGGTCACCCAGCTCCCCTTCGTGGCGACGCTGGTGATCTCCTTCTTCGACTGGAACGCCCTCTACCCCAAGGCCCGCCGCTTCACCGGCCTCGACAACTACCACCAGGTCCTCACCGACGCCGACCTGCGCCACTCGGTGTGGACGACCGTGCTGCTGACGGCGGCCGTGGTGCTGGTCAGCCTGGTGCTCGGGCTGGCGCTGGCGCTGCTCCTGGACCGCCGGTTCCGCGGCCGGGGCGTGGTCCGCACGCTGCTGATCGCGCCCTTCCTGGTGGTCCCGGTGGCCGCGGCCCTGCTGTGGAAGCACGTCCTCTACAACCCCGAATACGGCCTGTTCAACGGGTTGTTGCACTACGTGGGAGGTCCACAGCCCGACTGGATCTCCGACACGCCGCTGCTCGCCGTCGAGGCCTCCCTCGTCTGGCAGTGGACGCCGTTCATGATGCTGATCCTGCTGGCCGGACTGCAGAGCCGGGACCAGCAGCAGATCGAGGCGGCGCGGGTGGACGGCGCGAGCGACTGGCAGATCTTCCGCCACCTCACCCTGCCCCACCTGCGCCGGTATCTGGAGCTGGGCGCCCTGCTCGGCTCGATCTACATCGTGCAGAACTTCGACGCCGTCTTCACCCTCACCTCCGGCGGCCTGGGCACCGCCAACCTGCCCTACACCGTCTACCAGAGCTTCTACCAGGCCCACGAGAACGGCCTCGCCTCGGCCGCGGGCGTCCTGGTGGTCATCGGCTCGATCGTCATCGCGACCTTCGCCCTGAGGGTCGTCTCGTCCCTGTTCCGCGAGGAGGCGTCCCGCTCATGAACGTCGTACGCCGAGGCGGCCTCGGGCTGTTGGCCTGGGCAGCCGGGATCGTGTTCTTCCTGCCCGTCGCCTGGATGGCCCTGACGTCCTTGCACTCCGAACAGGACGCGGCGACCAACCCGCCGTCCTTCGCCGCCTCGCTCACCCTCGACGGCTACCGCGAGTTCTTCGGCACGGGCGGCGGCGCGAGCCCCTGGCCGGCGCTGGCCAACTCGACGGTGGCGTCCCTCGGGTCGACCGTCCTCGTCCTGCTCCTCGCCCTCCCGGCGGCCTACGCGCTGTCGATCCGTCCGGTGAAGAAGTGGACGGACGTCCTGTTCTTCTTCCTGTCGACGAAGATGCTGCCGGTGGTGGCGGGCCTGCTGCCGATCTACCTGTTCGCGAAGAACGCGGGTCTGCTGGACAACATCTGGCTGCTGGTCGTGCTGTACACCTCCATGAACCTGCCGATCGCGGTGTGGATGATGCAGTCGTTCCTGTCCGAGGTCCCGGTGGCGATCATCGAGGCCGCACGGGTGGACGGGGCCCGGCTGCCGACGATCCTCGCGCGCGTGGTCGCCCCGATCGCGCTGCCGGGCATCGCGGCGACGGCCCTGATCTGCTTCATCTTCAGCTGGAACGAGCTGCTGTTCGCGCGGGTGCTGACGGGTGTGGTCGCGGAGACCGCCCCCGTCTTCCTCACCGGATTCATCACCAGCCAGGGGCTGTTCCTGGCGAAGGTGTGCGCCGCGTCGCTCGTCATCTCCCTGCCGGTGCTCGCCGCGGGGTTCGCCGCCCAGGACAAACTGGTCCAGGGCCTGTCCTTGGGAGCCGTGAAATGAAGGCCGCCGTCATCGAGTCCGTGGGCCGCGCCGTCGTCACCGAGGTCCCCGACCCGACGCCCGGGCCGCGCGAGGTGGTCGTCGAGGTCGCCGCCTGCGGGCTGTGCGGCACCGATCTGCACATCCTGGGGGGCGAGTTCGCGCCCAAGCTGCCGATCGTGCCGGGGCACGAGTTCGCGGGCACGGTGGTCGGGGTGGGCGCCCAGGTCACGGAGGTCGCCGTCGGCGACCGGGTGGCGGTCGACCCGTCGCTGTACTGCCACGAGTGCCGCTACTGCCGCACCGGCCACAACAACCTCTGTGAACGGTGGGCCGCGATCGGCGTCACCACGGCCGGCGGCGCCGCGCAGTACGCGGTGGCGCCGGTGGCGAACTGCGTACGGCTGCCCGAGCACGTGCGCACCCAGGACGCGGCGCTGGTGGAGCCGCTGTCGTGCGCGGTGCGCGGCTACGACGTGCTCCGCGCGCGGCTGGGCGCGCATGTGCTGATCTACGGCTCGGGGACGATGGGGCTGATGATGCTGGAGCTGGCCAAGCGCACGGGCGCGGCCAGCGTGGACGTGGTGGACGTGAACCCGGCGCGCCTGGAGACGGCCCGGCGGCTCGGCGTCTCCGGGGCGGCGGCGAGCCCGGACGAGCTGGAGCGTCCGCAGGGGTGGGACCTGGTCGTGGACGCGACGGGCAACGCGGCGGCGATCCAGGACGGCCTGGACCGGGTGGCGAAGGCGGGGACGTTCCTGCAGTTCGGCGTCGCCGACTACGCGACCAGGGTCACGATCGACCCGTACCGGATCTACAACCAGGAGATCACCGTCACGGGGTCCATGGCGGTCCTGCACAGCTTCGAGCGGGCGGCCGAGCTGTTCGCGAACGGGGTGCTGGACCCGGAGGTCTTCATCAGCGACCGGATCCCGCTGGAGCGCTACCCGCAGGCGCTGGAGCAGTTCGCGGCGGGGGTCGGGCGCAAGATCGTGGTGGTGCCCTGACCGGGCGTTCTCCGGTTCCCTCACCCGGGCAGCGGCTTCGGGCGCGGGTAAGGGAACGGCAAAGTGGTCTCAGTCGTTCACGGGGCATGACAGCTATGACCCCCGGCTCGAACATCCCTCTCTCCGTCGCCCGCGTGACGGTGGACGTCGCCGCCCCGGTGCGACTCGACGTTTCGGGCCTGCTGCTCACCGCAGACGGCAAGGTGCGCTCGGACGACGACTTCATCTTCTACAACCAGCCCCACGGCCCGGGCGTGACGTACCGCTCCGGCGGGGGCACGGCGCCCGACGCGATCATCGTCGACACGGCCGCGCTCCCGCCCGGCATCGAGAAGATCGTCGTCACCGCGAGCCCGGACGCCGCGGGCCAGACGTTCCAGGGCGTCGAGCCGACGGCGACGATCCGCAGCGCGGACGACGACCATGTGCTGGCCACCTTCACGCCCCCGCAGCTCGGCAGCGAGACGGCGCTGGTCGTCGTGGAGATCTATCTGCGAGGCGGCGCCTGGAAGGCCCGCGCGGTCGGTCAGGGGTACGCCAACGGTCTGGCCGGCATCGCCACCGACTTCGGTGTCACGGTGGAGGAGCCCGCGCCGGCCGCCGCCCCGGCCCAGCCGGTCGCCCCTCCCCCGCCGCCGATGCAGGCCCCGGTCGCGCCGCAGGCCCCGCCCATGGACCCGCGGCTCACCGCTCCCGCCCCGCCGGCCGCTCCCCCGGCCCCGCCCGCCGCGGCCCCGGGCACCGGGAAGATCAACCTCGACAAGGGCCGCGTCAGCCTGCAGAAGAACCAGACGGTGTCCCTCATGAAGGGCGGCCGTCCGCTGCTCTCGCAGGTCAAGATGGGTCTGGGCTGGGAGCCCGCGTTCCGTGGCAAGGACATCGACCTGGACGCCTCGGTCATCGCCTACGGCCCCCAGCGCAACCACATCGACAGCTGCTACTTCGGCAAGCTCTCCATCGTGAACGGCGCGATCAAGCACTCCGGCGACAACCTCACCGGCGAGGGCGGCGGAGACGACGAGGTGATCGTCGTCGACCTCGGGCGCCTCCCCCAGGAGGTGTCCGGTCTGGTCTTCACGGTGAACTCCTTCTCCGGCCAGAAGTTCACGGAGGTCGCCAAGGCGTACTGCCGGCTGCTGGACGCCTCGACCGGCGAGGAGCTCGTCCGTTTCGACCTCACCGGCGCCGAACCGCAGACGGGCGTGCTGATGGCCAAGCTGATCCGGCAGTTCTCCGGCGAGTGGGAGATGACGGCCATGGGCGACTTCGTCAAGGCCCGCACGGTACGGAACATGGTGAAGCCGGGCGCCCAGGCACTGTAGGACCTGTCCGGCCGCGTTCGCGTGGCGGCTCCGCTCCGCGCGCCCGCATCCCCTCGCCCGTGTCTTTCGCCCGTACCCGCTCGGCCAAGGGCGCCCGCCTGCACGGGGGCGCCCGCCGCCGTCACCGCGCGGGTCGCAGACCCTCCGTCAGCAGCGACACATAGCGGCGGATGGCGCTGCTGTCCCCCTTCGCCAGCTCCGACGCCGTCGCCACCCCGTGCGCGAGGCGCAGTACGTCGATCGGCTCGATGTCCGCCCGCAGCGTCCCCTCCCGCTGTGCCGCCTCCACCAGCCGGGCCGCCGCGTCCTTCATGTGCGTGCCGCAGGCGGTGACCGCGGTCGCGCTGCCGTCCGCGACGGTGGAGCCCAGCAGGGCCTTCATGCCGCGGACCTGGATCGTGCCGACGCACAGCTCGTTGAGCCACGCCACCAGCGCCTCGCCCGGCGGGAGTTCCCCGGCGAGTTCGTCGGCCCGCACGGCGAGCGCCTCGATCCGGTCGAGGTAGGCCGCCTCCAGCAGCGCCTGCCGGGTCGGGAAGTGCCGGTACAGCGTGCCCGATCCGACGCCCGCCCGCTTGGCGATGTCGTCGAGGGAGGCGCCCTCCCCATGCTCGGCGAAGGCCTCCGCCGCCACCTTCAGCAGGCGCTCGTAGTTGCGGCGAGCGTCCGCGCGCATGGGTCTTCCTTGCGTCATCCAGTTACTCCTTGCGGGCAGCACGCCCCGGACCGGCCGTACTGCCCGCATGCTCCACCACATCCCGCGGGGACACCAGACGGGGAGTGTCCGTGCCCGCCCGCACGGCACGGCACGGCGCGGCGCGGTGCGGCGCGGTGCGGCGCGGTGCGGCGCTGTTCTGTGCGGACTCCGCTCGCGGACGGTCAGAACAGCGCGCTGTAGGCGTTGAGTGCGGGCTGGCCGCCCAGGTGCGCGTACAGCACCGTGGAGTCGGCGGCGATCTCACCGCGTGCGACCACGTCGACGAGCCCGGCCATCGACTTCCCCTCGTAGACGGGGTCGGTGACCATGCCCTCCGTGCGCGCGGCGAGTCGCATCGCCTCCAGCGTGGTCTCGTCCGGGACGCCGTAGACGCCCGCGTGGTAACGCTCGTCGAGTTCGACGTCCTCGACCGTCAACTCCCGCTCGACTCCTATCAGTTGCCCTGCGCTCTGCGCGATGCGGGCGATCTGCTCGCGGGTCCGGGCGGGCTCGGCCGAGGCGTCGATCCCGAGAACGCGCCGGGGGCGCCCGCCCGCCTGCTCCAGCGCGGCGAACCCGGCGACCATGCCGGCCTGGGTCGACCCGGTCACGGAACACACGACGACGGTGTCGAAGAAGACGCCCGTCTCCCGCTCCTGCTCGGCGACCTCGTACGCCCAGCGGGCGAAGCCGAGCCCGCCGAGCGGATGGTCGGACGCCCCGGCCGGGATGGCGTACGGCTTGCCGCCCGACTCCTCGACCTCCCGGAGCGCCTGTTCCCAGCTCTCCTTGAAGCCGATCCCGAACCCGGCCCGGACGAGTCGCACATCGGCGCCGGCGAGGCGGCTGATCAGGATGTTGCCGACCTTGTCGTACACGGGGTCGGGCCACTCCACCCAGCTCTCCTGCACCAGCACGCACTTCAGTCCGGCGCGGGCGGCGCAGGCGGCGACCTGACGGGTGTGGTTGGACTGCACCCCGCCGATCGACACGAGGGTGTCGCAGCCCTGCGCGAGCGCGTCGGCGACCAGGTACTCCAGCTTGCGGGTCTTGTTCCCGCCGTACGCGATCCCGGAGTTGCAGTCCTCACGCTTGGCCCAGAGGGCGGCCCCGCCGAGGTGAGCGGTGAGCCGTTCCAGGGGGTGGACGGGCGACGGGCCGAAGAGAAGCGGGTAGCGGCCGTAGGAGGAAAGGGACTTCGGGGCCATGAGGACTCCTTGGCTCAGTCGGTGTCGGCCAGGTCGGCCAGGGTCCGCCAGATCTCGGCCGTGACGCGGACCGCCTCGTCCACGTCGCCGGCCGCGCAGGCCTCGATCAGCTGTCCGTGCAGCCCTGCCGAACGGCAGGCGCCGCCCTCCCCGAAGCGCCGTCGCTCCAGTCGCCGGATGAGCGGGGTGTAGCGGGCGATCGTGGCGGCGGCCGCGCGGTTGGCGGCGGCGCGGACGAGGATGTCGTGCAGTTCGTCGTCGGCGCGCAGGGCGGCGTCCACGTTCCCGGTGCGCACGGCGGCGGCGAACCGCTCGTTGGCCGCGCGCATCCCCTCGACGTCCGCCGCGAACAGCCGGCGCACCGCGACCCGGGCGACCAGCTCGTGCATGGCGCCGACGACGGCCGCCGCGTCGCGTACGTCGGAGGCGACGACAGGGGTGACGCGCGTGTAGCTCTGCGGCTTGCTCTCCAGCAGCCCCTCGTCGACCAGCCGCGCGAACGCCTCCCGCACCGGGGCCCTGGACAGCCCCAGCCGCTCGGCGAGATCGGCGTCGCGCACCACCGCGCCGGGGGCGATGTCCCCGGCGACGATGGCGTCCCGGATCGCCGCGTAGGCGCGGTCCCTGAGCAGAGTGCGGGGCACGGCTTCCACGGACTGAAATGTTAGATATCAGTTCGGGCGCACACAAGGGAGCAGCACCCCGGAGCCCGTCGCCTACCGGCTCTCCGGCCGCAGACGCAACACTGCTCTCAGCCATTCCACTTCATCAGAAATACATACGATTGGCGCACGTACACGCGGTCCGTCCGTGATTCCGCCGATTGAACCTGTGGAGGCGCATTGGCGCGCGCCTATTGCCCCGCCGTTCCGGGCGTCCCTACAGTGACCGCTGCGACCGGTCGGCGGTTCTGACCAAACCGCCCGGTCCTGCAGTCGAACGAACGGGCGGGTAACCGTCGTACGGGGGAACGAAAATTGAGACTGCCATCGGACAGAATAAACGATCATGAAGAGACGCGTGCCTGCTGCGGAGGATTCAGCATTCCGCCATGGGTGTGGGACGCGGATCTGTCACTTCTGACGGAGCGTGAGCTCGCAGTGCTCGCCGCGCTGGGGTCCTGCCAGCCGAACACGGTAATCGCCGACCGTCTCTGCATCACGGAACGGACCGTGAAAAAGCACGTCACCAGCATCTTCGCCAAGTTGGAGATCACATCGCGGACGGAAGCAGCCGTCATCGCGATATTCAGGGGATAGCCGGGCAGTACCCTTTAGGACACTAGCCTCGATTGCCGGGCACATGACACATTCACAGGGTCAACACCAACAACAGGGGAGAATAAACTGTGTCTGCGTCAACTCTGGTAATGGAACCCATAGCCGCCGAAGAATCGGTTCAGGCAAAGGCCGTCAGCGCCTACACGAACGCGTCGATCGGCGCGTACGTGGCCGCGACCACCGCGCCCGCACGTGCCATCGCCTCGCTCAGGACGAAGGTCGACAAGGGTCTGGTGCGCTACGACGCCTGGTTCCTGATCTTCACCGCCGTCATCCTCGCCCTGGGCGCGACCATCTTCGCCGGGCTGGTCATCTGGTGTGTGGTGAAGCAGCACAAGAGGTTCACCGGCAGCTGGTCCTTCAAGAACTTCGGTCTGAAGGTCAGCGCCGAATGCGTGTAGCCGCTTGACCGCACGGTTCACCCGGCGCCCAGGAAGCTCGCCCGGCGGTAGCGGGCTTCCTGGGCACCGACCTGGTCGACGAAATCGGTAAAGGATCAACGCGATCATGTCCCTGCTGAATGTCAACGACGTCAGTTATTCCTACGACGGCATTGTCAACGTCCTCCTGGATGTGTCCTTCACGGTCGAGGAAGGCACGATCGTCGGTCTCGTCGGCCCCAACGGCTCCGGCAAGTCCACCCTGATCAGAAACATCTTCGACCTCGTACGGCTTCAGTCCGGGTCCATTCGGATCGGCGGCCATGAGCACGCCCGGCCCGAGGCGAAGCAGCGGGGCATGTATCTGTCCAGCAACGACTATCTGCCGGAATTCCTCACCGCCCGCGAGTACATCTCCATGATGGGCAGCCTGTTCGACCTCGAAGCGGACCACGACGAGGCCATCGGCCTGTTCCGGAGGTTCTCCATGGAGGGTCGCTACGACGATCTCATCGAGGACTATTCGCACGGCATGCGCAAGAAAACGCAACTGGTGTCCGCGCTCGTCATGCGCCGGCCGCTGACCGTCATCGACGAGACCCTCAACGGCATCGACCTCGAAGCGCTGCACCTGGCCGAGAAAGAGTTCCGACAGGTCCGTGACGCGGGCGGCTCCATCCTGCTGTGCACGCACGACTTCGCCGTGCTGGAACGCCTGGCCGACAGGACCCTCTTCCTCGACCTCGGCCACGTGGTGTACGACGAGCCGACGAAGGATCTGGTCGAGGAACACGGATCACTGGCCGCCATGGTGTTCGACTACCTCGAAACGTCCCAGCGATGACGGCGGTACGACTCAAGCAGTCCGCCGTCCTGGCCCGGATGCTCCTCGTCTTCTTCCGCCGCCGGGTCCTGCGGGCCGGCGTCCTGAAGTCCACCCCGGTCAGAGTGTTCGTCCTGGCGGCGGCCGTGCTGCTGCTGGGCGTCATGTGCACCGCCGCTTACTTCTTCCTGCGCCCCCTGGCCGACGAAGCACCCGTGTGGCGGCTGCTGTTCGACACCTCGACGGTGTCCCTCGTGCTGTGGGTGCAGATCGCGTTTCTGCTGGTGAAGGTGTTGTTCATCAATGCCGAAGGGATGCTCCAGCTCAGTTATCAGCTCCCGGTCACCAACCGGGAACGCGCGACGGCGTTCCTCATGTACGAAGCGGCGATGACCGCCGTCGTGGCCGCCGCCGGCCTGGTCTCCCTCTCCGTCAGCGCGCTGATCCTGCTCGGCCCGTCCGCGACCGGATACATCACGGCATCGGTCGTCCTGCCGGTCGCGCTGACCTACCTGGTGCTCTCCGTTCTCTACCAGTTGCTGACCCGGATGTGGATGCTGGTGGGGCTCAGCCGGATGGCGGGCCTCCTCAACGTGCTGGTCCTGTTCTCGGTACTCGCCTTCTACTCCGCGCAGATGACCTCGATGATCCAGGACGTCTCCGGCGCGTATCTGGACAAGCGGACCGAGTACACCTGGGTCACGTCGGTGTCCTGGGGGTGGAACGAGCTCGGGCCCTGGACGACCCTGGCCGCCGTGGCCGCGCTGTCGGCCCTGCTCGTGGTCCTGGCCTTCGCGCTCGCCCCCAACCAGCACGTACGCCAGTCCCGCTACCTGAAACTCCCCGGAAGCGTCCGGCTGCGAGGCGTTCTGGGGCCTTACGACTGGTGTCTGCTGCGCAGCGCGCAGACCGTCGCCGCCGCCGCGATGGCGGTCGCCGTGTTCGTCTACCTGCTGCTGGCCAAACCGTCGACGAACCCCATGTGGGGCCTTGCCGCCCTGTCCTTCGGCGGCCTGTACCAGTTCACCGCCACCCAGCCGTTGCGGATGCTGCCCGGCGCCCGCGCGTCGGCCTGGCAGGTCTACGCACGGCTCATCCGGGCGCAGACGGTCCTGCTCGCCGTGTTCGCCGTGCCGGCTCTGGCGATCACGTCGGCGGTCCATCCGGACCGGTTCCTCTCCAGTTCAGTGGCGCTGGCCTCCTGCCTGGGCGGCTCGGTCATGACCACATGCATCAGCGTCGTGTTCCCGGCGGAGAAGGACAACCCGTTCTCCGTGTTCCTGGGGCTGTCCGTGGTCACCGTCGTGCTGGGCCTTTCAGTGATCGGACTGGGCATGCTCAGCCTCCCGCCCTGGGCCGTGGTGGCCTGCCTTGCCGGGGGGGCCGTCGCGTTCGTCTGGTACGCGGTACAAGGAATTCACGCAAGCGAGTCGAGGAGAAGGAATGCTCAAGGCACGGTCGGTCGTGAAAGCCGCCATCGGGGCCGCGCTGCTCACTCTGGTCACGGTGGCGGCGACCCTGCTCGCCCTCATGTTCTCAACGGGCAGTGACGAGTTCGGCGAAAAGAAAGCGTTCTTCGGGTCGATGGTCTTCGAGACGGTGAAGAAGAACGACGGGGCGACGGGCATCACCACCGGCATCGACAATCCGCTCCCCATCATCGTCCTGTTCCTTCTCCTCACCGTCATCCTGACGATGGCCCAGATCATCTACCGGGGGTTGAAGCAGCGCCGTGAACAACTCCTCAACGAGATGCCCGGCAACTGACCTGAAACTGCGCACCGTCGGCTGGACGGTCGCCGCCCAGGTATGGCCCCTGCTGGTGTTCGCCGGCGTCCTTCTGGCCGCGGCTCTGGCCTGGATGGCGCGCTCCGGCGACCCCGTTCCGGCCGAAATGGCGTGGCTGCTGCTGGCCAAACCAGCCGCGCTGGGCCTCGTGGCACCCTTCGCCCTGCACGAGTCGGCCCACGCCCTCGTCCTCAAACGGATCCGCACCGTTACGCACATCGCGATCGAGCGGACGGCGTGGCGCACGTCGGTGATCCCGGAAGGGACCATGACAGCACGGCAGACAACCGTCGTGGCCCTGGCCGGACCGGCTGCCTGCGTCGCGGTGGGCGCCTTTCTGTGGCTGTCCGGCCTCGACCGTCCGTTGGCCTGGTGGTACCTGGCGCACATCGGGTTCCTGCTGCCGTTCTTCGGCGACGGCCGGGCCCTCCTCCACGCTCTGCACGCGCCCCGGAGGCCGCCCGCGGACGCGAGTTGAGACCTCCGCCCCATGACGGCCGGCGGGCCGGCCGGCGAAACCCCGGTGCCGGACGCGGTGCCGGACGCGGGGGCCGGAAGTGGGGGCCGGAAGTGGGGCCCGGCCACTCGGCCGCCCCCCGCTTCCGCACCCCGTGCCCCGCCGTCGCCCTGCCCCCCCCTCGGGAGGACGGCCGACCACCGGTTCAGGGCCGGCGCCCTGCCCACCGCCAGGCCGCGCGGCTCGGTCGGCTCCCGCCGGCGCTCAGGCCGCCCACGGCCACTTCGTGTCCCGGGCGGCCTCCAGCAGGGGCACCATCCGGAACCCCGCGTCCGAGAGCCCGCCGAAGGTGTGCCGGTTCGCCGTCCCCGACGGACCGTGGCCCACGCGGTACCCGGCCAGGTTCCAGGTGTAGACCGGCACGTGCGCCGGGATCTGCTGGGTCGGGTCACCGTGGTGGCTGAAGGCGTACTGCTCGTCGGTGACGATCAGCACCCGGTCCTGCCCGCGATAGTGCGCGCGGACCGCGCTGGTGGTGTCGGTGCCGCCCAGGTCGCCGAAGCGGCCGAGGATCTTGAGCACCGACTCGCCCTTGCCGAACGTCAGGCGCCGGCTCGTGGTCCCGAACTCGACGAGGTCCGCCTGCGCCGCCCGCAGCGCGAGCGCCGTGCCGAAGACCGCCGCCGCGTCGGCCCGGTTGAGTTCGGAACGGTCGGACAGCCGGGAGTAGAACATCGAGCCCGAACGGTCGACCAGCACCAGCGTGCGGCCCGGCAGCGCGGGCACGTTGGCCAGCGAGTGGCCGAGCGCCTGCTCCAGCGGATACGACCAGCGCAGCGACGGCGCGTGCTGGCACGCGGCGAGATACCGGAAGGGGAACTGCCGCGAGCGCGCGACCTCGGCCGGGTCGCTGATCCGCGCGGCGACCTGGGCCGCCACCTCGTCCGAGACGCCGGCCTCGTCGAAGTTGCGCAGGTTGCGCACCAGCGCCATGGCGCTCATGGACGGGATCACGGCCTCCCAGGCCGCCTTGTCCATCGGCCCCTGCAGCCAGCCCGCCAGCGCCTCCCACGTCATCCCGGCCGCCGCGAGCCGCTCGGCGCCGCCCTCCGACGTCACCACCGCACGCCGGTCCTCGACGGGCAGCGCGATCAGCTCGCGGTGCGCGGCCAGGACCCGGTTGGAGGCGGGCGGCACGGCGTCGTCCGGGTGGTGCCGGCGGTCCAGGGCGTACTGGAACAGCTCGCCCTGCCACGGCTTGGCCGGGTCCGGGGACGCGTGCACCAGGTTGAGGATGTCGCCGAACCGGTAGCCCTTGGAGGCGGTGTCGTACTTCAGCAGCGACTTGCCGCTGTAGAGCCGCCGTACGGCGTCGGCGATGCCGCGCTTGACGGGCTTGGGTACGTTGCGGCCGTGGACGGCCGTCCAGTACGCGAGCAGCTCACCGGGCTCGTCGGGCCGCTGGAGCACGCAGGCCACGACCTGCCGGTTGGACGGGCCGTCCGTGGCGCCCGCGTCCAGGCGTGCCTTCACGTACTCGGCGGCGCCCACGAGGGAGGCCGTACGGAGGTTGCCCTCGCCGCGCAGCCAGCCGAGCAGACCGGCCGTCCAGGACGGGTCGCTGACGGCGAGCTCGCGCACGAGGTTCGTGAAGCGGTCGTCGCGGACGGCGCCGGTCTCGTAGAAGGTCTGCTGCGACACGAAGTGGGAGACCGCCAGCAGGAAGAGCTCGGAGCGCGCGTCGCGCTCACGGCCGCGGCCGCCCTCGAAGGTACGCAGCACCCGGCCCGTCGACGTGACGCGCGAGGTGGGCTGTGTCTTGGCGGCACGGGTGTTGAATCGAGCCATGGTGAATTCCCCCCGAATTCAATGGAGTTCCGGAGGAAGGCACGGCAAAAGGTGGACGCCCGAGATCAGGAGTCGGCGACGGACTTAGCCAGATGCTCTACCCAATTGAGCTACACCGACCCGAAGTCGATGACGGGACTCGAACCCGCAACCGTCCGATCCAATGAAGTAACCGTTGCCTGCGCACCGGGCATCCACCCCATGCTGCGCCTCCCGAGATCAAGACGGCGGCGGCGTGGATTTCTGTTGCAAAGAAGTAGCCGCTGCCTTCGCACCGGGAGGTGCGCTTTCGTGATCTCACTGTAGGAGGCACAGCTCGGGAGGAGCGAGCGAATTACCTTCAGCCGCGCTTCTGCCGCTTCCAGGGTCCGGTGATGGCCAGCATGATGCCCGGGGTCTGGATGTTGGCGTACAGGGTGTGGCCGTCGGGGGAGAAGGTGACGCCGGTGAACTCGCTGTACTCCGGCTTCTCCGCGGTGCCGATGTTGAGCTCGTTGCGGGCGATGGGGTAGGTGCGGCCGCTGTCGGTGGCGCCGAACAGGTGCTGGACGCCCTCACCGTCCTCGGCGATGACGAGCCCGCCGTACGGGGAGACGGTGATGTTGTCGGGGCCGTCGAAGGCGCCGTCGACGGACGGGTCGGGGTTCACGCCGAGCAGGACCTTCAGGGTCAGCGTGCGACGCTTGGGGTCGTAGAACCAGACGGCGCCATCGTGCTGCACCGGGCTCTCGTCACGGGCGTACGAGGAGACGATGTAGGTGCCGCCGTCGCCCCACCACATGCCCTCCAGCTTGCGGGCGCGGGTGACCTGGCCGTCGGTGAACTGCTTGCGGACGGATGTCGTCTTCGCGTCGCGGTCGGGGACGACGACCCAGTCGACGCCGTACACCGTGCCGATCTTCGTGGCGCGCGAGAGGTCGTCGATGAACTTGCCGCCGGAGTCGAAGCACTTGAAGGCCTCGAGGACGCCGGCGTCGTCGGCGAGGGTGCGCAGCTTGCCGCGGCCGTGGTGGAAGCCCGCCGGCGGGGTCCAGCGGTAGAGCAGGCCGTTGGGGCCGGAGGCGTCCTCGGTGAGGTAGGCGTGGCCGCGCTTGGGGTCGATGACGACGGCCTCGTGAGCGTACCGGCCGAGCGCCTTGATCGGCTTCGGGCCCCGGTTGGCGCGGCGGTCCTCGGGGTCGACCTCGAAGACGTAGCCGTGGTCCTTGGTCATGCCGTTCTGGCCGGCCTTGTCCTCGGTCTCCTCGCAGGTCAGCCAGGTGTCCCAAGGGGTGCTGCCGCCCGCGCAGTTGGTGGACGTGCCGGCGATGCCGACCCACTCGGCGACATGGCCGCCGGGGCGCACCTCGACGACCGTGCAGCCGCCGGAGGCCGCCGGGTCGTAGACGAGGCCCTCGGTGAGCGGGACCGGGTACTTCCAGTTCGCCCGCGGGCCCTTGAGCTCGTGGTTGTTGACGAGGAGGGTCGCGCCGCGCGGGCCGCAGAAGGCGGCCGTGCCGTCGTGGTTGGACGGGGTGCTCTCGCCCGACTCCAGCGTGGTCCTGCCGCTGTAGGTGATGACGCGGTACTTGAACCCGGCGGGCAGCGCGAGGAGGCCGTCGGGGTCGGGGAGCAGCGGCCCGTAGCCGACCCCGCGGTGTCCGGCCGCCGACTCCTGCGCCGCGCCCGCCGTGTCTGCCGTGTCTGCCGTGTCTGCCGCGGAGTCGACGTCGGAGGACGCGAGGGCGTTCGGCGCGGTGGCGAGGGCGCTGACGCTGCCCGCCAGCGCGACCCCGGCACCGGTGACCGCGGATTTTCTGGCGAAGTCCCTGCGGGTGAGCGACATGGTGTCTCCTGAGACTCGAAAAGTGCCGTGGAGGGTGGCGGACCTGGGTTCGGCGCCACCGTCCCGCCCATGTCTGAACGGGAGTTGAACGGAGAGCGGCGTCGAAGGACCCGGTTCCATGAACCCGTACGGATCACCCCACGGGAGCCCCAAGGAAGCCCCCGGGAAGAGTCAGCCGCCCTGCTGGGAGCGTGCCTTGAACGCCGCCTTGCGGGCTTCTTTCGCGATGCGCTTGTCCGGGTGCAGGCGTCCCATCGCCTCCAGGACCTCCGGGGTCGCCGGGTGGTCGACGCGCCAGGCCGCGGCGAAGAAGCCGCTGTGCTGCTGGGCCAGCCCCTCGACGAGGGCCTGGAGTTCGTCGGAGTTGCCCTCGGCGGCGAGCTGCGCGGCGAGGGTGTCGATGGTGAGCCAGAAGACCAGGTCCTCGGACGGCGCGGGGACGTCCGGCGCGCCGATTTCGCTCAGCCAGACGCGGGCGAGGCCGCCGAGTTCGGCGTCGTCGAGGACCTCGCGCACGGCGGGCTCTGCTGGCGCGCCGACGAGGGAGAGGGCCTGCTGGCAGCGCAGCCGACGCAGCGGGGCGCCGGGGTCCGCGCCGCGGGCCGCGGCCAGCAACTCCCGTGCGGCGGCGAGGGGTTCGCGGCGGGCGAGCCACTGTTCGGTCTCGGCGAGGGCGGCGCGCGAGCTGTAGCCGGCGCTGCCGTCGAGAAGGGCGTCGGCGCCCTTGTCGGCGAGGTCGCCGACGGCGGGGGCCGCGAAGCCGGCCTCCAGCAGCCGGGCGCGCAGCCCGTACAGGCCGAGCGGGGTAAGGCGGACCATGCCGTAGCGGGTGACGTCGGTCTCGTCGACCGGGGCGGCGGGCTCGTCGGCCTCCGCGTCCGTGTCCCCCATCAGGGCGTCGTCGACGGGCTGGTAGGCGACCAAACCGATCGGCTCCAGCAGCCGGAACTGGTCGTCGAGCCGCATCATCGCGTCGGAGACCTGCTCCAGGACGTCGTTGGTGGGCTCGTTCATGTCGCCGGGGATGATCATCGAGGCGGCGAGCGCGGGGAGCGGGACGGGGGCGTCGCCGGGGCCGTCCTCGCCGGCGGTCAGCAGGTAGAGGTTGCCGAGCACACCGTCGAGGAACTCGGCCTCGGCCTCGGGGTCCCAGTCCAGCTTGGAGAAGTCGACGGCGCCGCCCTCGTCCATGACGTCGATCAGTGCGTCGAGGTCGGGTACGGCGGCGTCGGCGATCACGGACTCCAGGGCGCCGAGCCAGACGGCGAGGATGTCGTGCGGGGAGCCGCCGGTGAGCAGGGCCAGGTCCTCGCCGGCCGTGACGGTGTCGGCCTGCTCGTCGACGACCTCCAAGAGCCCGGTGTCCATGGCGACCCGCCAGGCCTCGCTCGCCTCGGCGGCGGCGTCGTCCCCGGTCAGTCCGAGCGCCTCCGCGGCGGCCGGCAGCTGCTCCTCGACGAGCTGGCCGCCCGCGTCGACGCGGGTGTCGGGACCGGCCCACCGGGCGAGCAGGGCGGCCCGGGAGAGCAACGGCGTGGACAGGGCGTCGCGCGCCAGCTCCGCTTCGGTGTGCAGCCGCACCGGCGGCAGGGGGGAGCTGTCTGACATCGGCTGGTTCTCCTCGGGCGCGTCGTGCCACCGGCCCGCTGGGGGCACTGGGCCACTCAGCCTAGACGGATATGGACCCATGCCGCCCGGTTCATCTCCCCGTCGGCCTGCGTACATGGCTGAAACCTTGACAACTGGCGTGACCAGGCAGGAGATTGACGCGCGTAGAAATCCACTGGACACCTGTGCACTGGACTTCTACGCGCGTCATGTTCCGCCCCACCGGTCGTGGCCCCTCGTGTCCGCGCTCCACGCTCGCTTTCACGCTTGTTTCCCCCCTCGTTCGACCCCCGGTTCCACCGGGTTCCACCCTGCTCCACCTCGCTCGACTCGCTCCACCTCGCTCGACCTCGTTCCGCCCGTTCCATCTCGTTCCACCTCGTTCCGGCGCTCACGTACGTCCCCGGAGGGATTCCGTTGCCGAGCAAGAAGTCCGCGCGTCTCGCCGCGCTCACCGTCGCCGCCGTCTGTTCCGCGGCCTCCACCGTCGCCCTCACCCTGCCCGCGCACGCGGACACGGTGGCCATTCACGACATCCAGGGCACGACCCGGATATCGCCGTACGCCGGCAAGGCGGTCACGGGTGTGGCCGGAATCGTCACCGGCGTACGCACCTACGGCTCGTCCAGAGGTTTCTGGATCCAGGATCCGAACCCGGACGCCGACCCGGCCACCAGTGAGGGCGTCTTCGTCTTCACCGGCTCCACCCCGAAGGTCGCCGTCGGCGACTCCGTCACGGTCACCGGCACGGTCTCGGAGTTCGTCCCGGGCGGCGCCTCGACCGGCAACCAGTCGATCACCGAGATCACCAAGGCGACGGTGACGGTCCTGTCCAGCGGCAACGCCGTTCCGGCCGCGACCGTCGTGAACGCGAAGTCGGTCCCGGCCGCGTACGCCCCGGCCGGCGACGCCGCGGCGAGCAACTCGATCAACGGCCTGGCCCTGCGGCCCGCCACGTACGCCCTGGACTACTACGAGTCCCTGGAGGGCATGAACGTCCAGGTCGCCGACGCGCGCGTGGTCACCGCCACCGACCCGTACTCCGAGCTGTGGGTCACGGTGAAGCCGCACGAGCACCGCACCCACCGCGGTGGCACGCTGTACGGCTCCTACGACGCGCAGAACACCGGCCGCCTGCAGATCCAGTCGCTGGGTGCGACGGCCGACTTCCCGAAGGCGAACGTCGGCGACACGCTGACCGGCACCACGGCCGGCCCGCTGGACTTCAACCAGTTCGGCGGCTACACCCTGGTGGCGAACTCGCTGGGCACGCTGAAGAGCGGCGGCCTGCAGCGCGAGACGACGCAGAAGCAGTCACGCGGCGAGCTGGCGGTCGCGACGTACAACGTCGAGAACCTCGACCCGTCCGACAAGACCTTCGACGCACACGCCGCCGCGATCGTGAACAACCTGCAGTCGCCCGACATCGTGTCCCTGGAGGAGATCCAGGACAACAACGGTGCGACGGACGACGGCACGGTCGCCGCCGACGTGACGGTGAACAAGCTGATCGACGCGATCGTCGCGGCGGGCGGCCCGAAGTACGACTGGCGCTCGATCAGCCCGGTCAACGACCAGGACGGCGGCGAGCCCGGCGGCAACATCCGCCAGGTGCTCCTGTTCAACCCGGAGCGCGTGTCGTTCGTCGACCGCGCGGGCGGCGACTCCACCACCCCGGTGGGCGTCACCAAGGTGCACGGCAGGGCGCAGCTGACGGCCTCCCCCGGCCGTATCGACCCGGCGAACGAGGCCTGGAAGTCCAGCCGCAAGCCGCTGGCCGGCGAGTTCGTCTTCCGTGGCCGCACGGTCTTCGTGATCGCCAACCACCTGAACTCCAAGGGCGGCGACCAGGGGCTGACCTCGCAGTACCAGCCCCCGGTGCGCAGCTCGGAGACCCAGCGCCACGCCCAGGCGACGCTGGTCAACGCGTTCGTCAAGAGCATCCTGGACGTCCAGAAGAACGCGGACGTCATCGCGCTCGGCGACATGAACGACTTCGAGTTCTCCGACACGGCCAAGATCCTGGAGAGTGACGGCGAGCTCTGGTCGGCGATCAAGTCGCTGCCGAAGAGCGAGCGTTACACCTACGACTACCAGGGCAACCAGCAGGTCCTGGACCAGATCCTGATCAGCCCGTCGATCCGGCGGTCCTGCAAGTTCGAGTACGACAGCGTGCACGTCAACTCGGAGTTCAACGACCAGATCAGCGACCACGACCCGCAGGTGCTGCGCTTCCGCCCGTAACGGCCCGGCCCTGCTCAGGACTGGCTGAACACGCCGTTCAGCCAGTCCTGCCAGGCGGCTTCGCACTCCTTGATGTCGGCGCCCGGGGTGAAGTCGTGCAGGGAGATGCCGACCGGGTGGCCCCAGTGGTTGCGCCCGAAGATGCGGGTCAGGCCCCGGTCCGTGCGCAGCCCGATGAAGTACGGGTCGCGGAAGTCGACCACGGCGTCGAACTCGTCGGGCCCCCGGACCGTCACCCGGGTGCCCGCCACGACGTCCTCCCCGACGCCGAGCGCCCGTCCGACCGCGGCGAGGGCGTCAGGGGCCTTGGAGGCCTCGGGCCCGTCGAAGGTGGCGAAGGCGGCGGGCCGGGGCGCGAAGTGCGCCAGGTACTCCCGCAGGGTGTGCAGATAGAAGTCGGTGTGCTTGGCGGCGCCGTCGTACTGGTTGTCCCAGTCGTCGACGAAGATGCCGCTGTGCACGTACCGCACCCAGGCGCGCCGGCCCTCGTCCCGCGGCTCGATGGTGTAGTCGAGCTGGTTGAGCGTCTGCTCGGCGATGCCGTCGACGTCCTCGACGCGGTTGGTGTAGCGGTGCGGCGGGTCCCAGGCGGTGACCTTGGACCCGAAGGGCCCCGTGCCGCCTACCCGCGGCTCGGGCGGCTCCATCGGCCACAGATACCCTCCGGTCCCCGTGGTGATCGCCGCCCACACCTCCTCGGGCGTGGCGTCGACCTCGAACTCGCGGGCGATCTCGAATTCCTTGGACATGGTGGGCTCCTGCCTAGTCCTGCTCGGTTGCCTTGAGGGTGGGATGGACGGCCACGACGATCCGGTGGTCGCGCCCGTCCTCGGTGCCGGGTGCGTCGTACTTGCGGATCAGCGCGGTGACGCCCGCCGTCAGCTCCTGGACGAACGCGGCCCGTTCCGCCGCCGAGGCGAAGCGCACCTCGCCGTCCAGCGCGTAGGTGGCGAGCCGCTTGCGGGCCTTCGCCGCACCGGTGATCAGCGAGCCGACGTCCCGCACCAGCCGGGCGCCGAGCGCGAGCAGCCAGCGCGCGGACAGCTGGTCCCGGAAGCGGTCGGGATCCGGCTGCACGGCGGCGAGCGCGAGCGGCGAGATCACATACGACGCGGCGGTGGCCTGCATGAGCCGCTCGGTGACGTTGCCCTTGCGGCGCTCCCCGGCCAGCTCGACCAGGCCGTGCCGCTCCAGCGCCTTGAGGTGGTAGTTCACCTTCTGCCGGGGCAGTCCGACCTTGCCGGCCAGCATCGCGGCCGACGCGGGTCCGGCCGCGAGCTCGGCGAGCAGCCTGGCCCGTATGGGGTCCAGGGAGACGGCTGCGGCCTCGGGGTCCTCGATCACGGTGACGTCCAGCATGCGTCCACCGTCTCACCGAACACTTTTTTTGTCCAGGCGAATCGAATGTTCGGTGAGGGGCGGACCAGCTGCCGGCCGCCGCCTGCCGACTGCCGACTGCCGCCTGCCGCAAAGGGTTCGGCCCGGCACCCCCTGCGAGGTGCCGGGCCGAACCCGTTCTTCATGCGCTGTGCGCTGTGTGCCGTGTGACTGGGGCC
The DNA here is from genome assembly GCF_055581185.1 of Streptomyces sp. NPDC031474. Classification (NCBI taxonomy): domain Bacteria; kingdom Bacillati; phylum Actinomycetota; class Actinomycetes; order Kitasatosporales; family Streptomycetaceae; genus Streptomyces; species Streptomyces sp. NPDC031474. The sequence continues at coordinate 155,419 of NZ_JBVIJX010000001.1, forward strand.
GGTGGTCAGCGCCTGGCCCGGCGCCTCCCGAGCCACCCCGCCGCCACGAGGGCCACTCCCGCCGCACCCACGATCACGATCGGCCGCGGGTGCCGCATCGCGAACCGCACGGGCCCCCGGACCGGGGCGGGAGCCCGGTCCTCCACCGCGTGACCGGCGTGCGTCGCCCTGTGCTGGACGGCGTGGACGGTGTCGGTCGCGCGGCTTGCGCGCTCCTGTACCTGGTGCCCCGCCTGGGAGGCCGTGCTGCGCAGTTGCACGGTCATCGCTCCGGCGCGGTCCATCAGGTCGGCGGCGCGCGCCCGGGTGCGCCCGCGTATGTCCGCCTTGGACGCCAACTCCTCGACCGTGGCCCCCAGTTGGTGCCTGGTCTGCTCGATCTGCCGTCGCAGGTCCGCAGCTGTCCTGTCCGTCATCGGTGCGCCCTTTCCCTGATCTCCTCGACGTCGGCCCGGACGCTGCCGAGGGTCTCCTCGGGAGTGGGCGGCGCGGCCCGGCGCATTTGGGTGCGGCCGGCTGCGCCCAGCAGGGCGGCGATAGCGAACAGCACGGCCGTCACGATGAGCGCCGCCGCCCAGACGGGCAGCGTCAGCGAGAGGGCGGCGACGGCCGTGCCGGCGAGGGCGAGCAGGCCGGCGTAGGCGAACGCGCCCGCGGCGCCGAGCAGGCCGCCGCCACGCTTGGCGCGCCGCCCCTTCTCGGCGAACTCCTCCTTGGCGAGGGCCAGTTCCTGCCGTACCAGCCGGGAGAGCTGCTCGGTGGCCCGGCCGACGAGTTCGCCGACGCTGTGATGCCCGTCGTAGCGGACGTCGACGCGGACGTCGTCGCGGACGGGCCGGATGTCCGTGGTCCCGGTCACGGGGTTCCGCCTCCTCTCGGTTCCGGTCCTATGGATCTCCGGTCCCGTGGGTTGTGTTCCTGACGGTTCTGTTCCTGACGGATCTGGTCCCGTCGGGTCTGTTCCTGTCGGTCCCGGAAACATCCGGGTACCCCGGCCGGACGCCGTTACCCGTGCGGGGCGCCTCCGGGACCGTGCTCGCCGAGCCCGGCCGGCCGGCTCGGCCATCAGTCGCGGCAGTCCGGCAACGGGGCCGTCTCCGCGGCGAGTTCGGGCACGGTCCGGAGACGCCGAGCTCGTCGGGGCCGAGGGGCGGCAGGGATCGCCGTGCGGCCGCGACGCGACGCCACGCGACCACAACCCGACCACAACTTCGTAGAGACTCTTACCGATACCTCGTACGAAATTTAAGTGGTGCTTCGTCGTGGCCCGGTCGACACTACCCCCATGGCGACCACCTCCTCCGTTCCCCCTCCCTTCGGCCGCGCACTCTGCGCGATGATCACGCCCTTCACCGGCTCCGGCGCGCTCGATCTCGACGGCGCGCAGGGGCTCGCCGACGGGCTGGTGTCGGCCGGCTGCGACGGCCTGGTGCTCTCCGGGACGACGGGCGAGTCGCCGACCACCTCCGACGCCGAGAAGGCGGACCTGGTGGCGGCGGTGCGGGAGGCGGTGGGCGAGCGGGCGTCGATCGTGGCGGGGGTGGGGACCTTCGACACCCGCCACACCGTCCACCTCGCGACGGCCGCCGAGAAGGCCGGCGCGGACGGAGTCCTTGTCGTCAGCCCGTACTACAGCAGACCCCCGCAGGACGCCCTGGAGGCGCACTTCCGGGAGGTCGCGGACGCGTCCGGGCTGCCGGTCATGCTGTACGACATCCCCGGCCGCACCGGCACCCGGATCGAACCCGACACCCTGCTCCGGCTCGCCGAGCACCCCCGGATCGTCGCGGTCAAGGACTGCTCCTACGACTTCCTCGGCGCGCAAAAGGTGCTCTCCCGGACCGAGTTGGCGTACTACGCGGGCTGCGACGAGCACAATCTCGCGCTTTATGCGGTCGGCGCGGCGGGCTATGTCAGCACGGTCGCCAACGTGGTTCCCGCCCAACTCCGCGCAGTTCTCGACGCGTTCGACTCCGGTGATACCGCCGAGGCGGCCCTGCTCCAGCAACGCGCCACGGAACTGGTGGAGTTGATGATGGCATCCGGTCTGCCCGGCACGGTCACCGCCAAGGGGCTGCTCGCTGAACTCGGGTTGCCGGCCGGTCCCGTGCGGGCGCCGCTCAGGCCCGCCGACCGGGAGACGGTCGACGGGCTGCGCGCGGCCTACGAACGGCTGGTGGGCTGAACCGCCCGGTGGATGCCCGGCGAGGGCCAGTCAGCGGTCCGCAACCTTGGTGGAGCGATAGCCGCTGAGCGGCACGACCTTCTCACTGTCCGGTGTCACCAGCACCAGCCGCTGGCGGGACTCATTGCCGTCCGGGCTGTCATCCCAGGCGACGAGCGAGGAGTGAGGCCTCGGGCTCGTCGATGCGGTGCCAGCGGCCCGCGGCCTTGACCAGGGCGTTCTGGAGCAGGTCCTCACCGGCGTGCCGGTCTCCGCCGCTGAGCAGGACGGCCGTCCTCAGCAGGGCCGACGACCTGCTGTCCACGAACTGTCGGAAGCTCTCCAGCGCTTCGGCATCCATCGTCACCTTCTCTTCCCCCGGGAGCGGACCCGTCTGCCCGGTCCCTGTGCCCCTTGTGACGCACGTGGCCCGCCCCCGCTATGCCCACGGTCCGCGGGAAATTCCGTCGGACGCGCGGCGGTGCTGTCGTACGGTGAGCGCATGAGTCGGCCGGTGCTCTACCTCGATGTCGACGGTCCCCTGAATCCGTACGCCGCCAAGCCGTCGAAGCGGCCGGTGGGCTATACGACGATCAGGGCGTCCGTGGGCCGGGCGCGGCCGCTGCGGGTCTGGCTGCACCCCGGGCACGGCGCCGCCCTGCTGCGCCTCCCCTACGACCTGTGCTGGGCCACGACCTGGATGGCCGAGGCCAACCGCTGGATCGCCCCCGTGATCGGGCTGCCCGAGCTTCCGTACGTCGACTTCGGCGCGGTGCTGTTCGCCCATCGGCCCGACGGCGTCCACTGGAAGACGGAGGCGATCGTCGCCCACGCGGCGGGCCGCCCCTTCGCCTGGGTGGACGACGAGCAGTCCCCCGCCGACGCGGCCTACGTCACCGCCCACCACCTCGCCCCGGCCCTGCTGCACCACGTGAACCCCCGCGTCGGCCTGCGCGAGGAGGACTTCACGGCACTGGCGGAGTTCGCGGCAGGACTGCCCACATGACACAGCGCCCTCCCGCGGTGGGCGGGGGGACGCTGCGTGTGTCGGACGCGACCGGCTGCGGCGGTCAGTTGTGGCTGATCAGTTGTGGCTGTGCAGGATTTCGTTCAGGCCGCCCCAGACCGCGTTGTTCGGGCGGGCCTCGACCGCGCCGGTGACCGAGTTGCGGCGGAAGAGGATGTTGGAGGCGCCGGAGAGCTCACGGGCCTTGACGATCTGGCCGTCGGGCATCGTGACCCGGGTGCCCGCGGTGACGTACAGGCCGGCCTCGACGACGCACTCGTCGCCCAGCGCGATGCCGACGCCCGCCTCGGCGCCGATGAGGCAGCGCTCGCCGATGGCGATGATCACGTTGCCGCCGCCGGACAGCGTGCCCATGGTGGACGCGCCGCCGCCGATGTCCGAGCCGTCGCCGACGATGACGCCCGCGGAGATGCGGCCCTCGACCATCGAGGTGCCGAGCGTGCCCGCGTTGAAGTTGACGAAGCCCTCGTGCATGACCGTGGTGCCCTCGGCGAGGTGCGCGCCGAGACGGACCCGGTCGGCGTCGGCGATGCGGACGCCCTTCGGGGCGACGTAGTCCGTCATGCGCGGGAACTTGTCGATGGAGGTGACCTGGAGGTGCAGGCCCTCGGCGCGGGCGTTCAGACGGACCTGCTCGACGGCGTCGACGGCGACCGGGCCGAGCGAGGTCCAGGCGACGTTGGCGAGGAGACCGAAGATGCCGTCCAGGCTCTGCCCGTGCGGCCTGACCAGGCGGTGCGAGAGCAGGTGCAGACGCAGATAGACGTCGTGCGTGTCGATCGGCTTCTCGTCGAGGGAGGAGATGACCGTGCGGACCGCGACGACCTCGACGCCCCGACGGGCGTCCGGACCGATCGCCTTCGCCGCGCCCTCGCCGAGCAGTTCCACGGCCTTCTCGGCGGACAGGCGCTCGGTGCCGGACGGGCCGGGCTCCGCGAAGAGCGCGGGCGCGGGGAACCAGGTGTCCAGGACGGTGCCGTCGGCGGCGAGGGTGGCGAGGCCGGCGGCCGCGGCGCCGGTGGTGCGGGGAGCAGTCGTGTCGGTCATACGGGCAACCTAACCGGCGGGGGGCCGTGGAGGCCAACCCGCACAGCGGTGTCTCAGGTGGCGGGCTGTGGACCCCGCCGACCTGGTGCGTTCACGCCGGGAAACCAGGGAACCGACGGTCGGCGGGCCGGTCGGCGGGCCCCTGTCAGCGGGCCGGGGTCATGAGCCGCGCGAGCGCCTCGCGTGCGTACTCCTCGTCGTAGGGCGCGTCCGTCAGCAGCACCTGCAGACAGATCCCGTCCATCAGCGCGACCAGCGCGCGTGCGGTGAGGGGGTCGGTGCGGGGGGCGAGGAGGGCGGCGAGGTCGTCGGCCCACTCGGCGGCGACAGGACGCAGCGCCGGGCGGCGCAGGGCGGCCAGGTAGAGCTCGTACTCCAGCTCGACGCCGGTGCGGTCGCCCGCCAGCCATTCGCCGAGCAGCTTGGCCAGTTCGGCGGGCAGGTCGACGCGCGCGTCGGTCAGTCCGCCGCGCGAGGCGACGGCCTTGGTGAATCCCTCGCCCGCCTGCCGCAGGGCCGCCGTCATCAACTCGTCGAGGGTGGCGAAGTGGTAGGTGGTGGAGCCGAGCGGCACGTCCGCCTCGGCGGCGACCGAGCGGTGACTCAGCCCGGCGAGGCCCTTCTCGCCGACGACCCGGATCGCCGCGTCGATGATCCGCTGGCGCCGTTCGGGGTCGTAGCGGCGGGGCATCAGTGCGCACCCCCGAGGTTCAGCACGACGACTCCCCCGACGATCAGCAGGATGCCGACGGCCTTGGTGGGCGTCAGGGCCTCCCCGAACAGGGCCAGCCCCAGGACGGCGATGGCCGCGGTGCCGACCCCGGCCCAGATCGCGTACGCCGTGCCGATCCCCACGGTCTTCAGCGTCTGGGCGAGGAGAAGGAAGGAGACGACGTAGCCGACGGCCGTGATCAGCGAGGGCCAGAGCCTGCTGAATCCCTCGCTGTACTTCATGGCGGTCGTCGCCGCCACCTCGGCGGCGATGGCGCCGGCCAACGTCACATATCCCATGCGTACGATCGTACACAACGATGCGTACACCCGTACACATGATGCTCCGTGATTCGAAAGCGTTATAGAAAGCGCTCGACCAAACGGCTGAAGGCGAGCCACAGGTTCCACTACTGTTTCACCGTTCACACACCGGGCCATCGCAGCCGCGGCCGCCGTCAGGGAAGTGCCGCTGGAGGAACAGCGCATGCCAGAAAACAAGTCCCGGCCGTCCCAGGACCAACCCTGGGAGAACGGCTGGGCCCCGGACACCTCCCGGGCACCCGGAACACGACGCCTGTGGCTGGCCGGCGGTCTCGCCGTGGCCACCATCGTGGCGTGCGTGACCGCAATCGCCTTGAACGACAGGCCTGCTGACGAGAAGAACACGGAAGCGCGCGAGGGACAGACACTGTCGGACGGCGAGACGGCGGGCGGCCTAATCTCCTTCGCCACGCCCTCCGCGAGCGGGTCGACGACACCGGCGGGGAGCAAGCCGGGCACGTCCGCGTCCGCATCGCCGACGCCCTCGCCCTCGTCCTCCCCCCGGCCGCAGGGCAGTTCGTCTCCGCACGCCTCGGCCAAGCCTCCGGCGTCGCCGACGCGGAAGCCGTCCAGCCCGGCAACGTCCGGCTACGAGCGGTCGGTACAGGCGGTCAACTACCCCGACCGCTACTGGCATGTGAGCGACGGTCTGGTCCGACTCGACGCGCCGGGCGGCTCGGAGTTCCGCGAGGACTCCACGTTCACCGTGGTCAAGGGGCTGTACAACAGCTCCTGCTACACGTTCAAGACGCACGACGGCAGGTACCTGCGTCACCGCGACTTCATCCTGCGCGCCGAACGCAACGACGGCTCCGCGCTGTTCAAGCAGGACGCCACCTTCTGCCCGGGATACTCCGGGTATTCGGGCGGGGTGCTGCTCCAGTCGGTGAACTACCCCAACTACGCGCTGCGCCACAAGAACTTCCAGCTGCGCCTGGACCCGTACGGCTACAACACCGCCAACCGGCAGGACTTCATGTTCCGCCTCGTCGACGGCCTCGGCTGAGCGCAGTCGGCGCCGCATACAGGTGTGGCCCCCGGCAGCTGCCGGGGGCCACACCTGTCAGGCCGTCAGACGTTCGTCGGACGTTCGTCAGACGTTGAAGCCGAGCGCGCGCAGCTGCTCGCGCCCGTCGTCCGTGATCTTGTCCGGGCCCCACGGCGGCATCCAGACCCAGTTGATGCGCAGCTCGTTGACCAGGCCGTCGGTGGCGGACTTCGCCTGGTCCTCGATGACGTCCGTCAACGGGCAGGCCGCGGAGGTCAGGGTCATGTCGATCGTCGCGATGTTCGCGTCGTCGATGTGAATGCCGTAGATCAGCCCGAGGTTGACGACGTCGATGCCCAGTTCGGGGTCGACGACGTCGTACAGCGCCTCGCGGAGTTCCTCCTCCGAGGCCGGCTTCATCTCAACGGTCTCGCTCATGCCGTCTTCCTTTCGGCGTCGGCTCCGCCCAGGGCCTGGGCCGTCGCGTCCTTCCACGCCATCCAGCTGAGGAGGGCGCACTTGACCCGGGCCGGGTACTTGGAGACGCCGGCGAACGCGACCGCGTCCTCCAGCACCTCCTCCATCACGTCGTCGGGCTCGATCCGGCCCTTGGACTGCATCAGCTCCAGGAAGGTCTCCTGGATCCGCTGCGCCTCGGCCAGATCCTTGCCGACCAGCAGGTCGTTCAGAACGGACGCGCTGGCCTGGCTGATGGAACAGCCCTGGCCCTCGTAGCTGACGTCCTCGATCTTCGTGCCGTCGTACTTCACGCGCAGGGTGATCTCGTCGCCGCAGGTCGGGTTCACATGGTGCACCTCGGCGTCGCCATCGCGCAGACCACGCCCGTGCGGGTGCTTGTAGTGGTCCAGGATGACTTCCTGGTACATCGAGTCCAGCTTCATGCGTCGCTCGCCAACCCCTCAGCCGAAGAAGTTCCGTACGTGCTCCAGTCCGTCGACCAGAGCATCGATCTCGGCCGGCGTGGAGTACAGATAGAACGACGCTCGCGTGGTCGCGGGAATTCCGTACCGCAGGCAGACGGGGCGGGCGCAGTGGTGACCCACCCGGACCGCGATGCCCTGCTCGTCCAGCACCTGGCCCACGTCGTGCGGGTGGATGTCGCCGAGCGTGAAGGAGATCGCCGCGCCCCGGTCCTCGGCCGTCGACGGGCCGATGATCCGCAGGTCGGGGACCTCGCCGAGCCGCTTCACCGCATACTCGGTGAGCGCGTGCTCATGGGCGAGGATCTTGTCCATGCCGATCGCGGACAGGTAGTCGATGGCCGCGCCCAGCCCGACCGCCTGCGCGACCGGCGGGGTGCCCGCCTCGAACTTGTGCGGGGCCGGCGCGTAGGTCGAGGAGTGCATCGACACCGTCTCGATCATCTCGCCGCCGCCGAGGAACGGGGGAAGGTCCTCCAGCAGCTCCTGGCGACCCCACAGGACGCCGATGCCGGTCGGGGCGCACATCTTGTGGCCGGTGAAGGCCACGAAGTCGGCCTGCAGCGCCTGCACGTCCAGCGGCATGTGCGGCGCGGCCTGCGAGGCGTCGATGCAGACGAGCGCACCGACCTCCTGCGCCCGGCGCACTATCGCCTCGACCGGGTTCACCGTGCCCAGGATGTTCGACACCAGCACAAAGGAGACGATCTTCGTCTTCTCGGTGATGATCTCGTCGATGTTGGACAGGTCGAGGCGGCCGTCGTCGGTGAGGCCGAACCACTTCAGCTTCGCGCCCGTGCGCTGCGACAGCAGCTGCCACGGCACGATGTTGGAGTGGTGCTCCATCTCCGTGATGACGATCTCGGTCTCGTGGTCCACGCGGTAGGGCTCGTCGGCCCAGCCCAGCATGTTCGCCACGAGGTTGAGCGACTCGGAGGCGTTCTTGGTGAAGATCACCTCGTCGCGGCTCGGCGCGTTGATGAACGACGCGACCTTGTCACGCGCGCCCTCGTACAGCGCCGTGGCCTCCTCGGCGAGCACATGCACACCGCGGTGGACGTTGGCGTTGTAGCGCTCGTAGTACTCGTTCAGGGCGTCCAGCACCTGGCGCGGCTTCTGCGACGTCGCCGCGTTGTCCAGGTACACGAGCTTCTTACCGTCGTGGATCTGGCGGTCCAGGATGGGGAAGTCCTTGCGGAGCGCCTCGGTGTCGAGGAGACCCGGCAGCTGCGTCACGCTGATACGCCACCCTTCGTGTATGCCTCGTAGCCCTCTTCCTCCAGCTTGTCGGCGAGTTCGGCGCCGCCGGACTCGACGATCCGGCCCGCGGAGAAGACGTGGACGAAGTCGGGCTTGATGTAGCGCAGGATGCGCGTGTAGTGCGTGATCAGCAGGGTGCCGACCTCGCCGGTCTCGCGGACGCGGTTGACGCCCTCGGAGACGACCCGCAGGGCGTCGACGTCCAGACCGGAGTCCGTCTCGTCGAGGATCGCGACCTTCGGCTTGAGCAGCTCCAGCTGAAGGATCTCGTGGCGCTTCTTCTCACCGCCGGAGAAGCCCTCGTTGACGTTGCGCTCGGCGAAGGACGGGTCCATGGAGAGGCGCTCCATGGTCTCCTTGACCTCCTTCACCCAGGTACGCAGCTTGGGGGCCTCGCCGCGGATGGCCGTGGCGGACGTACGGAGGAAGTTCGACACGGAGACGCCGGGAACCTCGACCGGGTACTGCATCGCGAGGAACAGGCCCGCGCGGGCGCGCTCGTCGACGGACATCTCCAGGACGTCCTCGCCGTCGAGGGTGACGGTGCCGCCGGTGATCGTGTACTTCGGGTGACCCGCGAGCGAGTAGGCGAGGGTCGACTTGCCGGAGCCGTTGGGGCCCATGATGGCGTGCGTCTCGCCCTGCTTCACGGTGAGGTCGACGCCCTTGAGGATCTCCTTCGTGGCGTTGTCGGCCTCGACGGTGACGTGCAGGTCTCGGATTTCAAGCGTTGCCATGGGTGCCTCAGGACTCCTGGGTGAGGGAGACGAGCACGTCGTCCCCTTCGATCTTTACGGGGTATACGGGGACAGGGCGCGTCGCGGGAAGGCCGGATGGCTTGCCGGTGCGCAGGTCGAAACTGGAGCCGTGCAGCCAGCACTCGATCTGGCAGTCCTCCACCTCGCCCTCCGAGAGCGAGACGTTCGCGTGGGAGCAGACGTCGTGGATGGCGAACACCTCCCCCTCGGTGCGGACGACCGAGACCGGCGTGCCGTCGAGTTCCACCCGCTTCGGGGTGTCCTCCTCCAGCTCGCTCAGTCCGCAGGCCCGAATGAATCGGGCAGGGTCGGGGGCCATCAGACGGTGGCCTCCAGCTCGGTCTCGATCCTGGCGAGCAGGCGCTCCTCGATGTCGTCGACACCGATCTGCTGGACCAGCTCGGCGAAGAAACCGCGGACCACCAGGCGACGGGCCTCGTCGGCCGGGATACCGCGGGCCATCAGGTAGAAGAGCTGCTCGTCGTCGAACCGGCCGGTGGCGGAGGCGTGCCCGGCGCCGACGATCTCGCCGGTCTCGATCTCCAGGTTCGGCACGGAGTCGACCCGGGCGCCGTCGGTCAGCACCAGGTTGCGGTTCATCTCGTAGGTGTCCGTGCCCTCGGCCTTGGCCTCGATGAGCACGTCGCCGATCCACACCGCGTGGGCGGCCTCGCCCTGGAGGGCGCCCTTGTAGACGACGTTGGACTTGCAGTGCGGGACGTTGTGGTCGACCAGCAGACGGTGCTCCTGGTGCTGACCGGCGTCCGTGAAGTACAGACCGAGCAGCTCGGCCTCGCCGCCGGTGCCGGCGTACGCGACGCGCGGGTGCAGGCGGACCAGGTCGCCGCCGAAGGTCACGACGACCGACTTGAAGCTCGCGTCCCGTCCGATGAGCGCGTTGTGCTGGGCCACGTGCACGGCCTTGTCGTCCCAGTCCTGGACCGAGACGACGGTCAGCTTCGCGCCGTCGCCGAGGATGTAGTCGACGTTGGCGGCGATCACGGCGTCACCGGTGTGGTCGAGGACGACGACGGCCTCGGCGAAGGCGCCCAGCTCGATGACCTGGTGGCCGTAGGCCACCCCGCCCTCGCCATGCACCGCGATGCGGATCGGCTCGGTGAGCACCGTCTCCTTGGGGACGGTGACCACGCCGGCCTTCTCGAACGCGGAGTACGCCTGGGCGGCGACCCGGTCCACGGGGGTGCCGGCCTTGCCGAGCCGCTGGTCGTCGCGGTCCACGAGTTCGACGGTGACGCCCTCGGGGGCCTCGACGGCGACCTTGACGGCCTCGCCGGTCGCGACGGCGGTGCCGTCGTGCAGCCCGCGCAGCCGCTCGAGCGGCGTGAACCGCCACTCCTCCTCACGGCCGTGCGGGACCGGGAAGTCCGCGACGTCGAAGGACGGCGGCGCGCTCATGCGCGTGGCGACGGTCGACTCGGCGGCCACCGCGATCTGGCCGGCGGTCGTGGAGCCCACCGGGATGTTCTGAGCCTCAGCCATGGCTGTCGGTCTGCTCTCTTCCTACGTCAGTTTCGATCCCCGGCCCGCCTCGGAGGCGGGCCGAATACTGCTCGGGCGGCGGGTCAGCCGACCGCGCCTTCCATCTGCAGCTCGATCAGCCGGTTGAGTTCGAGGGCGTACTCCATGGGCAGCTCCTTCGCGATGGGCTCGACGAAGCCGCGCACGATCATCGCCATCGCCTCGAACTCGCTGAGGCCTCGGCTCATCAGGTAGAAGAGCTGGTCCTCGGAGACCTTGGAGACGGTCGCCTCGTGGCCCATGGACACGTCGTCCTCGCGGACGTCCACGTAGGGGTACGTGTCGGAGCGGGAGATGGTGTCGACGAGCAGCGCGTCGCACAGCACGTTCGACTTGGAGCCGTGGGCGCCCTCGCCGATCTCGACGAGACCGCGGTAGGACGTACGACCGCCACCACGCGCCACGGACTTCGACACGATGTTGGAGGAGGTGTTCGGCGCCATGTGGACCATCTTGGAGCCGGCGTCCTGGTGCTGCCCCTCGCCCGCGAAGGCGATGGACAGTGTCTCGCCCTTGGCGTGCTCGCCCATCAGGTAGACGGCCGGGTACTTCATCGTCACCTTGGAGCCGATGTTGCCGTCGATCCACTCCATGGTCGCGCCCTCGTACGCCACGGCACGCTTGGTGACCAGGTTGTAGACGTTGTTCGACCAGTTCTGGATGGTCGTGTAACGGCAGCGGGCGTTCTTCTTGACGATGATCTCGACGACCGCGGAGTGCAGCGAGTCCGACTTGTAGATCGGGGCCGTACAACCCTCGACGTAGTGCACGTAGGCGCCCTCGTCGACGATGATCAGGGTCCGCTCGAACTGGCCCATGTTCTCCGTGTTGATGCGGAAGTAGGCCTGGAGCGGGATCTCCACGTGCACGCCCGGCGGCACGTAGATGAAGGAGCCGCCCGACCACACCGCGGTGTTCAGCGACGCGAACTTGTTGTCGCCGGCCGGGATGACGGTCGCGAAGTACTCCTTGAAGAGCTCCGGGTGCTCCTTCAGGGCGGTGTCGGTGTCCATGAAGATGACACCCTGCGCCTCGAGCTCTTCGTTGATCTGGTGGTAGACGACCTCGGACTCGTACTGGGCCGCGACACCGGCGACGAGGCGCTGCTTCTCCGCCTCCGGGATGCCGAGCTTGTCGTACGTGTTCTTGATGTCCTCGGGCAGGTCCTCCCAGGACTCCGCCTGCTTCTCCGTGGAGCGCACGAAGTACTTGATGTTGTCGAAGTCGATGCCCGAGAGGTCCGAGCCCCAGTTGGGCATGGGCTTCTTCTCGAAGAGCTTCAGGCCCTTGAGGCGCAGCTTCGTCATCCACTCCGGCTCGGACTTCTTGTCGGAGATGTCCTTGACGACGTCCTCGTTGATGCCGCGCTTGGCAGAGGCGCCGGCCGTGTCGGAGTCGGCCCAGCCGTATTCGTACTTGCCCAGGCCCTCGAGTTCGGGGTGAGCAGTCTCCGTGGGGAGAGTCATGCGGGGTTCCTCCCGGCCGTGCTTGCAGATGCGTTGTGGGTGGCTGTGGAAACTTTGGGGATGAACGTCGTGCACACGCCGTCGCCGTGGGCGATGGTCGCCAGTCGCTGGACGTGCGTGCCGAGCAGCTGGGAGAAGATCTCGGTCTCCGCCTCGCAGAGCTGCGGGAACTTTTCCGCGACGTGGGCGACGGGGCAGTGGTGCTGGCACAGCTGCTCGCCGACCGGTGCGCTACGCGCCGTAGCAGCGTACCCGTCCGCACTCAGGGCCTTGGCCAGGGCTTCGGTCCGCTCCTCGGGGGCGGCGGCCTCGATGGCCTTGCGGTACGCGGCGGCCTGCTCGGCGATCCTGGCGCGGGCGAAGGCGACGACCGCCTCGTCCCCGCCGAATCGCTCCTGGATCCAGCGCAGGGCGTCCGCGGCGAGCTTGTCGTAGGACTGGTCGAAGGCGTCCCGGCCGCAGTCGGTGAGGACGAAGACCTTGGCGGGGCGTCCGCGGGTCCGCGCTCCGTACACCCGCTGCTCGCGGGCCTCAACGACGTCGTCGGCGACCAGCGCGTCGAGGTGGCGGCGCACGGCGGCGGGGGTGAGCCCCAGCCGTCCGGCCAGCTCGGTCACGGTCGACGGCCCGTGGTCCAGGATGGATCGCGCGACCCGGTTGCGTGTGGAACGCTCCCCGGTCGCGAGCTCCTCCTGGGGGGTCCCCGTGGGGGTCTCCCGAGCCTCGCCGACGTTTTTCACAACGCCATTGTTGCGTAATTCCTCAGAGGCAGGCAAGCCGTGCCCGGACGGCCGGGCGGTGCCCTGCGTCACTTAGGCATACCTAATCTGACCTGGGGAAACGATCTTTGATCGATCACGGCGAGGCGGCCGGCCGATTAAACCACTGGCTCCCCAGGGCCCCGTCGGGGACACTGCCGGACCATGCCCACACCCCCTCCCACCGGCCCACTTGTCACCCGGGACACCCTCACCGCGGGCCTTCGCGCGCTTGGTGTCGAACCCGGAGAAATCCTCCTCGTCCATTCCTCGCTCAGTTCCCTCGGCTGGGTCTGCGGAGGCGCCGTCACGGTCGTGCGCGCACTGCTGGACGCGCTCGGCCCGGACGGCACCGTGGTGGTCCCGACCCAGACCGGGGACCTGTCCGATCCGGCGGTGTGGCGCAATCCGCCGGTGCCCGAGGAGTGGTGGGAGACGATCCGGGCCACCATGCCCGCCTACGACCCCCTCGTCACCCCCAGCCTCGGCGTCGGAGTGATCCCGGAGACGGTCCGCACCTGGCCCGGCGCGCGACGCAGCGCGCACCCGCAGACGTCCTTCGCGGCCCTGGGAGCCCGGGCGGCGGAGGTCGTGGACGGACACGCGCCGGACTGCCGGCTCGGGGAGCACAGCCCGCTGGCCCGGCTGGAGAAACTGGGCGCGCGGGTGCTGCTCCTCGGCGCCGGATACGACACCTGCACCAGCTTCCACCTCGCCGAATACCGGATACCCGCCCCGCTCGTGGACGTCGGCCGGCCCGGCGCCGACGGCTGGGAGCGAGTGAGCGAGGTATCGATCGACTCCGACCGGTTCGACGAGCTCGGCCATGACTTCGAACGCGACCGTGCCGTCGTACGGGGCACGGTGGGCGCGGCCGACGTGCGGCTGTTTCCGGTCGCGGACGCCGTGGCGTACGCGCAGCGGTGGCTGCCGCTGCACCGGCCCCGCGAGGAGGAGTTCTGAACGCGCCCGCCCGGGCCGCCCGGCGTGCACGACCACTTCCCGTACCCGCCGGTCTGAGCTCCCGCCACCGAACCTAGACTCTTGAGCCATGCGAACTGAGCCTGTCGTCCGGGTCCAGGCCCTGGTGAAGCGGTACGGGACGAAGACGGCGGTGGACGGCCTCGACCTGAGCGCCCGGCCGGGCGTCACCGCCGTCCTCGGACCCAACGGCGCCGGCAAGACGACCACGATCGAGATCTGCGAGGGGTACCGCAAGCCGGACTCCGGCACGGTGCACATCCTCGGCCTCGACCCGGTGAGACAGGCCTCGGACCTGCGCCCCAGGATCGGCGTGATGCTCCAGTCGGGCGGGGTGTACTCCGGTGCCCGGGCCGACGAGATGCTCCGGCACGTGGCGAAGCTGCACGCGCATCCGCTGGACGTCGACGCCCTCGTCGAGCGTCTGGGCCTCGGCTCCTGCGGCCGGACGACCTACCGGCGCCTGTCCGGCGGCCAGCAGCAGCGGCTCGCGCTGGCGATGGCCGTCGTCGGCCGCCCGGAACTGGTGTTCCTGGACGAGCCGACGGCCGGCCTCGACCCGCAGGCCCGCCGCGCCACCTGGGACCTCGTACGGGACCTGCGCGCGGACGGCGTCTCGGTCATCCTCACCACGCACTACATGGACGAGGCCGAGCAGCTCGCCGACGACGTCGCGATCATCGACGCGGGCCGCGTCATCGCCCAGGGCTCCCCGGAGGAGCTGTGCCGCGGCGGCGCCGAGAACACCCTGCGCTTCACCGGCCGCCCCGGCCTCGACGTACAGTCCCTGCTCAAGGCCCTGCCCGCCGACAGCTCGGCCGCCGAGCTGACCCCGGGCTCCTACCGGGTCATGGGCAAGGTCGACCCGCAACTGCTGGCGACGGTCACGTCCTGGTGCGCACAGCACGGGGTGATGCCGGACCGCATCTCGGTGGAACGGCACACCCTCGAAGACGTCTTTCTGGAGCTGACCGGCAAGGAGTTGCGTTCGTGACCGTCACCGGCACCTATACGCCGAACCCCGGGGCCGCGCCCCTGCCCCGCATGATCGGGACCCAGGCGGCGCTGGAGACGAAGATGCTCCTGCGCAACGGCGAGCAACTGCTGCTCACCGTCGTGATCCCGACGCTTCTGCTCGTCCTGTTCAGCAGCGTGGACATCGTCGACACCGGCACGGGCGAGGCGGTGGACTTCCTCACCCCCGGCATCCTCGCGCTCGCCGTGATGTCGACGGCCTTCACCGGTCAGGCCATCGCGACCGGCTTCGAACGCCGCTACGGCGTCCTGAAGCGGCTCGCCTCCTCGCCGCTGCCCCGCTGGGGCCTGATGGCGGCGAAGACGCTGTCGGTCCTGGTCACCGAGGTCCTCCAGGTGATCCTCCTGACGGTGATCGCGTTCGCGCTGGGCTGGAACCCGCACGGGAACCCCGTGGCCGTCCTGCTGCTCCTGGTCCTCGGCACGGCCGCCTTCTCGGGTCTCGGTCTGCTGATGGCGGGCACCCTGAAGGCGGAGGCGACGCTGGCCGCGGCCAACCTGGTCTTTCTGCTGCTGTTGGTGGGCGGCGGGGTGATCGTCCCGCTCGACAGGTTCCCGCCCGCCGCCCAGGACGTGCTCGGTCTGCTGCCCATCTCGGCCCTCTCGGACGGCCTGCGGGACGTCCTCCAGCACGGCGCGGGCATGCCCTGGGCCGACCTGGGGATCCTCGCGGTCTGGGCGGTCGTCGCTCTCGCGGCGGCCGGCCGGTTCTTCCGCTGGGAGTAAGGACACACGGCGGCCGGGACCCCCTCGTGAAAGCGTGCACAAGCGGCCGCCTACGATGGGAGGCGTGCCAAACGTGACCCGTGCCGACGCCGTAGCCGCCGTGCGCAACCCCCTCGCCTTCATCGCCGACCGCTGGACCCCCACCCCCCGGACGGTGCAGCGGGCGGCTCTGTTCGCGCTCGTGATGTCGGTGGTCATTGTGGTCACCGGCGGCGCCGTACGCCTCACGGGCTCCGGCCTGGGCTGCCCGACCTGGCCCAAGTGCACCGCCGACTCGCTCACCGCGACCAGCGAGATGGGCTTCCACGGCGCCATCGAGTTCGGCAACCGCATGCTGACGTACGTGCTGTGCGCGGCCGTCGGCTGGGCGATCATCGCCGCGCGCTCGGAGAAGCCGTACCGCAGGAGTCTGACCCGGCTGGGCTGGGCGCAGTTCTGGCTCGTGATGGGCAACGCGATCCTCGGCGGCATCGTGGTGCTCGTCGGCCTCAACCCGTACACGGTCGCGGCGCACTTCCTGCTGGCCTCGGCGCTCACCGCCGTCGCCACGCTGATGTGGCAGCGCACCCGGGAGGGCGACGGGGCGCCCGAGCCGGTGGTCGGCACGTCCGTGCGGCAGCTGGTGTGGTTCCTGGTCGGCGCCTCGGCGCTGCTGATCGCCGTCGGCACGGTGGTCACCGGCTCCGGCCCGCACGCGGGCGACTCCAGCGAGGTCGAGCGGATGCCGCTGGACTGGGAGACGGTGAGCAAGCTGCACGCCGTGCTCGCGTGGATCGTCGTGACGCTGACGTTCGCCCTGTGGTTCGTCCTGAAGGCGGTCGACTCCCCCAAGGGTCCGCTGGACCGCGTCCGGGATCTGTTCCTGGTGCTCCTCGCCCAGGGCGTCATCGGCTACGTCCAGTACTTCACGGATCTCCCCGAGGCCCTCGTCGGGGTGCACATGTTCGGCTCCTGCCTGGTGTGGATCGCGGTACTGCGGGTGCTGCTGGCGCTGCGCGAACGCCCCGTCGACGGCGTGGACCTCCAGCTGCCCCGGCCCGCCGGCCGCGTCGAGGCGACCTCCCGCTGACGCGGGCGCCGGCACGCGGCCGGTACTCCTCAGCCCAGGCCGTACACCCTGCGCGCGTTGCCCGCCGCGATCAGTCCCGCCACCCGCTGCGCGTCCGTCAGCGACCACGCCCCCTCCGCGACCCAGGTGCCCAGCACCCGTGCCAGTGCCTCGCGGAACAGCCGCGCCCCGACCACGTGCAGCTCGGGCAGCCCCTGCGCGCCGCTGGAGAACAGGATCTTGCCGAAGGGGGCCAGTTCCAGGATCTCCGCGAGGATCGTCGCGGCGCGGGCGCCGGTCCGTACCAGGGCCGCGCCGGAGTCGGCGTACACATGCGGGAAGACGCCGGCGAGATGGGCGGCGTGGCGGTGGTAGGGGTAGCCGTGCAGCAGGACGAGGTCGGTGCCCAGGCCGGCCGTCGCGCGGACGAAGTCGGTGAGCAGCACGGGGTCGGTGCGGTCGATGCGCGCCCCGGGCGCCCCGAGGCCCGCGTGCAGTTGCAGGGGCAGTCCGGAGGCGACGGCGATCCACAGCAGATGCCGTAGCAGCACCGGGTCGCTCAGCTCGCCGCCGACCCGCCGGGCGGCCAGCCAGCGGCCCGCCGCGCCCCGCACCTCCCCCGGCCCGGGCGGTTCGGGTGCGAGGGCGAGGCCGTGCCGGACGCCCGCGACGGAGGTGAAGGCCACGGCGTTCGCGGCGGCCGCGTGGACCGCCTCGGCGAGGTTGGCGAGGAACGACTCGACGGTGCCCGAGGTGTCCGCGACCTGTTCGGCGAGGAGTTCCAGGCGCACGATCTCGCGGGCCTCGGCCGCACCCGCGCCGGCCAGCTCGCCCGGTCCTGTGAGGTCGCCGGGCAGGCCCGTGTCGACCAGGTAGGTGGTGATGCCGCTGCCGCGCAGCAGCCGGCGGCCCGATTCCAGTACGCCGAGTTCACGACGCCGGGCCAGATACCGGGCGGGCGGGGCGTGCGGTTCCAGGCCGAGCAGCGGGGGGCACCAACGGCGTACCGCGAACCCGGTCTGGGTGTCGAAGAGCGTCGTACCCGGGGCGGGCGGGCCCTCGGTACGCGCCAGCTGGGCCTCGAAGGTGCCGAGACCCAGCTCCGTTCTCAGGACGCCGTGGCAGTACTGGTCCACCAAGGACGGCGTTTCGATCATCCGGACTCCCCTGGACTGGACCTCGTGCTCCTGAGGTCCTAACGGGTGAACCGGGTGTCAGGTAGTGCCGAAGGAGTCCTTCAGCTGTTCTTCGGTCCGCCGACCTGGATCCCCGCCATGCGGCTCCACTCGTACGGTCCCGTCTTCACCTTGGCCGCGAACTCGCCGTCGAAGGTCTCGTGGAGTGTGAGGCCGGCCTTCTCGACGGCCTGGCGGGCGATCTCCACCGAGGGGGCCACGAGGTCGCCCCAGCCGCCGTCGTCGCCGACGAGGACGATGCGGGCGCCGCGCTCGCCGATGTACGCGACCTGCGCCTCGGCGCCGCCGTGCTCCTTGGAGAAAGCGTTGATCTGCTTGCTGAGGCGGGCGGTGCTGCGCTCGGCCTTCGCGTCAACCTGCTGCGTGTCTGCCATGGGCAGGATGCTACCGACGGGTAGATCGAACGGCGACGCCGCAGGGCGTGACGCTCACCTCAGGAAGGGGTCCACCGCGACCGCCACGAACAGCAGCGACACATAGGTGATGGACCAGTGGAACAGCCGCATCTCCTTCAGCTTCCCGCCCGTCGCCTCGGCCTTCGCGCGGGTCTGCAGCGCGTGCGCCTCCCACAGCCACCAGCCGCCGGCCACCAGCGCGACCGAGGTGTAGAACCAGCCGGTGTAGCCGAGCGGGGTCAGCAGCAGCGAGACGACGACCATCACCCAGCTGTAGAGGACGATCTGCCTGGCGACGACCTTGTTGGAGGCGACGACCGGCAGCATCGGCACGCCCACGCGCGCGTAGTCGTCCTTCACCTTCATGGACAGCGGCCAGTAGTGCGGCGGCGTCCAGAAGAACATGACGAGGAAGAGGATGACCGGCGCCCAGGACACGGAGTCGGTGACGGCCGACCAGCCGATCAGCACCGGCATGCAGCCCGCGATGCCGCCCCACACGATGTTCTGCGAGGTACGGCGCTTGAGGATCATCGTGTAGACGACGACGTAGAAGAGGAGGGCGCCGAGGGCGAGCCAGGCCGACAGCCAGTTGACGGTCAGGCCGAACAGGAGCGTCGAGACCACCGCGAGGGTGATGCCGAAGGCGAGACATTCACGCGGGCTGACCATCCCGGTGACCAGCGGGCGCTGCGAGGTGCGGTCCATCAGCGCGTCGATGTCGCGGTCGATGTACATGTTCAGCGCGTTGGCGCCGCCCGCGGAGAGGTAGCCGCCGAGGCAGGTCAGCAGCACCAGACCGAGGTCCGGGACGCCCTGCTGCGCCAGGAACATCACCGGGACGGTGGTGATCAGCAGCAGCTCGATGATCCGCGGCTTGGTCAGCGCCACGAACGCCTTGACCCGGGCCCCGAGCGGCCGCCGGTTCGGGCTCTGGCTCGTCCCGATAATCCCCAGTGGACGGGATTCAACGGCCGTCACGCACACCCCTGACAGAGACTCCCAGCGAGCCCGCCCGTGTGAATACGGGGTAAAGGCTCGCGCGTACCACGCCACTGTAGACGTTGCCCATACCCCGTTATTCGCGGGGGTGGGGTCGTGTTGGACGGCGGCGGCGGAAGAGCCGGGGACCACTCTGTTGAGCACTCGTACGAGCGGCTCCGTATTCACTTGCCGAACAGGAAACACACCGGTCGGGAGGCGGATCCCGAAGAGTCCCGGCAGTCTGGAATGACTCGAAAAAATGCACGTTCTGTCGGGGGTAGGCTCGACAACGGCCGGTGGGCGCCGCGTGCACCGGCATTCGACATGCGTGACATGTGGAGAGGAGCCCTGACCCAGGGTGAGCACCAAGCCGACCACCACAGACCTCGAGTGGACCGAGTTGGACCAGCGGGCCGTCGACACCGCCCGCGTCCTGGCCGCCGATGCCGTACAGAAGGTCGGCAACGGCCATCCCGGTACGGCCATGAGCCTCGCGCCTGCCGCGTACACCCTCTTCCAGAAGGTGATGCGGCACGACCCGGCGGACGCCGACTGGGTGGGCCGCGACCGGTTCGTGCTGTCCGCGGGCCACTCGTCCCTGACCCTCTACACCCAGCTGTACCTGGCCGGCTTCGGCCTGGAGCTGGACGACCTGAAGTCGTTCCGCACGTGGGGCTCGAAGACGCCGGGTCACCCGGAGTACGGCCACACCACGGGCGTGGAGACGACGACCGGCCCGCTGGGCCAGGGTGTCGCCAACGCCGTCGGCATGGCGATGGCCGCCCGCTACGAGCGCGGTCTGTTCGACCCGGACGCCCCGGTCGGCGAGTCGCCGTTCGACCACTTCGTCTACGCGATCGCCGGTGACGGCTGCCTCCAGGAGGGCATCTCCGCCGAGGCGTCCTCGCTGGCCGGCCACCAGAAGCTCGGCAACCTGATCCTGCTGTGGGACGACAACCACATCTCGATCGAGGGCGACACCGAGACGGCCGTGTCCGAGGACACCGCAAAGCGGTACGAGGCCTACGGCTGGCATGTGCAGCGCGTCGCCCCGAAGCCGGACGGCGACCTCGACCCGCACGCCCTCTACGACGCGATCGAGGCCGCGAAGCAGGTGACGGACAAGCCGTCCTTCATCGCGATGCGCTCGATCATCGCCTGGCCCGCGCCGAACGCGCAGAACACCGAGGCGGCGCACGGCTCGGCGCTCGGCGACGACGAGGTCGCGGCCACCAAGCGCGTCCTGGGCTTCGACCCGGAGCAGAGCTTCGAGGTCGCCGACGAGGTCATCGGCCACACCCGGGGCGCCCTGGAGCGCGGCCAGGCGGCCCGCGCGGTGTGGGAGAAGTCCTTCCAGCAGTGGCGGGACAACAACCCCGAGCGCGCCGCCGAGTTCGACCGTGTCGCCGCGGGCGAGCTGCCCACCGGCTGGGAGGAGAAGCTCCCGGTCTTCGAGCCCGGCAAGGGCGTCGCCACGCGTGCCGCCTCGGGCAAGGTGCTGCAGGCGCTCGGCGCGATCATCCCCGAGCTGTGGGGCGGTTCCGCCGACCTCGCCGGCTCCAACAACACGACGATCGACAAGACGTCGTCGTTCCTCCCGGCGGACAACCCGCTGCCGGAGGCGAACCCGTACGGCCGCACGATCCACTTCGGCATCCGCGAGCACTCCATGGCCGCGGAGATGAACGGCATCGCGCTGCACGGCAACACCCGTATCTACGGCGGCACGTTCCTCGTGTTCTCCGACTACATGCGCAACGCCGTACGCCTGTCCGCGCTCATGCACCTGCCGGTGACGTACGTGTGGACGCACGACTCCATCGGTCTCGGCGAGGACGGCCCCACCCACCAGCCGGTCGAGCACCTCGCGTCGCTGCGCGCCATCCCGGGCCTGAACGTCGTCCGCCCCGCCGACGCCAACGAGACCACGATCGCGTGGCGCGAGATCCTCAGGCGCTGGACGAAGGTCTTCGGCAAGGGCGCCCCGCACGGTCTGGCCCTCACCCGCCAGGGTGTGCCGACGTACGAGCCCAACGAGGACGCGGCCAAGGGCGGTTACGTCCTGTTCGAGGCCTCCACGGGGACGCCCGAGGTGATCCTCGTCGCGACCGGTTCCGAGGTGCACGTGGCCGTCGAGGCACGCGAGCAGCTGGAGGCCGACGGCGTGCCCACCCGCGTCGTGTCCATGCCGTGCGTGGAGTGGTTCGAGGAGCAGGACCAGGGGTACCGGGACAGCGTCCTGCCCCCGTCCGTCAAGGCCCGGGTCTCGGTCGAGGCGGGCATCGGTCTCACCTGGCACAAGTACGTCGGGGACGCCGGTCGCATCGTTTCCCTGGAGCACTTCGGTGCTTCCGCCGACGGCAAGGTCCTCTTCCAGGAGTACGGCTTCACTGCGCAGAACGTGGCCGCGCAGGCCCGGGAATCCCTCACCGCCGCCCAGCGCTGACGCTCACATACGACACGTAGGAGATGTAATTCCATGACAGACGCACTCAAGCGCCTCTCCGAGGAGGGCGTCGCGATCTGGCTGGACGACCTGTCGCGCAAGCGGATCACGTCCGGCAACCTCGCGGAACTGATCGACCAGCAGCACGTCGTGGGCGTCACCACCAACCCGTCGATCTTCCAGAAGGCGATCAGCAGCGGCGACGGTTACGAGCAGCAGCTCTCCGACCTCGCCGCCCGCAAGGTCACCGTCGAAGAGGCGATCCGCATGATCACGACGGCGGACGTCCGGGACGCCGCCGACATCCTGCGCCCGGTCTTCGACGCCACCGGCGGCCAGGACGGCCGGGTGTCCATCGAGGTCGACCCGCGCCTGGCGCACCACACCAGGCCGACGGTCGCCGAGGCCAAGCAGCTGGCCTGGCTGGTGGACCGGCCCAACACGCTGATCAAGATCCCGGCCACCAGGGCGGGCCTGCCGGCGATCACCGAGGTCATCGGCAACGGCATCAGCGTCAACGTCACGCTGATCTTCTCGCTGGAGCGCTACCGCGAGGTCATGGACGCCTACCTGGCGGGTCTGGAGAAGGCGCAGGCCAAGGGCCTGGACCTGTCCCTGATCCACTCCGTGGCGTCCTTCTTCGTGTCCCGCGTGGACACCGAGATCGACAAGCGGCTCGACGCGCTCGGCACCGACGAGGCCAAGGCCGCCCGCGGCAAGGCCGGCGTCGCCAACGCCCGCCTCGCCTACCAGGCGTACGAGGAGGTCTTCGCGGGCGAGCGCTGGAGCGCGCTGGAGAAGGCGGGCGCGAACAAGCAGCGTCCGCTGTGGGCCTCCACCGGCGTGAAGGACCCCGCGTACAAGGACACCCTGTACGTGGACGACCTGGTGGCGCCGAACACGGTCAACACCATGCCGGAGGCGACCCTGTTCGCCACCGAGGACCACGGGCAGATCACCGGCAACGCCGTCGCCGGCACCTATGAGCAGGCCCGCGCCGAGCTCGACGCCGTCGAGAAGCTCGGGATCTCCTACGCCGACGTGGTGCAGCTGCTGGAGGACGAGGGCGTCGAGAAGTTCGAGGCGTCCTGGAACGACCTGCTCAAGTCGACCGAGGCGGAGCTGGAACGCCTCGCCCCCTCGGAGGGCTGAAATCTTGTCGCCTCATTCCGGTTCCGGAGCGAATCCGCTCCGTGATCCCGCAGACCGACGGCTCCCGCGCATCGCGGGGCCGTCGGGCCTGGTCATCTTCGGCGTCACGGGCGATTTGTCCCGGAAGAAGCTCATGCCCGCCGTGTACGACCTCGCCAACCGGGGTCTGCTGCCGCCGGGCTTCTCCCTGGTCGGGTTCGCCCGCCGCGAGTGGGCGCACGAGGACTTCGCTCAGGAAGTCCACGACGCCGTCAAGGAGCACGCCCGCACGCCCTTCCGCGAGGAGGTCTGGCAGCAGCTCGTCCAGGGCATGCGCTTCGTGCAGGGCACCTTCGACGACGACGAGGCGTTCGAGCGGCTGCGCTCGACGATCGAAGAGCTCGACAAGGCACAGGGCACGGGCGGCAACTTCGCCTTCTACCTGTCCGTGCCGCCGCGGTCCTTCCCCGTGGTCATCCAGCAGCTGAAGAAGCACGGGCTGGCCGACCAGAAGGGCGGCTCCTGGCGGCGTGCGGTCATCGAGAAGCCCTTCGGCCACGACCTCGCCTCGGCCGTGGAGCTCAACCAGGTCGTCCACGAGGTCTTCGCCCCGGACCAGGTCTTCCGCATCGACCACTACCTGGGCAAGGAGACCGTCCAGAACATCCTGGCGCTGCGGTTCGCGAACACGATGTTCGAGCCGATCTGGAACCGGTCCTTCGTGGACCATGTGCAGATCACGATGGCCGAGGACATCGGCATCGGCGGCCGGGCCGGCTACTACGACGGCATCGGCGCCGCCCGTGACGTCATCCAGAACCACCTGCTCCAGCTGATGGCGCTGACCGCGATGGAGGAGCCCTCCTCCTTCGACGCGGACGCGCTGGCCGCCGAGAAGACCAAGGTGCTCGGCGCCGTACGGCTGCCGAAGGACCTGGGCCGCGACAGCGTGCGCGGCCAGTACGCGGCCGGCTGGCAGGGCGGCGAGAAGGCCGTCGGCTACCTCGAAGAGGACGGCATCGACCCCAAGTCGAAGACCGACACCTACGCCGCCATCAAGGTGGAGGTCGACAACCGCCGCTGGGCGGGCGTGCCGTTCTACCTGCGCACCGGCAAGCGCCTCGGCCGCCGGGTCACCGAGATCGCGGTGGTCTTCCAGCGGGCCCCGCACTCCCCGTTCGACTCCACGGCCACCGAGGAGCTCGGCGCGAACGCGATCGTCATCCGCGTCCAGCCCGACGAGGGCATCACCGTCCGCTTCGGCTCCAAGGTCCCCGGCACCTCCATGGAGATCCGGGACGTGTCGATGGACTTCGCCTACGGCGAGTCCTTCACGGAGTCCTCGCCCGAGGCGTACGAGCGGCTCATCCTCGACGTGCTGCTGGGCGACTCCAACCTCTTCCCCCGCACGGAAGAGGTGGAGCTGTCCTGGAAGATCCTCGACCCGATCGAGCAGTACTGGGACAGGAACGGCAGGCCCGCGCAGTACCCGTCGGGCACGTGGGGGCCCGTCGAGGCCGACGAGATGCTCGAGCGAGACGGACGGAGCTGGCGCCGGCCATGAAGATAGACCTCACGGACACCACGGCCAGCAAGATCAACAAGGCGCTGGTGCAGGGCCGCCGCGCCATCGGCACGCCCGCCGTCGGCATGGTGCTCACCCTCGTCGTCGTGACGGACGAGGAGAACGCCTACGACGCCCTGAAGGCCGCGAACGACGCGTCGCACGAGCACCCCTCGCGCACGCTCGTGGTCATCAAGCGTGTCTCGCGCTCCCCCCGGGGCCGCACCCAGTCCCGCCTCGACGCCGAGGTACGGGTGGGTGCGGACGCGGGCACCGGTGAGACGGTCGTTCTGCGGCTGTACGGCGAGGTCGCCGACCACGCCCAGTCGGTCGTCCTGCCGCTGCTGCTGCCGGACGCGCCGGTGGTGGTCTGGTGGTCGGTGGACGCCCCGCGCGATCCGGCGGGCGACCCGCTGGGCGCCCTGGGCCAGCGCCGGGTCACCGACAGCTACGCGGCGGAGAAGCCCGTGGGCGAACTGCGGGCCCGCGCCGAGAGCTACGAGCCGGGCGACACCGACCTGGCATGGGCCAGGATCACCCCGTGGCGCTCGATGCTGGCCGCCGCCCTCGACCAGGTCAGCGCCGAGATCGTGTCCGCCGAGGTGGCGGGCGAGGAGTCCAACCCGAGCGTCGAACTGCTCGCCATGTGGCTCGCCGACCGGCTCCATGTGCATGTCCGGCGCGCGATCTCCGCCGGTCCCGGGCTGACCCAGGTACGGATGGAGACGACCGGCGGCCCCATCACGCTGCACCGCTCGGACGGCGCGATGGCCACGCTGGCGCTGCCGGGGCAGCCGGACCGCGCGGTGGCGCTCAAGCGCCGCGAGACGTCCGAGCTGCTCGCGGAGGAGCTGCGCAGGCTCGACCCGGACGACACGTACGCGTCCGCGCTGCGGTTCGGCGTGGACCGGCTGGGCGGGATCCAGTCGGCGGCGGAGCGGGTCGAGGCGGCAGCCTCCCAGCCCGTGCCGTCCCTCCCGGTCCGTGCGGTGCCGGACACGGCGGCCGCGAGCCGGGCGTCCACACCGGCTCGGCCCTCCGCCGCCCCGGCTGGCGCCCCGGCGGGCCGGGGCGAAGGCAAGGGCGAGGTACAGGGCCAGAACCCGGGCCAGGGCCAGAGCCAGGGCGAGGGCGAGCGGCCCACTCCGGCGCAGATGCCCCCGGTCAGGAAAGCGGACTCGCCGTGAGCACCCCCCAGCTGGTCGTGCACCACGACAAGGAGCTGATGGCGCAGGCCGCCGCGGCCCGCCTCATCACGAAGATCGTGGACGCGCAGGCCTCCCGGGGCCACGCGTCCGTGGTCCTCACGGGCGGCCGCAACGGCAACGGCCTGCTCGCCGCGCTGGCCGCCGCGCCCGCCCGCGACGCCGTCGACTGGGCCCGGCTCGACCTGTGGTGGGGCGACGAACGCTTCCTCCCCGAGGGCGACCCGGAGCGCAACGTCACGCAGGCCCGTGAGGCCCTGCTGGACTCCGTCCCCGTGGACCCCGAGCGCGTGCACGCCATGCCCGCGTCCGGCGGTCCCTACGGCGCCGACGTCGAGGCGGCCGCGGACGCCTACGCCGAGGAGCTGGCCCGCGCGGCCGGCCCCGAGAACCACGGCGCCGTGCCCACCTTCGACGTCCTGATGCTGGGCGTCGGCCCGGACACCCATGTGGCCTCGCTCTTCCCGGAGCTGCCGGCCGTGCGGGAGACCGAGCGCACGGTGGTCGGGGTGCGCGGTGCGCCCAAGCCGCCACCGACCCGGGTCACCCTCACCCTCCCGGCGATCCGGGCGGCCCGTGAGGTGTGGCTGCTCGCGGCCGGCGAGGACAAGGCGCAGGCCGCGGCGATCGCCCTGTCCGGCGCGGGCGAGATCCAGGCCCCGGCGGCCGGCGCCCAGGGCCGCGCCCGCACCCTGTGGCTCCTGGACACCGCGGCGGCCTCCCGGCTCCCGAGGTCGCTGTACCCGCCGGCGTCTCCCTGACCCGGACAGCTCTCCATGGAACCCGTACGGTCAACGGCCGTACGGGTTCTGTCCGTTGTAGGGCTGGTAGGGGCCGCCGCCGTACGGGTTCTGCGGCGGCGGGGCGTACGGCGCCCCGTAAGGATGGCCGTAGGGGTGGCCGTACGGGTTTCCCTGCGGCGCGAACCGGGGCGGCGCCGCGGCCTGCGTCGGGGGCAGGGTGGCCGGGTGGGCGGAAAGGCGGATGCCGTAGCGCCGCTTGAGCCGACCGGTCTCCAGCAGCGCGATGCCCGTCACGGTCAGCGGCGCGCCCAGGATGAAGACGATGCCCATGGTGAGGCTCAGCCCGTGCAGATCGCCCGTGACGAGGTCGGGGACCGCCATCAGCCAGGTCGTCACCGTGGCGAGCAGCGGCGGCAGGGACCGGTGCACGGCGGCCGTGCCGAAGAAGTTCCCGGAGACCTGCACCGCTCCGTAGATCACCATGCCGGTCAGCCAGAGCGCCGTGAAGCCGAGCGGCACCAGCCAGAAGCCGCCGAGCGCCATCGTCCCCTGCCACAGGAACACCAACCCGACGACCGAGCCGATGAAGAACAGCAGCAGCTTGAGCGAGTTGACGAGCGGCACCCGCATCTGGCGGATCGTCCCGGTCCGCCGCCACACGAAGAGCATCACGCCGACCGTCAGCGGCGTGATGAGGAGCACGACGACGGACGCCGTCAGCATGTTCTCCAGCACTTCCTCGAAGGCGAACTTGCGCTGTACGAAGGTGTACACGCCGAAAGCGGCGACGGCTCCGGCGATGATGCGTGCCTTCTTGAGCCGGTCCACGGACGGATCGACCGACGGCGGGATCCACGCCGGGTGGTACAGCGCCTGCGCCACCTGTTTCGGCTGCAGGACCGACCGCATCGACAGCCTGTCGCTCATCCAGTTCCCGCGCGTGCCGGCCAACTTCCACTCCCCCGAGTCGTCGCTGCGTGATCCTCGCGGATCCTACGCGAAGCGGACCGGCTCCCGCCGCCCGCTTCCCGTCCCTTCCACCTCGCCTAACGGCCGCGCAGTTCCCGGTACTTGGCGACGAGCGCCGTCGTCGACCCGTCGAGACCCGGTACGTCCGCGCCTTCCGTCAACGCCGGCTCGACGCGCTTGGCGAGGACCTTGCCGAGCTCCACGCCCCACTGGTCGAAGGAGTCGATGTTCCACACCGCGCCCTGCACGAACACCTTGTGCTCGTACAGCGCGACGAGCTGACCGAGGACCGAGGGGGTCAGCTCACGGGCGAGGATCGTGGTCGTGGGGTGGTCGCCCTTGAACGTCTTGTGGGCCACCAGCTCCTCCGGGACGCCCTCCGCGCGCACCTCCGCGGGCGTCTTGCCGAAGGCCAGCGCCTGCGTCTGCGCGAAGAAGTTCGCCATCAGCAGATCGTGCTGGGCCTTGAGTCCGTCGCTCAGCTCGGCGACCGGCTCGGCGAAGCCGATGAAGTCGGCCGGGATGAGCTTCGTGCCCTGGTGGATCAACTGGTAGTAGGCGTGCTGCCCGTTGGTGCCCGGCGTGCCCCAGACGATCGGGCCGGTCTGCCAGTCCACCTCCTTGCCGTCACGCCCGACGTACTTGCCGTTGGACTCCATGTCCAACTGCTGGAGGTAGGCGGCGAACTTGGACAGGTAGTGGCTGTAGGGCAGTACCGCGTGCGACTGGGCGTCGTGGAAGTTGCCGTACCAGATGCCCAGCAGGCCCAGCAGCAACGGCACGTTGGACTCGGCGGGCGCGGTGCGGAAGTGCTCGTCGACGAGGTGGAAGCCGTCGAGCATCTCGCGGAAGCGGTCGGGCCCGATGGCGATCATCAGCGACAGGCCGATCGCCGAGTCGAAGGAGTAGCGGCCGCCGACCCAGTCCCAGAACTCGAACATGTTGGCCGTGTCGATGCCGAAGCCGGCGAGCTTCTCGGCGTTCGTCGACAGGGCGACGAAGTGCTTGGCGACGGCCGGCTCTCCCCCGCCGAGCGCGTCCAGCAGCCAGGTGCGGGCCGAGGTCGCGTTGGTGATCGTCTCGATGGTGGTGAACGTCTTGGACGCGATGATGAACAGCGTCTCGGCCGGATCCAGGTCGCGGGTGGCCTCGTGCAGGTCGGCGCCGTCCACGTTCGACACGAAGCGGACCGTGAGGTCGCGGTCGGTGTAGCTGCGCAGCACCTCGTAGGCCATGGCCGGGCCCAGGTCGGAGCCGCCGATGCCGATGTTGATCACGTTCTTGATGCGCCGGCCGGTGTGGCCCGTCCAGGCCCCGGAGCGGACGCGTCCGGCGAAGTCGGCCATCTTGTCCAGGACGGCGTGCACCGCCGGGACGACGTTCTCCCCGTCGACCTCGATCACCGCGTCGCGCGGGGCGCGCAGCGCGGTGTGCAGCACTGCGCGGTCCTCGGTGGTGTTGATCTTCTCGCCGCGGAACATGGCGTCCCTGAGGCCGAACACGTCGCCGGCGGCGGCCAGCTCACGCAACAGCCGCAGCGTCTCCTCGGTGACAAGGTGCTTGGAGTAGTCGATGTGCAGGTCCCCGACCTGCACCGTGTATCCGGCGCCGCGCTCGGGGTCGGCGGCGAACAGCTCCCGCAGCCGCACCTCGCCGAGTTCCTCGCGATGTTTGGCCAGAGCGGTCCACTCGGGCGTCTGGTTGAGCCTCGTACGGCCGTCTGCGTTCATGTCGGACTTCAGCCCTTCCTCAGAGCCTGTGTCATATCCCCGCTCGGGCGCGCGACGCCTGGCACGCACGCTCGCCGCGTTGCCGAAACGCCCACGTGACTCCGCCACGAGGGCGCTCCGGCGCCTTGCGATCGCACGCACCAGACGCCGCGCGCTGATCCGAGCGGGGATATGACACAGGCTCTCACCTGTCCGTGCTGCCTCGCACGGCTTGCCCCGCCGCTCCCAACCTAGTTGATCAGGAGGTGACGTGAGCGGACGTGCCACGGTCCTGCGGGGCAACAACAGGTACGTCCGCCTTGCCCGCCGGTATCAACGCGGCGACGGCGAGTGCGAAGAGCAGGGCCGCCAGCAGTGCGGGCGCGTTGAGGCCGAAGGCCCCGGCCGCCGCTCCGCCGAGCAGGGCGCCCACGGGGGCGCCGGAGGTGGAGGCCGTGCGGAAGGCGGAGGCGATGCGGCCCACCATGGGCGCCGGGCTGCGCTGCTGCATCAGCGTGACCTGGTTGACGTTCCACACCATGTTCATGAGGCCGAGCAGCAGCATGCCCGCGAGCAGGGCGCCGAGGTGCCGCACGGTTCCCATGACCAGCAGTGAGGCCGTCTGGACGGCTCCGCCGAGCAGCAGGGCGCGGGCCCTGCCGACGCGGCGCGCGAGGCGCTGGGCGAGGAGACCGCCGACGAGGCTGCCGAGCGCGTAGAAGGTCATCGCGGCGGCGAATCCGGTGTCGCCGGCGTGCAGCCAGCGCGTCACGTGCAGGACCAGGGTGGCGATCAGGGCGCCCATGCCGATGTTGCACAGCAGGGTGGCCAGGCAGATCGGCCGCAGGACGCGGTCGCCCCACAGATGGCGCAGGCCCTCGCCGATCTCCGCGCGCAGGGTGCTGCCGGCGGGGCGCGGCTCCCGCTCGGCCGGCCGTATCCGCAGGGAGGCCACCAGGGCGGCGGCCAGCAGATACGTGCCCGCGTCGGCGGCGAACGGCATACAGGCGCCCACGCCGAGCAGCAGCGGCACGAACGGGCCCGCCGGCAGGCCGCCCGCGAGCTGCTGGCCGGTCATCAGGCGGGCGTTGGCCGCGCCGAGGGCCTCGGCGTCCACCAGGGAGGGCAGCAGGGCCGTGGAGGCGTTGTCGAAAAGCGTCTGAAGGGTGGTCAGCAGGAAGGCGAGGGCGAGCAGCAGAGGGATGGAGGCGTGGCCGAGTCCCACGGCGAGGGCGAAGGCGGCGACGAGCAGGCCGCGCACGGTGTCCACGGCCCACATCGCGCGCCGCTGGTCCACCCGGTCGGCGACGGCCCCGCCGAGCAGCCCGAACAGCAGCCAGGGGAGGTAGGCGCAGGCGGTCACGGAGGCGATGACCAGCGGCTCGTCCGTGAGCTGCACGGCGAGCAGGGGCAGCGCGGTCGTCCGCAGCGCATCCCCGAAGCGCGAGATCACGGCGGCGCTCCACAGCCGCCCGAACCCCCCGCGCCACGCGGGCGCGCGACCGCCCACCACACCGACCGTCGCCACACGTCCCCCTCATGGTCCGCCGGTTCGCCGCACACACGAGAACCGCTACGAAAACCGTAGAGGGCACCACTGACAATCGGTGGGCACACGGACCTTGCCGGCCCGCGAAACAACTCCGGCCAGGCGCCCGTAGGCACCCGGCCGGTCTCGTCAACTTCTAGATCTCGCCCCGCAGTTTGGCGAGCGCCTCGGCGAGGATCGCTTCGCCGTCCGCGTCGCTGCGCCGCTCCCGCACATAGGCGAGATGCGTCTTGTAGGGCTCGGTACGGGGTGGGTCCGGGGGGTTGTCCCGGTCCTGTCCGGCGGGAAAGCCGCAGCGCGGGCAGTCCCAGGTCTCGGGAACCTGCGCGTCGCTGGCGAAGCTGGGCACCGTCTCGTGTCCGTTGGAGCACCAGAAGGAGATGCGCAGACGCGGCGCGGACTCGCCCCGCTCGGCCTCGCCCATCGGCCCCGCCCCGACCCGGCTTCCTCGGATCGCGTTGCCACTTGCCACGGTCGTAACTCCCTGCGTGATGGTGCCGCAAAGCGAGTCGGCGTTTCGCTTCGCTGCGAGCGCCTCAGTCTACGTAAGGCCCAACGCGCGTCCAGTGATTGGAGTTACAGCTCCCACACCTAGACGCAAGCCCCATGATAGGCCGCGCTCAGCTGCGCGTACCGAACATGGGGCCTTACGTACCGGAATGTGCGTACCTGAGAGAGGCTGATCAGCTCTTCATCACGATGCCGAGGACGATGATGCAGGCGAACCACAGGAAACCGATGACGACGGTGATGCGGTCGAGGTTGCGCTCGGCGACCGAGGAGCCGCCGACGGAAGACTGCATGCCGCCACCGAACATGTCGGAGAGGCCGCCGCCCTTCCCCTTGTGCATCAGCACCAGCAGCATCAGCAGCAGGCTGAAGACGATCAGGGCGATCGAGAACCCCAAAACCACGGCTGGACCAACTTCCTCGGATTCGGATAACGACTCGGATGAACAGCGGGGGCACAGCGTCATCCGCCATGCCCCCGCAAGAGTACGACGGATCGCCGCTACCGCATACTCACAGCTCGGATCACCGTCGGATCACCGTGGGATCACTGGTCGCGGAAGCGCACGATCTTGACGAACTCGTCGACGTCCAGCGAGGCGCCGCCGATCAGCGCGCCGTCGATGTCGGCCTTCGCCATGATCTCGGCGACGTTGCCGGACTTCACGGAACCGCCGTACTGGATGCGGACCCGGTCGGCCAGCTCCTGGGTGTAGAGCTCGGCGATCTTGGCGCGGATGGCGGCGCAGACCTCCTGCGCGTCCTCGGCGCCGCAGACCTTGCCGGTGCCGATGGCCCACACGGGCTCGTAGGCGATCACGACGGACTCGGCCTGCTCGGCCGGGAGGTCCTTCAGACCGCCCTCGACCTGGGCGAGGGTGTGCGAGACGTGGTTGCCCGCCTCGCGGACCTCCAGCTCCTCGCCCACGCACAGGATCGGGGTCAGGCCGTGCTTGTAGGCGGCCTTGACCTTGGCGTTCACGAGCTCGTCGGTCTCGTTGTGGTACTGACGGCGCTCGGAGTGACCGATGGCCACGAACGTGCACTTCAGCTTGGCGAGCATGGGTCCGGAGATCTCGCCGGTGTAGGCGCCGGAGTCGTGCGCCGAGATGTCCTGGGCGCCGTACTTGATCTTGAGTTTGTCGCCGTCCACCAGGGTCTGCACGGAGCGCAGGTCGGTGAAGGGCGGCAGGACGGCGACCTCGACGGCGTCGTAGTCCTTGTCGGCGAGGGCGAAGGCGAGCTTCTGGACGTGGGCGATGGCCTCGAGGTGGTTGAGGTTCATCTTCCAGTTGCCCGCCATCAGCGGCGTGCGAGTGGTCATGCGGGGTCAGTCCTCCAGTGCGGCGAGGCCGGGGAGCGTCTTGCCCTCGAGGTATTCGAGGGAGGCGCCGCCGCCGGTCGAGATGTGGCCGAATGCGTTCTCGTCGAAGCCCAGGAGGCGGACGGCCGCGGCGGAGTCGCCGCCGCCGACGACCGTGAACGCCGGGGAGTCGACGAGGGCCTGGGCGACCGCCTTGGTGCCCTCGGCGTAGTCGGGGTGCTCGAAGACGCCCATGGGCCCGTTCCAGAAGACGGTGGCGGCGTCGGCGAGCTTCGAGGCGTACAGCTTGCGGGTCTCGGGACCGATGTCCAGACCCTCCTGGTCGGCGGGGATCGCGTCCGCGGCGACGGTGGTGGGGTTCGCGGGGGCCTTCGTCTTCAGGTCCGGGAACTCGGGGGCGACGAGGACGTCGACCGGCAGGACCAGCTCGACGCCGGTCTTCTGCGCGCGCTCGATGTACTCCTGCACCGCGGGGACCTGGTCCTCCTGGAGGAGGGAGATGCCGACCTCGTGGCCCTGGGCCTTGAGGAACGTGTAGGCCATGCCGCCGCCGATGAGGATGCGGTCGGCCTTGCCGAGCAGCTGGTCGATGACGGCGAGCTTGTCGGAGACCTTGGCGCCGCCGAGCGCGACGACGTAGGGCCGCTTGACGTCCTCAGTGAGCTTCTTCAGGACGCCGACCTCGGTGGCGATCAGGAAGCCGGCGGCGTGCGGCAGCCGTGCCGGGAGGTCGTAGACGGACGCGTGCTTGCGGTGCACCGCGCCGAAGCCGTCGCCGACGTAGACGTCCGCCAGGGCGGCGAGCCGGTCGGCGAAGGCGCCGCGCTCGGTGTCGTCCTTGGCGGTCTCGCCGGCGTTGAACCGCAGGTTCTCGATGACGGCGACCCGGCCGTCGCCCAGGCCGGCGACCGTCGACTGCGCGGACTCGCCGACCGTGTCGGTCGCGAAGGCCACGGCGGAGCCCAGGAGCTCGCCCAGCCGGGCGGCGGCGGGAGCGAGGGAGAAGGCCGGGTCCGGCTCGCCCTTGGGCCGGCCCAGGTGCGAGGCGACGACGACCTTGGCGCCCGCCTCCGCGAGGGCCTTGACGGTGGGCAGCACGGCGCGGATGCGGCCGTCGTCGGTGATGGTCGTGCCGTCGAGCGGCACGTTGAGGTCGGCGCGGACGAAGACCCGCTTGCCTACGACGCCTTCGGCGAGAAGTTCGTCGATCGTCTTCATTACGGGGACTCCTGGCGTGAGAGGGCTGTCGGTACGTGACGCAGGGCTCGGGCGGCGCGTCCCTGCGCCGCCCGAGCCCTGCACTCACATCGAGGTGCCTGATCTGTCGATCAGAGCTGGCCGCCGACGAAGACCGTCAGGTCGACGAGGCGGTTGGAGTAGCCCCACTCGTTGTCGTACCAGCCGAGGATCTTCACCGAGTTGCCCTCCTGGACCATGGTCAGGGAGGAGTCGAAGGTGCAGGAGGCCGGGTCGCCGACGATGTCCGAGGAGACGATCGGGTCCTCGGTGTAGGACAGGTAGCCCTTGAGGTCGCCGTCCTCGGAGGCCTTCTTGAACGCGGCGTTGACCTCGTCCTTGGTGACCTCGCGCTGCAGCGTCACGACCAGGTCGGTGGCCGAGCCGGTGGGGACCGGGACGCGCATCGCGATGCCGTCGAGCTTGCCCTTGAGCTGCGGGAGGACCAGCGCGGTGGCCTTCGCGGCGCCCGTGGTGGTCGGGATGATGTTCTCGGCGGCGGCGCGGGCGCGGCGCAGGTCCGAGTGCGGGAAGTCCAGGATCCGCTGGTCGTTGGTGTACGCGTGGACCGTCGTCATCAGGCCCTTGACGATGCCGAAGTTCTCGTCGAGGACCTTGGCCATCGGCGCCACACAGTTGGTGGTGCAGGAGGCGTTGGAGATGACGTGGTGGTTGGCCGCGTCGTACTTGTCCTGGTTGACGCCCATCACGATGGTGATGTCCTCGTCCTTGGCCGGAGCCGAGATGAGGACCTTCTTGGCGCCGCCCGCGATGTGCTTCTCGGCGTCGGCCTTCTTGGTGAAGATGCCGGTCGACTCGATGACGATGTCGACGCCGAGCTCGCCCCACGGGATGTCGGCGGGGTTGCGCTCGGAGAGCACCTTGATGGTGTGGCCGTCGACCGTGATCGTGTCGGCGGTGTGCGACACCTCGGCCTTGAGGCGGCCCAGGATGGTGTCGTACTTCAGGAGGTGTGCGGTTGTCGCGGTGTCACCCAGGTCGTTGACAGCCACGATCTCGATGTCAGCACCCTGCTCCAGCAGCGCGCGGAAGTAGTTACGACCGATGCGGCCAAAGCCGTTGATGCCTACGCGGATCGTCACGAACCGATCTCCTCGTTGGTACGCCGGCCATGCGGTGCCGGCGAGCTGTATTTGGGATGTCCCCGACCACCCCCGACCCTACCTCTCCGAGGCCGCCGCGGTGACATCGAGTCCGCCCATACACGGCAGGGCGTCCCGTACCCGCCAGTAGGGGTACGGACCGCCCGGGCCGGAAGGCCCCATCACTCGATTCGGTTACGAACGATGATGCGGGGTTGACTTCGGCGTGTCAGCTCTCAAGTGAGTCGAGCGCCTTTCCGATGAGCGCCTTGCGGTCGGCCGCCGAGGTGACGTGTTCCAGGCCGAAGCCCAGCAGCACGGTGTCGTCGGTGGTGACCGCTCCGTACGTCTGGAACAGGGCGCCGGTGCGCGTCCAGTCCTTCAGGACGGCCGGGCTGCCCGCGGGCGGACCGGCGGCCCGCCAGGCGCCGAGCGAGGTCTCGAAGCCCTCCGCCTGGGTGACGGCGCCCCCCACGACCAGCGAGGCGTCGTCCGCGAGGACGCCGTGGCCGCCGGTGCCGGGGTCGGTGACGTAGGAGATCGACACCTCGACGTTCTTGCCCGCGTAGGCGCTCAGGTCGAAGTTCACCTGCTGCCAGCCGCTGGAGGCGCCGGTGAGGGCGTTCCAGGAACCGGTGGTGCCGGTCGCGGTGCAGGCGCCCGAGCCGAGGGTGAGGTAGTGCCGCAGCCACGGGTGCTCGGTGATGTAGAAGCCGGCGTCGCAGTCCGCGGGCACGGCGGCGGTGGTGGCGCCGCCCGCCTCGGGGAGCGTGGTCCAGTCGTCGGCGCCGACCGTGTGGATCTCGACGATCGCGTTGTCGTAGCCGGGCTCGGTGTCCCACAGGAGCTGGGTACGCAGGGTGGGCCTGCTCGCCGCACCGACACCGCTGAGGTCGATGGTGCGGGTGAGGCGCTTGTAGGCGTCGTCGGTGTGCACCGCGGCGGCCATGTACGAGCCCGTGTACGGCCCGTACGGGTTGACCGTCCCGGCGAACCGGCCCGCGCCCGCGCTCTTGAACTGCGGGTAGGAGGCGGCCGGCAGCTCGTCCGAGGTGACCCCGTAGGTGCCCGCCTTGTCGAGCGGGTTGCCGGGCGCGGCGCCGAGGGCCCCGCTGAGGCCGCCGAGCTTTCCGGAGCCGGTGAAGCCGGTGGCGCCGGGGGTCGAGGTACGGGAGTAGGCGCCCAGGTAGTACTGGCTGAAGTCGTTGGACGGGGTGCCGTCGCCGAGGTCGACGCTGCCGCCGGCCAGCTCGCCCGCCTCGATCAGCTTGCCGCCCTCGTTGAGGAAGGCGCGCAGTTCGAGCTGGGTCGGATTGCCGGGGACGCTCGCGCCCGTGTAGTGGACGACCGTGTCGAAGTGGCTCAGCACGCCGAGCGCGTCGGGCGCGCCCTGGGCGGCGACGTCCCAGACGACCGCCTTGCGGCCGTTGGCCTTCAGCGCGTCGACGTAGGTCTGCGCCTGTGTGGCGGCCGCGCCCTCCTCGGCGACGACGAGCGTGTCGGCCTGGGGGCGTGCGGCGATCGTGTACGTGAAGTGCGAGCTGGAGACCTTCTTGCCGGCCTTGGTCGCACCGGTGAACCACACCTCGACCTTGTCGCCCGGTCCCCCGCCTCGCACCTTGGCCCGGTACTCGTCGAAGAAGAGGTTGTCGTCCCCGCCGTAGGTCTCGCCGCCCTTCCAGGCCTTGAGCGCCCGCTCGTGCGTACGGCCGCCGTTGACGCGGTACTTGACCTCCTTGTCCCGGATCGCCTTGCGTACGACGACGGAGACCTCCTGGTCGGCGCCGCGCGAGTACGACGTGGTGAACGGCGCCGGGGTGAAGTCGGCGGCCGTCAGACCGACCGAGGACTTCGGCTGGTCGGGCTGGGCGACGGACTCGGCGACGGAGAGCGCGAACGGGACGTTCTTGGCGAACTCGCCCTGGATCAGCTTCTCGTCGTCCGGGAAGTTGAAGCCCGACTGGCAGTCGGAGGCGTTCCACTGGTCGTTCGGGTCGATGTTCGACGCGGTCTGGCAGGTCGACATCTCCGGGGTGAACATGGCGAGGCCGTTGACGTTCGACGCATGGCCGTCCGCCTCGCCGTTCGTCGTGTACAGCTCCGAGGAGACCTGCGGGTGGTAGCCCGGCACCGCGCTGTTGTCGGGGGTGCCGGCGAGCGCCTTGTAGGCGACATCGTCCGGGGTGTCGGTGGCGACCTGCCAGCCGACGCCGTAGAGGAGCAGTTCGGCGGCGGAGTGGTAGTTGATGCCGTACGTGAACCCGATCCGCTTCTCGAAGGCGTCGAGCGCCTTGGTCTCGGGCTCGGAGCCGGGGCTCGCGCCGCGGTAGGTCTCGCTGGTGGGGTTGGGGGACGAACCCTCGTCGTCGTAGCCCCACTTGTAGGCGAAGTTGCGGTTGAGGTCGACGCCGTCACCGGTGGAGATCACGCCGTCGCCGTTGACGTCCCGCAAGTTCTTCCGCCACAGCCGGGTGTCGGAGTCCTTGAAGGTGTAGTCGTAGCCGTCGGGGTTGGCCGAGATCACGAACCACAGTTCGCTGGAGTCGACGATCTTCCTGACACGTTTGTCGGTCTTGTAGTTGTCCAGGTAGTAGTGCATCAGCCGGCGGGTCATCTCCGGGGTGATCCACTCGCGCGCGTGCTGGTTGGACATGTACAGGACCGACGGCTTGGAGCCGTCCTTGGACTTCTTGGCGCCCTTGGTCAGTTTGAGAGCGAGGATGTCCTGGCCGTTGACGGTCTTGCCGATGGAGACGACCTTGGTGAGCCCGGGATTCTCCTGGCCGGTGCGGAGGATCTCCTCCTTCAGGCCGCCGCTGCCGCTGTACGGGCGGAACACGCCCTCGGCGGCGGCCTCGACGCGGTTTTCCGCCTTGGCCGAAAGCGTGTGCTCGGTGAGCTCGACACCCTGCTTCTGAAGCTTCTTCGCCTGCTTGTCGGTGAGGTAGACCTCAACCGTGGCGGTGCCCTTCGCGGGCGCCTGCTCGCCGAGTTCGTGGCCGTCCTGGCCGGCCGCCAGCAGCAGGGGTACCTGCTTCTTGGTGACCTCGGCCCGGAAGACCTTGACCTCGTCCGGGTCGGGTTTCGGCGAGTTTGCGGACTGTGCCTGGGCGATGGGTGCGAGCGCCGCTCCGCCGAGCAGCAGGGCGCCGACAGCGAGGATCGATCTCGCTCTACGTCTCATGAACCCCCCTAGCGTGAGTTCGCCACAGCAGCGAACTCTGCCAGGCTCATGACAGATCATGATCCAGTCAAGGGCGCCTCAAAGCCATGCACCTGCCGGTGGTGTCCTCGCGGTGTCACCCCATCGGATGACAGCACGAGGACACCACCGGCGTTCTGACGGGTTCTCAGCCGACCAGGTTGTCGGCGAGCTCCTCGCCGAGGTTGGCGTCCGTGCCCGGGATGCCGAGGTCGGAGGCGCGCTTGTCGGCCATCGCCAGCAGCCGGCGGATCCGGCCGGCGACCGCGTCCTTCGTCAGCGGCGGGTCGGCGAGCGCGCCCAGCTCCTCCAGGGAGGCCTGCTTGTGGTCCATGCGCAGCCGGCCGGCCGCCGCGAGATGCTCGGGCACCTCGTCCCCGAGGATCTCCAGGGCGCGCTGGACCCGGGCCCCGGCGGCGACGGCGGCTCGGGCGGAGCGGCGCAGGTTGGCGTCGTCGAAGTTGGCGAGCCGGTTCGCCGTGGCCCGCACCTCGCGGCGCATCCGGCGCTCCTCCCAGGCCAGCACCGACTCGTGTGCGCCGAGCCGGGTGAGCAGCGCCCCGATCGCGTCGCCGTCGCGGACGACGACCCGGTCGACCCCGCGCACCTCGCGGGCCTTCGCCGCGATGGAGAGCCGGCGGGCGGCGCCGACCAGCGCGAGCGCGGCCTCCGGGCCGGGGCAGGTCACCTCCAGGGAGGAGGAGCGGCCGGGCTCGGTGAGCGAGCCGTGCGCCAGGAAGGCCCCGCGCCAGGCCGCCTCCGCGTCACAGGTCGCGCCGGAGACCACCTGCGGGGGCAGACCCCGGATCGGACGGCCGCGGCCGTCGACGAGCCCCGTCTGCCGGGCCAGCTGGTCGCCGCCCGCGACCACGCGCACGACATAGCGCGAGCCGCGGCGCAGACCGCCGGGAGCCATCACGATCAGCTCCGAGCTGTGGCCGAAGATCTCCATGATGTCCCGCTTGAGCCGCCGGGCCGCCATCGCGGTGTCCAG
This sequence comes from Streptomyces sp. NPDC031474, assembly GCF_055581185.1. Classification (NCBI taxonomy): domain Bacteria; kingdom Bacillati; phylum Actinomycetota; class Actinomycetes; order Kitasatosporales; family Streptomycetaceae; genus Streptomyces; species Streptomyces sp. NPDC031474. The sequence goes on from NZ_JBVIJX010000001.1 coordinate 194,452, forward strand.
CTCCGCCTCGATCACGATGCGCCCGCTCACCAGGTGGAGGCCGCCGGCGAACCGCAGAATGGCGGAGACCTCCGCCTTTCTGCAGCAGGTCCGGGTGACGGGGAGCCGGGAGATCTCGTCCTTCACCGCTGCCGTCATCGCCATGGGCCGATCCTTCCATGCATCCGAAAAATACGGTCGTACGCGGCGGCCAACAGCTCCGGGTCATGCCTCGGGGTTCCGTCGGGCCGGGCCACCGGCGCCAGCTCGACCGCGGCCCCGAAGCGTTTGGCGGCGTCGGTCAGCGAGTCGCGGTCGGGCGCGGCTGCCTCGTCGGCCAGCACCACGTCCAGGGCGAGTTTAGGGGCGTGTCGTCCCAAAACCTCCAAATGACGCTGCGGGGAGAAGCCGTCGGTTTCTCCCGGTTGCGGGGCCAGGTTCAAGGAGAGCACCCGGCGCGCCTTGGTCTCCATGAGGGCGTCCAGCAGCTCGGGCACCAGCAGGTGCGGCATGACCGAGGAGAACCAGGAGCCGGGCCCGAGCACCACCCAGTCCGCGTCCAGGACGGCGGCGACGGCCTCGGGGACGGCCGGCGGGTCGTTCGGCACCAGGTGCACGGACTGCACCTCGCCGCGCGTCAGCGCCACGGTCGCCTGTCCCCGGACGGTGTCGATGTCGTCCGGCCGGTCCGGGTCGTGCCCCTTGACCAGCGCCTGGAGCTCCAGCGGCACGGCGGACATGGGCAGCACCCGCCCCTGCGCGCCGAGCAGCTTGCCGACCAGATCCAGCGCCTGGACGTGGTCGCCGAGCTGTTCCCACAGGGCGACGATCAGCAGGTTGCCGACCGCGTGGCCGTTGATCTCGCCCTGCGACTGGAAGCGGTGCTGGATGACCCGGGCCCAGGTCTGGCCCCAGTCGTCGTCGCCGCACAGGGCGGCCAGCGCCTTGCGCAGGTCGCCGGGCGGCAGCACGCCCAGCTCGTCGCGCAGGCGTCCGCTGGAGCCGCCGTCGTCGGCCACCGTGACGACGCCGGTGAGGTCACCGGTGATCCGGCGCAGTGCGGTGAGCGAGGCGGACAGGCCCATGCCGCCGCCGAGGGCGACGACCTTGGGCTGGGTGCCGCGGCGGCGCGGTTTGCCGCCGCGGGCCTCGACCGGCCGGCCCGCGCGCCCCTCGGGGGCGACCCTGCGCAGCCGGCCGAGCCGCGGAGTACGTCCTGTCATTCCCGTCCCATGTCCCGGTGCACGACCACCGTCTCCACGCCCTCGGCCGCGAGGCGCGCGGCGAGCTTCTCCGACATGGCCACCGAGCGGTGCTTGCCGCCCGTGCAGCCGACCGCGATGGTCACATAACGCTTGCCCTCCCGACGGTAGCCCGCAGCAACCAGCTGGAGGAGTTCGGCGTACCGGTCGAGGAACTCCTTCGCGCCGGGCTGGTTGAGGACGTACGTGGAGACCTCCTCGTTGAGGCCGGTGTAGGGGCGCAGCTCCGGCACCCAGTGCGGGTTGGGCAGGAACCGCATGTCCACGACCAGGTCGGCGTCGACCGGCAGGCCGTACTTGAAGCCGAAGGACATGACGGTGGCCCGCAGTTCGGGCTCCTCCTCGCCCGCGAACTGGGCGTCCATCTTGGCGCGCAGCTCGTGCACGTTGAGGCTGGAGGTGTCGATCACCAGGTCGGCGTCACCGCGCAGCTCGCGCAGCAGCTCGCGCTCGGCGTCGATGCCGTCGACGATGCGGCCGTCGCCCTGCAGGGGGTGCGGGCGGCGCACGGACTCGAAGCGGCGCACCAGGGCGTCGTCGGAGGACTCCAGGAAGACGATCCGCCGTGTGACGTTCCTCGACGCCAGGTCGGCGAGGGACTCGCGGAGGTTGTCGAAGAAGCGCCGGCCTCGGACGTCGACGACGACCGCGATCCGCGCCACGTTGCCCTGGGAGCGGGCGCCCAGCTCCACCATGGTGGGGATCAGCGCGGGCGGGAGGTTGTCGACGACGAACCAGCCGAGGTCCTCCAGACACTTGGCCGCCGTCGAGCGGCCGGCCCCGGACATGCCGGAGATGATCACCAGCTCGGGGATGGCCGCCTCGGGGATCCCGGGTGGGGTGACGTCCGTACTCACCTGTGCTCCGTCTTCCTGGCGTGCTTCTTGCTGGGGGCTGTCGGGCCCCGCTGGGGTCTGTTCTCGCTGGTCTGTGGGGTGTGTCTCGTGCTCGGTCATGTCTCCTGCCCCCGTCGTTCTTCCGGGGCGCCCGCCGTCACGGGGTCTCCGGGGGAACCCGTCGTGGTGTCGGGTTCCTCATCATCAATGATCTCTCCGGTCGCCGTGTTCACGGCGGGGGCGGGCGGTGCCGCCTGCGCGAGGGCCACGGCGATGGTCTCGGCCGTCTTGCGGCCTATGCCGGGGACCTCGCAGATCTGCTCGATCGTCGCGGCGCGCAGCTTCTTCACCGACCCGAAGTGCTTGATCAGCGCCTGCTTGCGCGCCTCGCCGAGCCCCGGCACCTCGTCCAGCGGACCGGCGCGGAAGCGTTTGGCCCGCTTGGTGCGCTGGTAGGTGATCGCGAAGCGGTGTGCCTCGTCACGGACGCGTTGGAGCAGGTAGAGGCCCTCGCTGCTGCGGGGCAGGACGACCGGGTCGTCGTCGTCCGGCAGCCAGACCTCCTCCAGCCGCTTGGCGAGGCCGCAGACGGCGATGTCGTCGACACCGAGCTCGTCCAGCGCCCGCTTGGCGGCCGCGACCTGGGGCTGTCCGCCGTCGACGACGACGAGCTGGGGCGGGTAGGCGAAGCGCTTGGGGCGGCCCTCCTCGTCCTTCAGGCCCTGGCCGAGATCGCCGTCCGGCTCCTCGTCGACCCACTCACCCGTCCGCTCCTTCTCCGCGAGGTAGCGCCGGAAGCGGCGGGTGATCACCTCGTGCATGGAGCGGACGTCGTCCTGACCCTCGAAGCCCTTGATCTGGAAGCGGCGGTACTCGCTCTTGCGCTGCAGACCGTCCTCGAAGACGACCATGGAGGCCACGACGTCGTCCCCCTGGAGGTGGGAGATGTCGTAGCACTCGATGCGCAGCGGGGCGCTGTCCAGGTCGAGGGCCTCGGCGATCTCCTCCAGGGCACGCGAGCGCGTGGTCAGGTCGGAGGCCCGCTTCGTCTTGTGCAGGACGAGCGCCTGCTGTGCGTTGCGTTCGACGGTCTCCATCAGGGCCTTCTTGTCGCCCCGCTGCGGGATGCGCAGCGACACGTGGGACCCGCGCCGCCCGGTGAGCCACTCCTGCACGGGTTCGACCGGGTCGGGCAGGGCGGGGACCAGGACCTCCTTGGGGACGGAGTCGCCCGTCTCCTCGCCGTACAACTGCTGGAGGGCATGCTCGACGAGGGCGCCGGTCGTGACGTCCTCGACCTTGTCGGTGACCCAGCCGCGCTGGCCGCGCACGCGTCCGCCGCGGACGTGGAAGATCTGGACGGCCGCCTCCAGCTCGTCCTCGGCGACCGCGATCAGGTCGGCGTCGGTCGCGTCCGCGAGCACGACCGCGTTCTTCTCCATGGCCTTCTTCAGCGCCTCGATGTCGTCGCGCAAGCGGGCGGCCCGCTCGTACTCCATCTCCTCGGCCGCCTCCATCATCTGCTTCTCCAGACGGCGGAGGTAGGTGCCGGTGCGGCCGGTCATGAAGTCGCAGAACTCGTCGGCGAGTTCGAAGTGGTCGTCGGGGGAGATCCGGCCCACGCAGGGAGCGGAACACTTGCCGATGTAGCCGAGCAGACAGGGCCGGCCGGTGCGGGCGGCGTTCTTGAACACGCCGGCGGAGCAGGTGCGCACGGGGAAGACGCGCAGCAGCAGGTCGACGGTGTCCCGGATCGCCCACGCGTGCGCGTACGGCCCGAAGTACCTGACGCCCTTCTTCTTGTGGCCGCGCATCACCTGCACGCGCGGGTAATCCTCGTTCATCGTGACCGCGAGGTACGGGTAGCTCTTGTCGTCGCGGTACTTGACGTTGAACCGGGGGTCGTACTCCTTGATCCAGGAGTACTCCAGCTGCAGCGCCTCGACCTCCGTGGACACCACCGTCCACTCCACCGACGCGGCCGTGGTGACCATCGTGCGGGTGCGCGGGTGCAGGCCCGCCAGGTCCTGGAAGTAGTTCGCAAGGCGCTGACGCAGGCTCTTCGCCTTTCCGACGTAGATCACCCGGCGGTGCTCGTCGCGGAATCGGTACACCCCCGGAGAGTCCGGGATCTGTCCCGGCTTGGGGCGGTAGCTGGAGGGGTCGGCCATGTCTCACACCCTACTGGCGCGGGGTGACACTCCGGTGGGGCTGTGGACAACGGTCGGGGTGTCCGACGGGGCTGTGGACGTGCGGGGCTCAGGAGGCGCGGCCCCTGGGGCACCGACTCGGCCACGTGCACGTGCCACTCGGGCAACAGGTGTTGTCGGGACTTGGTCAACACGCTTCAATGCGGGGGAACTCGGGGCCCTGAAGGCCGCCCTACGGATGTGAAGGAGTTCCGGCGACGCAGGCAAGGCCCCGACCCTCCACGCGCACGGTCCGACCAGCCGTCGTGAGTATTCACAGAAAGGCCCCTGCATGCCGCACGCCACACAGCACGCGGACGCCGCCGTCGACACCGCCGCCGCGGCGGAACTTCAGACGGCACTGCGGGGCGGCCCCTTCCATGTGGCGCTGCGCGCCGCGATAGCCGCCCGTGGACTGCCGCTGCAGCGCGTCCAGCACCATCTGTCGCGTTACGGGGTCAAGGTGGGCGTGACGAGCCTGAGCTACTGGCAGCAGGGCGCCCGGCGGCCGCAGCGCCCCGAGTCGCTGCGGGCCGTGCGCGCGCTGGAGGAGATCCTGCACCTGCCGGAGGAGTCCCTGATCCGGCTGCTCGCGGAGCCCGACGGGGGCGGCACTGCGGCGGCCGGACAGCCAGCGGGCCGCACCTACCGTTCGCTCCAGGAGGCCTCCGGCATCCTCGAACAGCTGCTCGGCGAACTGGAGTGCCCCGTCGACGGCGGGCTGCACACCCTGGGCCATCACGAACGGGTCCGCATCGGGGCGCGTCGCGAGCTCCTGGGGCGCGAGTCGCAGCACATCGTGCGCGCCCACCGTGACGGCGTCGACCGCTTCGTGGCCGTCCACCACGGCGACCCCGGATGCACCCCGGAGCGGATGGCGGTGCACGCCCTGGAGAACTGCCGGGCCGGCCGCGTCCGCCGCCACCACGACACCGGCGTGCTCGTGGCCGAACTCCTCTTCGACACCCGCCTAAGGGCCGGCGACACCTTCCTCTTCCGCTACGGCGTCGAGGACGGCACCGCCGGCGCGTCCCGCGAGTACGTCCGCGGCTTCGGCTCGGCGGGCGGCCAGTACGCCCTGCAGATCCGCTTCGACGAGCACGCCCTGCCGGTGCGCTGCCACCGGTTCACCCAGCACTCGGCGGCGGCGCCGCGCGGCGGCCGCCAGGAACTGCCGTTCAGCGGCCGGCACCGCTCGGTGCACCTCGTCGAGCCGCGGGTGCGGTCGGGCATGGTGGGCATCGGCTGGGACTGGGAGTGAACGGCCGTTTCGCTGCCCGTTCAGGCGTTCGCGAAGGTGTGGGCCCGCGTTTACGCGCGCCTTCGAATGGGATAGCTTCCCGGCCGGAAGGTCAGTGAGAGGCCGCGAGGTCCGAGGGGCGGGAAGGGCGCGATGCCGACCATGGCCGACGTCGCGCGGCACGCGGGTGTCCGCCCGGCGGCCGTCTCGTACGCCCTGAACGGCACGCGATGAGCGCCGGCCCTCCGAGCACCCCACACGCCCTGCGCGAGCGCGGCCTGCCCAGGCCTGAGGACACCGTGCCGTGCCGTTGTCCGGCGACCGGCCGACGCGCACTCGTGGCGCTCGCCCGCACCGTCGTCCCTCGCATGTGCAGCCGGAGAACCCGAAAGGAACCGTCCAGTGATCGTCGTCGCCGGTGAGGCCCTGATCGACCTGGTACCGCAGGGCACGGGCGCCCTCGCGGGTCTGCAGCCGGCGCTCGGCGGCGGCCCCTACAACACGGCCGTCGCGCTGGGCCGCCTCGGCTCCCCCACGGCCTTCTGCTCCCGCACCTCGCGGGACGCCTTCGGCGAGGCGCTGCTGGGCAGACTGCGGGAATCCGGCGTGGACCTGTCGTCGGTGCAACGCGGTCCGGAGCCGACCACGCTCGCCGTCGCCACGATCGACGGGAACGGTTCGGCCGCCTACTCCTTCTACGTCGAGGGCACCGCCGACCGGCTGTTCTCGATGCCGGCCACGCTGCCCGAGGGGACGCGCGCGGTCTCCTTCGGCACCTGCTCGCTCGTCCTGGAGCCGGGTGCGAGCGCGTACGAGGAGCTGCTGCGGGCCGCCGCGGCGCAGGGCCTGTTCACCGTGCTCGACCCGAACATCCGCCCCGGGCTGATCCCCGACGCCGACGGCTACCGGGCCCGCTTCAAGAGCTGGCTGCCCTCGGTGTCCCTGCTCAAGCTCTCCAAGGAGGACGCCGAGTGGCTGGGCGGCACCCCGCGCGAGTGGCTGTCCGCCGGTCCCTCGGCCGTCGTGATCACCCAGGGCGGGGACGGACTGACCGCTTTCACCCGGAGCGGCGCCGTGTACGCGGTGCCGGGTGAGGAGGTGGACGTGGTGGACACCATCGGCGCGGGGGACACGGTGAACGCGGCCCTGCTGCACGGACTTTCGGCGCGGGACGCCCTGTCTCCGGCGGCCCTCGAGGCGCTGGGCGCCGACGGCTGGGGGCAGTTGCTGCGGTTCGCCGCCCGCGCGGCGGCGATCACCTGCTCCCGGGCCGGAGCGGAACCGCCGTACGCCTCCGAACTGGGCGAGTTCTAGAGGTTGTCGGCACTGCCGGGGGGGGACGGCACCGGGGGGTGGCGTCGGCCCGGGAAAGGGGCAACGGGCGGCGCCCCGCGGGGAGTTCCCGCGGGGCGCCGTGTGTCTCGCGCGGTTCGTCAGGCCTTGCGGGCCCGCGTCGTCTTCTTCGCGGGGGTCGCCTTCGTCGTCGCCCCGGCGGCCTTCTTGGTCGCCGTGTCGTTCGCCGTCGACGTCTTGGCAGTCGCCGTCTTGCGCGCCGTGGTCCGGGCCGCGACCGTCTTCTTCGCCGCCGTCCTGCGCGGGGTCCTCACCTGGGCGGCGTCGCTGATCCGGTCGGCGCCGAGGACCTCCCGCAGGAACTTGCCGGTGTGGCTGGTCGGCACCCCGGCGATCTCCTCGGGCGTGCCCTCGGCGACCACCAGACCACCGCCGGCGCCGCCCTCGGGACCCATGTCGACGACCCAGTCGGCGGTCTTGATCACGTCGAGGTTGTGCTCGATGACGATGACCGTGTTGCCCTTGTCGACGAGGCCGGCGAGGACCTTCAGGAGCTTGCTGATGTCCTCGAAGTGCAGACCCGTCGTCGGCTCGTCCAGGACGTAGACCGTGCGGCCGGTGGAACGGCGCTGGAGCTCGCTGGCGAGCTTCACACGCTGGGCCTCACCGCCGGACAGCGTCGTCGCGGACTGGCCGAGCCGGACGTAGCCGAGGCCGACGTCCTTCAGGGTGTTGAGGTGGCGGGCGATCGCGGGGACCGCCTCGAAGAAGTCCGTCGCCTCCTCGATCGGCATGTTCAGGACGTCTGCGATGGACTTGCCCTTGTAGTGGACCTCCAGCGTCTCCCGGTTGTAGCGGGCGCCGTGGCAGACCTCGCACGGGACGTAGACGTCCGGGAGGAAGTTCATCTCGATCTTGATCGTGCCGTCGCCCGCGCAGTTCTCGCAGCGGCCGCCCTTGACGTTGAAGGAGAAGCGGCCGGGCAGATAGCCGCGGACCTTCGCCTCGGTGGTCTCCGCGAACAGCTTGCGGACGTGGTCGAAGACGCCCGTGTAGGTGGCCGGGTTGGAGCGCGGGGTGCGGCCGATGGGCGACTGGTCGACGTGCACGACCTTGTCGACGAGGTCGTCGCCGTCCACGCGCGTGTGCCGCCCTGGAACGTTCCTCGCGCCGTTCAGCTCGCGGGCCAGGTGCGTGTACAGGATGTCGTTGACCAGCGTGGACTTGCCGGAGCCGGAGACGCCGGTGACCGCGGTGAACACGCCCAGCGGGAAGGACACGTCGATGTCCTGCAGGTTGTTCTCGCGGGCGCCGTGCACGGTGAGCCGGCGGGAGGGGTCCTGCGGGCGCCGGATGTCGGGCACCGGGATCGCCTTCTTGCCGGACAGGTACTGCCCGGTCTGCGACTCGGCGTTGGCGAGCAGCTCCTTCAAGGAGCCGCTGTGTACGACCTTGCCGCCGTGCTCGCCGGCCCCGGGGCCGATGTCGACGATCCAGTCGGCGACCTTGATGGTGTCCTCGTCGTGCTCGACGACGATGAGCGTGTTGCCCATGTCGCGCAGCCGGACGAGGGTCTCGATCAGCCGGTGGTTGTCGCGCTGGTGCAGACCGATGGACGGCTCGTCGAGGACGTAGAGGACGCCGACGAGGCCGGAGCCGATCTGGGTGGCCAGGCGGATGCGCTGGGCCTCACCGCCGGAGAGCGTGCCGGCCGCGCGGTTGAGGGAGAGATAGTCCAGGCCGACGTCGACCAGGAACCGCAGCCGCTCGTTGACCTCCTTCAGGACCCGCTCGGCGATCTTCTTGTCGCGGGCGTTGAGCTTCAGCTCGCCCAGGAAGTCCGCGCAGTCGCTGATGGACATCCCGGAGACCTCGGCGATGGACTTGTCCATGACCGTGACCGCGAGGACCAGCGGCTTGAGGCGCGTGCCCTCGCAGGTGGGGCAGGGCACCTCACGCATGTAGCCCTCGAAGCGCTCACGGCTGGCGTCGCTCTCGGCCTCGCTGTGCCGGCGCTTCACGAACGGGACGGCGCCCTCGAAGGGCGTGGTGTACACCCGCTCGCGGCCGTACCTGTTGCGGTACCGGACCTCGATCTGCGTCTTGTGGCCGTACAGCAGGGCCTTCTTGGCGCGCTGCGGCAGACCCGCGAAGGGGATGTCCGTACGGAAGCCGAGCGCGTCCGCGAGGGCGCCGATCAGGCGGCCGAAGTAGTCCTTGGTGTGGCCGTGCGACCAGGGGTGGATGGCGCCCTCGTCGAGGGACTTGTCCTCGTCCGGGACGATCAGCTCGGCGTCGACCTCCATGCGCGTGCCGATGCCGGTGCACTCGGGACAGGCGCCGAAGGGCGAGTTGAAGGAGAAGGAGCGGGGCTCGAGCTCCTCGAAGGACAGGTCGTCGTACGGGCAGTACAGGTGCTCCGAGTACATGCGCTCGCGCTCGGGGTCGCCCTCGGGGAGGTCGACGAAGTCGAGCACGACCATCCCGCCGGAGAGGCCGAGCGCGGTCTCCACCGAGTCGGTGAGGCGGCGCTTGGCCGTGTCCTTCACCGTGAGACGGTCGATGACCACCTCGATGGTGTGCTTCTCCTGCTTCTTCAGGGTGGGCGGTTCGGAGAGCTGGATGGTCGTGCCGTCGACCCGCGCGCGGGAGTAACCCTTGGTCTGGAGGTCGGCGAACAGGTCGACGAACTCGCCCTTGCGCTCGCGCACCAGCGGCGACAGCACCTGGAAGCGGCTGCCCTCCGGCAGCTCCAGCACCTTGTCGACGATGGCCTGCGGCGACTGGCGCGTGATCGGCCGGCTGCACTCGGGGCAGTGCGGCTTGCCGATGCGCGCGAAGAGCAGGCGCAGGTAGTCGTAGACCTCGGTGATGGTGCCGACCGTGGAGCGCGGGTTGCGCGAGGTCGACTTCTGGTCGATGGAGACGGCCGGGGAGAGGCCCTCGATGAAGTCGACGTCCGGCTTGTCCATCTGGCCGAGGAACTGACGGGCGTACGAGGAGAGGGACTCGACGTAGCGCCGCTGGCCCTCGGCGAAGATGGTGTCGAAGGCCAGCGAGGACTTGCCCGACCCCGACAGGCCCGTGAAGACGATGAGCGAGTCGCGTGGCAGGTCGAGCGAGACATTCTTGAGGTTGTGCTCGCGCGCGCCACGGACGATGAGACGGTCGGCCACGCCGGTCCGCACCTTTCTTGAGAGAAGTGACAGGGGCGGGGCCCCCGTCTTTCTCAGACTAGGGGGAGCCACTGACAACGCCGGTCGGGGTTCACCGGTTCACAACAATCCCCGGTCTTCCAGCATGCCCGACGCCGCCACCGACCATATAGCACGTGCATTCGATTTTGGGTCGCAGTCCGCCGCCTTCACCCGAAGGGGTGGCGGGGCTAGGGTCGGCACCATGATTGATCACGCTCATGACCTGGAGTCTGTACGTGACGCGACCGAGCGGCTGCTCACCGCAGTCGCGAAACTGGACAACGCGTCGGTGACCGAGTCGTCACGCCTGCCCGGCTGGAGCCGCGGCCATGTCCTCGCCCACCTCGCCCGCAACGCGGACGCCCTCGTGAACGTCCTCGAGGGCCGCCCTATGTACGCCGACGCGCACGTCCGCGACGCCGACATCGAGCGGGACGCCCCGCGACCCCTGGACGTCCAGCTCACGGACGTACGCGAGAGCGCGGCCCGGTTCCAGGCGACAGGCGCCGCGCCCGCGGACTGGTCGCGCACCGTGGAGCTTCGCAACGGGGTCGTCGACTTGGCGACCCGGGTGCCCTTCCGGCGGTGGGCGGAGGTCGAGCTGCACCATGTGGACCTCGGCGTCGGCTACGAGCTGGAGGACCTGCCGGAGGAGTTCACCGGGCGGGAGACCGAGTTCCTCGCGGAGCGGTTCGCCGGACATCCCGACGTCCCGCCGACGCGCCTGACGGACGGCACGCGCGCGTGGCGCACGGGCCGCGAGGCCGAGGAACCCGAGGTGACCGTCAGCGGCTCCCCCGCGGACCTCCTGGGCTGGCTGGCCGGGCGACGTGACGGATCCGCGCTGACCGTGGACGGCGGACCCCTGCCGGCCCTTCCCCCGCTATAGGCTGCCGCCATGACGTACAGCGGAGAGGTGACGGTCGGCGGCCCGGCCGACGTGCACGAGCTCAAGGACCTGATGATCACCAAGATCGCGGTCGGCCCGATGAACAACAACGCCTACCTGCTGCGCTGCCGGGCCACGGACGAGCAGTTGCTGATCGACGCGGCCAACGACGCCCACGCCCTGCTCGGCATGATCGGTGACGACGGCATCGCGTCCGTCGTCACCACCCATCAGCACGGCGACCACTGGCAGGCGCTCGCCGAGGTCGTGGCGGCCACGCACGCGCGTACCCACGCCGGCCGGGAGGACGCCGACGGCATCCCCGTGCCGACCGACGTCCTGGTGGACGACGGCGACGTCATCCGGGTGGGACACGTGGAGCTCACCGCACGCCATCTGGTCGGTCACACGCCCGGCTCGATCGCCCTGGTCTACGACGACCCGCACGGCCATCCCCATGTGTTCACCGGCGACTGCCTCTTCCCCGGCGGCGTGGGCAACACCCGCAAGGACCCGAAGGCGTTCGCGAGCCTGATCCACGACGTCGAGACGAAGATCTTCGACGTGCTGCCGGACGAGACCTGGGTCTATCCGGGCCACGGCGACGACACCACGCTGGGCGCGGAGCGGCCGCACCTTCCGGAGTGGCACGCGCGCGGGTGGTGAATTCTCCCTTGCACGGGGCGCGCGTTTTGGGACGCGCGCCCCGTGTGAATCGTGTGCACGCGCCGGTGCCTCGCGCGCGCTCCCCGCACACGTGGTTGCACGGTCAACTGGTGCCAGCCCCGCGCGGGATGACGGCTCCGGCGCGGATGGGCCGCCGGTCCGCTATCCCCGCCCTCGGCCGGCGGCCCAGGCGCACTGCGCGACCCTGTTCACAAGAACGCAACACCCGTTCCCACCATGCGGACAATTGATGGCGTGACCTGGACAAACAGGGATTTCGCTGCCACTCTCCCGCCATGCATCTCGCCCCACGTGTTCTGCGCCGCGCCGTAGCCGGCGCCACCGTAGCCCTCCTCGCGACCGCTGTCGGCTGCGCTCCGCAGCCGGAGGAGAAGGCGGCTTCCACGCCGTCCGGTTCGAGCGCGAACACCTGCGCCAAGGGCAAGCTCGCCACCGAGACCTCCGGCAAGCTGACCATCGCCACCGACTCGCCCGCGTACGAGCCGTGGTTCAAGGACGACAAGCCGTCCAACGGCAAGGGCTTCGAGTCGGCCGTGGCCTACGCCGTCGCGCAGCAGCTCGGCTACGACAAGAGCGCCGTGGTCTGGCAGAGCGTGCCGTTCAACAAGGCTTTCGCGCCGGGCGAGAAGACCTTCGACTTCGACGTCAACCAGGTGTCGATCAGCGACGAGCGCAAGAAGGCCGTGGACTTCTCCTCCGGCTACTACGACGTACGCCAGGCCGTCATCGCCCTGAAGGGCTCGAAGGCCGCCAAGGCGACGACCGTCGCGGGCCTCAAGGGCCTCAAGCTGGGCGCGCAGGTCGGCACGACCAGCCTGGACTACATCGACGACGTGGTGAAGCCGACGCAGCAGGCCGCCGTCTACGCAAAGAACGACCAGGCCAAGTCCGCGCTGAAGAACGGCCAGGTCGACGCCATCGTGGTCGACCTGCCCACCGCGTTCTACATCACCGCCGCCGAGGTGACGGACGCCGAGATCGTCGGCCAGTTCGAGAACCAGGGCGCCGCGCCCGAGCAGTTCGGCCTCGTGCTCGACAAGGGCAGCGCGCTCACCTCCTGCGTCACCGCCGCCGTGGACACCCTCCGCAAGGACGGCACCCTGGCGAAGCTCGAACAGCAGTGGCTCTCCGACGCCGTCGACGCCCCGGTGCTCAAGTGACGGTCACGAAGGAGGAGTCCGGCCAGGACGGCTCGGACGACAAGGGCGACATGTCCGGGGGCGGCGCCGGCGACGCGTACGTCCCCTCGCAGCGGCGGCTGGAGCGCGAGCGCTACAAGCGCGCGCGTGCCCGCCGCGCGACGGCGATCGCCGCGCTGTCGACCCTGCTCACGGCGGCCGTCCTCTACCTGGTCGTCATCGGCGCACCCGGCTGGCCGCGCACCAAGGAGACCTTCTTCAACGGGCAGTACGCGCGCGAGGCGCTGCCCAAGGTCCTCGAAGGGCTGTGGCTGAACGTCCGGCTGCTGCTGATCTGCGGCGCCGCCGTGCTGGTGCTCGGCATGCTCATCGCCGTGGCCCGCACCCTGCGCGGCCCGGTGTTCTTCCCGCTGCGGGTGCTGGCGGCGGCGTACACGGACTTCTTCCGCGGGCTGCCGCTGATCATCAACCTGATGATCGTGGTGCTGGGCGTCCCCGCGCTGCGCCTTCAGGGTGTGACCGTCGACCCGGTGTGGCTCGGCGGTACGGCGCTGACCCTGACGTACTCGGCGTACGTCGCCGAGGTGTTCCGCGCCGGCATCGAGTCCGTGCACCCCTCGCAGCGTGCCGCGGCCCGCTCGCTGGGCCTGAACAACCGGCAGACGCTGCGCCACGTGGTGCTCCCCCAGGCCGTGCGCCGCCAGGTGCCGCCGCTGCTGAACGACCTGGTGTCGCTGCAGAAGGACACCGGCCTGGTGTCGATCGGCGGCGCGATCGACGCCGTACGCGCGGCGGACATCATCGTGGGCCGCAGCCTGAACTACACGCCGTACATCGTCGCGGGACTGGTCTTCGTGGCCCTGACCATCCCGATGACCCGCTTCACGGACTGGGTGACGGCCCGGATGGACCGTCAGCGGGCCCAGGGAGGAACGACATGAGCGACGCTCCGACGCCTCGGACTCCGGTACCGCGGACTCCGATACCGCGGACTCCGGTGCTGCGGATGGAGTCCGTCCGCAAGACCTTCGGCGGCTCCGTCGTCCTGCGGGACGTCGACCTGGAGGTCGCCCCGAGCACGGTGACGGCCCTGATCGGCGCCTCCGGCTCCGGCAAGTCCACGCTGCTGCGCTGCGCCAACCTGCTGGAGGACATCGACGACGGCGCGATCTGGCTGGACGGCGAGGAGATCACCGATCCGCGCGTCGACCAGGACGCGGTGCGGCGCCGGATCGGCGTGGTCTTCCAGGCGTACAACCTGTTCCCGCACATGACGGTGCTGGAGAACATCACGCTCGCCCCGCGCCGCGTGCACGGCGTCGCCCGCGCGCAGGCCGAGGAACACGCCAGGGGGCTCCTGGAGCGGCTCGGGCTGGCCGGGAAGGCGGGCGAGTACCCCGACCGGCTCAGCGGCGGTCAGCAGCAGCGTGTGGCGATCGTGCGCGCCCTGGCCGTGCGTCCCCGCCTGCTGCTGCTCGACGAGATCACCGCGGCCCTCGACCCGGAGCTGGTCGGCGAGGTCCTCAACGTCGTCCGCGACCTGAAGGGCGACGGCATGACGATGGTGCTGGCCACGCACGAGATGGGCTTCGCCCGCGAGGTCGCCGACCAGGTCTGTTTTCTGGACGGAGGCGTCGTGCTGGAGCGGGGCGCCGCCGAGCAGATCTTCGGCGACCCGCAGCAGGAGCGTACGCAGCGCTTCCTGCGGCGGATCGTGGAGGCGGGGCGCCTGTAAGGACCGTGCGCCAGGCCGTCGGGGCTTACGCCTCGGCCCGAGCCGCCCCCACCAGCGCTGCCACCCGCTCCACCCCGAACACATACCCCTGCACACCGCACCCCGCGATGACGCCGTCGGCCCGCAGCGAGACGTACGAGTGGTGCCGGAAGGCCTCGCGCCGGTGGATGTTGGAGATGTGGACCTCCAGCACGGGCAGGCCGTCGCAGGTGTTGAGTGCGTCCAGAATCGCAACCGACGTGTGCGAGTAGGCGCCCGGGTTGATCACGATGCCGCAGTGGTCGAGCCGGGCCTCGTGGATCCAGTCGACCAGCTCGCCCTCGTGGTTGGACTGACGGAAGTCGATCGTGCCGCCGTGCGCGGCCGCCGCCTTCACGCACATCGCCTCGACGTCGGCGAGCGTGTCCGACCCGTAGATCTCCGGCTGCCGCTGTCCCAGGAGGTTCAGGTTGGGGCCGTTCAGGATCATGATCGGGGCGTTGGCCAGGGTGCGGGGCACGGTTCCTCCGGTCGTTCGGCGGTGGGGCGGCCGTGGGCGACCGCTGCTCAGGCCCGGTTTATCACGATGCGTGGACCGGGCCACGGCTCCTATTCTCCTGGCCATGATCTCGTATCCGCCCAAGCCCTCCCCCGGCGACCGCATAGCCGTCGTCTCGCCCGGCGCCGGCCTGCCCGGCCTCTTCCCGCGCCCCTTCGAACTGGGCCTGGCGCGGCTGCGCAAGGACTACGAGCTCGAACCGGTCGAGTACCCGGCCACCCGCACCATGGGCTCGACACCGCAGGAGCGTGCCGAGGACATCCACGCCGCGTTCGCCGATCCGGACATCAAGGCGGTCATGGCGTCGATCGGCGGCGACGACCAGATCACCGTGCTGCCGCTCCTCGACCGGGAGTTGATCCGCG
The DNA here is from genome assembly GCF_055581185.1 of Streptomyces sp. NPDC031474. NCBI lineage: Bacteria > Bacillati > Actinomycetota > Actinomycetes > Kitasatosporales > Streptomycetaceae > Streptomyces > Streptomyces sp. NPDC031474. Next base: position 209,801 of record NZ_JBVIJX010000001.1, read on the forward strand.
CGAATCCGAAGCCGTTCTTCGGGATGAGCGACAACACCAACCTGCTCGCCTTCCTGCGCAACACCGGAATCGTCGGCTACCACGGCGCGACCGTGATGTGCGAGCTGGGCCGCCCCGGTGCCATGCACCCGCAGACCGCCGACTCCTTGCGGGCCGCGCTGTTCACCTCGGGCGCGTACGAACTCGGGCCCGCCGAGCGCTGGAACGACGTCAACGGCGACTGGGCCGACCCGGCCACCTTCGACGCGGAGCCTGCGACCCGGCCCGGCAATGGATGGACCTGGGAGAACACCGACCGGGTGGTGGAGGGCCGCAGTTGGGGCGGCTGTCTGGAGATCGTCGGCTGGCTGCTGATGGCCGACCGGGAGATCGCACGCGACCTCTCCGAGTACGACGGCGGGGTGCTGCTCCTGGAGACCTCCGAGGACATGCCGAGCGCGGCGGAGGTCTTCTACACCCTGCGGAACATGGGCGAGCGCGGGCTGCTGCAGCGCTTCTCCGCGCTGCTGATGGGCCGGGCGAAGACCTGGTCCTTCCAGCAGCCCAACGGCCCGCAGGAGGCCGGTCGTTACGCAGCCGAGCAGCGCGAGGCCGTCCTGCGCGCGATGCGGGCCTACGCTCCCGACACCACGATCGTCTTCGACGTGGACTTCGGGCACACCGATCCGCAGCTCGTCATCCCCTACGGAGGCCTCGTACGCGTCGACGGACCCGCCCGGCGCATCACCGTCACGTACTGACCAGAGCCGACCACTCCCGTACGCCCCCGTAACCGGCGGTCACCGTGGGTAGTTGACGCGGCATGCACGACGTACGCACCGTGAAGACGCCCTCCATGCGGCGGCTCGCGGCCGCCTCGCTCGCCGGGACGGCCATCGAGTTCTACGACTTCTTCGTCTACGGGACCGCGGCCGCGCTGGTCCTGGGGCCGCTGTTCTTCCCCACGTTCTCGCCGCCGGCGGGGACGCTGGCCGCGTTCGCGACGTTCGGCGTGGGGTTCGTGGCCCGGCCCCTGGGATCGGTGCTGTTCGGGCATGTCGGGGACCGGCACGGACGCCGGCCGGTCCTCGTCGTCTCCCTGCTGCTGACCGGCGCCTCGACGGTCGCGGTGGGCTGTGTGCCGACGTACGACACGGTCGGGGTGGCCGCTCCCCTGCTGCTGCTCGTGCTGCGCTTCCTGCAGGGGCTGGGGCTCGGCGGGGAGTGGGGCGGCGCGGTGCTGCTGGCCGTGGAGCACGCGCCCGCCGAGCGGCGCGCGCTGTGGTCGAGCTTCCCGCAGGTCGGGCCCGCGGTGGGCTTCGTGCTCGCCAACGGAGTGGTGCTGGCCCTGTCGGCGACGCTGTCCGAGGCACAGTTCGCGCAGTGGGGGTGGCGGGTGCCGTTCTGGGCGGCCGGGGCGCCGGCCGTGCTCGGGCTGTGGCTCAGGTCGTCGCTGCCCGAGAGCCCGCGGTTCCTGGAGCTCGACGACCACGCGCGCGTGCCGCTCGTCGAGGTCGTGCGCGACCACTGGCGGCTCGTGCTGCTGACCGCCGGCGCGCTCGCCGCCGGGTACGCGATCTTCTACGCCGTGACGACCTGGTCGCTGGCGTACGCGACGGAGCGGCTCGGGGTGAGCCGTACCGTCATGCTGACCTGCATCATGGCCGCCGTGGTGGTGAAGGGCGCGCTGACGCCGGTGATGGCGATGCTCGGTGACCGCCTGGGCCGACGGCCGTTGTGCCTCGCCGGATGCGCGGCGGCCGCGCTGTGGATGTTCCCGATGGTCGCGCTCCTCGCGACCGGCGAGCCGTTGCCGATGTTCCTCGGTTTCCTGGGGGCGCTGGTCGCGTTCGTGACGATGTTCGCGGTGATCGCGGCGTATCTGCCGGAGCTGTTCGCGCCGCGTGTGCGCTGCACCGGTGCGGCGGTCGGCTACAACCTCGGCGGGGTCCTCGGGGGCGCGCTCACCCCGATCGTGGCGACGGCTCTCGCGGAGCACTCGGGGCGTGTCCCGTGGGGTGTGGGCGCGTATCTGACGGGGATCGCCCTGCTCAGCCTGGGCTGTTTCGCCCTGCTGCCGGAGACGCGGCCGGTGCCGGCGGCCGTGGCAGCGCCGGTCACGGATTGATCGCCAGTTCCAGGTACGCCGCGAACAGCACGAGGTGGACGCCGCCCTGCAGCGGCATGGCCCGCCCCGGGGCCACCGTCAGCGAGCTGACCAGGACGGTCAGCGCGAGCAGCACCATGTGGGTGGAGCCGAGGCCGAGGACGAGCGGGCCGGAGAGCCAGACCGAGGCCAGGGCGACCGCGGGCACGGTGAGGCCGATGCTGGCCATCGCGGAGCCGAGCGCGAGGTTGAGGCTGGTCTGCACCCGGTCACGGCGGGCGGAGCGCAGGGCCGCGATGGTCTCGGGGAGCAGCACGAGCAGGGCGATGATCACACCGACGACGGCTTGGTGGAGGCCGGCGGCTTCCACTCCGGACTCGATGGTGGGCGAGACGCCTTTGGCGAGGCCCACCACGCCGATCAGGGCGAGGCCGAGGAGGCCGAGGCTGGTCAGGGTGGCCTTGGAGGTCGGGGCGCCGGCGTGGTCGTCTGCGGTGATCACGTCTCCCTGCCGGGTGACCGGCAGGAAGTAGTCGCGGTGCCGGACGGTCTGCGTCGCCACGAACAGGCCGTAAAGGATCAGCGAGGACAGTGCGGCGAAGGTGAGCTGGACGCCGGAGAACTCCGGGCCCGGTCTGCTGGTGGTGAACGTCGGCAGGACGAGGCTGAGCGTGGCCAGGGTCGCCACGGTCGCCAGAGCGGCGCCCGTGCCCTCCGGGTTGAAGATCGCCGTGCCGTGGCGCAGGGAGGCGACCAGGAGGCACAGGCCGACGATGCCGTTGCAGGTGATCATCACGGCCGCGAAGACGGTGTCCCTGGCCAGCGTGGAGCTCTTGTCGCCGCCGTCCACCATCAGCGTGACGATCAGGGCGACCTCGATGATCGTCACGGCGACCGCGAGGACGAGGGAGCCGAAGGGTTCGCCGACCCGGTGGGCGACGACCTCCGCGTGGTGCACGGCGGCCAGGACGGCTCCGGCGAGGACCAGCGTCACCAGTGCGACGACCGCGCCGGGCAGGTCGCGCCCCCAGGTCAGGGCAAGCAGGACGACCGCCAGCGCCGGCACCAGGGACGTCCACCGGGTCGTGACCGACCTGAGCCGAGCGATCATGCAGCGATCGTCGCAGAGCCGTACGGGCTGCGCATTCCGGCCCGTACGGCCCCTGCGATCCGTGCGGCGGCCGTTACTCGAACTCGGTGGTGTCCTGGACGTCGCAGTCGGTGAAGGACGGGGGCCGGGTGCACAGCGCGGCCATCTGCTCCGCGAACTTGCCCGTCGCCGGGTCGTCGCTGTTGCGCATGGCCTCCTCGTAGGAGTCGAACTCGATCAGCACGAGGTAGCGGTTGGGCCGGCTCCTGTCCTTGAGGGCGAGGCGGCGGGTCGGGCCGTCGGGCCGGCCCGTGAGGCGTTGTTCCCCTTCCTCGGCCAGTGCCCGCATCTCGTCGATGCGGTCGGTCTCGAAGTCGATGATCTGGACGAACCGCTGCGGTGCGCTCATGGTGCCTCCACCCGGATCGGGCGGCCCCCGTTGGAAACGCCCAGCTCCCAAGGAAGCACCGGGGGCGGTGGTCGGCAATGCGCCGCGCACCGCTCCCGGGGGTGGTTGTTCCTACGTCGTGCGTGGTCAGGCGCCGATGCTGTCCTTCGGAGCGCCTTCGCTCGCCGTCTGCGCCGCCTCGGCCGCCGCCTGCTTCTTCGAGGCGCGCAGGCTGGTGATCGTGGTGATGATCAGGACGGAGCAGATGACGCCGAGCGAGACCGGGATGCTGATCTCGGGGACGTGGACCCCGGACTCGTGCAGCGCGTGCAGTACCAGCTTCACGCCGATGAAGCCCAGGATGACCGACAGGCCGTAGCTGAGGTGGACCAGCTTCCTCAGCAGGCCGCCGATGAGGAAGTACAGCTGCCTCAGGCCCATCAGCGCGAACGCGTTGGCGGTGAACACGATGTACGGGTCCTGCGTCAGGCCGAAGATCGCCGGTATCGAGTCGAGCGCGAAGAGCACGTCGGTCGTACCGATGGCGAGCATCACGACCAGCATCGGGGTCATGACCCGCTTGCCGTTCTGCTCGATCCACAGCTTGGTGCCGTGGTAGCGGTCGGCGACGCCGAAGCGGCGCTCGGCGGCCTTGAGCAGCTTGTTCTCCTCGAACTCCTCGTCCTCCTCGTCGGTCCGGGCCTCCTGGATGAGCTTCCAGGCGGTCCAGATGAGGAAGGCGCCGAAGATGTAGAACACCCACGCGAAGCTGGCGAGGATGGCCGCGCCCGCGGCGATGAAGATCGCCCGCAGCACCAGGGCTATGAGGACGCCGACGAGCAGGACCCGCTGCTGGTACTGCGACGGGACCGCGAACTTCGCCATGATCAGGACGAAGACGAAGAGGTTGTCGACGCTGAGCGACTTCTCGGTGATGAAGCCCGCGAAGAACTCGCCGGCGGGCTCGCCGCCGCCGAAGACCAGCAGCCCGAGCCCGAAGAGCCCGGCCAGGGCGATCCAGACGACCGTCCAGATCCCCGCTTCCTTGATCGACACGTCGTGCGGTTTGCGGCCGATGAAGAAGTCGACCGCGATGAGGGCCGCCAGGCCCACGATGGTCAGGACCCACAGGGTCAGGGAAACATCCACTGCGCCTCCGACAGTACGTAACGGCAGGTGATCAGCGTCGTCGCGCTGCCGGAGGTCTCTTCCACCCGAGGACGGGCCGACGCCCCGGGATCAGGCCTGATCCGTATTGACGGGTACGCCGCAGCAGGGAGTACTCCCCTCCGTAGGGAAAACAGTACCCCAACCACCAAGAAAAGGTAAAGCGATTGGCAAAAGAAATCCCAAGTCCCCAGGTGAGGGCTCTTTACGAGTACTTGGTACGAGCCGTCGCCACCTGGCCGAGAACCTGCTGGAGCACCTGGCTGCCGGGCGGCACGAGAGCCGGTTCATACGTCCAGGCATGCCCCACCCAGGGGTCGGCGAGGTGGTCGTCGGGCACGGGCGTCAGCCGCAGCAGCCCACGCCACAGCGGGTCCAGCAACGGACCGTAACCGTCGGCGTCCTCCCGGTCGGCGACCATCATCAGGTGGACGCCGACGGCGGGCCCCTCGTCCGCGAGGTAGCGCAGCTGGTTCACGGCGCGGTCGTCGAAGCCGTGCGGGAAGTCGTTGACGACCAGGAGCTGCTGGGCGGTGTCGAACCCGGGCGGAAGCGAGTCGGCCGCACCGGCGCGCACCGCCATCTGCACCAGGTCGACGCGCTCGGTGAGCCGGCCCAGGACCGCCGCGACGCCTGCCGCGCCCGCCGCGGGCGGCTCCGCGAGCACCCCGCTGTGCACCAGCGGCGCCAGTTCCCGGGCGCCCGAACCGGCCGGGTCGATCACGTGCACGCTGAACTCGCCCGCCGGGTGCACCGCCAGCAGCCGGGCGGTGTGCGCCACGGCCGACTCCATGGCGAGCCGCCGCAGTTCGTGGGAGTCGGCGAACTCCCCGTCGGACGAGGCCGACGCCCCGCTGTCGATCCACAGGCCGCGCTCCAGCGGGAGCCGCACCAGCATGGGAATGCGCAGCGGGTCGCTCTCGGGCAGCTGGAGGTCGCCCAGGCGCAGTGCCATGGGCATCTCCATGGGCACCCGGTAGGCCTGCCAGACGGGGTTGTCCCAGCGCGCGTACGCGGCGGGCAGCGCCGGTTCGACGACGTCCGCCTCGGCGCCGAGCTGGACGAGATCCCGCTCCAGGGCCTCCCGGGCCTGTCCGACGAGCTGGGCGTACCTGGCCTGCGCCGCCTCGCGGGCGGCGTCGCCCTGGCCGCCGATCCTGCTGCGCGGGTCGGACAGGACCTGGTCGAGCTCCTTCTCCATCCGCGCGTCGGCGAAGTCGACGGCGCTGCGGTACGCGGCCATCGTGCGGGCCAGGTCCTCGAACATGCCCCAGACCTGGTTGTAGAGCCGCTCCTCCATGGACCAGCCGGTCGCGTCACCCGCGACGGGCCGGGCGGCCTGCCCCGGCTGTGCCGGGGGCGCGGGGGGCGGAGGCGGGGGCGGCGCCGCGTTCTGCCGGCGCGGGTGGCTGTAGTCGATCGGACCGCCGCCGGCCGGCGCCACCGACGGCGTCGGCTGAGTGGCCGCGGGGTCCGTCGGCGGGGTCCCCGCCGGGTGGCCCGGGCCCGAGAGGCCCTGCGGGTCCTGGGCCGGACCGTACGGCCCGGGGGCGCCCTGGGTGCTCTGGGCGCCCTGAGCGCCATACGGCGAGCCGCTCTGGTCGGGGCCGAGCGCGGAGGCAGCGGCCTGCCGGGAGCGGTCGCCGTCGGCCGTGCGCGGCGGGGCCGATACCGAGCGGGCCAGGCCCTGGGCGATGGCGTCGTTGATACCGGCCGCGAGCCGGTGCGCCTGTGGCAGGCCCTGGTCGGTGAGGAGTTCGGCGAGGCCGCCCGCGTAGCCCTGGCCGACGGCGCGCACCTTCCAGGCGCCCTGCCGCCGGTACAGCTCCAGCGCGACGACCGCCGACTCCGCGTCCAGTCCGGTGAGGGTGAAGGTGGCGACCTCCGTGCCGTCGAGGCCGGTGACCGCGACGAAGGGTGCCGCGACGGAGCCGAAGCTGACCGGCCCGCCGACGCCCGTCGGCAGCGCGAGCAGGACGGCGACGCGGTGCACGGCCGTCGGCATGGCGTCCAGGTCCACCGCGAGGCGGTGGTCGGCGGCCGCCTGCCGGGAGACCTCCAGGCCGGGCAGCGTGGGTACGCCCGGGTGGGCCACCCATTCGACGCCGTGCACCCTGCCGTTCTCGTCACCGAGCGTGGCAGCCGCCACGACCGGCCGGCCGGCCGAGACCCGGATCTCGAGCCGGACCTGGGAGAGCGGGTGGTTCTGCCCCCGCACCAGCTCGGCCGTCATCGCCTGTCGTCCCCCTGCGTCGCGTGTGATGTTGTCGTGTGCCGCTCGCCCGGGCTTCCTACAGCGCCGGCAGGATCGCGGGCATCAGGTCCTGGAAGGTGCGGCCGTTGGCCGGCGTGCCCAGGGCCGTCATGTTCCAGCCACCGCCCACGCGGTGCACCTTCGCCATGATCTGGGCGGTGTAGGCGCCGCCGCCGGCGAGCGTGTAGCGGGCGAGTTCCTGGCCGTTGGTCTCGTCGACCAGACGGCAGAAGGCGTTCTGCACTTCCTGGAACGTCTGCCCGGTGAAGGAGTTGACGGTGAAGATGATCTGGTCGATGTGGACCGGCACGCGCGCGAGGTCGACGAGGATCGCCTCGTCGTCGCCGCCCTGGCCGACACCGCCGACGAGGTTGTCACCGGTGTGACGGACAGAGCCGTCGTCACTCACCAGGTGACGGAAGAAGACGACGTCGACCGGCTGCTTGTCCGCGAACAGAACCGCGGAGGCGTCGAGGTCGATCTCCCTGGTCCGGGAGCCGAACAGGCCGCGACGCGGGGCCGCCTGCCAGCCGAGACCCATGCGCACCGCGGTCAGGCTGCCCCCGTCGTTCTTCTGCAGACTGATGGCCTGACCCTTGGTCATGTTGACGGTCACGCGCTGATTCCCCTCTCGGACTGTCCCCTGTTGCCGCGGACCCCGCGGTTGTCGGAAACCCTACGCACAGGCACTGACAGTGCCGTACCCAGGCCCGCACTTTGTGTCGGTCTTGCAACACAGCGCGTTGGCGGCCCGGGCACAGCGGCCGCACGGGTCCGTCAGGCCAGACCCGCCTCCCTCATCTGGCGCAGTTCCTTCTTCATCTCGGAGACCTCGTCGCGGATCCGGGCGGCGACCTCGAACTGCAGGTCCGCGGCAGCGGCCCGCATCCGTTCCGTCATCTCCTCGATCTGCCCGGCGAGTTCGGCGGCGGGACGGTCGGTCGGTACCGTCTCCTTCGCCTTGCCCTTGGCCGCCTTGGACTTCGCGCCCCTGGCCGCCTTGTCGCCGAGGGACGGCACCGGAGCCTTGGTGCCCCGGCCGTCCTTCTTCGCGCGATAGCCCGAGCCGAGCAGCTGCTCGGTGTCGACCTCCTCGCGGGAGATCTGGGCGACGATGTCGTTGATCTTCTTGCGGAGCGGCTGCGGGTCGATGCCGTTCGCCGTGTTGTAGGCGACCTGCTTCTCCCGGCGGCGGTTGGTCTCCTCGATGGCCCGCTCCATGCCCGGGGTGATCTTGTCGGCGTACATATGGACCTGACCGGAGACATTGCGCGCCGCTCGGCCGATGGTCTGGATCAGCGAGGTGCCGGAGCGCAGGAAGCCCTCCTTGTCGGCGTCGAGGATCGCCACCAGGGACACCTCGGGCAGGTCGAGGCCCTCACGCAGCAGGTTGATGCCGACCAGCACGTCGAACTCGCCGGCGCGCAGCTCGCGCAGCAGCTCGATACGGCGCAGCGTGTCGACGTCGCTGTGCAGGTAGCGCACCTGGATGCCGAGTTCCAGGAAGTAGTCGGTGAGGTCCTCGGCCATCTTCTTGGTGAGCGTGGTGACCAGGACGCGCTCGTCCTTCTCGACTCGCCCGCGGATCTCGTGCACCAGGTCGTCGATCTGGCCCTCGGTGGGCTTGACGACGACCTCCGGGTCGATGAGGCCGGTGGGGCGGATGATCTGCTCCACGACCCCGTCCCCGCGCGAGAGCTCGTACTTGCCGGGCGTCGCCGACAGATAGACCGTCTGCCCGATGCGCTCCTGGAACTCCTCCCACTTCAGGGGACGGTTGTCGAGCGCCGAGGGCAGCCGGAAGCCGTGGTCGACAAGGGTGCGCTTACGGGAGGCGTCGCCCTCGTACATGGCGCCGATCTGCGGGACGGTGACATGGGACTCGTCGATGACGAGCAGGAAGTCGTCCGGGAAGTAGTCGAGCAGGGTGTTCGGCGGGGAGCCGGGCGAACGGCCGTCGAAGTGCATCGAGTAGTTCTCCACGCCGGAGCAGGAGCCGATCTGGCGGAGCATCTCCAGGTCGTACGTGGTGCGCATCCGCAGCCGCTGGGCCTCCAGGAGCTTGCCCTGCTTCTCCAGCTCGGCCAGGCGCTCGCCGAGCTCCTTCTCGATGTCGTTGGCCGCCCGCTCCAGGCGCTCGGGTCCCGCGACGTAGTGGGAGGCCGGGAAGACGTACAGCTGCTGGTCGTCGCTGATGATCTCGCCGGTGAGCGGGTGCAGCGTGGACAGGGCCTCGATCTCGTCGCCGAACATCTCGATGCGGACGGCGAGCTCCTCGTAGACCGGGAAGATCTCGATGGTGTCGCCGCGCACCCGGAAGGTGCCGCGGGTGAAGGCCAGGTCGTTGCGCGTGTACTGGATGTCGACGAAGCGGCGCAGCAGCTCGTCCCGGTCGAGTTCGTCGCCGACCCGGAGAGGGACCATCCGGTCCACGTACTCCTGCGGGGTGCCGAGGCCGTAGATGCAGGAGACCGAGGCGACCACGACGACGTCACGACGGGTGAGCAGCGAGTTGGTCGCGGAGTGGCGCAGACGCTCGACCTCCTCGTTGATCGAGGAGTCCTTCTCGATGTAGGTGTCCGACTGCGGGACATACGCCTCGGGCTGGTAATAGTCGTAGTACGAGACGAAGTATTCGACCGCGTTGTTCGGCAGCAGTTCGCGGAACTCGTTCGCCAGCTGGGCGGCCAGGGTCTTGTTCGGTGCCATCACCAGAGTGGGGCGCTGGAGCTTCTCGATCATCCACGCGGTGGTCGCGGACTTTCCGGTGCCGGTCGCGCCGAGCAGGACGACGTCCCTCTCACCTGCCTCGATGCGCTTGGCCAGCTCGGCGATGGCCGTCGGCTGGTCGCCGCTGGGCTGGTAGGAGCTGACGACCTCGAAAGGCGCCACCGTGCGTTCGATGTGGGAAACGGGCCGCATGACATCCACCGTACGACCCCCCACTGACAACGGGGTCCGATCAGGCGCTTCGCGGGGGCGAGCGGCGCAGTCGCGCGGCGGGCCTCAGCGGTTCTGCGGGGTCCGGGACTCGCGGTGCTCCACCTTCCGGCGGCCGCGGAACTGGGGGCGGCGCGACGAGTACGAGGCCGACGGATGCGCCGGGACGCCGGGTTTGTGCTCGGCGCGGGTCCAGTCGGGCTTGCCCATGACCATCAGCGGGTCGAACATCACGACAATGCCCGCGAGACAGAGGAAGGCCAGGGGCCCGATCAGCATCGGCGCGAGGAGGGCGGCGGCCGAGTCTCCCGAGGCCGGGGCCTCGGTGGTGTGCAGATGGACACTCAGGGCGGCCATGCCGGTGTAATGCATGCCGGTGACGGCCAGGCCCATGACGAGGCTGGCGCCCACGCTCCACAGAAACCCCCTGACCTGCCCCGCGGCCCACAGGGCGGCGGTTGCGGCGGCCATGGCTATGGCGACGGAGGCCGCCACGGTGAGCGTGTTGTATTCGAAGGTGCCGTTGAAGCGCATCCCGGCCATGCCCAGGTAGTGCATCGACGCGATGCCCAGGCCGGTGATGGTGCCCCCCGTGAACAGCGCGGTTCCCGTCGCGCCCTTGTAGCCGACGATGAAGATCCCGACGCCCACCATGAGGACGGCGACGCCCAGACTGGCGTAGGTCATCGGTTTGTCGTAGTGGATCGGGGCGCCTTCGACCGTGAAGCCGATCATCGCGATGAAGTGCATGGTCCAGATGCCCGAGCCGATCGCCGCCGAGCCGAGGGCGAGCCAGCCGGGGCGCCAGGAGTGGGCGACGAGCAGGGCTCTGGTGGTGCAGCGCAGACCGAGAGCACCACCGAGGCAGGCCATGAGGAAGGCCACCAGCGGTGTGACGAGTCCGTAGCTGAAACCGTCGACCGAGCCTTGCATGCGCGGTTGCCCTTCGCCCTGTTGGTGGATTTCCCTGAACGCCCCTCTCAGGACCGCTGAGCGCGGTCAAGGCTGAGAGAGAGTATGACTGCCACCGGAATGGTCGAACGATTTTCCGGCAAAGAAACACGCCACTGCCCCACATGTGCGGCACCAGTGAGCGGCCCCGGGCGTCTCCTTTCATTCTGTGGTCATCCTGCACCTCTGACGCCCCCGGCCACTGAGCGCCGTCGCCCTCCTGCTGCCGGTTCACGACGCCCGGGCGGGCATCGTCTCCGGCCCTCGGCGATCGCCCACCGGGCGCCTGCGCCCAGGCCCCCGAGAACACCCTGGACGCCGTCGACGACGCCGTCTCGCTGGGCATCGGCTGGGTGGAGAACGACGTCCAGCGCACCAGGGACGGCGAGCTCGTGGTGATCCACGACGACAGTCTCCGCCGTACGAACGACGCCGAGGAGGTGTTTCCCGGCCGTGCTCCCTGGAAGGTGCAGGACTTCACCGCGGCCGAGATCGCACGGCTCGACACGGGCGGCTGGTCGTAGCCGAGGGGGTAGGTCTCGGGATCGGGCAGATCCTCAAGCCGCCGAGCAACGAGGGCCGGCTCGACCGGCGGCATCTCGCCAACCGGCTGATCGTGCAGAGCTTCAGCGCCGGCAGCCTGCGCGCCGTCCACGTCCTCTCGAACAAGCCGAATGTGGTGCGGCGGGCACTGTACGGGTACTGACGTGGACGGGTGCCGGCGTTCGGCGGTCTCGGGGCGTTGTCAGTGGCAGGCCTTACCGTGGGCGCATGGACAGCCTTGGGCAGTACGAGCAACAGGTCGTGTGGACCGTCGTCGGCACCGACATCGGTCCGCTGATGCTGGCCGCGACCCGCGAGGGTCTGCTCAACGTCGTGTTCCACGCCACCGACGCGGTGCGCGACAAGGCCCTCGACCGGCTGGCGGGCCGGCTGGGCACGGACCCCGTCGAGGCGCCCGACTCCCCACTGCTGGCCGAGGCGATACGGCAGGTCGAGGCCTACTTCGCGGGTGACCGGCGCGACTTCGACCTGCCCTTGGACTGGTCCCTGATCTCGGGTTTCAACCGGCAGGTGCTGCGCGAACTCGCCTCCGGCGTCCCGCACGGCGCGGTCGTAGGCTACGGCGATCTGGCCAAGCGGGTGGGACAGCCGAGGGCCGCGCAGGCGGTGGGGGTGGCGATGGGGGCCAACCCCCTGCCGGTCGTGGTGCCCTGCCACCGGGTCGTGGAGAGCGACGGCGGCATCGGCGGGTTCGGCGGCGGTCTGGAGACCAAACGGAAACTGCTCGCTCTGGAAGGGGTCCTGCCAGAACCGCTGTTCTGAGGGACGTACCGAGGCGAGGCCGAGGGGGGCCGAGGCGGGGCTGAGCGGGGCCGAGGCGGGGCTGAGCGGGGCCGAGGCATTCCGAGATCTGGGCGGGGCGGACGGCAGGGGGGAGACTGCGCCGGTGACCACACTTCTCACTGATCACCACGGCCATGCGGCGATATGGCGCGCACCGTGACGGCCGTCGAGCGCGCCGCCGCCGCGCCCGTCGACGCCGATCTGCTGCCCGCCCTGCGACGCCGTACGACGGCGGTGCTGGTCACGAGCCAGATCCTCGGCGGGCTCGGCGTCGCCACCGGCATCGCGCTGGCCGCCGTACTGGCCCGGCAGGTCAGTGACCGCGAGGCGCTGTCCGGGCTCGCGCCCACCGCGACCGTCGCCGGCACCGCCGTGCTGTCGATACCGATGGCCGCCCTGATGACCGCGCGCGGGCGCCGGCCGGGGCTGGTGCTGGCCTATCTGGTGGGCGCCCTGGGCGCCGGCGTCGTCGTGGCGGCAGCGCGGATCGGAAGTTTCCCGCTGCTGCTGTGCGGCATGGCCGCCTTCGGCGCGGCCTCATCGGCGAACCTTCAGGCCCGGTTCGCCGCCGCCGACCTGGCCGAGCCGCATCGGCGTGCCCGCGCCATCTCGAACGTGGTGTGGGCGACCACCGTCGGTGCCGTCGTCGGCCCGAACATCGCCGCGCCGGCCGGCCGGAGCGTTGCCGGGCTCGGGATACCCGCGGCGGCGGGCCCCTTCCTGTGGGCGGCTGGAATCTTCGTTTTGGCGGCGGCCGTGGTGGCCGCGCTGCTGCGCCCCGACCCGCTGCTGACGGCCCGCGCGCTCGCGCCGGAGGAGGAGCGCTCCCCCGCAGCCCGTTCCCTGCGGGCCGGTCTGGCGGCCGTCGCCGCCTCACCGCGCGCCCGGCTCGCGCTCGTGACGGTGGCCGTGTCGCACACGGCGATGGTCTCCGTCATGTCGATGACCCCCGTCGACCTCACCCGCCACGGGGCGGGCATCGATCTGATCGGGCTGGTCATGAGCGGACACATCGCGGGCATGTACGCGTTCGCGCCGCTGATGGGGCGACTGGCGGACCGGGTGGGGCGCCTCTCGGTGACAGGGCTCGCGGCCGGGCTGATCGCCCTCGCCGTGTTCCTGGCGGGGACGGCCGGCGACAGCCACGGCCAGACCGCCGTCGGTCTCTTCGTCCTCGGTGTGGGCTGGTCGGCCGGGCTCGTGTCCGGTTCCGCGCTGCTCACGGACGCGGTGCCGTCGTCCGCGCGGGCCGCCGCCCAGGGGTTCTCCGACCTCACCATGAACACCTCGGCGGGGGTCGGCGGAGCGATCGCCGGGCTCGTGGTCGCACAGGCGAGCTACGCGTGGCTCAACGCCGCCGCGGCCGGTCTGCTGCTCCCGCTGACCGCCCTGCTGCTGTTCACCCGGAGCCGGAAGTAGCTCCGCCGGGTGCACCTCAGTCGTAGTGCCGTGCCTCGATGACGTTGCCGTCCGGGTCGCGGAAGTAGAAGCTGCGCGCGGCCTCGCCGCGGGCGCCGAAGGAGCCGTGCGAGACGTCCGAGACGGGAACGGCGCGCTCCTCCAGGCGGGCGCGGAGGGCGTCGAAGTGGCCCTGGGGCAGGGCGAGGCAGACGTGGTTCACGGGGTGCCCCGCGCTGTCAGCGGCGCCGGGGAGCATTTTCATGCGCTCCGCCATCGACACAGGCATGAGATCGAGGAGGGCCTCCTCGTTGACGCGTACGGAGGGAAACGGTTCCTTGCCGGCGGCGAACTCGGGGAGCCGGACGGGCTCCAGGCCGACGGTCTTCTCGTAGAAGCCGGCGGCGGCGATGGGGTCACGCACCCACAGGACGACGTGGTCCAGACGTGTCGTGTTGTCCGTCATGCTTCCCAGGCTGGTGTCCTCCCCCACAGGCCGCAAGGGTTTGACCCGACGTGCCGCCCGCCAGAGATGAGGGGAGAGTCGACGGACGGACAGGAGGCGGGCGCGTGGTGCTGGTGGTGTCGGAAGAGGTGCGGGACGCGGTCGACGCGCGTCGACCCGTGGTGGCCCTGGAGTCCACGATCATCTCGCACGGGCTGCCCCGCCCGCGCAACCTGCAGGTGGCGCTGGAGCTGGAGGCGGTCGTACGCGCGCAGGGCGGCGTGCCGGCGACGATCGCCGTGTTGGACGGGCGGCCCCATGTGGGCCTGGACAAGGAGCAGCTGGAGCGGGTCGCCAACGAGGACGGGTTCCGCAAGCTGGGCCATCGCGACCTGCCGCTCGCGGTGGCCTCCGGGGCGAGCGGGGCGACCACGGTGTCGGCGACGGCGCTCCTGGCGACGCTGGCGGGCGTACGGGTGTTCGCGACGGGCGGGCTGGGCGGGGTGCACCGGGAGTGGACGGTCACCCAGGACGAGTCGGCCGACCTGGGGCTGCTGGCGAGTACACGGATCACGGTCGTGTGCGCAGGGGTGAAGTCGATCCTGGACGTGCCGGCGACCCTGCAGCGGCTGGAGACGCTGGGCGTCGCCGTCGCCGGGTACGGCACCGACCGCTTCCCGGGGTTCTACTTGTCGGACTCGGGTCAACCCGTGGACTGGACGCTGGAGACTCCGCAGCAGGTGGCCGAGGTGATGCGGGCTCAGGACGCGCTCGGAGCACCGCAGTCGGCGCTGATCGTCGCCAACCCGGTTCCCGAGGAGGAGCAGCTGGATCCCGAGCTGCACACGCGTGTGCTCGCCGACGCGCTGCACGCGTGCGAGGAGGCGGGCGTCACCGGCCAGGGCGTCACTCCGTTCCTGCTCGACTACCTGGTCCGGCACACCGACGGGGCGTCTCTGAGCGCCAATCTGGCGGCGGTGCGCGGCAACGTGCGGCTGGCGGCGCGGATCGCGGCGGCGTGGGCCGAGGCATGACCGGACAACCGGACGGCGCGGACCACCATCGCGGCCACGGTCGCGGTGGCGGTGGGCGGGTTCGGGTGCCAGGGCCCGGCGCGGACCCGCCGTCCGGCTCCGACGCGCCTGCGGATCCGGGGCGTGGGGCACTGCTGGTCGTCGGGGACGTCGTGACGGACGTCGTCGCCCGGCATCGGGGACCGCTGGCCTCGGGGACCGACACCGCCTCCGTGATCCGGACCCTGCCCGGCGGCGCGGGTGCCAACGTGGCGTGCTGGGCGGCGCACTGGGGGTGTGCGGACGTACGGCTCCTCGGCCGGGTGGGCGCGGAGTCGGCGGCCTGGCACGAACGGGAACTGACCGCCTGTGGAGTACGGCCCCGGCTCGTCGTCGATCCGCAGGCGGCCACGGGGACGGTGATCTGCCTGGTCGACACGGACGCCGCGGCCGAGCGGACGTTCCTCACCGACAGCGGCGCGGCCCTGCGGCTCGACCCCGACGACTGGTCGGAAGCCCTCCTGGACGGGGTCGGCCGACTGCACCTGTCGGGATACCTGCTGTTCTCGGAATCCGGGCGCGCCCTGGTGCGTACGGCGTTGGCGTCGGCACGCGCGCGTGGGATGCCGGTGAGCCTCGATCCGGCGTCGGCGGGCTTCCTGGTGGAACTGGGCGCCGACCGTTTCCTGTCCCTCGTCGAGGGCGTGGACGTGCTGCTGCCCAGCCGTGACGAGGCCCGTCTGCTCACCGGGCTGCCCGATGCGGCGGCCGCGGCGGCAGAGCTGAGCCGTCATGTCCCGCTGGTGGTGTCCAAGCAGGGGGCGGATGGTGCGCTGGTGGCCAGGAACGGCGACGTGCTCGCCCGCGTACCCGCCGCTCCGGCGACCCCGCGGGACACGACGGGCGCCGGCGACGCCTTCACGGGAGCGTTCCTCGCCGCGCTGTTGGCCGGCGCCGACACCGAGGCCGCGGCGGCACAGGGCTGCCGAGCGGGGGCCCGGGCGGTGCAACACGTGGGCGGCAGACCACCCGCCCCGCACGGCGGAACGACGTCGCCGACGGCCCCGGCCCACACCGGCTGAGACCCACCCGAACGCGGAAGTTCCGACCCACAGACCCGACGGGCCGCGCGGCAGCAGCCCAGCACGGGCCCCGGCCCGGGCCCCGGCACTGGGTACGGCCCGGGGTACGGAGGAGATTCCCGGCGGGGGACGGTGCCAGGTCCGACGGAGGGGCGGGTAAGGGGACCGGACGGGGTTCAACGGGGGTTCCGGGCAGGTCAGCCACGAAGGGATGCCGGGACCGAGATTGGGAGGGACGCCGGAACCGGAGTTCGCCGGGGCTGCCGGGGCTGCCGGGGCTGCCGGGGCTGCCGGGGCAAGGTTCGGCGGAGGCCGGAGGCCGCAGTGCTGGGGGTGCCGGGGCAAGGTGGCCGCAGTGCCGGGGGTGCCGGGGCAAGGTTCGCCGGAGGCCGGGCCGGAATGCGGCGGGGGCCGGGGCTGGGCCCGGAGAGGTCCCAGGGCCAGGGATCGGCGGGACGTCGGCACGGAGTTCGCCGGGAAAGGGTGCCAGGACAAGGTTCGCCGGGGGCCGGGCCGGAGTTTGCCGGGGGCCGGGATGGCGTTCGCCGGGGTGACCGGGATGCGTTCGGCGGGGGCCGGAGTCCGGCGAGGGGACGGGACGGGGTGGTGTTCGGCGTCTCGGTGTTCGGCGGGTGGGTTGCTAGGCCTTTCGGCCCCATGCGGAGATCATCGGTGCGGTGGCCAGGTCCATGCCGCCGACGGCGACGTTCGCCAGGTGCCGGTCAATGTCCTCGTCGGTCGCGAGGCCCGCCCGGACGAGCTCGTCGCGGATCTGTCGGACCGTCGCGGACTCCAGCGCGGCACAGGCGGGTGAGGTGACGGGGAAGTAGGCGTCGGCCTCGACGCGGCGCAACCCGGCCTCGCGGAGCAGACGCGGGAGCTTGCGACCGTAGGAGAGGTCGGCGCCCCGGCCGGCGAGGAGCTGGCGGAAGCCATGTCGCAGACGGTTCGCGAGCTGCTGTTCGGGGCCGTGCTCATCGGGGCAGAGCAGGGGCTGCAGGGCAGGGTCGGCGTCCTCGATCAGGAGTCGTCCGCCGGGGCGCAGGGCCTTGACCATCGAGCGCATCGCCCGGTCCCTGTCCGGTACATGGACCAGGACGAGCCTGGCGTGCACCAGGTCGAAGCCCTCCATCGGCGGCTCCTCGGCGCCGAGGTCGTGGACGCGTACCTCGACCGGCGGGCGGGCGACCGACGCGAGCCGGGAGGTGTCGATGTCGGTCGCGAGGACCTTGCCCGTCGGGCCGACCTTCTTCGCCAGCCAGGACACCACGGAGGAGCCGCCGGCACCGGCCTCCCAGCACCGCCAGCCGGGTCCGATCCCCAGTGCTTCGAGATGGCGCAACGTCGTGGCGTCGAAGAGCGCGGCGAAGGCGTCGAAGCGTTCCCCCGCCTCGGGCTGCCGGTTGTCGAGGAGGTACCCGTCGGATCGCGTCATGCGGCGATCATCCCAGTTGTCCGGCGTGCCGGAGGTGGTCGACGCGGCCGGTATCAGGAGCGCGGAAGTCGGGAACCCGTAGCGGGAAAGGACGGCCGTCACTCTCGTGAGCAGTGGGAAGTCCCGTTGTCCACAGGCGGGAACAAAGCGGAACCTGCCCTTTCCACAGGCTTACCCACGGCATACGCGGGCCTGGCAGACTGGCTCGCCAGGGCGCATGAATGCGGCGCGAGGAGATCCACGCAAGGAGTCCCAGATGACCATGGCAGGGAATCTGCGGAAGGTCACCGGCCTCGGAAGGGTCGGCGGTCTGCGCAGGGTGGCGCGGTTGGCCCGGCGGCGCCCGCGGGTCGACCTGAGTCACCCCGCGCGATCCCCGCTGGGTTCCTCGGTGGTGAACTGCGTGACGTACCGGGACGGCGTCCGGGCCCCGCGCGGCGGTGATCTGGTCGACACCGTGGAGCGGGTGCGCAAGAGCGGTCACGGTTTCGTGTGGCTGGGCCTGCACGAGCCGACGAACGAGGAGTTCGCGGGCATCGCCGAGCTCTTCGACCTGCATCCACTGGCGGTCGAGGACGCGGTCGAGGCACATCAGCGGCCGAAGGTCGAGCGGTACGGCGAGACGCTGTTCGCGGTGTTCAAGACGGTCTGCTACGTCGAGCACGAGGAGCTCACGGCGACCAGCGAGGTGGTCAACACCGGCGAGATCATGGTGTTCGTCGGCCCGGACTTCGTGATCACGGTGCGGCACGGACGGCATGGTTCGCTCGGCCCGCTGCGCGAGGAGCTGGAGGCCGATCCGGGGCAGCTCGGCAAGGGGCCGTCGGCGGTGCTGCACGCGATCGCCGACCACGTCGTCGACGACTACCTGAACGTCATCGACGCCGTGCAGGCCGACATCGACCAGGTCGAGACGGACGTGTTCGCGGAGGACGGCGCGCGGACCGACCCGGGGCGCATCTACCAGCTCAAGCGTGAACTCCTGGAGCTGAAGCGGGCGGTGGTGCCGCTGGCCCGTCCGCTGCTGGACCTCGCGGACCGGCCGGTCCGGGTGATCGATCCGGAGATACAGGCCTACTTCCGGGACGTCTCCGACCACTTGCTGCGGGCCACGGAGCAGATCGCCGCCTTCGACGAGCTGCTCAACTCGATCCTGCAGGCGCATCTGGCACAGGTCACGGTGGCGCAGAACGAGGACATGCGGAAAATCACGGCCTGGGCCGCGGTGATCGCCGTGCCGACGATGGTCTGCGGGGTGTACGGCATGAACTTCGACAACATGCCGGAGCTGCGCTGGAGGTTCGGCTACCCGCTGGTCATCGGCGTGATATCCGTCGCCTGCTGGGTCCTGTACCGCGGCTTCCGGCGCAACGGCTGGCTGTGAGCAGCCGGTTCCGTACGGGCGACGGCGGGTGCAGCGGTCAGTGCCGGTCGGGGCCGGTCCTGGCGTAGACGCTCTCGGCCCAGGTGGCGAGTTGGTCCTCGGTGAGGTGCCGGGTGAGGTCGGCCTCGCTGATCATGCCCACGAGGCGCTTGTTCTCGATGACGGGCAACCGGCGGATCTGGTGGCCCTTCATCTCCTGGAGCACCTCGCCGACGTCGGCTCCCGCGTCGATCCAGCGCGGTGTGCCCTGGGCCATCTCCCCTGCGGTGACCCGTGCGGGGTCGTGTCCCATGGCCACGCAGCCGACGACGATGTCCCGGTCGGTGAGGATGCCGCAGAGCCGCTCGTTCTCGTCGCTGATGGGCAGCGCCCCCACGTTCAGTTCGCGCATCAGTTGGGCGGCGCGGTCGAGGGTCTCGCCGGCGGGGATCCACTGGGCGCCCCGGTGCATGATGTCTCCGGCGGTGGTCATGAGGTACCTCCCGGTGCCGGACGGCCGGCGCGGCGCGGGCGGCACCGCTAGTCCCGGCACCCCATATTCTCGCCGCGCCGCCATGGGCCCGCACCTGGAACTCCTCAGGCCGAGAAGCCAAGGACCCGCTGCGGGACGACGCGGATGATCAGGCGTACTTCGTCGTCCTTCTCGGCGGGCGGGTCGACGCCGAGGTACTTGTGCGAGAGCTCGTGCGGGAGCCGCTTGTCGGGGTCCGGGAGGATCTCGGCGGTGCCCCGGATCTCGACCGAGGTGTACGGGTTCGCGAGGTCGAAGACCGAGAGGCTGATACGGGCGTCACGACGGAGGTTGCGCACCTTCTGGCGTCCGTCGGTGGAGGAGAAGAGAACGGTGTCGCCCTCGCGTTTGATCCAGACCACCGAGTTCTGTGGGGAGCCGTCCGGGCCGAGGGTGGCCACGGCGGCGAAGTTCCTGCCGTCGAGGAGATCGCGAACGGAGTCATTGAGGGAGACCGAAGGGACGGTGGGGACGGACGGGACGGTGCCGCCGGAGGGGACGGAGGCGGCGGAGGCGGAGGCGGAATGAGAGGCGGCGGAGGCCGCGGCAGTGCTTACGGAGATCGTCATGACGTCAGACTACTTACATGCACGTGCATTTAAAAGCAGTTCGTCGATCCGCGATTCAGCCACCCCACGCCGGATGACGAGGATCGTCCGCGCGGACGAGGACATCGGCCGTGGCGGCCGGATCGGTCTCCTGCGCGTAGCGCTCGAAGGCGGGCAGCATCCATTGGCCGGCTTCGGCGGTACGGCGACGCAGGGCCGCCGGGGAGAGGAGGACGTGCACGGACAGGTCGAAGGGGAACCAGTGGCGCAACAGGAGAGGACCATGCAGCAACAGGAAGCCACCGGGCGGGAGTTGGACGTAGGAACTGCGGGTCGCCCGGTCCGTGACAGGATCCCGGAGATCGGGCAGGATCCGTCCGTCGCCGTCGGGTTCGAGGGGATTGAACACCTCGCGCCACAGAGCGCCGGTGTCGAACCAGCCGTCGTAATAGGCCTCCACGTCGTGATGGCCGTACTCCAGACGGAGAGACGCGGGGCGCAGGAAGCCGTGCGTGTCCACGACACGGGAGGGACGTCCGCGGGTGCGCAGGGCCTCGGCGACGCGCTCGGCGAGATCTCCGGGGCGGGCCGCCGGCGCGCCGTCGAAGGCGACGCGCCGCCATGGACTGCCGTCGTCCGGCTTCAAATCGAGCAGCCGCTCGGCAAGGAGGTCGCCGAGCCGTTCCCAGGTGATCGCTTCGAGTCGCACACGGCCCATGATGCGTCAGCCGCCGGCCTGGACGCCTCGGCCTCGCGGGCCCCACGGGCTGCGGGCAGCTCGACGAGGGGAGGGTTCCCGTCGTAAGGAGGACATGCCTCGTTGACCAGGTGCCGCCGCGCCCACCAGGGGGAATGAAGCCCCCATGGCAAGCGCATCCCTCACGACTCCCGCACCCCGTACCGGGCTTCTCGTCATCCAGCCGCTACGGCGGAAGCACTGCGCCGGGTGTCGTCGCGGGCCGCAGCCGATGCTGGTCCTGGAGGACGCCGCGCCGCGCTGCCTCGACTGTGCCGATCTGGGGCATCTGGTGTTCCTGCCGCGCGGGGACACGGCGCTGACGCGCAGGTCGCGGGAGGAGAGCGGGCTCTCGGCGGTGGTCGTCCGGTTCAACCGGCGCAAGGGACGGTACGAGCGGCAGGGCGTCCTCGTCGAGGAGGCGGCGCTAGCGCGGGCCGAGGAACGATGCCTGGTGGACGCCGAGGCCCGGCGGCGGCGCCGGGTGCGGGACGCGCGGCGGCGCGCGGCGCGGGACGAGCAGTTCGCGGAGACGTTCGCGGCGGAGATCCTGCGGCTGTTTCCGCGCTGCCCGGGAGAGCGGGCGCATGGGATCGCGGCGCACGCCTCGCTGCGGGGCAGCGGCCGGGTGGGGCGCAGCGCCGCCGGGCGGGCGTTGTCCGAGGGCGCGGTCGTCTCCGCGGTCGTGGCGTCCGTACGGCATCTGGACACGCCGTACGACCGGCTGCTGATGAGCGGCGTGCCCCGACACGAGGCCCGCCGGCGGATTGCGGGCGAGGTGGAGGGGCGACTGCGGGAGTGGGGCGGGGCGGGTGGGGAGGGGGAGGGCGGGGAGGGGGAGGGGGCCCACCCCCCCAGGTCACACCCCCTAGGTCACACCCAGTAAGCCGCGTCACCGGGAGTTTCGACCATGGTCACGATCATGAACAAGGTTTCACTTGAGGTGATGAACGGTACCGGGCAAGATCTCCGCTCGACGGGTGGGAGTTGACGTTGTCATGATCGATGGGCCGTATCTGGTGCTCGCGATGCTTGGCGCTCTGGTGACGGGGCTGATGGCCGGGGTTTTCTGTGCGTTCTCGGTCCTGGTGATGCGGGGGCTCGCCGCGCTGCCGCCCGCGCAGGGCGTCGCCGCGATGAACGCGATCAACGCCTCGGCGCTGACGCCGGTGTTCATGGTGCTGTTCCTCGGCTCCGCGGCGCTGTGCGCGGTGATCGCCGTGGTGACGTTCGTGCTGTTGCCGGACGACGGAACGGTTCATCTGCTGCTGGGCAGCGGGCTGTACCTGTGCGGTGTGTTCGGGGTGACCGTGATGGCGAACGTGCCCCGCAATGAGGCGCTGATGAAGCTGGAGCCGGGCACGCCGGAGGCCGTCACGTACTGGCCGACCTATGTGCGTGAGTGGACGAGGTGGAACCATGTGCGTGCCGTCGCGTCCGCGGCGTCGGCGGTCGTGTACGTCCTGGCCCTGGTCTGAGGAAGAACAAGAAGGAACGCGGGAGAACACGGGAGAACACGGGGAACACGGAGGAACGCTGAAGAACACCGCAGAAAGCGCTGTCCGCCACTCTGCGCGGGTGCCCGACGGGACGTATCGTGGCCGAAAGAGTGCCGCCCGATGACGCTCGGCCTGCTGTACGCGTACGCGAGGAAGACGCCATGGCCGATCCCAAGGGATTCATGACCACACCCCGCCAGGACTGGCCGCGCCGGCCGGTCGAGGAGCGGGTCCGGGACTGGGACGAGGTGTATGTCCCCGGGGCGCTGCTGCCCCTGATCAGCAAGCAGGCCGATCGCTGCATGGACTGCGGCATACCGTTCTGCCACGAGGCCTGTCCGCTCGGCAATCTGATCCCCGAGTGGAACGATCTGGTGTCGCGGGAGGACTGGCGGGCGGCGAGCGACCGGCTGCACGCGACGAACAACTTCCCCGAGTTCACGGGCCGGTTGTGTCCGGCGCCGTGCGAGGCCGGGTGCGTCCTCGCCATCAACCAGCCGGCCGTCACCATCAAGAACGTCGAGGCCGCCATCGCCGACCGGGCCTGGGCGGACGGTTTCACGCCGCCGAGGCCGCCGGACCGGCTGTCGGGGAAGACGGTGGCGGTGATCGGTTCCGGGCCCACCGGGCTGGCCGCGGCACAGCAGTTGACCCGGGCCGGGCACACGGTCGCCGTCTACGAGAAGGATGATCGGATCGGCGGGCTGATGCGGTACGGCATCCCCGCGTTCAAGATGGAGAAGCACCACCTCGAGCGGCGGATCGAGCAGATGCGGGCGGAGGGCACCAAGTTCCGTACGTCGACGACGATCGGGCGCGACGTCATGGCGGCCGACCTGCGGGCGCGCTACGACGCCGTGGTGATCGCCACCGGGGCGACCGAGTGGCGGGAACTGCACGTTCCGGGGCGGGAGTTGACCGGCATCCAGCAGGCGATGGAGTACCTGCCGCTGGCCAACCGGGTGTGCGAGGGCGATCTGGAGGCGTCCCCGATGTCCGCCGCCGGAAAGCACGTCGTCATCGTCGGCGGAGGCGACACGGGGGCCGACTGTCTGGGCACGGCGGTGCGCGAGGGCGCCGCGTCCGTGACCCAGTTGGACATCTACGCCCAGCCCGGCGCGGATCGCGACGAGGACGTCGACCCCTGGCCGACGTATCCGAAGATCTATCGGCTCTCGGCGGCGCACGAGGAGGCGCGCGACCTGGAGTCCGCGCCGGCGGCGGACGCGGACGCGCGACTGTTCGCGGCGTCCACGCTCCGTTTCACCGGCGATGAGAGCGGGCATGTGCGGTCGCTGCACCTCGTCGAGGTCGATGCGCGGCGCAGGCCGGTGGAGGGCACCGCTCGGGCGCTCCCCGCCGACCTCGTGCTGCTCGCCCTCGGCTTCTCCGGGCCCGACCGGGAGGACGGGCTCGTCGAGCAGCTGGGGCTGACGCTGGAGCCGCGCGGCACGATCGCGCGGGACGGCGGCTTCGCGACGAACGTTCCCGGTGTGTTCGCCGCGGGGGACGCGGCGCGCGGCCAGTCGCTGATCGTGTGGGCCATCGCGGAGGGACGGGCGGTGGCGGCGGCCGTCGACCGCCATCTGACGGGGAGCTCCCGGTTGCCGACGCCCATCGGGCCGTACGACCGGCCGATGAACGTCTAGCACCGCCGCATCGGGAGAGCGCGCCGCGGGGAATGCCGTTCAGCGGCGCTCGTCCGTCCCCGCCACCTTCGCCGTCGCCAGGGCCACCCGGTTCCAGGTGTTGATCGTGCAGATGAGGGCGAGTACCTGGGCGAGCTCCCGCTCGTCGAAACGGGCGGCGGCCGCGGTGTAGACGTCGTCGGGGACGCCGCCGTCGGCCACCAGCGTGACCGCTTCCGTCAGGGCCAGGGCCGCCTGTTCCTTCTCCGTGAAGAAGTGACGGGCCTCGCGCCAGACCGCGACCATGTGCAGGCGGTCCTCGCTCTCGCCGGCCTTGCGGGCGTCGTTCGTGTGCATGTGGAGGCAGTACGCGCAGTGGTTGAGGTGCGAGGAGCGGATCTGGATCAGTTCGACGAGGGCGGGGTCTAGGCCCTCGCGGGCTGCGGCGTCGAAGCCGATGAGGGCGCGGAACGCCTTGGGGGCGCTCTTCCCGAAGTCGAGGCGAGTCGGGTTCGCCGGCGTGTCGGTCGCGCTGTTCGTCGCCGTGTTCGTGCTCGTGCTCGCGTTCGTGGTCGTGCTCGTGTTGGTCGCCGTGTTCGTCGTCATGTCCTTCAACCTACGGGCCGGAAAGACCCACTGTAGGGTGCATTTCCATGGCGGATTCGTGGGTCAATTCGGCGGAGCGGATCGGGGCCGACCTGCACCTGGAGTTGGCCGGGCCGGGTGGGCGACGGGCGGCTGTCATCGGGGCGCTGCGCGAGGCCGTGCGCAGCGGGCGGCTCGCTCCGGGAACCCGGCTGCCGCCGTACCGTTCGCTCGCCGCCGACCTCGGCGTCGCCCGCAACACGGTGGCCGACGCGTACGCGGAACTCGTCGCCGAGGGCTGGCTGACCGCCCGGCAGGGGTCCGGCACCAGGGTCGCCGAGCGGGCCGAGCCCCTGCGGCGCGCCGAGCGGGTGCCGGTCGAGACGCCTGCACGCGCGCGTGGCCCGCGGCACGACCTGCGGCAGGGCACGCCGGAGGCGTCGTCGTTCCCGCGCGCGGCCTGGCTCGTCTCCTACCGGCGGGCCCTTCAGCAGGCGCCCAACGAGGTGTTCGGGCCCGGCGATCCCGCCGGCCGCCGGGAACTGCGCGAGGCCCTGACGGAGTACCTGGCACGCGCGCGTGGCGTGCGCACCGAGCCGGAGCGCATCGTGATCTGCTCGGGCTTCGCCCATGCGCTGCGCCTGCTGTTCGGCCCGTTCGGCACCGGCAGTGGGGTGCTGCGCGGCCCGCTGGCCGTGGAGGCGTACGGGCTGGACTTCCACCGGGGGCTGCTCGCCGCGGCGGGCGTGCGGACGACTCCACTGCCGCTGGACGCGGACGGGGCGCGTGTCGACCTTCTGGGGCGCGAGCGGGCCGTCCTCCTCACGCCCGCACACCAGTTCCCGACGGGCGGTCCGCTGCACGCGAGCCGCCGGACCGCGGTGATCGACTGGGCACGCGCGCGTGGCGGGGTGCTCGTCGAGGACGATTACGACGGGGAGTTCCGCTACGACCGCAAGCCCGTCGGCGCGGTCCAGGGGCTCGACCCGGAGCGGGTGATCTACATCGGCTCGGTCAGCAAGAGCCTGTCGCCGGCGTTGCGCCTCGGGTGGATGGTGCTGCCGGAGCGGTACGTCGCCGGTGTTCTGACCGCCAAGGGCGACCGGGAGGCCTGGGCGAGCGTCCCGGATCAGCTGGGCCTGGCCGATCTGATCGTGTCCGGTGCCTACGACCGTCATGTACGGCGGATGCGGCAGCGCTATCGCGGGCGTCGGGACCGGCTGGTCGGGGCGCTTGCCGCGCAGGCGCCGCATATCGAGGTCACCGGGGTCGCGGCCGGGCTCCACGCGGTGCTGCGGCTGCCGCCGGGCACCGAGCGGTCCACGGTGAAAGCGGCCGCCTGGCAGGGCGTGGCCCTGGACGGCCTGGCCGCGTTCCGGCATCCGGCGACGGACATGGCTCCGTCGGACGGGCTCGTCGTCGGGTACGCGACTCCGTCGGAGCATGCCTACGGGGCGGCGTTGGACGCGCTGTGCCGCGTGCTGCCGCCGCCGAACGCACAGCAGGGTCCCGCCTGACCCTGCCGGCCCTGGCTGTGCCCCCTTGGGCGGGTCTCAGCGTTTGCGGCCTGAGGCCGATGGGTTCGGCGGGGTCGGCGGTGTCGTCCTCCCGGTCATGAGGCGCTGCGTAAGCATGTGGCGCGAACAGTCATCAAGTCAGTACCAGAACAAGGAAGTTGAAGGATGAGGTTGAACGAGGAGGTTGAACGAGGAAGTTGAAGGAGGAAGTTGAAGGATGAGGCTGAAGGAGGGCAAGAGCAGAAAAAGCAGCAGGCGGGTCGGTCAGGACAGCAGGAAGTCCGCCTCCCCCGCCTTGGCGCCCTCGATGAAGGCCGTCATCTCGTCGGAGGTGTAGATCAGCGCCGGTCCGTCGGGGTCGGTGGACTGCCGGACGGCGATCCGGCCGTCGGCGAGCTTCATGGCCTCCAGGCAGTTGCCTCCGTTGCCGCCGCTCCACGGCTTGTGCCAGCCCTCGCTGCCCAGTTCCCGGGCGGGCATGCCGTTGTAGATCCGCTGAGCGCGGACCCGCGGCCTGGACTGGGTCTTGATGCGATCCATTCACAACTCCTTGCGGAGATCCCGGAGGATCTCCTTCGTGCGATGTGCTGTAGCGGCCTGCGCCGCCATGCGGTCCATGACCTCGAGGTGGGTCGCCACCTCGGTGCGCGCGTCGAGGTAGACGGCGCCGGTCAGGTACTCGCTGTAGACCATGTCCGGAAGCTCCGGCATGGCGAATCGGAACAGCACGAAGGGCCCGTACGTGCCTGGATGCGGCCCGCTGGCGAACGGGGCGACCTGCAGCGTGACGTTGGGCAGCTTCGTGGCCTCGAGCAGTTTGTCGATCTGCGCGCGCATCACCTCCGGGCCGCCGGCCGGGCGGCGCAACGCGGTCTCGTCCATCACCACCCACAGCCGGGGCGCGTCCTGCCGGGTGAGCAGATCCTGGCGTTGTATGCGCAGGTCGACGAGGCGCTCGATGTCCTCCGGCCGGGTCTGGCCGATGGCGCCGGACAGCAGGACACCACGCGCGTAGTCCTCCGTCTGGAGCAGGCCGGGGACGAAGTGGGGTTCGTACTGGCGGATCAGGGCGGCGGCGCCCTCCAGGCTGACGTGCATCGAGAACCAGCCCGGCAGGACGTCGTGGAACCGCTGCCACCAGCCCGGTTTGTTGGCCTCCTCGGCCAGTTGGACGAAGCCCTCGGCCTCGTCGTCGGTGACGCCGTAGGCCTTCAAGAGCAGTTGGAGGTACGGGATCTTGAGGCCGACCTCGGCCATCTCCATACGGCGGACGGTGGCGGGCGCGACGCGCAGGATGCGGGCGGCTTCCTCGCGCTTGAGCCCGGCGCGTTCCCGCAGGTCCAGCAGGCGCCGGCCGAGGACGACCTGTCCGACCGTCGGCGCGGACCGCGGTTCGCTCACGCTCCACCTCCACGAAGAGCCGACCGGCCCGCGCAGGGCTCACGCGGGCCCCGACCCGACCGGTCACGAAAAGAATCCCGACAGCCCTACGGCGCCACTCGAAGCCCCACTCGAAGTTCTGTACGGATGCGTACGAGTCTCCGTTGATCCCCATGGGCGCCGTTCGCCGTGCTGTCGCGAGCAGTGTGCCACGGCCCTTCACCGCGTCACACAGCACTCTGCATTTTTCAGAGTGACACTTGCCAAGTGTTCACGACGGGGCGATAGTGGCAAGCGTGATTCCGTCCGCGCCCTTAGGAACAGACGCCGCCGCAGGCCACCCCCAGGGTCTCGGTGCCAGCGCGGGAGCAGGCCCTGACCAGGCCGCTGCCGAGCGCCGGTTCCGATTCGAACTGGCCGCCCATCCGGGTTCCCCCGCCCAGGCCAGACGCCTGGCAAGGGCCCGGCTGACCGGCTGGTCGGTGTGCGAGGACACCTGCGACTCCGCCGCCCTGGTCATATCCGAGCTGGTCACCAACGCGATCGTGCACACCGCGAGCGACATCGTCGTCTGCGAGCTGCACGACGGCGCCGACCTGGTCCGCATAGCCGTGCGGGACGAGGGATGCGCGCCGGGCGAGCCCCACCCCTCCCCGCAGCGTCCCGAGGAGGAGCATGGGAGGGGGCTGCTGCTCGTCGAGGCCCTGTGTCACGCCTGGGGCGCGCAGGAGCACGGGCCCGGCCTGCTGGTCTGGGCCGACCTGCCCCGCCAGGCCGACGCGTCCAGCGATCCCGCCGAACCCCGCGACAGTCTGCGTCTCGGTCCCGCCGAGCCGCACCACGCCGGCCTCGGCGAACTCCTCGACATCCTGGACGAGTTCGACGACATCCCGGGCGAGCCGCACACCGCCCCCGTCGGGCCCCGCAACGACCTCGGCTGGAGCACCCGCCCGAAGCCGGGACCGGCCGACGACCCGGGTGACGAGGACGAGCCCGCGGAGCAGCACCACCGTCAAGCGACCCTCCCGGCCGCAAGACGACCACAGCCCGCACCCGCCGGGCCGGCCATACCCGCACCGCCGGCTACACCCGCTGCGTCGGCCGCGTCCGACGTGCCGATCGCGTCCGACGGTCCGGCCCCCCGCGTGATGCCGCAGTGGCACCGCACCCCCGAGCACGCAGAACACGCCGGGCCCACTGGGCACGACGCTCGCGAGCACGACGGCGGCGACGGCCGCGACGGGTGGACCCGGACATCCGGCCACGCCGCCGACGCCCTCCCGCTGCTCCTCCAACTCCCGCTCCAACTCCCGCTGCAGCTCCCCCTCCAGTCCGTCCGCGAGCAGTCCGTCCGCGAGCGGGGACGGACATGAGCACCGTGCCCGGTCGGGCTCCGGTGCTGACCCTCGACACGCTCGTACGCCTGCAGCGCGGACCGGCCGGCGCCCCCGTCGCCGCTCCCGAACCCGTGCACCGGCTGGCCGTGCCGGACGGTATGACGGCTCCCCTGGGCTGTGACGCGGTCTCCGTGCCGGCCCATCTCGGCCCGCTGCTCATGCCGCGTCTGCCGCGCATGGGCTGTGTCTACGCCGACGACGCGCACTGGTGGTGGCTGGTCCCCTCCGACTCCGACTACGCCCTGGAGTGGCCCGCCCCCGCGCGCTACGCCACGGGCGCGATCCTCCCGGACTCCCCACGCCGCCCCGACCTCATCCACCGACCCGACGGCACCCTTCCGTACACCCCGCCGATCCCTCTCTACCTGGCCCTGTGCCGCCTCACGGGCACGACGCCCATCTGGTCGCGGCCGATCAGCGCATAGTCCCTGCCTGCCCGTGGGGCAGTCCGGCGCGCCGTCCCCGGCGCACGCCCGCGCGTCCCGGGTTCCCCGTCCCACGCCCTGCCCTCACGCGGCTCGTCCCGCGATAGTGGCCGTCGTCCACGACCACTTGGGGAGGCCGACGGTGGGACAGGCGCGGAAGGCGGAGAAGGAAGACACGGCGGAGGAGGCGGAGAAGGCGGAGGAGGCTCGGAAGTCGCAGGGGTGCGACGAGCGTGAGGTGTCCGAGTCCGAGCGGCTGCTGTTCGGCGGCCCGCTCCGCTACGACATGGGGTGGAACCAGCACCGGGACGCCTTCCTGGAGCTGAACTTCCGCGCCATGATCATCCGACTTCCCTCCCTGCTCTCCACCAGTCTCCGGCTGGCCCGCCAGGCCGACCCGCGGGCCGCCCGGATCGTGCTGGCCGCGGAGGCGGGACGGGGAGTGACGCAGGCGGTGAGCCTGCTCGCGGTGAACTCCGTGCTGGGCCGGCTGGTCACCGGCGGCTCGATCGAGGACCGGCTGCGCGGCGCCGCTCCCGCATTGGTCGCGATGGCCGTCGTACTCCTCTTCGGGGCGCTGTTGCGGGCCGCGTCGACGTATGCCACCGGGCGGCTGGAGCCCAAGGTGGAACGGGTGGCGACCGAGCTGTACCTGGAACGGGCGGCCGGGGTGGAACTGGCCGCGATCGAGGACCACGCCTTCCACAAGCTGCTGGACACCGCGCAGTACGGCGCCCGGTCCGCCTGCCGGATGATCACCTACGGCACGCGTGTGGTGAACGCGCTGATCTCGCTGGCCGCGGCGGCCGGCGTGCTCACGGTGCTGCATCCGCTGCTGCTGCCGCTGCTGGTCACGATGACGTTGCCCAGCGCCTGGAGCGCGCTCACGAACGCCCGGCGACGCTACGAGTCGTTCCACACCTGGGTGCAGCACGCGCGCGCGGGTCATCTCATCGCGAGTCTGCTCACCGAGCCCGCCGCGGCGCCCGAGATCCGTGTGCACGGCGTCGGCCCGTTCCTGCTGCGGCACTTCCGCTCGATGTCGGAGACCGCGGAGGCCGAACAGGCCCGGCTGGCCCGGCTCGCCGCCCGCACCGGCCTGATCGCGGCCGCCTGGACGGGTCTCGCGACCGTGGCGACCTACGCCACCCTCGGTGCTCTGCTGCTCACCGGGACGATGGCCCTGGCGGTCGCGGGCACCGCGGTGATCGCGATCCGCAGCGGTTCCGCGAGCCTGAACACCCTCGTCGTGGAGGTCAATCAGCTGCACGAGGAGGCCCTGTTCGTGGGCGACCTGCAACGCCTGTACGTCGAAGCGGCCGAACAGGCGATCCCGGAGGGCGGCGCGGCCCTGCCGGAGGAGCCGCGCGAAATCCGCTTCGAGAACGTCACGTTCGGCTACCCGGGTGAGTCGGCGCGCCCCGCCCTCGACGACGTGACCCTGACACTCCCCCTCGGCCGGATCATCGCGCTCGTCGGCGAGAACGGCTCCGGCAAGACGACCCTGGTGAAGCTGCTCGCCGGGCTGTACAAGCCGGACCGGGGGCGGATCCTGTGGGACGGCGTGGACGCGGCGGGCGCGGACCGGCACCAGTTGGCCGAGCGGGTCGCGATGGTGGCGCAGGACTTCAAGCGGTGGCCGTTCACGGCCCGGGTCAACGTGGCCATCGGGCGCAGTGCCGCGCCGCTCACCGAGGAGCGGCTGGCCGCGTCGGTCGCCGAGGCGGGCGCGCAGGAGGTGGTCGAGGATCTGCCGCGAGGTCTGGACACCCTGCTGGCCCGGCACTTCAGCGGCGGGCATGAGCTGTCCGGCGGTCAGTGGCAGCGTCTCGGCATCGCGCGGGCGGCCTACCGGCGCGGGCGCATCCTGATCGTGGACGAGCCGACGGCGGCGCTGGACGCCCGGGCCGAGCTGGAGGTGTTCGAGAAGATCCGTGCACTGGCCGGCAGCGGCCAGACGGTGGTCCTGATCACCCATCGGCTGGCGTCGGTCCGGCATGCGGACCTGGTGCACGTCCTGGACCAGGGCAAGCTGGTGGAGTCGGGGACCCCGGACGAGTTGCTGGCGGGCGGGGGCGTCTACGCCGAGCTGTACGCGCTGCAGGCCGAGCAGTTCACGGCTCGGGTGCCCGTGCCCGCCCCGTCGCAGGCGGGCTGAGGGGTCACCGCGCGGCGTCGCCGCCCCGGACGACCACCAGGAAGGTGTCCGTGGCGAGGTCCATGACGACCTCGGCGGGCAGCCCCTCCATGCGTCGGGCGTGCGCGAACTCCTCCGCAGGCCACGACCCGCGCGGCCCTCCCGCGGGAAAGCGTTCGAGCACGGTTCGCCCGTTCACCATCTCGCACCTCCGATAAGCGTCAAAGCATCGTGACTTGTAGGAGTTAACGCTCATCGGACCGCGAACGCCTCGCTCAGTTGCGGTACTGAGACGTAGTTGACACGGGTCCGGCACGGACCGTGAGGATCCGGTCACGTTCCGAACGCACCGGACACTGTACGTGGCTGCGAGGTCGCGCGCAGGGCTCGGACGGCGGTGCAGGCTCGGGGCTATACGGCCATCGGCAGGACCGGCGGGGTCGCCGGCAGGCCCACCCGCTGCGTTCGGGCGGCGAGTTCGGCGAGGAGCTCGGCGAGTCGTTCGCGGTGGCGGGGGGTGAGTCGTCCGGTGTCGTCGAGGTGGACGGCGCAGGCGGTGGTGGTGTCGACGAGACGTTCGAGGAGGGCGGCGACCTCGTCCGTGCCCTCGGTGTGCCGGGCGAGGGCGGGCAGTTCGTGCGCGGCGAGGGCGATGGCGGTGCGGGCCTCGGCGAGGGTGCGGTAGGCCTCGCGGCGCAGGGTCCAGCGGGCTGCGCGGTCGTCGGAGCCGTCGAGGACGTGGGTGAGGTAGGCGTGTGCGGCGCCGGCGGCCGTGGCGAGCCGGGCGCGCACCTGGCCGCCCCGCTCCCCCGGCATCGGCAGGTGGCCGACGATCAGGACGATCGCGCAGGCCAGGAGGGTTTCCGCGATCCGGCTGAGGGAGGCCTGGGGCTCTCCGCCGACCATCACCAGGGACAGTACGAGCACGGTGACGACGGCCGTCTGGGCCGCGAAGTGCCGGGTGGACACGGGTATCAGCGCACCGCAGAGGGCGACCAGCGCCACGAGCCCCTCGGGGCGGGGCAGCACGGCGGCGAACCCGGCGAAGAGCAGCGCCCCGAGCACGGTTCCCGCGGCCCGGCACAACACCCGGGACACCAGGGGCCCGAGGTCGGGCTTGACCAGGAAGACGGCGGTGGCGGGCAGCCAGTACCAGTGCGTGTGCTGCCCGTACCAGTGGGAGTGGTGCAGTCCTTGCGCGATGGCGGCGCTGGCCCCGAAGGACAGGCCGACCCGCAGCCCGTACTCGCGCCCGCCCGGCCCAAACGCGGTGCGCAGCAGGTCGCGGGCGCCGCGCCGACGGGTGTGCAGGTCGCCGCCGTTCCCCTGGTCGAAGGCGTCGGCGGCGTGCAGCAGGGCGTCGTCGAGGGCGCGCAGCGCGGGCGCGGACCGGGAGGGCGCGGGCAGCGGCCCGGTGTGCGAGTTCTCCCGTACGGCGGCGGCGAGCCGTCGGGGCCCGGCCGAGGCCCGGCCGGCGACGGGCTCCCCGCTCCAGGCGAGCGCGGTCGCGGCTTCGGCCAGGGGCAGCGCGGCGGCGTACTGGGCGTGCAGCCGCCGCTCGGCCGCGGAGCTGGCGTAGCGCCGCAGCCGGGGTCCGGCGAGGGCGTCCTGGGCGTGGTCGAGGGCGGCGGTGAGCGCGGCGCGGCGGTCGGTGGCGTGCTCGGTGCCGACGGCGTCGAGGAGTTCCGCGACGGCGTCGTAGACACGGGCCACCGCGTCCCGTTCCCCGTCGAACCGGAAGTCGCCGGTCATGGCACCCGGCGTGGGCAGCGCGAGCCGCAGGGCGAGCAGCCAGCCGGCCCCGGCGAGGAAGGCGAGGGCGAGCAGCGGTCCTGGCTCCGGCACCGGCATCCCGGCCCCGATCGCCGCCGCGACCAGCAACTGCGTGCCCGCCCCGGAGGCGACGGGCCCGATGGCGCTCATCCCGCCGGCGACGAGGCCGAGGCCGGTGAGGACGACCGTCAGTTCGACGGCTCCGACGTGAGCCCCGACGTACGTCCCGACGAGCAGCCCTCCCGCTCCCGCGAGCGCGGGAGCCCCGAGCCGCCGGACGGCGGCCCGCCGGCTGCCGGGCCGGTCGTTGATCCCGGCGAGCATGGCGGCGATGGCGGCGACGACCCCCAGGGACGTCCGCCCGGCGAGAACGGCGACCAGCAGAAGGGGCCCCGCGGCCAACGCTCCCCGCGTGACCGCGCTCCAGGGCACGGGCCCGCGCTGGGCACGCAGGGCGTGGGCGAGCCAGGGCGGGAGAGCGGTGTATACGCGGGAGCGAAGGGATGCGGACGAGCGCGGGGACACGAAGCTCCTGTCGTGACGAGGGCGGGGGTGTGCCTTCGGGCGACGGTGGCCGGGGCGGTCGGGTCAGCGACGAGCTGTGAGCTGCGTCGAGCTGTTGTGAACTGTCGTGAGCTGTTGTGAGCTGTGGTGTCCACGGTAGAGGGCGGTCTTGGAGAGGTTGGGACGGTTGCGTTTCGGCGAGGTGACGTCCGACCCGAAACCCGCTTTCTTTATGAACGCAACGCCGGCGGAGGAGGTGTCATGCCCAGGCACCCATCAGCTGGTCCACCGCGGCGCGATCCGTCTCCGTGGCCGAATCGCCTGTCGCCCCTGGTCACAGGGTGATTGGGCATTCTTGGTAACGAAAGAGCGCATTTCCGGCCAGAAACGAACGAAGGCCCTGTTACCACAGATCCCGGTGGCGGTGACGGGTCGGCGGGTGGTCCAGTTCCTCGGCCGCGGAGAGGAGAGCACCTGGCGAGGCCGCCCGGAGGCGGTTGCGGACGGTCGAGCGGAACACGGCCAGAGCGGCGCGCGCACGGGACTCGTACGGGCCGTCGACCTGCGCGTTCAGGGACCGGGGGAAGGTGTAGGCACAGAAGGTGTGCACCAGTTGGACGGGCACCGGGCGACGCCGCTCGCGCCGCGCACGGGTCAGTTCCTGCGCGCTGTAGCGGAGTGCGACGAGGCGGTGGCCGGTGTCCAGGTTCAGACTCTCGGCCGGCCAGTGAGCGGGGTTGACGCGGTGTCGGGGGCGGACGTGATGGACGGTTCGGGACATGGCAGACCTCCGGGGCCCGCCGGGACTTCCGGCATGGCCCATAAGAAGTCCGCCGCCGTGAAACGGCCGAGACGCTTGCTCCGCACGGGAGGAAGCCTGGCGAGGGAGGGGCGGAGTTGTCCAACGGTTATCCGTCGCGAGGCGATTGTCAGTGGGGCGCGCTTCAATGGGAGACGTCGTCACAGTGCGTCACGACGGAAGTGCGGCGGGGGGAGCGGGTCGTGGAGAGGTATGTGGAGGACGGACGGCGGTACGTGTCGCTGGCCGGACTGCGGATGCGGGGATGGACGGGCGCGCTGGTGCACCGGCTGCTGGGGCCGCCGGACCGGCTCAGCGTCGACCCACGCGCGCGGGCTGCACCGCAGGTGCGCCTCTACCGCGTCGAGCGGGTCGAGGCGGCCGAGCGTGACGAGGAGTTCCGAAGGGGCCGCGCCCCACGGGCACCCGACCCCAAGGAGTCCCCGTGAACCGCCCCGCCACCGCCCCGGCGGCCGCTCCCATGCGTCCCCGTCCGCTCGACCCGGCGATCGCGCGCCCGGCCCGGCAACCGTGCGGGTCTGCGCCCCTGTGGGCTACGGCCCTGCGGTGCTGCGGTGCTGCGGTGCATAGGACTCCCCGGCTCCACGGCCCTACCGCCCTGCGGCTCCACAGCCCTGCGGCTCCACCGCCATACCGTCCCTGCGGCTCCCAGCCCTACTGCCCTGCGGCTCCACCGCCATACCGTCCCTGCGGCTCCATGGCCCTGCGGCTCCCAGCCCTACTGCCCAGCGGCTCCGCAGCCCCGCCGCTCCACAGCCCCTGCTGCCCCCGCTCTTCCGCTGGCCCGCGGACGCTTCGCCGCTCGTCCGGCCTGCCCGTTCCCGCCGCTTCTCGGCCCTTCGCTACTCGGCGCGCCACGCGCGCCGTTTCGGTACCGGCTTTGCGTAGCTTCCCGCGCGGCTGGTCGTCAGGCCCAGTCCCACCAGTGCCTCGGCCAGTTTCACTGCCGCCCCGACGCCGTCGACGACCGGCAGGCCGAGTTTGTCTCCCACCGCCTGCTGCAGCCCCGTCATGCCGGCGCAGCCGAGCACCAGCACTTCAGCGCCGGCTTGACGGGCCCGCTCGGCGGCCGCGAGGAAGGCCGCCTCCGTGCGGTCGGCGTCGCCCAGGTCGAGAACGCCGAGACCGGTGCCGACGACGGCGGCGCAGTTGCGGCCCACCCCGGCCAGTTCCAGGCTGTCCTCGATCTGACCGCAGGACCGTTCCAGGGTGGTGACGACGCCGTAGCGGCGGCCCAGCAGACAGGCCAGATGGGCCGCGGCCTCGGTGATGTCGACGACGGGCACGTCGACCAGCTCCCGTACGCCCTCGCGGCCGTGCTCGCCGAAGCCGGCCATGACGACGGCGTCGTAGGGCGGGCCGTCGTAGGTGCGCAGGCGATCGATGACGGCCGCGGCCGAGAGATAGCTGTCGAGCCAGCCCTCCGCCGACTCGGGTCCCCAGTCGGGGGTCAGGCCGATCACGGCGGTGCCCGGACCTGCCGCGGCCCGGGCACCTCGCACGATCTCCTCGGTCATCTCCTGCGTGGTGTTGCAGTTGGTGACGACGATCCGCACGTTCCGCACGCTTCTCAGACCTCCACGGGCTTGTCGGGAGCGATCACCAAGGACCCTGCCGTCCGCTCACTGCGGCACAGCAGCAGGTACAGGCCGGCCCCGAGGGCCGTCCCGATGAACCAGGAGTACGGGGCCACGTCGCTGAACGTCTTCACCAGCGCGAGCACCGCCGCGACCGCCGCGGAGGGCAGGAACGCCCACAGGGCCTTGGGGTTGACGCCCTTGCGGTAGTAGTAGCGGGAGCCGGGGGTGGCGTCGAACAATTCGTTGACGTCGACGCGGCCGCGCTTGACCCAGTAGTAGTCGACCATGATCACGCCGAACAGGGGGCCGAGGAACGCGCCGAGGCCGCCGAGGAAGTAGTTGACGACGGTCGGGTTGGAGAAGAGGTTCCAGGGGGTGACGACCAGTGCGGCGACCGTGCTGATCATGCCGCCGACCTTGAAGCTGATCTTCTGCGGCCAGACATTGGCGAGGTCGTACGCCGGTGAGACGAAGTTGGCGACGATGTTGACGCCCATGGTGGCGATGGCGAAGGTGAGCGCGCCCAGGACCAGCACCCAGGTGTTGCCGACCTTGGCGACCAGCTCCGCCGGGTCGGTGATGGCCTCGCCGAACACCTCCAGCGAGCCGGCGGTGACGATCACGGAGACGACCACGAACGCCGTCGAGTTGAGCGGCAGCCCCCAGAAGTTGCCCCGGCGGACCGTCTTGTAGTCGGGTGCGAAGCGGGAGAAGTCGCAGAAGTTCAGCATCAGCGTGCCGTACGTGGCGAGGATCAGTCCGATCGCGCCGAACCACTGCCGCCACTGCTCGCCCACGGAGACGGGGTGCGGGGTGGAGGTGAGCGAGATGGTCCAGCCGGCCTTGGACAGGACCCAGATCGCCAGCGCGATCATCACCAGCCAGATCGCCGGACCGCAGAAGTCCTGGAACTTGCGCACCGACTCCATGCCCTGGCTGATGATCAGCGCCTGGATCAGCCAGAGGGACAGGAAGGACACCCAGCCGAGGGCGTCCAGGCCCAGGAAGGAGCTGTGCGTCCAGGACTCCAGGCCCGGCCAGGCCGCCAGCAGCATCACGTTGACGGCGACGGAGGCGAGATAGGTCTGGATGCCGTACCACATGATGGCGATCACGGCGCGGATGAGGGCCGGGATGTTGGCGCCCCAGACGCCGAAGCTGATGCGGCTGACCACCGGGAAGGGCACACCGTGACGCTGGCCGATCTTCCCCATCCAGTTCATGCCGATGTAGATGAGCACGAAGCCGACGAGGAGGGATGTGAAGATCTGCCACACGTTCATGCCGAGGACCAGCAGGCCGGCGGCGAAGGTGTAGTTGCCGAGGTTGTGGACGTCCGACATCCACATGGCGAAGAGGTCGAAGACCTTCCAGTTGCGCTGCTCGGCGGGCGCGAGGTCTTCGTTGGTGAGCCGGGGGTCGGGGACGAACGCTGGTGCGCCGGTGGCTTCGGCGCTGTCGGCGAGGGACACGGTGCCTCCATGGGCAAGGGGACGAAGGAGGACTGCTGGCCAAGCGTTTGGTATACCAAACTGCCGACATGGTCCCGCCGTCAAGCGTTCTGACCGATGTCCTTCCTGTTACGGCTCCGTAAAAGCCCCCTCGCATCGGAGAGGATGGGCCCATGACGAAGATCGAACCGGTCGAACCGATCGGAGCGGTGCGCGAGCGCGTCCTGGTCACCCTGCGGCAGGAGATCATCGCCGGTCGGCTGCGCCCCGGCGACCGGCTCGTCGAACGGGAGCTGGCCGACCGGTTCGGCGTCTCCAGGGTCCCCGTCCGGGAGGCCATCCGGGCACTGGTCGCCGAGGGCTTCGTCCTGTTCGAAACCCCCCGCCGCACGGTCGTACGGCGACTGAGCCCCACCGACGTGAAGGAACTCTTCGAACTGCGCGAGGCGTTGGAGGTGTACGCGGCCGGACTGGCCGCCGCCCGCGCCACCCCGGAGGACCTCGCCGACCTACGGGAACTGCTGGCGAGCGCGGCACACGCCACCGAGACCGGGGACGCCGAAGCGATCACCGACATCAACACCCGTTTCCACGACCGGCTCCTCGCCATGGCCGGCAACACCCTGCTGATCTCCGTCATGGAACCGGTCGGCGGCCGCCTGCAATGGCTCACCCGACGCAACGAGGAATGGCCCCAACTCCTCACCGAACACCAGGAGCTCTACGACGCCATCGCCTCCGGCGACCCCGAGCGCGCCCGCGCCCACGCCCTGAACCACGTCCAGGCCAACTACCGCTCCACCGTGCGACACCTCTTCGGGACACCGGCCGACACCACGTCCTCAGAACCGTCCGCGCAGCCGTCCGCACAGCCTTCCACCCGGTCTTCCGCCTAGACTCTGCCGACCCTTCGGACAGGTGTCCGACAGGGGATTCGCAGAAACGGGACGGAGAACATCAACATGGTCAGCAGACGTGGGCTGTTGAGCGGGGCCGCACTCGTGGGGGCGGGCGCGGTGACGGGCGTGATCGGCGGCGCCGGGAGCGCGGCCGCCGCCGCCCCACTGGACACCCCGTTCACACCCGTCGGCGTACCGCATCTCGCCGAGGCCGAGCGCATGGTCCAGTACCAGCGACTCCTGGCGGCCGGTCACCTGCCCACCGGCCTGAGCGGACACTGGCCCCTCGACGGATCCGGCGCCGACCTCTCCGGCCGCGACCACCCCGTCTCCCTCGGCCCGGGCGCGAGCTGGACGACCCTGCGGGCAGGCGGCGAACTCACCCTGAACGAGGCGTACGCAGCCACCGCCTCCGTACTCGACACCACGACCGCGTTCACGGTCTCCGCCTGGGTACGCCTCGCGGACGACGCCGTCCTGACGAAGATGTACACGGCGGTCAGCCAGGACGGCAGCGGCTGCAGCCGCTTCCTGCTCCAGTACGACGACGCGGCCGGCGCCTGGGCGTTCAAGGTGCGCTCCGAGGACCAGAGCGTCAAGATCTCCGCCCTCGGCACCACCGCCCCCGCGCTCGGCAAGTGGACCCACCTGACCGGAGTGTGGGACGGCGCCCGCGTCCGCCTGTATGTGAACGGCGTACTCGAAGGCACCGCCGACGCCACCCTGTCCTGGGCGGCGCCCCAGGGCTTCAACATAGGCCGGGCCCGCTGGAACGGCGCATACGTCAACCAGTTCAAGGGCGCCGTAGACGACGTCCGCGCCTACGGCCGCGCCCTCGGCGCCGACGAAGTCTCCCTGATCAGCGGCCGCACGGCCCGACTCAACAACGTCTACTTCCTCGGCTCCCCGTCCAGCCTCACCTGGGGCACCCCCGACGACCTGTCCAGCTGGATCGCGCTGGCCCGCTGCTCGTCCTTCGTCACCCGGGTGCTGAACCACACCTACGGATGGGCCACCGACGCCTACTTCACCCAGTACTTCCAGGACCGCATCCCCGAAGCCGCCGACTACCGCCAGGCCTTCGCGAGCGGCGCCGCCGGCCCCCGTTTCCAGCAGATCCGCAAGGTCACGGACCTCCGGCCCGGCGACCTCATCGCCGTGGACTACAGCGGCCAGGTCGAGGGCAACACCGGCCACATCGTCATGGTCCGCGAAGTCAAGGGCGTCTTCAGCGGAGTCGGCGACTTCACCGGAGAGACCCAGTACGCCGTCGAAGTGGTCGACTGCACGGCCGAACCGCACGGCGTGTACGCGCTGACCAACTACCCCAAGTACCCCGACACCCGCATGGTCAGCCTCGTGAAGGAAGAACAGTTCCAGGGCGTCGGCATCGGCCACATGATGTTCTACGCCTCCAATGCCACCGGGGAGTTCTCCCGCTACCGGTGGAGCGTCAACACCGACCGGGACGGCGCCCACCCCGTCTCGTCACGGCCGCTCGCCGCGGCCCGCATCGTCTGACCCGAGCGGCGTCAGCGCCGGGCGTACCCGTCGGTGGCCGCGACCAGCGCCTCCGCCACGCCCGGTGCCCCCGCGTCGTGCCCCGCCTCGTCCACGACCACCAACTCGCACCCCGGCCAGGCGTGATGGAGCCGCCACACGGTGCCGAGCAGGTTGCCGAAGTCGAGGCTGCCCTGCACGAGGGTGCCAGGGACGCCCTTGAGGAGGTGGGCGTCCCGCAGCACGGCGCCCTCGCCGTCCAGGAAGTGACCGTTGCCCCAGTAGTGGGTGACGGTGCGGGCGAAGCCCATCCGGAACACCGGGTCCTCGAACCGCTCGACGGACCGCGGCGGCGCCGGAATCGTCGCCGTCTCCCAGTCCGTCCACGCCCGCGCCGCCCGCTCCCGGACCTCGGGATCGGGCGATTCGAGGAGCCTGTTGTATGCGGCCGCCAGGTTGCCGGCCCGTGCCTCGCCCTCCGGCAGCCCCGCCAGAAACCCCTCGAACGCCTCCGGGAACACCTTCCCCAACCCCCTGGTCAACAGGTCCACCTCGGCATCGGACCCCGTCGCGACCCCCGTCAGCACCAGCTCGCTCACCACCCCGGGATGCGTCTGCGCATACCGCAGCCCCAGCACCGACCCCCACGACACGCCCCACACCAGCCACCGCCCGATCCCCAACGACCGCCGCAGCGACTCCAGATCGGCGAGGAGGTGAGCCGTCGTGTTGACGCTCATGTCGGTGCCGTACGCACTCGCGTGCGGGGTGGACCGCCCGCACCCGCGCTGGTCCAGCAGCACGATCCGGTACGCGGCGGGGTCGAAGAGCCGCCGGAAGTACGGCGCACTCCCGGAACCCGGCCCCCCGTGCAGTACCAGCGCGGGTTTGCCCCGCGGGTTCCCACAGGTCTCCCAGTACACGCGGTTGCCGTCCCCGACATCGTGCATGCCGTGGTCGTACGGTTCGATCTCCGGATACAGGCCCATCGAGGCACCGTACGATCCGACACGGGCCTACGTCGCCCCGATATCGCCCGCCGTCCCGGCCAGCCCCGCCGCCCGTGCGGCCGAGTGCAGCACGTCCCGCAGCATCCCGGGGGTGAGCCGGCCGGTGAAGGTGTTGCGCTGGCTGACATGGAAGCAGCCGAAAAGGTCGAGACCGGGGCCGTCGTCCGGGCCGGCGAGCGGCACCCGGGTCCCGTGCGCGAAGGCAGGTCGAGGCCGGGGCACCGTCCAGCCCGCCTCCGCGAACGCGGGCAGCGCGGCCTGCCAGCCGAACGCGCCGAGCACGACGACCGCGCGCAGCGTCGGCCGCAGCAGCCGCAGCTCCTGCACCAGCCAGGGCCGGCAGGTGTCCCGCTCCCCGGGGGTGGGCTTGTTGGCGGGCGGCGCGCAGTGCACGGGCGAGGTGACGCGCACGCCGCACAGCTCCAGCCCGTCGCCGGCGGAGACGGAGGTGGGCTGCGAGGCGAGTCCCACGTCGTACAGCGCCTGGTAGAGCACGTCCCCGGAACGGTCACCGGTGAACATACGGCCCGTACGGTTCCCGCCGTGCGCGGCCGGAGCGAGCCCGACGATCAGCAGCCGGGCATCGGACGGCCCGAACCCGGGCACGGGCCGCCCCCAGTACGTCCAGTCGGCGAAGGCCGCCCGTTTGGTACGAGCCACCTCCTCACGCCACTCCACCAACCGAGGACACGCCCCACAGCCCACGACCCGACGGTCCAGCTCGGCGAGGGCGGCGGGAGCGGTGCGGGCGGCGAGTGCGGCGCGGGCCGAATCGGAGGTGACGTCGGGGCCGGAGGGAGCGTCGGGGGCGGCCATGTCCCCACGGTACGACTGCACGGGACAAATCCTGGAGAGGGGCCCCCTCCCCCTCCCCTCCCGCCTCCTGCCTCCTGCCTCCTGCCCCGCCTACTCCTCCACCGGCACCGCCCTCACCCAGATCCGGTCCTCTGTCAGGTATCGGTCCACCCTCAGGCCTGCCTCCGCCAAGGCCTGCTCGAACTGGTCCTTGGTGAGTGCGCGGGTCCGGAAGGTCTGTGTCCATACCGCGTCGGGGAACTCGTACTCCGCGCGCACGGAGCGGACGCCGTTCTCGAGGGGCCCGGCCGAGGACATCCGTACGGTGAAGCCGCTCGGGTCGACGCGTTCACGCGGCAGGTGGGTGTGGTAGTCCTCTCCTTCTCGTTGGATCAGCAGGCATCCGCCCTTGGCAATGTGGCGTGCGCAGGCGCGCAGCATCCTTCTGCGCACGTCGACGTCTCCGTTGTGCACGAGGAACGAGGCGAGCATCACGACGTCGAATGTCTCGCCGAGGTCGAGGTCTTCGATCGGGCTGCATATGGTGCGCGCCCCGCGGACTCGCTCCAGCATTTCGGCGGACTCGTCCACCGCTGTGACGGTGAAGCCCCGCTCCACCAGGGCGTGGGTCACTCGCCCGACTCCGCTGCCCAGCTCCAGGAGGTGCGCGCCCGGGGGGACCGCCGCGGAGATGATGTCCGGTTCGTCCTTCACGGGGAGGCGCGAGTAGAACTCGACCGCGCAGCCGTCCGGCGTGATCGCGCCGGGGCCTGTTCCTTCGTATCCCTGTCGCATGTGTCGTCGCATGCCCGTCCAACGGGCGGGCTGTGTCGGAGCGTTCCGCATCCTGGTGGGTTCACTCGTTCGAGGGAGAGGTGTCTGTTCGAGCAACCTTCGGGGCGGCTGGACCGGCTTTTCCGCCGAGCGCTTCTCGGCGGCGTCGGGGCTCCTGTGGAGAACGTGGGTGCCGAAGAGTACGTTGCAAGGAGGAGCGGTGATCGGGATGCGTACGGGCAGTGAGCCGACGACGGCGCGCAGTGCACTGAGGATGCGGCTGTGGCTGTCTCTGTGGGGGCTGGCCTGGGCGATCTTCGGGACGGCCGCGTTCACCCTGGCGGGGCGCCCGGGGTGGGCGGCGGCGTGTGGGGTGCTGTGGCTGGTGATCACCGTGGATCTGGTGATGATCGTCCGGCACATCCGGCAGGGCCCGCACTATCAGCCGGGGCGGAACATTCCTCCGTACCGGCCGCCCGAGCACCGTCACCCCTGACGGGCTCACCGTTGACATGCTCCCCCTGACGGGCCGGCGCTGACGAGGGCCGTTGTCCCGTCGGGGTCGCCCTCAGGTCTCGAAGCGGGCTGCTTTCAGGTACTGCGGGTTGGGGTCGAGCGCGGCGGCCAGCCGGAAGTGGCGCTTGGCCTGGTCGCCGCGGCCCTGCCGCTCGTAGGTGCGGGCGAGCGCGAAGTGCGCGAACGCGTTGTCCGGCTCGCGCTCCAGGACCACGGTGAACTCCAGCTCTGCGGGGCGCAGTTGCGCGGCGGCGAAGAAGGCACGCGCGCGTAGCAGCCGGGCGGCGGTGTTCTCGGGGTGCGCGGCGATGACTTGGTCGAGCAGCTTCACCGCGCCCCGCGGGTCCCGTGCGGCGAGGAGTCGCTCCGCGGCACGGAAGTCGATGACGTGAGTCTCCGGAGTACGTCCGGTCGAACCTGCGGTATCGGGCACGGAAAAATCCTTCCCTTGCTCGGAGGGTTCAACGCGCGGAGCGCGGACCGCTATTCCGGGGCGGTCTCGTGTGGCGGGTGCGCTCGGCGTACGAGGTCGGCCCACACGTCCTGCACGCGCCGTCGCAGATCCGGGAGCGGTACGTCGTTGTCGATCACGATGTCCGCGATCTCGCGGCGTTTGTCGCGTGTCGCCTGGGC
Source organism: Streptomyces sp. NPDC031474 (assembly GCF_055581185.1). NCBI lineage: Bacteria > Bacillati > Actinomycetota > Actinomycetes > Kitasatosporales > Streptomycetaceae > Streptomyces > Streptomyces sp. NPDC031474. The sequence continues at coordinate 253,399 of NZ_JBVIJX010000001.1, forward strand.
GGCCATGCGTGCGCGGGCGTCGTCCTCGGTCATGCCGCGCAGCCGGACGAGCCGGTCGAGTTGGGTGTCGGGGTCGGCGTCGACGACGACCACGATGTCGTACAGGGGGGCGAGGCCGTTCTCGGTGAGGAGGGGGACGTCGTGGACGACGACTGCGTCTTCGGGGGCGGTCGCCTCCAGTTCGCGGGAGCGGGCGCCGACGAGGGGGTGCACGATCGAGTTGAGGCGTGCGAGTTTCTCGGGGTCTGCGAAGACGATCGAGCCGAGCCGGGGGCGGTCGAGGCTGCCGTCCGGGGCGAGGACGGCGTCGCCGAAGGCGTCGACGACCGCCGCGAGGCCGGGGGTGTGGGGTGCGACGACTTCGCGCGCGATGCGGTCCGCGTCGATGAGTACGGCCCCGCATTCGACGAGCAGCCGGGACACCTCGCTCTTGCCGGCGCCGATCCCGCCGGTCAGGCCCACCTTCAGCATGAGCGGAAGCTTAGGGCCTGCCGGTGACATTGCACCCGGCAGGCCCTTGTGGGCTGTGGGGGTGGTCAGCCTTCGCCTTCGCGCTCTGCGAGGAATCGTTCGAACTCGAGGCCGATCTCGTCGGCGGAGGGGATGTCGACGGGCTCGGCGAGCATGTTGCCGCGGGTTTCGGCGCCGGCGGCGGCGTCGTACTGGTGTTCCAGGCCCTGGACGAGGGAGGTGAGCTCGTCGTCGCCCTCCTGGATCTGGCGCTCGATCTCGGTCTGCGTGCGGTGGGCGTCGGTGCGCAGCGCGTGCGCGATGCCCGGCAGGACCAGGCCGGTCGCGGCCGTGACGGCCTCCAGGACGGTCAGGGCGGCGTCCGGGTAGGTCGAGCGGGCGATGTAGTGGGGGACGTGCGCGGCGACGCCCAGGATGTCGTGGCCGGCTTCCATGAGGCGGTACTCGATGAGCGCTTCGGCGCTGCCGGGGACCTGTGCCTCGTCGAAGGGGCTGCGGTGGCCGGGCATGAGGTCCGTGCGGTTGCCGTGGGGGGTGAGGCCCACGGGGCGCGTGTGCGGGACGCCCATGGGGATGCCGTGGAAGTTCACCGAGAGGCGGACGCCGAGGCGCTCCACGATCTGTTTGACGGCGACGGCGAAGCGTTCCCACTCCACGTCCGGTTCGGGGCCGGACAGCAGCAGGAAGGGTGCTCCGGTGGTGTCCTGCACGAGTCGCACTTCGATGGCCGGCTCCTCGTACTCGGTCCACCGGTCGCGCTTGAAGGTCAGCAGCGGGCGGCGGGCGCGATAGTCCACGAGCCGGTCGTGGTCGAAGCGGGCGACGAGTTGGTGGGGCAGCGAGTCGAGCAGCCGGTCGACGATCTGGTCGCCGGTCTCGCCCGCGTCGATGTATCCGTCGAAGTGGTAGAGCATGACAAGTCCGGCCGACTCCTGTGCCAGCGCCATGTCGACGACTGCCAGGCCTTTCGGCTCCCATGCGTACAAACCCTGCGGATCAAGCACTTGGACCGCTCCTCCTCGTGTTCCTACTGCACAACGCCCGCGGGGGCGTGGGCATTCCCGCTGGAGGTCCTTGATCAGCTGACTGTTGCGCAGTGCCGTACGGCAACGCTGAGGGCCCGCACCTCGAAAGGTGCGGGCCCTCAGTCAGGATGAGCTAAGAGCTACTGCGAAGCAGAGCTACTGCTCGGTGGGCGTCAGCTCTGCCCACCGGCCAGCTTCTCCCGCAGCGCGGCAAGCGCCTCGTCCGAGGCCAGCGCGCCGGAGGTGTCGGCGCCCTCGGAGGAGTAGGAGCCGCCGCCGGTCGCGGCCGGAGCCGCACCCGCGGTGTCGCCGCCCTCGGCAGCGGCCTTCTCGTCCGCTTCGCGGGACTTGATGACCTGCGCCTGGTGCTGCTCGAAGCGCTGCTGCGCCTCGGCGTACTGGTGCTCCCACGCCTCGCGCTGGGTCTCGTAGCCCTCGAGCCAGTCGTTGGTCTCGGGGTCGAAGCCCTCGGGGTAGATGTAGTTGCCCTGGTCGTCGTAGGACGCGGCCATGCCGTACAGGGTCGGGTCGAACTCGACCGAGGCCGGGTCGGCACCGAAGGACTCGTTGGCCTGCTTCAGCGAGAGGCTGATGCGACGACGCTCGAGGTCGATGTCGATGACCTTGACGAAGATCTCGTCGTTGACCTGGACGACCTGCTCCGGGATCTCCACGTGGCGCTCGGCCAGCTCGGAGATGTGGACCAGACCCTCGATGCCCTCGTCCACGCGGACGAACGCACCGAACGGAACCAGCTTCGTGACCTTGCCGGGCACGACCTGGCCGATCTGGTGGGTGCGGGCGAACTGCTGCCACGGGTCTTCCTGGGTCGCCTTCAGCGACAGGGAGACGCGCTCGCGGTCCATGTCGACGTCGAGGACCTCGACCGTGACCTCCTGGCCGACCTCGACGACCTCGGAGGGGTGGTCGATGTGCTTCCAGGACAGCTCGGAGACGTGGACCAGACCGTCGACGCCACCCAGGTCCACGAAGGCACCGAAGTTGACGATCGAGGAGACCACACCGGAGCGGACCTGACCCTTCTGGAGGGTCGTGAGGAACGTCTGGCGGACCTCGGACTGGGTCTGCTCCAGCCAGGCACGGCGGGACAGGACCACGTTGTTGCGGTTCTTGTCCAGCTCGATGATCTTCGCCTCGAGCTCCTTGCCCACGTAGGGCTGGAGGTCGCGGACGCGGCGCATCTCGACGAGGGAGGCCGGGAGGAAGCCACGGAGGCCGATGTCGAGGATGAGGCCACCCTTGACGACCTCGATGACGGTACCGGTGACGATGCCGTCCTCTTCCTTGATCTTCTCGATCGTGCCCCAGGCACGCTCGTACTGAGCGCGCTTCTTGGACAGGATGAGGCGGCCTTCCTTGTCCTCCTTCTGGAGGACGAGGGCCTCGATCTCATCGCCCACGGCGACGACCTCGTTGGGGTCGACGTCGTGCTTGATGGAGAGCTCACGGCTCGGGATAACGCCTTCGGTCTTGTAACCGATGTCGAGCAGGACCTCGTCCCGGTCGACCTTCACGATGACGCCGTCGACGATGTCGCCGTCGTTGAAGTACTTGATCGTTTCGTCGATCGCGGCGAGGAAAGCTTCCTCGTTACCGATGTCGTTGACCGCAACCTGCGGGGTGGTGGCGGTGGTCTCGGTGCTGCTCGTCATGTGGGAAAGGGCTCCGGTTACGGACAGAAAGTCGTAGGTACTGCTACGCCGGGAGCCCGTGATCGCTCTGAAGAAGCCGGACAGCTTAGGAAGCGCCACACCAGAAACTGGTGATGGCACCTCGAGAACCGAGGGGACATACAACAGATGCGAGCGCAGCCTGCTACGTCTGAGGTGCGCAGGCCCGCAGCGCAACTTGTAGCATACGGGGGCAGCCGGGCAGGGTCAATGCGCGAAGGCGCACACCCGGGGCGGATCGCCGCATAACCGGCACACAACCTTTCTCCCGAGGCCACGCAGGCCGCAGGAAGCCCCTTCGGTGACACCAGGTGACACCGTCGGGCGGGTTGCACGGAAGAGTACGACGAGGGAGCCGATCATCCAAGAGCCCGCATCGTCCGAGACGGCCTTCGAGCCGGAAGCCACCCGACGTGATGCCGACGTCGCCGAGAGTTCCCGGGCCAACCGGGGCTGGTGGGACCGCAACGCGGACGAATACCAGATCGAGCACGGCACCTTCCTCGGCGACGACCGCTTCGTGTGGGGTCCCGAGGGCCTGGACGAGGTGGAGGCCGAGCTGCTCGGCCCGCCGGAGGAGCTGAAGGGGAAGGCCGTCCTGGAGATCGGCGCCGGCGCGGCCCAGTGCGCGCGCTGGCTGGCCGCGCAGGGCGCGCATCCGGTGGCCCTGGACATCTCCCACCGCCAGCTCCAGCACGCGCTGCGCATCGGTGGCGCGTTTCCGCTGGTGTGCGCCGACGCGGGCGCGCTGCCCTTCGCGGACGGCTCCTTCGACGTGGCCTGCTCGGCGTACGGGGCGCTGCCCTTCGTGGCCGATCCGGTGCTGGTCCTGCGGGAGGTGCGGCGGGTGCTGCGTCCGGGCGGCCGTTTCGTGTTCTCGGTGACCCATCCGATCCGCTGGGCGTTCCCGGACGAGCCGGGTCCCGAGGGCCTGTCGGTGTCGTCCTCGTACTTCGACCGCACTCCGTACGTCGAGCAGGACGACGAGGGCCGCGCGGTGTACGTGGAGCACCACCGGACGCTCGGTGACCGGGTCCGTGACGTCGTGGCGGGGGGTTTCCGGCTGGTGGACCTGGTCGAGCCGGAGTGGCCGGCCTGGAACTCGTCGGAGTGGGGCGGCTGGTCCCCGCTGCGCGGGAACCTGATCCCGGGGACGGCGATCTTCGTCTGCGAGCGGGACTAGGACGGAACCAGGACGACTGTCCCGGGGCCTGTCCCGCGCCAGGCGTCCTGGGGCAGGCGTCCTGGGGCAGGCGTCCTGGGCCAGGCGTCCTGGGCCAGGCGTCCTGGGCCAGGCGTCCTGGGCCAGGCGTCCTGGGCCAGGCGTCCTGGGGCAGGCGTCCTGGGTGGCGTTGCGTGGCGTTCTCCCAGCCCCTACCTCCTAACCTCCTACGCACGCGCGCACGCATGCGCGCGTGCGTAGGTGTTTTCGGTGGCGTATGACACTAGGGGCGTGATCCCCCGTGACGACGCTCTCGACGCGCTGCCCGTGCGGGCCGCGCTGCCCGCTCTGAACGACGCTCTGGACGGGCACGGCGCCGCGGTCCTGGCCGCGCCGCCCGGTACCGGCAAGACGACGCTGGTGCCGCTCGCGCTGGCCGGGCTGCTGGGTGGGGGCCCTGTGCGGCGGGTGGTGGTGGCCGAGCCGCGGCGGATCGCGGCGCGGGCGGCGGCCCGGCGGATGGCGTGGCTGCTGGGCGAGAAGGTCGGGGAGAGCGTCGGGTACACCGTGCGCGGGGAGCGGGTCGTGGGGCCACGCGCGCGCGTGGAGGTCGTCACGACCGGTGTGCTGTTGCAGCGTCTTCAGCGCGACCAGGAGTTGACGGGCGTCGACGTGGTGGTGCTGGACGAGTGTCATGAGCGGCATCTCGACGCGGACACCTCGGCCGCCTTCCTGTGGGATGTGCGTGAGACGCTGCGGCCCGAGCTGCGGCTGGTGGCGGCGTCGGCGACGACGGACACGGCGGGGTGGGCGCGGCTGCTGGGCGGGGCGCCGGTGGTGGAGGCCCACGGGACGTCGTACGACGTCGAGGTGGTCTGGGCGCCGCCGCCGCGGCCGGTGCGGCCGCCGCACGGGATGCGGGTGGATCCGGTGCTGCTGGCTCATGTGGCGTCGGTGGTGCGGCGGGCGTTGGCGGAGCGGTCGGGGGACGTGTTGTGTTTCCTGCCGGGTGTAGGGGAGATCGTGCGGGTCGCGGGGCAGCTCGGGGAGCTGGGCGGGGTGGATGTGCTCCAGGTGCACGGGCGGGCGCCGGCGGCTGTGCAGGACGCGGTGCTGGCGCCGGCCGCGCGGCGCAGGGTGGTGCTGGCGACGTCGGTGACGGAGTCCTCGCTGACGGTTCCCGGGGTGCGGGTGGTCGTCGACTCGGGGCTGGCGCGGGAGCCGCGGGTGGATCACGCGCGCGGGTTGAGCGCGCTGACGACCGTGCGGGCGTCGCAGGCGGCGGGGCGGCAGCGGGCGGGGCGGGCCGGTCGGGAGGCGCCGGGTGCGGTGTACCGGTGCTGGGCGCAGGCGGAGGACGCCCGTCTGTCGCCGTTCCCGGCCCCTGAGATCAAGGTGGCCGATCTGGCCGCCTTCGCTCTTCAGGCGGCCTGCTGGGGCGATCCGGACGCGTCGGGGCTGGCGTTGCTGGATCCGCCGCCGGGCGGCGCGATGGCGGCGGCGAGGTCCCTGCTGACGGCGATCGGCGCGGTGGACTCCGCCGGTCGGGCCACCGGGCGGGGGGTGCGGTTGGCGCGGTTGGGGCTGCACCCCCGGCTGGGGCGGGCGTTGCTGGACGGGGCCGCGGCGGTGGGAGTGGAGCGGGCCGCGGAGGTGGTCGCGCTGCTCAGCGAGGAGGCTCCTCGGGAGTACGGGGATGATCTGGTGGCCGCTCTGCGGGCCGCGCGGCGCGGGGGTGACGCCTACTCCGGGCGGTGGCGGGCCGAGGTGCGGCGGCTGCGGTCCGTCGTCGCCGGCGTTTCCGGGCCGCCCGCCGGATTTTCTCGCCCGTCCGCCGGTGATCGCCCGTCCGCCGGTGACCGTCGTCCGGTGGACGGGAACGTGGACGGGAACGTCGAGGGTCTCGTCGTCGCTCTCGCCTTCCCCGAGCGGGTCGCCAGGCTGGACGGTGGTTCCTACCTCATGGTGTCCGGGACGCGGGCCGAGGTCGGTGAGGGGACCGGGCTGCGGGGTGCGGCCTGGCTCGCTGTCGCCGTCGCCGACCGGCCCGTGGGGAGGGGGCACGCGCGTGTGCAGCTCGCGGCGGCGGTGGACGAGGAGGTCGCCCGGCTCGCTGCCGGGGTACTGCTCGACGAGCGCGACGAGGTGCGCTGGACCGACGGGGACGTCGTGGCGCGGCGGGTGGAGCGGCTGGGGGCGGTGGAGCTGGCGGTGCGGCCGCTGCGGGACGCCGACGCCGGGCTCGTCCGCGGTGCGCTGCTCGAGGGGCTGGAGCGGGACGGGCTGGGGTTGCTGCGGTGGTCGCCCGATGCGCACGTGCTGCGGCAGCGGCTGGCGTTTTTGCGGCTGCGGCTCGGGGAGCCGTGGCCCGACGTCTCGGACGCGTCGCTGTACGCGCGTGTGGACGAATGGCTGGAGCCCGAGCTGGGGCGGGCTCGGCGGCGGGGCGATCTGGGGCGGATCGACGCCGGAGTGGCGCTGGGCCGGCTGTTGCCCTGGGCCTGCGGTGAGGCGGGCCGGCTGGACGAGTTGGCGCCGGAGCGGATCACCGTGCCCAGTGGGTCCAGGATCCGGGTCGACTACGCCGACCCGGAGCGGCCGGTGCTCGCGGTGAAGTTGCAGGAGATGTTCGGGCTTCAGGAGTCGCCGCGGGTGGCGGGGGTGCCGTTGGTCGTGCATCTGCTGTCGCCCGCCGGGCGGCCGGCGGCCGTCACCGCCGACCTGGCCTCGTTCTGGAGGGACGGCTACCCGGGGGTGCGGGCGGAGTTGCGCGGCCGGTATCCGAAACATCCGTGGCCAGAGGATCCGGCGGGCGCCGAGCCGACGCGGTACACCAGCGCGCGGCTCAGGCGGTGACCGGCTGCGGCTGGGCGGGTTCGGCGGGGGCCGGCCGGGCGGGGCGGCGGAAGCGGGCCTCCAGGTAGAGGGAGAGGGACAGCAGCAGGGCGCCGAGCAGGAGGAAGGTCCAGGGCAGATAGGACGTCAGCATGAGGACCAGGGTGCGGTTGGACTTGACGACGGACAGCGTGTGGTCGACGAAGTCCTCGCGCATCTTCACGTGGCCGGCGAATGCGGTGACCTTGGCGCGGCCGCCGAGGAGGGAGCCGCCGCGCAGTTCCTCCTGGTGGTTCTCCTCGGCGTAGACGGGTGCTCCGGTGACCGGTTCGACCCAGAACTTGCGGACGGTGGTGTACCAGCGGGTGGTGCCGGTCTTGGCGACGGTCTCGGGGGTGATGCCGGCGACGGGCATCGTCCTGGGCAGGGCGACCTTGGTCCAGGGGACGGTCTGTTCGAAGTAGTAGACCTTCAGGCCGCGGAAGGTCCGGGTGCCCTTGTAGTGGATGGGGGCGCTGGTGCGGGTCTGTGCGTCGAAGTACTCGTAATCGCGTTTCTGTGTCAGGAAGGGCCACTTGAACTCGATGCCCTGGCGGCGGACGGGGTCGCCGTCGACGCTCTCGCCGGTGGCGTGGACGGGTTCCTGGGTGTGGGCGTCGAAGATGTAGCGCTCGGGGACCTTGGAGACCATTTTGCCGTCGGGGCCCTGGACGTAGGAGAGGCCGTCCCAGACGACGACGTCGCGGCCGGCGGTCTTCTCGATCTTCTCGGAGGCCTCCACGTCGCCCTTGAGGGTCTGCACGATGGTGACCTTGGGGACGGTGCGGGCGGTCATGGTGCCGTAGTCGAGGAGGGTGGCGTTCTTCGCCTCCACGACCATGGTCTGGTATTCGTTCGCGGGGATCTTGGCCAGGCGCGGGAAGGCGTACCAGCGCAGCAGTGGGGACAGTGCCGCGCAGAACACGGCGAGGGCGAGCAGGATCAGGCTGGCCTTGCGGCGCATCTCGGCCTCCCTCCGGGGTGGTCAGGGGTGTGCGGGCACTGTCGTCAGCAGGGGTTTCGGGGAGGTCTTGCCGGTCGGTGTGCCCAGTGCGGTGAGGGTGAGGACCAGGGCGAGCGCGACGGCGAGACCGGTCGCGGCGGCGATCAGGGCACGCATACGGACCTCCCGGAGCTGACAGGTCGTCAGGTGCGGCACCGTAGCAACGGACGGGCGAGAAGAGAACACGTCGCACACGACGACGGCGGCGCCCCTTCGGGAGAAAGGGGCGCCGCCGTTGTCGCGGAAGGTGCTGCGGAGAGGGTGTTACGGGGTGGGCGTCGTCGACTCCGACCCGCTGGGCGTGGGGCTCGGGGTCGGGGTCGGGGTCTCGGACGGCGCGGCCGTGACGGTCAGTTCGACCGTGAGAGTCGCTCCGCCGGTGGTGGTGATGCGCAGCAGGTATGTGCCGGCGTTGTCGTCCGCGTACAGCTTGGGCAGTTGCAGCAGGCCGTTGGCGTCCGTCTGCAGGTCCCAGGTGCGCACGGGGTTGCCGGCGGCGTCCTTGAAGTAGGGACCCTTGTCGTTCGTGGTCGGGTCGCCGGCCGACTTGATCAGGGTGGCGGTGGCCGCGACCTTGTCCGCGGCGGCGCCCTTGTAGGTGGCCTTCACCTCGACCTGGTCGGCGAACTCGCCGCCGGCGGTACAGGTCAGCGCCGTCTGGCTGGTGCGGGCGAGGGCGTCGGCGGCGCGGGCGGTGACGGTGGCCTTGTAGTCGAGGGCGGAGAGGGCGCGGCCGAGGACCGTGGCGCGGACGGTGAAGTCGCCGGTCTTCTCGCCCGCCTTGAGGGCGGGGGCGAGGGCGATGCCCTTGCTGTCGGTGGCGATCGTGGCGACGTCCTCGCCGCCGGTGAAGGTGGCGTCGGTGTCGCCGACGATGGTGAAGCGGACCCTGACCTTGGCGACGGCCTTGCCGGTGGCCGTCTCCGCGCGCGTGCTGATCCGGTCGGTGTAGGTGTCGCCCGCCATGGCGGTGAGGCTCGCCGTGCCCGCGTCCTCGATGTGGTCGACCGTGTCGGTCGGTGTGGGCGTCGGCGTCGGGGTGCTCGGCTTGGAGGGCGTGCTGGGCTTGCCCGGGGTGGACGGCTTGCCGGGCTTCGTCGGCGTGCCGGGCGTCGACGGGGTGGACGGCGAGGTGGGTGTGGTGCTCGTGCCGTCGTCGCTGCGGCCGCTCGGCAGGGTGCCGGTGCCGTTGGGGACCTCGTGCGTGCCCTTGCGGTAGTACTCCAGCCACGACAGGACGGTGTTGAGGTAGTCCGTCGAGTTGTTGTAGCTGAGGATCGCGCTGCGCATCCCGGACGAGGTGGACATGTCCCAGTCGTAGCGGCACAGGTAGTGGCCGGCGGCGAGCGCGGCGTCGTAGACGTTGTTGGGGTCCTTCTTGCCGTCGCCGTTGCCGTCGCGGCCCGCCCACTCCCAGGTGGAGGGGATGAACTGCATGGGGCCTACGGCGCGGTCGTAGGTGCTGTCGCCGTCGTAGGCGCCGTTGTCGGTGTCGCTGATGTTGGCGAAGCCGACGCCGTTGAGGACCGGGCCGAGGATCGGTGTGACGGTTGTGCCGTCGGCGGTGACGTTGCCGCCGCGGGCCTGGCCCGACTCGACCTTGCCGATGGCGGCGAGGAGCTGCCAGGGCAGGTTGCAGCCCGGCTTGGACTGCGCCAGTTCCGTCTCGGCCTTCTTGTAGGCGTCCAGGACGGTCGCGGGTATGCCCGCCTCGGTGCTGCCGGTGGCGACGGGGGTGGTGGGCGAGGTCACGGTCGGGGCGGGGCTGGGGCTGTTCAGCGGCGGCAGGTCCGTGTAGTACGGCGAGTTGCCGGTGGCGCTGTCACCCGTGGCGGCGCCCGTGCTCGGGTCGGCGGACGGGGCGTCGGCGGCGGTCTGTCTGCCGTGCCCGTCGGCGGTGACGTCCGGTGCCTGGGACGCGGCCAGAGCCGCGACCGCCAGTGCGGCCACGGTCGTGTTGACCGCTCCCTTGCGCAGTCTCGTGCCGATATGCGCCGACATGAAGTGAAACCCTCCCGTGGACGCCGAACGCCCGTCTCTACGTCTGTCCTGCCGTGACGGCTGGTGCCGTGGTGGCCACCGGCATCGTTGTCGCTGGTGTCACCGGTGCCACTGGTGTGACGGTCAACCCGCCCCGAGGGTTGCACTCGTGGGCGGTTTGCCCTGCTCTGTTCTCTTGTTCGACGCGCCTTCCGGGCGCGGCGACCCAGGCGACCCTACGACAACTTCTTTTGCACCGGCACCCGTTCGGGCGTCGTTTTCACCGGGCGGTCATGTGCCGTTCGGCCGGGAACCGTGCCGCGCATACTGGACGTCGTCGATCGCGGGGCCGGCCGGCCCGCCAAGGTCCGCCCCCGGGAGCTCCGTTGCCGTTCACCCTGAGTCATGCGGCGGCCGTGCTGCCCGCCGTGCGCGGCGACGGCACCGGCCGTGGACGGCTGGTGCCGGCGGTCCTGGTGGCGGGTTCCTTCGCTCCCGACATGACCTATTACGCGGCGAGTGTCCTGTCCGGGGCCATGGAGTTCGGTGACGTCACGCACTCCTTCGCCGGTGTGTTCACGGTCGACGTGCTCATCGCGTGGGCGTTGGTGGGGCTGTGGCTGCTGGTACGCGAACCGCTGGTGGCGCTGCTGCCGCGCGACCGGCAGGGCCGGACGGCGGCCCTGACCCGCTGCGGGGCGCCACGCGCGCGTGTGGGGCCCTCCGTCGTCCTGTGGTGGTACGTCTCGGCGGTGCTCGGCGCGCTGACGCACGTGGTGTGGGACGCGTTCACGCACTTCGACCGCTGGGGCATGCGGCTGTTCCCCGTCCTCGGCGAGAAGTTCGCCGGGTCGCCGCTGTACTGGTACCTGCAGTACGGGGGTTCGGCCGTGGCCGCGGTCGTGATCGCCGTGTTCCTGACGTACGCGTTGCGCCGGGCGCCCGCCGGTGAGCCGGTCGGGGTGGCGGTGTTGTCGGTGCGGGACCGGTGGTGGGCCGCTGCCGTGATCGGGGGCTGTGCGCTGGTCGCGGCGGTGCGGCGGGCGACGCGGTGGTGGCGGTACTGGGGGCCGCGGGAGGCGAAGCCGTGGGAGCTCATCCCGACGGTGTGCTTCGGGGCGGGCGCGGGGCTGGTGCTCGGGGTGCTGCTGTACGCCGTCGCGGTGCGGCTGTGGCGTCCGGCCGGTCCGGCCGTCCGGGATGTCCTGGCCGGGCGCACGGAGTCGGCGGGGGTCAGCGGGGAGCGGAGCCGTCCGGGCGTTCGGTGAGGGGTGTCGCGGTCGCGACGAAGACAGGGACGACGGGGACGACGGGAATACGGCGGGCCGTCCGGATTCTGCGGAGCCGGCCGAGGGCGCTGAGGGCGAGGGCCAGGCAGCCGCACACCGCCTCGGCGCACAGGCGCCAGGGGTCGCGGTCCGGACGCGCGTGCGGCGCCCTTCGGCGGCCGGCCGCGGGTGCTCGTCGCTCGCCGCTGGGCGCGAGCCGCAGCACCCTTTCGGGGACGACGCGGGCGACGCGGCGGCGGAGGCGGGCGGCGGCTGTGCGGAGGGCCGTGACGGGTGTCCTGGGGACGCGGGCAGTGGCGGCGCGGGGCGCGAGGGCGGGGCGCGGTCGTGTCCAGGCAGCCGTGCCGGGGGCGAGCTGCGCGTCCGAGGTTGCCGAGGCGTGCACGCGTGCGTGGGCCTTGCGGCGGTGAAGCAGGCGTATACCCATGGCCGCATCCTGGCGGGCCGGGGCGAGCAGAGGCTTGTTCTCGGGGGCCACGCGGGTGACAGGCCCTCCGGGCAACCGACCGGCCACTGACCAGGAGCCACCCCAACGGCTGGACCCGGATCGCGGCGGGCCGGGCGGGCCGCAGTCG
>NZ_JBVIJX010000001.1:265567-686264 GCF_055581185.1 Streptomyces sp. NPDC031474
GGCCGGAGTAGGCCGGGCGGGCCGGAGTAGGCCGGGCGGGCCGCAGTGGGCCGGAGTAGGCCGGGCGGGCCGCAGTGGGCCGGGCGGGCCGCAGTCGGCCGGAGTAGGCCGGGCGGGCCGCAGTGGGCCGGGCGGGCCGCAGTCGGCCGGAGTAGGCCGGGCGGGCCGGAGTAGGCCGGGCGGGCCGCAGTGGGCCGGAGTAGGCCGGGCGGGCCGCAGTGGGCCGGGCGGGCCGCAGTGGGCCGGGCGGGCCGCAGTGGGCCGGAGTGCCGCAGTGGGCCGGGCGGGCCGCAGTGGGCCGGAGTGCCGCAGTGGGCCGGGCGGGCCGCAGTGGGCCGGAGTGCCGCGGCGGGCCGGAGTAAGCCGGGCGGGCCGCGCATCCCAGCACTGGCGGGACGCCGCCCGCACCCACCCGTCCGCGCATCCCAGCGCTGACAGGGCACCGCCCGCGCTCACCCGTGCCGCCCCAGCGGCAAGACTGCGCGCGGACTTGACCGCGGTCCGCGCACGCGGACTGCCCGGCTCGGCGACCCGCAGGCCGGCGGCATGAACGGAGGGCTCGTCATCGCCCTGCCGGCGCTGACGAACCCCCCGTCCGACCGCCGGAGGCTAGTGCGCCGCCGACTCCCAGTCCGTGCCCGCGCCGACCGAGACGCCCAGGGGGACGTTGAGGTGGACGGCGTCGGCCATCTCGCGGCGGACCAGTTCCTCCGCCGCCGCGCGCTCGCCGGGGGCGATCTCCAGGACGATTTCGTCGTGGACCTGGAGCAGCATGCGGGACTTGAGGTCCGCCGCTTGCAGGGCGGCGTCCACCTTCAGCATGGCGATCTTGACGATGTCGGCCGCCGTGCCCTGGATCGGCGCGTTGAGGGCCATCCGCTCGGCGGCCTCGCGGCGCTGACGGTTGTCGCTGTTGAGGTCGGGCAGGTAGCGGCGGCGGCCGAACAGCGTCGCCGTGTAGCCGGTGGCCCGTGCCTCGTCGACCGCGCGGCGCAGGTAGTCCCGGACGCCGCCGAAGCGCTCGAAGTAGGCGTCCATCAGGGCCCGTGCCTCGCCTGCGTCGATGTTCAGCTGCTGGGACAGGCCGAACGCGGACAGGCCGTAGGCCAGGCCGTAGGACATGGCCTTGATCTTGCGGCGCATCTCCGCGTCGACCGCGCCCGGCTCGACGGCGAACACCTGGGAGGCGGCCGTGGTGTGCAGGTCCTCGCCGGAGGTGAACGCCTCGATGAGGCCCTCGTCCTCGGAGAGGTGGGCCATCACGCGCAGTTCGATCTGGCTGTAGTCGGCCGTCATCAGCGACTCGAAGCCCTCGCCGACGACGAAGCCGCGGCGGATCGCCCGGCCCTCGTCCGTGCGGACGGGGATGTTCTGCAGGTTCGGGTCCGTGGACGACAGGCGGCCGGTCGCGGCGACCGTCTGGTTGAACGTGGTGTGAATACGGCCGTCGGCGGCGATCGTCTTGATCAGGCCCTCGACGGTGACGCGGAGTTTCGCCTGCTCGCGGTGGCGGAGCATGATGACCGGCAGCTCGTTGTCGGTCTGACCGGCGAGCCAGGCCAGGGCGTCGGCGTCGGTGGTGTAGCCGGTCTTGGTCTTCTTCGTCTTCGGCAGGCCCAGCTCGCCGAAGAGGACCTCCTGGAGCTGCTTGGGCGAGCCCAGGTTGAACTCGTGGCCGGCCGCCGCGTGCGCTTCCTTCACCGCCTGCTGGACGGCGCCCGCGAACATCTGCTCCATGGCCTCGAGGTGGGCGCGGTCGGCGGCGATGCCGTGCCGCTCCATGCGGGCCAGGAGGGCGGAGGTGGGCAGCTCCATGCCGCCCAGCAGGTCGGCCGCGCCGACCTCTTCCAGACGGCCGCGGAAGGCCTCGCCGAGGTCGACGACCGTGCGGGCCTGCACCATGAGGGCCTCGGCCTCGGCGCCGTCGTCCGCGCCGAAGGCGAGCTGGCCGTCGGCCGCGGCGGCCGGGGCCAGTTCACGTCCCAGGTACTCCAGGGACAGCGCGTCCAGGTCGAAGGAGCGGCGGCCCGGCTTGACCAGGTAGGCGGCGAGCGCCGTGTCCATGGAGATGCCGGTGACGGACCAGCCGTGCTCGGCGAAGACGCGCATGGCGCCCTTGGCGTTGTGCAGGACCTTGGGGCGGTCCGCGGCGGCGAGCCAGGCCGCCCACGCGTTCTCGTCGCTCTCGTCGAGCTCCGCCGGGTCGAACCAGGCGGCCGCTCCGCCGGCCGCGGCGAGCGCGACCTCGGCGACCGAGCCGGCACCCAGCGCCCAGGTGTCGACGGTGGCGACGCCGAGGGTCTGGGCGCCGTGCGCGGCGAGCCAGCCCGCCAGCTCGCCGGTGACCAGGACCGTGCCGTCCAGCTCCACGCCGCCGGTGACCACCGGGGCCGCCTCGGCCTCCGCGCTGCCCGGGTCGACGGCGAGGAGCCGCTCGCGCAGCGAGGGGTTCCTGATCTCCAGGGTGTCCAGGATCATCGCGACGGCCGTGCGGTCGTACGGGGTGCGCTCCAGTTCGCCGACCGCCTTGGGCAGCTCGACGGTGCGGACCATCTCGGTGAGGCGGCGGTTGAGCTTGACGGCCTCCAGGTGGTCGCGCAGGTTCTGCCCGGCCTTGCCCTTGACCTCCTCGACGCGCTCGACGAGCTCCGCGAACGAACCGAACTGGTTGATCCACTTCGCGGCGGTCTTCTCGCCGACGCCGGGGATGCCGGGGAGGTTGTCGGACGGGTCGCCGCGCAGGGCCGCGAAGTCGGGGTACTGGGCGGGCGTCAACCCGTACTTCTCGACGACCTTCTCCGGGGTGAAGCGGGTCAGCTCGGAGACGCCCTTCGTCGGATACAGCACCGTGGTGTGCTCGGACACCAGCTGGAAGGAATCCCGGTCGCCGGTGACGATGAGCACCTCGAAGCCGGCGGCCTCGGCCTGGGTGGCGAGCGTGGCGATCACGTCGTCGGCCTCGAAGCCGTCGATCGCGAAGCGTGAGACGTGCATCGCGTCGAGGAGCTCGCCGATCAGCTCGACCTGCCCCTTGAACTCGTCGGGCGTCTTGGAGCGG
Organism: Streptomyces sp. NPDC031474; assembly: GCF_055581185.1. Taxonomy (NCBI): domain Bacteria; kingdom Bacillati; phylum Actinomycetota; class Actinomycetes; order Kitasatosporales; family Streptomycetaceae; genus Streptomyces; species Streptomyces sp. NPDC031474. The sequence continues at coordinate 268,626 of NZ_JBVIJX010000001.1, forward strand.
TTCGCCTTGTACTCGGTGAACTCCTCGGAGCGCCAGGTCTTGCGGGAGACGTCGAAGGCGACCGCGAAGTGCGTGGGCTCCTCGTCGCGCAGGGTGTTGGCCAGCATCGACGCGAAGCCGTAGATCGCGTTCGTCGGCTGGCCCGTCGCGGTGGTGAAGTTCTCCGCGGGCAGCGCGAAGAACGCGCGGTAGGCCAGCGAGTGCCCGTCCATGAGCATCAGGCGCGGGCGGCTCTCGCCGGAGGGGGTGTCGGTCTTCTTCGCTGCTGTCTCTGCCACGCCCCCGATCCTGCCACGCCCCACTGACACTCGGCCCCGGGCCGTCGCAGAGGGGGGCCTCCCGCACGTTAACGCCGTCACGGCCTCGTGCGAGGATCGGGGCGGTGTGCGACACGCGTGTGCGACACAGGTGAGCGAAGGAGAGCGTGCGATGGCAACCAAGCCGCCCAAAGCCGATCCGGTCCAGGACGCCCCACAGGTCACCGATCCGAAGCACGCGGCGGCGGGCCTGCCGGCCGTCGGACACTCCCTGCGCATCGCGCAGCAGCAGATGGGTGTGAAGCGCACCGCGCTGACCTTGCTGCGCGTGAACCAGAAGGACGGCTTCGACTGCCCGGGCTGCGCCTGGCCGGAGCCCGAGCACCGGCACGCCGCGGAGTTCTGCGAGAACGGTGCGAAGGCGGTCGCCGAGGAGGCGACGCTGCGCCGAATCACCCCCGAGTTCTTCGCCGCGCACCCCGTCGCCGACCTCGCCGGCCGCAGCGGCTACTGGCTGGGCCAGCAGGGGCGGCTCACGCACCCCATGTACCTGCCCGAGGGCGGTGAGCGCTACGAGCCGGTCTCCTGGGAGCGTGCCTTCGACATCATCGCCGAGGAGACGGCGGCCCTCGCCTCTCCCGACGAGGCCGTCTTCTACACGTCGGGCCGCACCAGCAACGAGGCGGCGTTCCTGTACCAGCTGTTCGCGCGCGAGCTGGGCACGAACAACCTGCCGGACTGCTCCAACATGTGCCACGAGTCGTCCGGCTCGGCCCTGTCGGAGACCATCGGCATCGGCAAGGGCAGCGTCCTGCTGGAGGACCTCTACAAGGCCGACCTGATCATCGTCGCCGGGCAGAACCCGGGCACGAACCATCCGCGGATGCTGTCCGCGCTGGAGAAGGCCAAGGCGGGCGGGGCGAAGATCATCAGCGTCAACCCGCTGCCGGAGGCGGGTCTGGAGCGGTTCAAGAACCCGCAGACCCCGCAGGGCATGGTCAAGGGCGCCGCGCTCACCGACCTGTTCCTGCAGATCCGCATCGGCGGCGACCAGGCCCTCTTCCGTCTCCTCAACAAGCTGATCCTGGAGACGGACGGCGCGCTCGACGAGGCGTTCATCGGCGCACACACGCACGGCTTCGAGGAGTTCGCCGAGGCCGCCCGTGCCGCCGACTGGGACGAGACGCTCACCGCGACGGGTCTCACGCGCGCGCAGATCGAGGAGACGCTGCGCATGGTGCTCGCCTCGAAGCGCACCATCGTCTGCTGGGCGATGGGCCTCACCCAGCACAAGCACTCCGTGCCGACGATCCGCGAGGTCGTCAACTTCCTGCTGTTGCGCGGCAACATAGGCCGGCCGGGCGCGGGGGTGTGCCCGGTGCGCGGTCACTCCAACGTGCAGGGCGACCGCACCATGGGCATCTTCGAGCGGCCCGCGCCGGCCTTCCTGGACGCCCTGGAGAAGGAGTTCGGCTTCGCGCCCCCGCGCGAGCACGGCTTCGACGTCGTCCGCGCGATCCGCGCGCTGCGCGACGGCGAGGCGAAGCTGTTCTTCGCCATGGGCGGCAACTTCGTGTCGGCCTCCCCCGACACCGACGTCACGGAGGCGGCCATGCGGCGCGCCCGCCTGACGGTGCACGTGTCGACGAAGCTGAACCGCTCGCACGTCGTCACGGGCGCGCGTGCCCTGATTCTGCCGACCCTGGGCCGTACCGAGCGCGATGTGCAGGCCGGCCCGAACGGGAAGGGCACGGAGCAGTTCGTGACCGTCGAGGACTCCATGGGCATGGTGCACGCCTCGCGGGGGCGCCTGGCGCCGGCGAGCGCCCAGCTGCTGTCGGAGCCGGCCATCGTGTGCCGCCTGGCCCGGCGGGTGCTGGGCGAGGACAGCAAGGTGCCGTGGGAGGAGTTCGAGAAGGACTACGCCTCGATCCGTGACCGCATCGCACGCGTGATCCCCGGCTTCGAGGACTTCAACGCGCGCGTGGCCCGCCCGGGCGGCTTCACTCTCCCGCACGCCCCGCGCGACGAGCGCCGCTTCCCCACCGCCACCGGCAAGGCCAACTTCACCGCCGCGCCGGTGGAGTACCCGAAGCTGCCCAAGGGCCGCCTGCTGCTGCAGACGCTGCGCTCGCACGACCAGTACAACACCACGATCTACGGCCTCGACGACCGCTACCGGGGCATCAAGAACGGTCGCCGGGTCGTCCTGGTCAACGCGGACGACGCGCGCGCGTTCGGGCTCGCCGAGGGGTCGTACGTGGACCTGGTGAGCGAGTGGAAGGACGGCGTGGAGCGGCGGGCGCCCGGGTTCCGGGTCGTGTTCTACCCGACGACCCGGGGCTGTGCGGCCGCCTACTATCCGGAGACCAACGTGCTGGTCCCGCTGGACGCCACCGCCGACACCAGCAACACCCCGGCCAGCAAGTCCGTCGTCGTCCGTCTGGAACAATCGTCCACCGACTGAGCGTTTGCTCAGTGACGCTGGACTGTGATCGACGAACGGAGCCGGCCCCATGGGCGAGCAGCAGCACGTGAACTTCCCGCAAGAGGTCATCGACGAGTACGCGGCGCTCGGCGTCGACCTGCCCGCCCTGTTCTCCGCCGGTCACCTCGGCACCCGCATGGGCGTGCAGATCGTCGAAGCGTCCGCGGACCGGGTCGTCGGCACCATGCCCGTCGAGGGAAACACCCAGCCCTACGGACTGCTGCACGGCGGCGCCTCCGCGGTCCTCGCCGAGACCCTCGGCTCGGTCGGCTCCATGCTGCACGCCGGCAGCTCCAAGATCGCCGTCGGCGTCGACCTCAACTGCACCCACCACCGGGGCGTGCGCTCCGGCCTGGTCACCGGCGTGGCCACGCCCGTGCACCGCGGGCGCTCCACGGCGACGTACGAGATCGTGATCAGTGACGAGGAGGGGCGGCGGGTGTGCACCGCGCGGCTGACCTGTCTGCTGCGGGACGTGACGGCCGGCGACGCGGCGCACATCCGCGCGGCGAGCTGACGGCCACGGTGCCCCGACAGGCCCCGCCCGCATGCCCGTTACTCCCCGCCGCCCCGGCCGCCCGGCGTCGGGGCGGCACCGCGGAAGAGCCTCCACGGGCGACCGGCCGCGGGCTGGGCGGCCCGTACCGGATGAAGACCCACGAGGCCCCGGGCGGCGACCACGAGGGCCTCGCCGAGGCCGCCGGCGCCGTACAGACCGGCGGCGTGGGCGGCGACCGTGCCGGTCCGGTGCGCGAAGCGGGGCTCGTCGAACGCGGCGAGGCCTTCGAGGCCCTGGCCGCCCGCACCGACCGCCACCGCACCGACCGCCACCGCGCGGGCGGTGCGGGCAAGGGACCCCGGCCATGAGCGGCGTCGGCCCCGTGGAGCCAGGCGAGGGCACCGGCGCCGGCGCCTGGGACACCCCCGCACCCGCCCGCCGTCCCCTCGCCCGCCGCTACGCCGCCCACCGGCCGGCCGCCCGCGCCGTCCTCGCCGCCCTGCTGCTCCTCGCGGGCGGCGGCTACCTGTACGCGACCCGGCCCCACCACGCCCAACCGCCCACGCCCGCACCGCCGTTCCCGTCCCAGGTGGTCGACGTCAGCTATCTCGGCCAGATCGCCGTACCGCCCGGCACCCGACCGCGCACCTTCGCCTTCGAGGTGCTGCTCGCCGTGGACGCCGGCCCGCCGGTCACCGTGACCCGGCTGACCCAGCCGTACGCCGGACTCACCCTCACCTCGGCCCCGACAGCGCCTTTCCGGACAAAAGCAGGTTCCACCCGCAAGATCGTCATCACCATGCATGTGACGGAATGCAGAAAAGTGCCGGAGAATGCCGGACTCCCTTTCCTGGACGTAACTCTACGTAATGCGCGCGCAATACAAGTCCACAGTTTCATCCTGGGGGCCCGCTATGCGCAGGACCTCTCCAAGGCCCTGAAGGTCGCCTGCAGCAACGGTTCCCCGTAATCACCAAAACGCCTGAGACGCCTGAACCCATCAGGGTTCGTCCTGCACGTTCTCAACATGCGGACAGGGCGAATCGGCCTGAATTCCGCTGTTCCACCCGCCAAGTACCGCTCTGCATTACCTCGTGTCATAACAAGAGCGTCACAGCCTTGGTCAGACCCTCCTCCCCGTTACCTCCACCCGCTTAGAGTCACGCCCAGTCACCGCGCGGCCGGAATACCCCTTCGGACCGACGCTCGACTCGGCCTCTTCCAGGGGGGAGGGCCGCCCAGGGAAAGGACTGGAACGTGCGTCAACGTTCGCTCATCGCCATCACCGCCGCGCTGTCCGCGGGAGCACTCACCCTCACCGCCTGCGGCTCGCGCGACAGCGGCGACAAGGGCTCCGACAGCGGTGGCACCACCGTCACCATCGGAGTCGACGCGCCGCTGACCGGCGACCTGTCCGCTCTGGGCCTCGGCATCAAGAACTCCGCGGACCTCGCCGTCAAGAACGCCAACAAGGACAAGGTCGTCGACGGGGTCACCTTCAAGATCGTGGCCAAGGACGACCAGGCCCAGGCCTCCTCCGGCCAGCAGAACGCCACCGCCCTGGTCGCCGACAAGAGCGTCCTCGGCGTCGTCGGCCCGCTGAACTCCTCCGTGGCGCAGTCCATGCAGAAGGTCTTCGACGCGGCCAAGCTGGTCGAGGTCTCCCCGGCCAACACCAACCCGGCGCTGACCCAGGGCGACAACTGGTCGACCACGAAGGTCCGCCCGTTCAAGTCGTACTTCCGCACCGCGACCACGGACGCCATCCAGGGCCCGTTCGCCGCCGAGTACGTCTACACCACGGCCAAGAAGAAGAAGGTCTTCGTCATCGACGACAAGAAGACCTACGGCGCGGGCCTCGCCGCCACCTTCACCGAGGAGTTCAAGAAGCTCGGCGGCACGGTGGTCGGCACCCAGCACATCAACCCCGACACCAAGGACTTCTCCTCGGTCGCCACCCAGGTGAAGAACTCCGGCGCCGAGGCCGTCTACTACGGCGGTGAGTACCCGCAGGCCGGTCCGCTCAGCAAGCAGATCAAGGCCGCCGGCGCCAACATCCCGGTCGCGGGCGGCGACGGCATCTTCGACCCGACCTTCATCAAGCTGGCCGGCGCCAACAGCACCGGCGACCTCGCCACCTCGGTCGGCGCCCCGGTCGAGACGCTCGACTCGGCCAAGAAGTTCGTCGCCGACTACAAGGCCGGCGGCTACTCGGAGGAGTACGGCGCCTACGGCGGTTACTCCTACGACTCGGCCTGGGCGATCATCCAGGCCGTGAAGAAGGTCGTCGACGACAACGGCGGCAAGCTGCCCTCGGACGCCCGCGCCAAGGTCACCGCCGCCATGCAGAACGTCTCCTTCGACGGAGTGACCGGCAAGGTCTCCTTCGACGAGTTCGGTGACGCCACCAACAAGCAGCTCACCGTCTACGCCGTCAAGAACGGCGCCTGGGCGGCCGTCAAGTCCGGCACCTTCTCCGGCTGACCCCTCCCGCACCACTCACGAGCCGCGCGGGGCGCCGTTCCACAGGCGCCCCGCGCGTTCTCGCATCCGGCGCAATGACGAAATCCGTCGAAAATATCCGAATAGTCTCGGAGGACATGCGGTGAACGAACTGCCGCAGCAGCTGGTCAACGGCCTGCTACTGGGATCCATGTACGGGCTGGTCGCCATCGGCTACACGATGGTCTATGGCATCGTCCAGCTCATCAACTTCGCCCACGGTGAGATCTTCATGACCGGAGGCTTCGGCGCCCTGACGGTCTACCTCTACGTGCTGCCCGACGGCACGTCCATGTGGGTCGCCCTGCCGCTGATGCTCGTCGGCGCGATCATCGTCGCCGTCACCGTGGCCGTGGGAGCGGAACGGTTCGCTTACCGCCCACTGCGCACCGCCCCCCGCCTCGCCCCGCTCATCACCGCGATCGGCCTCTCGCTCGCCCTGCAGCAGGCGGTCTGGGCCTGGTACCCCAACGCCAAATCCTCGATCACCTTCCCCCAGATCGACGGCGGCCCCTTCCACATCGGCAACGTCACCATCCAGACCGGTGACATCTTCCTGGTGATCGCCGCCCCCATCAGCATGGCCGTCCTCGCGTACTTCGTGATGAAGACCCGCACCGGCCGCGGCATGCAGGCCACCGCCCAGGACCCCGACACCGCCAAGCTCATGGGCATCAACACCGACCGCATCATCGTGGTCGCCTTCGCCCTCGGCGCCACCTTCGCCGCCATCGGAGGCGTCGCCTACGGCCTCAAGTACGGCGAGGTCAACTTCAAGATGGGCTTCCTCCTCGGCCTCAAGGCGTTCACCGCGGCCGTCCTCGGCGGCATCGGCAACATCTACGGCGCCATGATCGGCGGCGTCGTCCTCGGCGTCGCGGAGACCCTGGCCTCCGCCTACATCTCCGACATCCCCGGCATGGAAAAGTTCGGCAGCCAGTCCTGGGCCGACGTCTGGGCCTTCGTACTCCTCATCCTCGTGCTGTTGTTCAGGCCCCAGGGCCTCCTCGGCGAGCGCGTCGCGGACAGGGCGTGACACCGATGACCACACAGACCACCGCGCCCCAGACCCCGGACACCCCTGCCGCACCCGGCCCCTCCGGACTCATCGCAATCCCGACGAACATCGCCCGCGCCCTCGCACTCGGCGGCGCCGTCCTCGCCATCATCTCGACGTTCATGTCGTGGACTTGGACCAGCCAATTCGCGGGCGACCTCACGGTCTACGGCTATCCGGCCGGCCTGCAGGTCCTCGTGCTCATCGGCGGCGCGCTCACCGCCCTCTTCGCCCTCGCCGGTTACGGCGTCAAGGGACTGCGTCACCTGGTCCCTGCCGGCGGTGACGCCGCCCTGAGATTCGCCGCGCTCGCCACCTTCGCCACCGCCTGGTACACGGTCATCGCGATCAGTTACGAACTCGGCGGTGTCGTCAACCTCGACCCGGGCGGCTTCATCGTCGCGATCGCCACGCTCACCGCCCTCGTCGGCGCCCTGGCCCTGCCGTTCGAGAAGCCCGAGCCCGACCCGATCGACCCGGACGACGACGCCTGGGAGCAGTTCAAGAACAAGGCCGCCCACAAGCGGGCGACCGTCAAGGCCGCCTTCGCCGCGGACTCCCCCGGCCCCGTCGGCAAACTCCCGTCCTGGGTCGAGATCCTCGTCATCATCGCCGTCATGGCCCTCGCCCTGACCGTCTTCACCTACGGCATCGGCACCCCGACCGACCAGGACGAACTCTTCATCGGGTTCCTCATCACCGCCGGCTTCGGCTTCGCCGCCCTCAACAAGTCCGGTCTCGTCGCCCAGGCCGCCCAGATCACCAGCCGGCACCAGACCATCACCGTCTTCGGCGCCTTCATCGCGGCGGCCCTCTTCCCCTTCACCCAGACCGACGACCAGTACGCGACCATCGGCGTCTACATCCTGATCTTCGCCACCGTCGCCCTCGGCCTCAACATCGTCGTCGGCCTCGCCGGCCTCCTCGACCTCGGCTACGTCGCCTTCCTCGGCGTCGGCGCCTACGCCGCGGCCCTCGTCTCCGGCTCCCCGAACTCCCCCTGGGACGTCCACTTCCCCTTCTGGGCCGCCGTTCTCGTCGGCGCCGCCGCCTCCCTCGCCTTCGGTGTCCTCATCGGCGCCCCGACCCTGCGACTGCGCGGCGACTACCTCGCCATCGTCACGCTCGGCTTCGGTGAGATCTTCCGGATCACCGCCAACAACCTCGACGGCACCTCCGGACCCGACATCACCAACGGCTCCAACGGCATCTCCTCCATCCCCGACCTGAACATCCTCGGCTGGGACCTCGGCACCCCGCACGACATCGCCGGCTTCACCATCGGCCGGTTCGCCAACTACTTCCTGCTGATGCTGCTCATCACGGCCGTCGTCGTCCTCGTCTTCCGGCGCAGCGGCGACTCCCGCATCGGCCGCGCCTGGGTCGCCATCCGCGAGGACGAGACCGCCGCCCTCGCCATGGGCATCAACGGCTTCAAGGTCAAGCTCATCGCCTTCGCCGTCGGCGCCTCCCTCGCCGGCCTCGCCGGCACCGTCCAGGCCCACGTCACCTACACCGTGACACCCGAGCAGTACCAGTTCGCCGGACCCATCCCGCCCAACTCCGCCTTCCTTCTCGCCGCGGTCGTCCTCGGCGGCATGGGCACCATCGGCGGGCCCCTCATCGGCGCCTCCCTGCTCTACCTCATCCCCAACAAGCTCCAGTTCCTCGGCGACTACCAGCTCTTCGCCTTCGGCGTCGCGCTCATCCTCCTGATGCGGTTCCGCCCCGAAGGCCTCGTCGCCAACCGGCGCCGCCAGCTGGAGTTCCACGAAGAGGCCGAAGCGCCCACCGTCCTGAGCAAGACAGGGGCCTGACCACACATGACCACCGACACCACCACCCCGGGCGCCAGCGCCCCCGGCGAAGTCGTACTCGACGCCCGCGGCGTCACCATGCGCTTCGGCGGCCTCACCGCCGTACGCAACGTCGACCTCACCGTCAACAGCGGCGAGATCGTCGGCCTCATCGGCCCCAACGGCGCCGGCAAAACCACCTTCTTCAACTGCCTCACCGGCCTCTACATCCCCACCGAGGGCGAAGTCCGCTTCAAGGGCAACGTCCTGCCGCCGAAGTCCTTCAAGGTCACCGCCGCCGGCATCGCCCGCACCTTCCAGAACATCCGCCTGTTCGGCAACATGACGGTCCTGGAGAACGTGCTCGTCGGCCGCCACACCCGCACCAAGGAAGGCTTCTGGTCCGCCGTCCTGCGCGGCCCCGGCTTCCACCGCGCCGAGAAGGCCTCCCGCGAACGGGCCATGGAACTCCTCGAGTTCATCGGCCTCCAGCACAAGGCCGAGCACCTCGCCCGCAACCTCCCCTACGGCGAGCAGCGCAAGCTCGAAATCGCCCGCGCCCTCGCCAGCGAGCCGGGCCTGCTCCTGCTCGACGAGCCGACCGCCGGCATGAACCCGCAGGAGACCCGCGCCACCGAGGAACTGGTCTTCGCCATCCGCGACAAGGGCATCGCCGTCCTCGTCATCGAGCACGACATGCGGTTCATCTTCAACCTCTGCGACCGCGTCGCCGTACTCGTCCAGGGCGAGAAGCTCGTGGAGGGCGACAGCGCCACCGTCCAGGGCGACGAGCGCGTCATCGCCGCCTACCTCGGAGAACCGTTCGACAACGCCCCCGGCGACGAGGAGATCGCCGAGGTCGAAGCCGCTGAGGCACACGCCGACGCGCCCGGCAAGGAGACCGACCGATGACCGCACTCCTCGAGGTCGAGGACCTCCGCGTCGCCTACGGCAAGATCGAAGCCGTCAAAGGCATCTCCTTCAAGGTCGACGCAGGCGAGGTCGTCACCCTCATCGGCACCAACGGCGCCGGCAAGACGACGACCCTGCGCACCCTGTCGGGCCTGCTCAAGCCGGTCGGCGGCCAGATCAAATTCAACGGCAAATCACTGAAGAAGATCCCCGCCCACGACATCGTCTCCCTCGGACTCGCCCACTCCCCCGAGGGGCGGCACATCTTCCCCCGCATGACCATCGAGGACAACCTCCGCCTCGGTGCCTTCCTCCGCAACGACAAGGCGGGCATCGAGAAGGACATCCAGCGCGCCTACGACCTCTTCCCCATCCTGGGAGAGCGCCGCAAGCAGGCCGCAGGCACCCTCTCCGGCGGCGAACAGCAGATGCTCGCCATGGGACGCGCGCTCATGTCTCAGCCGAAGCTGCTCATGCTGGACGAGCCCTCCATGGGCCTGTCCCCCATCATGATGCAGAAGATCATGGCGACGATCGTGGAGCTCAAGGCCCAGGGCATGACGATCCTGCTCATCGAGCAGAACGCCCAGGCCGCCCTCTCGCTCGCCGACCACGGCCACGTCATGGAGGTCGGCAACATCGTCCTCTCCGGCACCGGCCAGGACCTCCTGCACGACGAGTCCGTCCGCAAGGCGTACCTCGGCGAGGACTGAGTCCCTCCGGTCCTCCTACGGCAACGAGGCCCGCGCCCCTTCTCCGGGCGCGGGCCTCGTCGTGCGTACGGCGGGTGGATCAGCCCTTGTTCGACTTCTTCTCGTCGGCGTCCTGAATGACCGCCTCCGCGACCTGCTGCATCGACATCCGCCGGTCCATCGACGTCTTCTGGATCCACCGGAACGCGGCGGGCTCCGTCAGGCCGTACTCCGTCTGCAGGATCGACTTCGCGCGGTCGACCAGCTTGCGGGTCTCCAGACGCAGCGTGAGGTCCGCGACCTCGTTCTCCAGCTCACGCAGCTCCGTGAAACGGGACACGGCCATCTCGATCGCCGGTACGACGTCGCTCTTGCTGAACGGCTTCACCAGGTACGCCATCGCACCGGCGTCCCGGGCGCGCTCGACGAGGTCGCGCTGCGAGAACGCCGTGAGCATCAGCACCGGGGCGATGCGCTCCTCGGCGATCTTCTCCGCCGCCGAGATGCCGTCCAGCTTGGGCATCTTCACATCGAGGATGACCAGGTCCGGCTTGTGCTCGCGGGCGAGCTCGATGGCCTGCTCACCGTCACCGGCCTCACCGACGACGCTGTAGCCCTCTTCTTCGAGCATCTCTTTCAGGTCGAGCCGGATCAGGGCCTCGTCCTCGGCGATGACGACACGGGTCGTCAGCGGAGGCACGTGCGACTTGTCGTCGTCGGGCGCGTCTACGGGCTGGGGCGACTCGGGGGCGGTCACGGGGGCTCCTTGTTGCGGGCCGGGCAGGTACTGCTGCTTATGCAGCCTACCTAGAGGCGGGCAAGTACGGTGACCCGGTATGCTTCCGAGCAGCCAGTCCCGCCGGGTTGGTGGAATCGGCATACACACGGCCCTCAAAAGGCCGCGCCTCACGGCTTGCGGGTTCGAATCCCGCACCCGGCACCCTAAGCGGAGGTTCACATTCTCGTGAACCTCCGCTTTTTCATGCACACAGTTGCGATCAGTCACGCAGGGTGTTCGCATGAACTTCCACGGAACTGAGATTCGACAAAGGGCCGTCACGCTGCTGCGCGACGGGGCGCGCAACGCTGATGTGGCTCGCCAGTTGAGCATTCCGCTCGGCACAGTCGGCTACTGGAAACACATGGACCGCGCGAAACGCGGCGAGTGTCCCGGACGCACCCAACCGCCCTGTCCTCGATGCGAAGGCGAGCTGGACCACCCCGCATACTCCTACCTCCTGGGCCTGTACCTCGGCGACGGCCACATCATCCAGAACCGCGCGATGCGAGTGCCCAGCCTGTCCGTCTCATGTGCTGACGCTCACCCCGGGCTCATGGACGAGTGCGAGACTGCCATGCGGTCGGTCTTCCCCGGAAACTCGGTCTGCAGAGTCCGCCGTAAGGGCTGCCGTGAGGTGAAGCTCTACTCCAAGCACCTCTGGTGCCTCTTCCCCCAACACGGCCCCGGCAAGAAGCACGACCGCCCCATCGTCCTCGAACCCTGGCAACAAGGCATCGTCGATGCACACCCCTGGGAGTTCATCCGCGGCCTCATCCACTCCGACGGATGCCGCATCACCAACTGGACCGAGAAGACCGTCGGCGGCGAACGCAAGCGCTATGAATACCCGCGGTACTTCTTCACCAACGTCTCCGACGACATCCGGCGGCTCTTCACCGACACCCTCGACAAGCTGGACATCGGGTGGACGCGATGCACCCGCCACGGGAACCCCTACAACATCTCCGTCGCCAAGAAAGCGCATGTAGCCCTACTCGACGCCCACGTAGGCCCCAAGCACTGACCGGACCAACCCCTACTTCGGGCTGTCGTCCTCCCCGATGTGGTGGACGCGGACCAGGTTCGTCGCGCCCGAGACTCCCGGAGGCGAACCTGCCGTGATCACCACCACGTCGCCCTTCTCGCAGCGGCCGTACTTCAACAACAACTCGTCCACCTGGTCGACCATCGCGTCCGTCGAGTCCGCGAGCGGGCCGAGGAACGTCTCGACGCCCCACGTCAGGTTCAGCTGGGAGCGTGTCGCCGGTTCCGGGGTGAAGGCGAGGAGCGGGATCGGGGAGCGGTAGCGGGACAGGCGGCGTACCGTGTCACCGCTCTGGGTGAAGGCGACCAGGAACTTCGCGCCGAGGAAGTCGCCGATCTCGGCCGCCGCGCGGGCGACCGCGCCGCCCTGGGTGCGGGGCTTGTTCGACTCCGTCAGCGGGGGCAGGCCCTTGGCAAGGATGTCCTCTTCCGCCGCTTCGACGATCTTGGCCATGGTGCGGACCGTCTGGATGGCGTACTTGCCCACGCTGGTCTCGCCGGAGAGCATCACGGCGTCCGTGCCGTCGATGACCGCGTTGGCCACATCGCTCGCCTCGGCGCGGGTCGGCCGCGAGTTCTCGATCATGGAGTCGAGCATCTGGGTGGCGACGATCACCGGTTTGGCGTTGCGCTTCGCCAGTTTGATGGCGCGCTTTTGGACGATCGGGACCTGTTCGAGCGGCATCTCGACGCCGAGGTCGCCACGGGCCACCATGATCCCGTCGAACGCCGCCACGATCTCGTCGATGTTCTCGACGGCCTGGGGCTTCTCGATCTTGGCGATGACGGGGAGCCGGCGGCCCTCTTCGTCCATGATGCGGTGGACGTCCACGATGTCGTTGCCGCTGCGTACGAAGGAGAGTGCGATGACGTCGAAGCCGGTGCGCAGTGCCCAGCGCAGGTCGTCCTCGTCCTTCTTCGACAGGGCGGGGACCGAGACGGCCACTCCGGGCAGGTTGAGGCCCTTGTGGTCGGAGATGACGCCCCCCTCCACCACGCGTGTGTGGACGCGGGGCCCGTCGACGGAGGTCACCTCCAGGCAGACCTTGCCGTCGTCGACGAGGATGTGCTCGCCGGGTGTGACGTCCTGTGCGAGGCCGGCGTATGTGGTCCCGCAGCGCTTGCCGTCGCCTGCGACGCCCTCCTCGACGGTGATGGTGAAGGTGTCGTCGCGTTCAAGGAGTACGGGGCCTTCTGCGAAGTGGCCGAGGCGGATCTTCGGGCCTTGAAGGTCGGCGAGGATGCCGACGCTGTGGCCGGTTTCGTCGGAGGCCTTGCGGACGCGGTGGTAGCGCTCCTCGTGTTCGGCGTGGCTGCCGTGGCTGAGGTTGAAGCGGGCGACGTCCATTCCGGCGTCGACCAGGGCTTTGAGCTGGTCGTACGAGTCGGTGGCGGGGCCCAGTGTGCAGACGATTTTTGCTCGGCGCATGTTTCGAGCTTATGTCTTACCGGTGGGTAGGGAATTGGTCGCACATGTCTGCTCAACAACCTTTGCGTGAAGGGTTGTTGACAACTAATAAATTGTGCATGGCTCCGCTCCTATGAGCATTCTGTCGAATGGGTGAATGCGTCGAATTCGCGGGCGGTGGATTCACAGGCGGGGTGGGTTCATCGTGAACTGTGCGCTCACTTCGGCGTGGACCTGGATGCGCTGGGGTTCCAGGTCGAGCGGGTCGGGTGCCGGTTCTCCTTTCGCCATGACGGCCGATCGGGTCATGCGGGCGCCGTAGGCGGCCTGGGGTCGTAGGCCGGAGGATCCGGTTCCGGTGTCGGCGAGTTCGATCAGTGCAGCGACCGTGGCGCCCAGGGCTTCCGCGTATTCCTTGGCTCGCTGCACGGCTTCGTGTACGGCCTGCTGGCGGGCCCGGCGGTGGACCGGTGAGTCGGTGCGCAGTGCCCACCAGGGGCCGTCGACCCGGGTCAGGTCCAGGTCGGCCAGTCGTGTGGTGAGTTCGCCGAGGGCGGTGAAGTCGGTGAGTTCGGCGGTGAGGTGGACGGTGCCGTGGTAGGTGCGGATGCGTTCGCCTCGGCCGCGTTGGCCGAGTTCGGGGGTGATGGAGACCGCGCCGGTGGAGACGTTGTCGACGGCGTCGCCGTAGGACTTGACGAGGTCCAGGACCGTTGCGTTGCGGTGGGTGAGGTCGGCGAGGGTGGTGCGGCGGTCTTTGCCGCGGGCGGTGACGGTGACGCCGATGCGGGCGATCTCGGGGTCGACTTCGAGTTCGGCCTCGCCGCGGACCGCGAGGAGGGGGGCGTCGGGGGTGCCGTACGGGGGAATCTGCGGGGAGGTCATACGTCCCAGGTTGTCATGGCTTTGCCTGTTGAGGGGCCGGAGTTGACCTCTGTGGTCATCAGATCGCAACCTCCTGGACCTGTTGCGGTCGGTCATGAACGGGTCAGAATCTACGCGCGTCGTTGACCATTCCCCGAGGAGTACGAGACATGCCGTTGAACCGTCGGAAGTTCCTGAAGAAGTCCGCCGTGACCGGGGCGGGGGTGGCGGTCGCGGGTGCGGCTGCGGCTCCGTCGGCGCAGGCCGCGGCGGCGGACAGGCCGGCTGGGCCGGTCAGGCAGCCGAAGCGGTATGCGCTGACGGTGCTGGGGACGACGGACCTGCACGGTCATGTCTTCAACTGGGACTACTTCAAGGACGCGGAGTACAAGGACGCTGCGGGCAATGCGCAGGGGCTGGCGCGTATCTCGACGCTGGTGAACCGGATCCGTGCGGAGAAGGGGCGGCAGAACGTCCTGCTGCTGGATGCGGGCGACACGATTCAGGGCACGCCGCTGACGTACTACTACGCGAAGGTGGATCCGATCACCGCCAAGGGTGGTCCGGTGCATCCGATGGCGCAGGCGATGAACGCGATCGGGTACGACGCGGCGGCGCTGGGCAACCACGAGTTCAACTACGGGATCGAGACGCTGCGGAAGTTCGAGTCGCAGCTGCGTTTTCCGCTGCTGGGCGCGAACGCGGTGGACGCCAAGACGCTGAGGCCGGCGTTCCCTCCGTACGTCATCAAGACGTTCTGTGTGAAGGGTGCGCCGCCGGTGAAGGTCGCGGTGCTGGGGCTGACGAACCCGGGTATCGCGATCTGGGACAAGGCTTATGTGCAGGGCAAGCTGGCGTTTCCGGGGTTGGAGGAGCAGGCGGCGAAGTGGGTGCCGAAGCTGAAGTCGCTGGGTGCGGATGTGGTCATCGTGTCGGCGCATTCGGGCTCGTCGGGCACGTCGTCGTACGGTGACCAGTTGCCGTATGTGGAGAATTCGGCGGCGTTGGTGGCGCAGCAGGTGCCGGACATCGACGCGGTTCTGGTGGGGCATGCGCATGTGGAGATTCCGGAGCTGAAGGTCACGAACGCGAAGACCGGGAAGACGGTCGTGTTGTCGGAGCCGTTGGCGTATGCGGAGCGGCTGTCGATGTTCGATGTCGAGCTGGTGTTCGAGAGGGGGAGGTGGGTCGTCGAGTCGGTTTCGTCGAAGGTGTTGAACTCCAACTCTGTGGCGGACGACCCGAAGATCACGAAGTTGCTGGGTGACGAGCACGCGAAGGTCGTGGCGTATGTCAACCAGGTGGTGGGTACGGCGACGGAGACGTTGACGACGGTCGAGGCGCGGTACAAGGACGCTCCGATCATCGACCTGATCACGAAGGTGCAGGAGGACGTCGTCAAGGCGGCGCTGGCCGGTACGTCGTATGCGTCACTGCCGGTGATCGCGCAGGCTTCGCCGTTCTCGCGGACGTCGGAGATTCCGGCCGGGAAGGTGACGATCCGGGATCTGTCGAGCCTGTATGTGTACGACAACACGCTGGTGGCGAAGTTGCTGACGGGTGCGCAGGTGCGTGCGTACCTGGAGTACTCGGCGCAGTATTTCGTGCAGACGGCGGCGGATGCGGTGGTGGACACGGAGAAGCTGACGAACGCGGCGGGGCGTCCGGACTACAACTACGACTATGTGTCGGGTCTTGGGTACGAGATCGACATCGCGCAGGCGGTGGGTTCGCGGATCAGGAACCTGACGTACAACGGTGTGGCGTTGGACGATGCGCAGCAGTTCGTGCTGGCGGTGAACAACTATCGGGCCAATGGCGGTGGGGCGTTCCCGCATGTGGCGTCGGCGCAGGAGTTGTGGTCGGAGTCGACGGAGATCCGTACGCGGATTTCGGAGTGGGTGACTGCGAAGGGTGTGCTGGATCCGAAGGACTTCGCGTCGGTCGACTGGAGGCTGACGCGGGAGGGTACGCCGGTGTTCTAGCGCAGGACGGTGTGTTTCCAGAGGGCCGTCGCTTCGTCGGCGGCCCCTGGTGCGGTGAGCAGCAGTGGGGTGTTGTAGGGCGGGAGTCGGGGGATTGCGACGGCTCCCGCCTCTGTTGCGATGAGCAGGGGTGGGAGGCCGTCGACGGGGTGGAATTCGCCGATGGCGGCTGCGGTGGCGCGGCCGGCTGCGACCTGGGCGAGGGAGAGGGCGGTGGAGCCCATGACGCGTACGGTGCAGTGGCGGTCGGCGAGTTGTCGTAGGAGGTCGTCCATGCCGGGCCAGTGGGCGTGGGCGGCCCATTCGGTGAGGAAGACGTGGCCGGTGAGGGTGGTGTGGTGGGCGGCGTGGATGGGGTGGCCGTTGAGGTGGGCGCCGCCGCCGCGGGTGGCGGTGAAGATCTCGTGTCGCCAGGGGTCGGCGACGACGCCGAGGAGGGGTTCGCCGTGTGGGGTGGCGAGGCCGAGGGAGAAGGAGCACCAGCCGAGGCCGTGGGCGTAGTTGGTGGTGCCGTCGACGGGGTCGATGAGCCAGTGGGGGGCGCCGGGGGTGCCTTGGTGGACGCCGTGTTCCTCGCCTTCGATGCCGTAGGCGGGGAATTCGCGGCGCAGGATGGTGCGGACGTGGGTTTCGATGGCTTCGTCGGTGGCGGTGACGATGTCGGCGGGGCCGGCTTTTTCGCGTATGTCGCTTGTGTCGTCGGTGGTGCGTGGGCGGCGGATGCGTTCCGAGGCCCAGGCGGCGAGTTCGGTTGCGATGGTCAGTTCGCGGTCCATGTGCTGTCCACCGTCGCCGTTGTTGTGTCGTGCCGACCGTTCGGGGTCATGGTACGGGTCAGTCTTTGAGGGGTACGAAGGTGCCGCGTCGGGTGCCGGTGGCGGTGCCGGTGGTGGTGATGGTGGTGGTGGTGTTGCGTGTTTGGCGGGGTACGGAGGGTTCGAGGCCGAAGGTGGTGAAGGCGGTGCGGGTGGGGAGGGGGTAGGTCTCTTTGGCGGTGAGGGTGTTGAGGATGGTGGCGCTGCGCCAGGCGGCGAGGCCGAGGTCGGGGGCTCCTACGCCGTGGGTGTGGCGTTCGGCGTTCTGGACGTAGACGTTGCAGCCGGTGGCGGTGATGGAGGGGTCGAGGATGAGGCGGAAGTGTTCGTCGATGCGGGGGCGTTCGCTGTTGTCGCGGCGGATGTAGGGGTCGAGTCCGGCGAGGAGGTGGTCGAGGGGGCGTTCGCGGTGGCCGGTGGCGAGGACGACGGCGTCGGTGGTGAGGCGGGTGCGGGTGTTCTGCTGGATGTGTTCGAGGTGGAGTTCGATTTTGGTGGTGGCGATGCGGCCTGCGGTGCGGACGCGGACGCCGGGGGTGAGGACGGCGTCGGGCCAGGCGTTGTGGAGGGTGCGGCGGTAGAGCTCGTCGTGGATGGCGGCGAGGGTGTCGGCGTCGATGCCTTTGTGGAGTTGCCATTGGGTGCCGACGACGCGGTCGCGGGTGTTTTCGGGGAGGGCGTGGAAGTAGCGGGTGTAGTCGGGGGTGAAGTGTTCGAGGCCGAGTTTGGAGTACTCCATGGGGGCGAACGCGTCGGTGCGGCCGATCCAGTGGAGTTGTTCGCGGCCGGTGGGGCGATGGCGCAGGAGGTCGAGGAAGATCTCGGCGCCGGACTGTCCGGAGCCGACGACGGTGATGTGGCCGGCGGTGAGGAGGGTGTCGCGGTGGGTGAGGTAGTCGGTGGCGTGGAGGACGGGGACGCCTGGGGTGTCGGCGAGGGGGCGTAGGGCGTCGGGGATGTGGGGTTCGGTGCCGATGCCGATGACGATGTTCTTGGTGTGGGTGCGGCCGAGGGCTTCGGCTTCGCCGTCGGTGTCGAGTTGGGTGAAGTCGACTTCGAAGACGTCGCGTTCGGGGTTCCAGCGGACGGCGTCGGCGTGGTGGCGGAAGCGGAGGCCGGGGAGGTTGTCGGCGACCCAGCGGCAGTAGGTGTCGTATTCGGCGCGGTGGGTGTGGAAGCGCTCGGCGAAGTAGAAGGGGTAGAGGCGGTGGTGGGCTTTGAGGTAGTTGAGGAAGCTCCAGGGGTTGGTGGGGTCGGCGAGGGTGACGAGGTCGGCGAGGAAGGGGACCTG
This sequence comes from Streptomyces sp. NPDC031474, assembly GCF_055581185.1. Lineage (NCBI taxonomy): Bacteria > Bacillati > Actinomycetota > Actinomycetes > Kitasatosporales > Streptomycetaceae > Streptomyces > Streptomyces sp. NPDC031474. The sequence goes on from NZ_JBVIJX010000001.1 coordinate 287,017, forward strand.
GATGCGGGCGCCGTCGATGAGGAGGCCGGGGTGCCAGTCGAAGCGGGGGCGTTGTTCGTAGAAGACGGTGTCGAGGTGGGTGAGGGGTTGGGCGAGGGCGGCGAGGGAGAGGTTGCAGGGGCCGATGCCGATGCCGACGAGGTCGCGGGGGGTGTCGGTGCCGGGGTGTGGGGGCGTGGTGGGGGGTGGCGTGCTCATGTGGGGGTGTTTCCTTCTACCAGTTTCAGGAGGGCGGCGAGGTCGTCGGGTCGGGTGTGGGGGTTGAGGAGGGTGGTCTTGAGCCAGAGCCGTCCGTGGAGGTGGGCGCGGCCGAGGACGGCGTGGCCGTCGGTGAGGAGGCGGCGGCGTATCTCGGCGACGGTGGTGTCGGTGGCGCCGGTGGGGCGGAAGAGGACGGTGCTGATGGTGGGTGCGGCGTGGAGTTCGAGGCGGGGGTGTGCGGTGATGAGGTCGGCGAGGTGGTGGGCGTGGGCGCAGACCTGGTCGACGAGGGCGCCGAGGCCGGTGCGGCCGAGGGTTTTGAGGGTGACGGCGATCTTGAGGGTGTCGGGGCGGCGGGTGGTGCGCAGGGAGCGGCCGAGGAGGTCGGGGAGGCCGGCTTCGGTGTCGTCGTCGGCGTTGAGGTAGTCGGCGTGGTGGTGCAGGGCGGTGAGGTCGTGGTGGTCGCGGACGGCGAGGAGTCCGGCGGCGATGGGTTGCCAGCCGAGTTTGTGCAGGTCGAGGGTGACGGTGTCGGCGGCGCTCAGGCCGGTGAGCCGGTGCCGGTGGCGGTCGCTGAAGAGGAGGCCTGCGCCGTAGGCGGCGTCGATGTGCAGGCGGGCGCGGTGGGTGCGGCAGACGGCGGCGATGTCGGGGAGCGGGTCGATGAGTCCGGCGTCGGTGGTGCCGGCGGTGGCGGTGACGAGGTGGGGGCCGGGGTGGGTGGTGAGGGCGTTGTGGAGTGCGGTGGGATCGAGGGTGCCGGTGGGTGCGGGGACGGTCACCGGGTCGGGCAGGCCGAGGAGCCAGGCGGCGCGGGGGAGGGAGTGGTGGGCGTTGGCTCCGCGGACGAGGCGGACGGTGGGGCCGAGGGTTTCGCGGGCGAGGAGGAGGGCGAGTTGGTTGGATTCGGTGCCGCCGGTTGTCATCACGGCGTCGGGTGTGGGGGTGGGTGGGGTGTCCGGGTAGACCTCTTTGGCGAGTTGCCGGGTCACCAGGGTCTCCAGCTCCGAGGCTGCCGGTGCCTGGTCCCAGGAGTCCAGGGAGGGGTTGAGGGCCAAGACCGCGAGGTCTGCTGCCGTTGCGACGGCGAGGGGTGGGCAGTGCAGGTGGGCGGCGCAGAGGGGGTCGGCGGGGTCGGCGGCGCCTTCGGCGAGGGCGTGGACGAGGGCGGGCAGGGCGCCGGGGTCGCCGTGTTCGGGGAGGAGGTCTCCCACCGCGTCCCGCATCCGTGCGGCGACGGCGTGGGGTCCGCCTGCGGGGAGTGGTCCGCCGCGTGTGCGGGCGCCGGCGTCGAGGGCGTCGAGGACGGCTGCGAGCAACGGGCGCAGGGCGTCGGGGCCTTGGGGGCCTGAGGCGAGGGGCGGCATGCTCACGGGACTCCTCCGGGGCGCGGGGTGGATGTCCGCAGGGGGGAGTTCCAGTTTGTCGGGGGTGGCGGCGGCGCGCCCGAAAAGCCCGGGAATCGGAACCCGAAAGAGGGTACGGGGGCTGGTGGGCCGCCGTACCCTCTTTCGGCCTGAAGGCCTCGTCGGGGCGTCAGGGCGTCAGGGCGTCAGGGCGTCGGGTGCTACGCCTGTCGTACGCGCAGTGCGCGGGCGAGGTCGTCGAGTTGGTCGGTGAGTTTGCGGCGCAGGGCGGGGATGGGGTCGGCGTCGGTGAGGCAGGCCTCGCCGAGGCTCAGGGTGTCGGCGTCGACGGCGTGGGCGGGGAAGGCCCAGCGGCCCGCGGCGTCGGCGATGGCGGGGCCGCGGCGGGCGGCGACGGCGACGGCGTCCTGGTAGAAGCGTGGCACGTACTCGCTGAGGAGGTCGCTCTGTTCGGGCTGCCAGAAGCCTTGGGCGGTGGCGGTGAAGAGGTAGTTGGACAGGTCGTCGCTCTCGAACATGGCGGCCCAGGCGGTGGCCTTGGCGTCGGCGTCGGGGAGGGCGGCGCGGCAGCGGGCGGCGCCTTCCTGGCCGGTGGCGGAGGGGTCGCGGTCGAGTTCGGCGGCGATGGCGCTCTCGTCGGTGGCGCCGAGGACGGCGAGTCGGGCGAGGACGCGCCAGCGCAGGTCGGGGTCGAGTTCGGGTCCGCCGGGGACGGTGCCGTCGGCGAGCCAGGCGGCGATGGTGTCGGGGTGGGCGGCGACGTCGATGAAGTGGCGTACGGCGATGAGGCGCAGGCCGGGGTGGTCGCCGTCCTCGGTGCGGCGGATGAGGTCGCGGCAGAGGGCGGAGAGGGTGGCGAGGGCGGTGGGGCGTTCTTCGGGGGTGAGGTAGCGGTCGGCGACCTGTGCGGAGGCGAAGGCGAGGACGCCTTGGACGAGGGCGAGGTCGGTTTCCTGCGGGAGGTGGGCGCGGGCGGCGTCGAGGTAGGCGCTGGGGGCGAGTTCGCCGTCGCGGACGGCGTCGCGCAGGGCGTTCCAGACGACGGCGCGGGTGAGCGGATCGGGCAGGCCGGCGAGGCGGGTGCGGAGGGTTTCGAAGGACGCGGGGTCGAAGCGGATCTTGGTGTAGGTGAGGTCGCCGTCGTTGAGGAGGAGCAGGGCGGGGCGCTTGCCGATGGGCTGGGGTGTGCTCTGCGGGATGTCGACGTCGAGGCGTTCGCGCAGGGTGAGCGGGCCGTCGTCGCCGAGGTCGAGGTCGTAGAGGCCGACGGCGATGCGGTGGGGGCGGCTGCCCTTGTGGATGACGGTGAGGGTGTGGTCGCCGTTGGAGCCGCTGAGGGTGGGGGTGAGGGTGTCGACGCCGGTGGTGCGCAGCCAGGCGTCGGCCCAGGCGTGGACGTCGCGGTCGGTGTGGGCGGCGAGGGAGTCGATGAAGTCGGCGAGGGTGGCGTTGGCGAACTTGTGGCGGGCGAAGTGGGTGTTGATGCCGGCCAGGAAGTTCTTTTCGCCGAGCCAGGTCACGAGTTGGCGCAGGGCGGAGGCGCCCTTGGCGTAGGAGATGCCGTCGAAGTTGAGGAGGGCGGAGGCGGTGTCGTCGACGTTCTCGGGGGCGACGGGGTGGGTGGAGGGGCGCTGGTCGGCGTCGTAGCCCCAGGCCTTGCGGACGACGCCGAAGTCGGTCCAGGTGTCGGTGAAGCGGGTGGCTTCAGTGAGGGTCTGGTAGCCCATGTACTCGGCGAAGGACTCGTTGAGCCAGATGTCGTCCCACCACTGGAGGGTGACGAGGTCGCCGAACCACATGTGGGCCATCTCGTGGGCGATGACCATGGCGCGGGTCTGGCGTTCGGTGTCGGTGACGGCGGAGCGGTAGACGAACTCGTCGCGGAAGGTGACGAGGCCGGGGTTCTCCATGGCGCCGGCGTTGAACTCGGGGACGAACGCCTGGTCGTAGGAGTCGAAGGGGTAGGGCTCCTCGAACTTCTCGTGGTAGCGGTCGAAGCACGCGCGCGTGATGTCGAGGAGTTCGTCGGCGTCGGCTTCGAGGTGGGGGGCGAGGGAGCGGCGGCAGTGGATGCCGAAGGGCAGGCCGCGGTGTTCGGTGCGCACGGAGTGCCAGGGTCCGGCGGCGACGGCGACGAGGTAGGTGGAGATCAGTGGGGTGGGGGCGGCGTGCCAGCGGCCTTCGCCGAGGTGTTCGGTGATGCCGTTGGCGAGGACGGTCCAGTTCTCTGGGGCCTTCACCGACAGGTCGAAGACGGCCTTGAGGTCGGGCTGGTCGAAGGCGGCGAAGACGCGTTGGACGTCGTTCATGAAGAGCTGGGTGTAGAGGTAGGTCTCGCCGTCGGTGGGGTCGGTGAAGCGGTGCATGCCCTCGCCGGTGCGGGAGTAGCGCATGTCGGCCCGGATGCGCAGTTCGTGGTCGCCGGCGGTGAGGTTGTTCAGGGGGAGCCGGTTGTCGTCCAGGGTTTCCGGGTCGAGGGGCTCTCCGTCGAGGGTGACGGAGTGCAGTGTGTCAGGCCTGACCTCGACGAAGGTGTCCCCGTGGGCGCGTGCGGCGAACCCGATGACGGTGACGGACTCGAAGGTGTCGTCGCCGGTCGTCAGGTCGAGCTCGATGGTGTAGCGGTGGACGTCGAGGAGCTTGGCACGGCTTAGCGCTTCGTCGCGCGTCAGTACGGACATGCACGACATGCTGCCTGATACCGCAGGCCGGGCACAGGGGCGGATCGGTACGCGCCCTATGTCCCTTCTCGCGCCGGGGCGCTGTCGCGTCGCATGAGGGCCCCGGCGGGCCGGCGGGGCGTGCTCACGGGGCGTGCTGGTGCGTGCTCACGGGGCGCGCGGTCGCCTTCACGCACGGCGTCCGCACGCCCCGCCGGTCAGCTCGAGGAGGCGGTGGAGCCGTTGACGGTGTCCTCGGCGATGCGCTCGTGGTGGCGGATCACCTCGGCGATGATGAAGTTGAGGAACTTCTCGGCGAACGCGGGGTCGAGCTTGGCGTTCTCGGCGAGGGTGCGCAGCCGGGTGATCTGGCGGGCTTCGCGGGCCTGGTCGGCGGGCGGCAGCTGGTGGCGGGCCTTGAGGTGGCCGACCTGCTGGGTGGCCTTGAAGCGTTCGGCGAGCATGTGGACGACGGCGGCGTCGATGTTGTCGATGCTGTCGCGGAGCCGGGCGAGCTCCTCGCGGACTGCGGGGTCGACGTCGCCGGCTGCGGGGCCGGGGGTGTTGCTGGTGGTCATGGGCGATCACCCTAGTGCGCCGTGTCCTCGTACAGTGGAACCGGGTGTACTGGGGTGCACGGCCTCTTGGGGGTGCGGGCGTGGCGGACGGCGGACCGGTCGAGCACGGTTATCCGCATCTGGAGACGGTACGGACGGCGGTCACGGCGCTGTACCGACGGTTGTCGTACGACACCATCCACCAGTTCGCGACCAGTGTGCCTCCGGTGGACGTGGCGTTCTGCGACACCGACGATCTGCATCTGGGGGCGCAGCGGGTGGCCCGTGAGCTGGTGCGGCATTTTCGGTTGCCGGACGCCCGGATGATCGTCGCGTTCCGGGAGATGGAGCATGCGGCGAACGTCGAGCTCACGGCGGGTCCCGAGTACTTCGTGGAGCTGAACGACCGGTTCCGCAGGCATCGGCGGGACATCGGCGCGGCGCTGGCGCACGAGATCATGCACGTCTATCTGCATCGGGTGGGTCTGTCGTTCCCGGGGACGCGGGACAACGAGATCCTCACCGACACGGCGACGACGTATCTGGGGGCGGGCTGGCTGCTGCTGGACGCGTACCGGGAGGACGGGGCGTCCTCGCAGAAGCTGGGGTATCTGACGCCGGAGGAGTTCGGGTACGTGCTGGCGAAGCGGTCGCTGGTGTTCGGTGAGGATCCGTCGGTGTGGTTCACCAGCGCGCAGGCGTACACGGCGTACGGGCGGGGCATGGAGCGGGCGCTTCATGACGCGCGGCAGCCTCCGCTGACGGCGGCGGGCTGGGCGGGCCGGCGCCGCTACGCCCGTGATCGCCGGCACGCCCAGGACCACCGGTCCGCGGCGGCCCCGGACACCGCGTACGCCTTCGCTCCGGATCCGCCGGGGCCGCTGCGGGTGACGTTCCCGTGTCCGACCTGCCATCAGCGGATCCGGGTGCCGGTGCGGGGGCGGGTCCGGGCGCGGTGCGGACTGTGCCGCACGGTGCTGGAGTGCGACACCTAGGGCGTGGCCGGTGCCGGGGTGGGACCCGTGACCAGCTGGGGTGCGGGCTGTGACCGTGCCGGGGTGCGGCCTGTGACCGTGCCGGGGTGCGGCCTGTGACCGTGCCGGGGTGCGGCCTGTGGGCGGCGGGTGAGGGGCCTGATGGCTACGCTCCGTATACCGCCCCGGGTGGTTCCGTCTCCGTCAGCAGTGTGCGTACGGCTGTCCCCGCCTCCGCCGGGTCCCAGCGTGCGCCCTTGTCGGCGGTGGGGCCGGCGCGCCAGCCGTCCATGACGGTGATCCGGCCTGCCTCCGCCTCGAAGACGCGGCCGGTGACGCCCTCGCTGGCGGCGGAGCCGAGCCAGACGACGAGCGGGGAGACGTTGTCGGGGGCCATGGCGTCGAAACCGGTTTCCGGGGCGGTCATGTTCTCGGCGAAGGTCCGTTCCGTCATCCGGGTGCGGGCGGCGGGTGCGATGGCGTTGGCCTGGACGCCGTAGCGGGCGAGTTCGGCGGCCGCGACCAGCGTGAGCGCGACGATCCCGGCCTTCGCGGCGCTGTAGTTGCCCTGCCCGACCGAGCCCAGCAGCCCGGCGCCGCTGCTGGTGTTGACGATCCGGGCGGCTGGTGTGCGGCCCGCTTTGGCCTCGGCGCGCCAGTGCGCTGCGGCGTGTTTCAGGGTGAGGAAGTGGCCCTTGAGGTGGACGCGGACGACCGCGTCCCAGTCGTCCTCGTCCAGGTTGACCAGCATCCGGTCGCGCAGGAAGCCGGCGTTGTTGACGAGGGTGTCGAGGCGGCCGTACGTCTGCAGGGCGGTCGCGACGAGGGACGCGGCGCCCTGGGGGGTGGCGATGTCCCCTTCGTGCGCGACGGCCTCGCCGCCGGCCGTACGGATCTCCTCGGCCACGCGGGCGGCCGGGCTGTCGGCGCCCGGGGTGCCGTCCAGCCCGACTCCCAGGTCGTTGACGACCAGGCGCGCGCCCTGCGCCGCGAAGGCGAGCGCGTGCGCGCGCCCGAGGCCGCGTCCCGCGCCGGTGACGACGACGACCCGCTCGTCGCAGATTCCGCTCATCTCACGTCTCCTTGTTGGCAGTTGCGGCGTCGAGGAAAGCGGGCCGCTCCCCTCCCCCGTGCACGAGCAGGCTCGCTCCGCTGATGTAGGCGGCCGCGTCGGAGGCGAGGAAGACGGCTGCGGCTCCGACGTCGGAGGGTGTGGCCAGCCGGCCGAGGGGCACCGTGCGGGCGACGGCGTCGACGCCGTCCGCTCCGCCGTAGTGGAGGTGGGTCAGCTCGGTGTGGACCATGCCGACGACGAGGGTGTTCACGCGCACCTGCGGGGCCCACTCCACGGCCATGGACCGTGCGAGGTTCTCCAGTCCCGCCTTGGCCGCGCCGTAGGCGGCCGAGCCGGGCGAGGGGCGGCTGCCGCTGACGCTGCCGATCATCACGACCGAGCCCTGGGCGCGCTTGAGGTGGTCGTACGCGGCGAGGGACACGGTCAGGGGGGCGAGGAGGTTGAGTTCGATCACGCGCGCGTGCCGTACGGCGTCGGCCTGCGCGAGGGGGCGGTAGGGGGCTCCACCCGCGTTGTTGACGAGGACGTCGAGTCGGGGCAGTCCGGCGAAGAAGTGCCGTACGGCGTCGGCGTCGCGCACGTCCAACGGCACGAACTCGGTTTTTTCGACCGGGACTTCGGGCGGCCGGCGGGCGCAGACCACGACCTCGGCGCCCGCGCGCGTGAGGGAGCGCGCGATGCCGGCGCCCACTCCGCGGGTGCCACCGGTGACGACGGCGACCTTCCCGTCCAGCTCCATTCGCTGCTACCTTTCCACCTAACAAACGTTTGGTGGAAAGGTAGCTGATGCTTCCATGGGTGTCTCCACCTCGTCCCCCGAAAAGGGGATTTCTCTTGTCACCGTTGACGTTCCGCCCGTCAACGCGCTGCCGGTGAGCGGCTGGTTCGCGCTGGCCGACGCGGTGCGCGCGGCGGGCCGTGATCCCGGGACGCGGTGTGTGGTGCTGGCGGCCGAGGGCCGCGGCTTCAACGCGGGCGTCGACATCAAGGAGATCCAGGCACACGGCCCGAGCGCGCTGATCGGCGCCAACCGCGGCTGCTTCGAGGCGTTCGCCGCGGTGTACGAGTGCGAGGTGCCCGTGGTCGCGGCCGTGCACGGCCACTGCCTGGGCGGCGGCGTCGGACTCGTGGGCAACGCGGACGTGGTCGTGGCGAGCGAGGACGCCGTGTTCGGGCTGCCCGAGCTGGACCGGGGCGCGCTGGGCGCGGCCACCCACCTGGCCCGGCTGGTCCCCCAGCACCTCCTGCGCGCCCTGTACTACACCGCGCGCACGGTCACGGCGGCCGAGCTGCACGCGCACGGCTCGGTGTGGCGGGTGGTGCCGCGCGAGGAACTGCGCGCGGCCGCCCTGGCGCTGGCCGGCGAGATCGCCGCGAAGGACGGTGAGCTGTTGCGCCTGGCCAAGGCCGCGCTCAACGGCATCGACCCGGTCGATGTGCGCCGCAGCTACCGCTTCGAGCAGGGGTTCACCTACGAGGCGAGCGTCGGCGGGGTGGCCGACCGGGTCCGCGACACGTTCGGCAAGGAAGCCGACGCAGCCAAGGCAGGCAAGGCAGCCAAGGAAGGCAACGCAAGGCAAGGCAAGGACGCCAAGGACGGGCAGGAGGGGGGCTCGGGTGAGTGACAAGACGATGACCGCCGAGGAGGTCGTGTCCCGGCTGCACAGCGGCATGACCCTCGGCATCGGCGGCTGGGGCTCGCGCCGCAAGCCGATGGCCCTGGTCAGGGCGCTGCTGCGGTCGCAGGTCAGCGATCTCACCGTCGTCTCGTACGGCGGTCCGGACGTCGGGATGCTCGCCGCGGCCGGGCGGATCCGCAAGCTGGTGGCCGCGTTCGTCACCCTCGACTCGATCCCCCTCGAACCTCACTACCGGGCGGCGCGCGAGCGCGGGGCCTTCGAACTGACGGAGGTCGACGAGGCGATGTTCATGTGGGGTCTGCGCGCGGCCGCGAACCGGCTGCCGTTCCTGCCGGTGCGGGCGGGCCTCGGTTCGGATGTGATGCGGGTCAACCCGGGCCTGCGGACGGTGACGTCGCCGTACGAGGACCGGGAGACGTTCGTGGCCATGCCCGCCCTGCGGCTGGACGCGGCCCTGGTGCACGTCAACCGGGCCGACCGGCTGGGCAACGGGCAGTACCTGGGCCCGGACCCGTACTTCGACGACCTGTTCTGCGAGGCGGCGGACGCGGCCTATGTGTCGTGCGAGCGGCTCGTCGACACGGCCGAGCTGACGAAGCAGGGGCCGCCGCAGTCGCTGCTGATCAAGCGGCACACGGTGACAGGGGTCGTGGAGGCGCCGAACGGGGCGCACTTCACGTCCTGTGCGCCCGACTACGGCCGCGACGAGGCGTTCCAGAAGCGCTACGCGAGCACGCCCTGGCCGGAGTTCGCGGCCCGCCATCTGGCCGGGGACGAACAGGCGTACCAGTCGGCGGCCGGGGAGGACGCATGACCACGCGTGCCGAGTACTGCGTGATCGCCTGTGCCGAGGCCTGGCGCGGCGCGGGCGAGATCCTGGCCGCCCCGATGGGCCTGATCCCGTCCGTGGGCGCCCGGCTGGCCCGGCTCACGTTCGCGCCGGACCTGCTCCTCACCGACGGCGAGGCGATGATCGTCCGGCCGGACGGCACCGTCGAGGGCTGGCTGCCGTACCGGCAGCACCTGGCCCTCGTCACCGGGGGGCGGCGGCACGTGATGATGGGCGCGAGCCAGCTCGACCGCTACGGCAACCAGAACATCTCCTGCATCGGCGACTGGGCGAGGCCGAAACGGCAGCTGCTGGGGGTGCGGGGCGCGCCGGTCAACACCCTCAACAACCCGACGAGTTACTGGATCCCGAGGCACTCCCGGCGGGTCTTCGTCGAGCGGGTCGACATGGTGTGCGGGGTCGGCTACGACCGTGCGGCCGGCGCGCGCCATCACCGCATCCCGCGGGTCGTCTCCGACCTCGGGGTCTTCGACTTCGCCACCCCCGACCACCGCATGCGGCTGGCCTCGCTGCATCCCGGGGTGAGCGTCGGGCAGGTCCGGGAGGCGACTGGCTTCGAGCCGGTGGTCGAAGACGAAGTGCCGTACACGCGTGAACCGACGGCGCAGGAGCTGCGGTTGATCCGTGAGGTGCTCGATCCGGGGGACGCCCGCGCGCGGGAGGTCGCCGCCTGATGGAGACGGCGCTCACCCGGCTGGTCGGGGTCCGCCACCCGATCGTGCAGACCGGGATGGGATGGGTGGCGGGTCCGCGCCTGGTGTCGGCTACGGCGAACGCGGGGGCGCTGGGCGTCCTGGGCTCGGCGACGATGACGGTCGACGGGCTGCGGGAGGCCGTACGGGAGGTCAGATCCCGCACCGACGCCCCGTTCGGGGTCAACCTGCGCGCGGACGCGGCGGACGCCGGCGACCGGGTGCGGATCATCGTCGAGGAGGGGGTGCGGGTCGCGTCCTTCGCGCTGGCCCCCTCCCGCGAGCTGATCGCCGAGCTCAAGGAGGCGGGGGTCGTCGTGATCCCCTCGGTCGGCGCCCGCCGGCACGCCGAGAAGGTCGCCGCGTGGGGGGCGGACGCGGTGGTCGTGCAGGGCGGCGAGGGCGGCGGACACACCGGCGACGTGGCGACGACGGTGCTGCTGCCGCAGGTGGTGGACGCGGTGGACATCCCGGTCGTGGCGGCGGGCGGCTTCTTCGACGGGCGGGGGCTGGTGGCGGCGCTGGCGTACGGGGCGGCGGGCGTCGCGATGGGGACGCGGTTCCTGCTGACGTCGGAGTCGACGGTGCCGGACGCGGTGAAGGCCCGGTATCTGGCGGCGACCGTCCGGGACGTGACGGTGACGCGGGCGGTCGACGGCCTGCCGCATCGCATGCTGCGCACGGACCTGGTCGCCGCGCTGGAGCACTCCGTGCGTGCGAAAGCCCTGCTGCACGCGGTCCGGCGGGCGGCCGGCTTCCGGAAGCTGTCGGGGCTGACCTGGCGTCAGCTGGTCCACGACGGGCTGGCGATGCGGCACGGCAAGGACCTGACGTGGAGCCAGGTGCTGCTCGCCGCGAACACCCCGATGCTGCTCAGATCGGCGATGGTGGAGGGCCGTACGGATCTGGGGGTGATGGCGTCCGGGCAGGTCGCCGGGGTGATCGACGACCTGCCGTCGTGCGCGGAGCTGGTGGAACGGATCATGAAGGAGGCGGAACAGGTCCGGGAGCGGCTCACGCCCCCACGATGACCGTCACAGCCTCTCGATGACCGTCACGTTCGCCTGGCCCCCGCCCTCGCACATGGTCTGGAGGCCGAAGCGGCCGCCCGTGCGCTCCAGTTCGTGCAGCAGGGTCGTCATCAGCTTCGCGCCGGTCGCTCCGAGGGGGTGGCCGAGGGCGATCGCGCCGCCGTTGACGTTGACCTTCTCCGGGTCCGCGCCGGTCTCCTTCAGCCAGGCCAGGACGACGGGCGCGAACGCCTCGTTGATCTCGACGAGGTCGATGTCGTGGATCGACAGGCCGGTCTTCTTCAGGGCGTGCGCGGTGGCCGGGATCGGAGCGGTCAGCATGCGGATGGGGTCCTCGCCGCGCACGGAGAGGTGGTGCACGCGCGCGCGGGGCGTCAGCCCGTGCTCCCGTACCGCCTGCTCCGAGGCCAGCAGCAGGGCCGCCGCGCCGTCGGAGACCTGGGAGGAGCAGGCGGCGGTGACGGTGCCGCCGTCGATGACGGGCTTCAGGGCGGCCATCTTCTCCAGGGAGGTGTCCCGGCGCGGTCCCTCGTCGGCGTGGACGTCCCCGTAGGCCACGGTCTCCCGCGCGAACCGGCCCTCGTCGAGTGCGCGCACCGCCCGCCGGTGCGAGCGCAGCGCGAACTCCTCCTGGTCCTGCCGGCTGATGCCCCACTTGGCGGCGATCATCTCGGCGCCGCCGAACTGGTTGACGGGCCGGTTCCCGTACCGTGCGCGCCAGCCCTCGCTGCCCGCGAACGGCCCCTGGGTGAAGCCGAGGGGCTCGGCGGCCTGCCGGGTGGCGTAGGCGATCGGGATCTGCGACATGTTCTGCACGCCGCCCGCGACGACCAGGTCCTGTGTCCCGGACAGCACGCCCTGCGCGGCGAAGTGCACGGCCTGCTGTGAGGAGCCGCACTGCCGGTCCACGGTCACGCCCGGCACCTCCTCGGGCAGCCCGGCGGCCAGCCAGCAGGTCCGCGCGATGTCCCCGGCCTGGGGCCCGACCGCGTCCAGGCAGCCGAAGACGACGTCCTCCACGGCCGCCGGGTCGACGCCCGCGCGGGCGACCAGTTCCTTGAGCACATGGGCGCCGAGGTCCGCCGGATGCACCCCGGCGAGTCCTCCCCCGCGCCGCCCGACGGGCGTGCGGACCGCTTCGACGATGTAGGCCTCGGCCATGGCGACTCCCTCACTGGAACCGGAAAGGGCGGTTGAATCGGCTATTCACGTACGGCGATCCCGTCCAGCACCATCGACAGGTACTGCCGGGCGATCTCCTCGGGGCTGTGCTGTCCGCCGGGCCGGTACCAGGACGCGGCGACCCACACCGTGTCGCGGACGAACCGGTAGGCGAGCCGGACGTCGAGGTCGGCGCGGAAGGCCTGCTCGGCGACCCCGCGCTCCAGCGTGGACAGCCACGCCTTCTCGAACCGGCTCTGTGAGTCGGCGAGGAACGCGAACCGTTCCTGCGCCACGAGCTGTCTGCTCTCCTTCTGGTAGATCGCGACGGCGGCGCGGTGCCGGTCGATCTCCCGGAACGACTCGGTGACCAGGGCTTCCAGGGTCTCGCGGGGGCCGAGGCGGGCGGCGAGCACGGCGTCGTAGCCGCCCCACAGCTCGTCGAGGAAGGTGCGCAGGATCTCCTCCAGCATCGACTCCTTGGAGTCGAAGTGGTAGTAGAGGCTGCCCGCGAGCATGCCCGCGTGGTCCGCGATCTTGCGCACGGTGGTGGCGTTGTAGCCCTGCTCGGCGAAGACCTCGGCGGCGGTGTCGAGGAGTTCGGCGCGGCGCGCGGGCGCGGCGGTCACCTGGGGCTTCTTCTTCGTAGGAGGCACGGGTCCATTGTCGTCCTAGGCGTGCTGGCTGCTGACGGGGACGACCTCGCCCGTCATGTACGAGGAGTAGCCCGAGGCGAGGAACACGATCACGTTGGCCACCTCCCAGGGCTCGGCGTACCGCCCGAAGGCCTCGCGTCGCGTCAGTTCCTCCAGCAGGTCGGGCGAGGTCACCTTCACCAGGTGCGCGTGCATGGCGAGGCTGGGCGCGACGGCGTTGACGCGGATGCCGTACGGGGCCGCCTCGATCGCCGAGCACCGGGTCAGCGCCATCACGCCGGCCTTCGCGGCGGCGTAGTGCGCCTGTCCGGCCTGGGCGCGCCAGCCGATGACGGAGGCGTTGTTGACGATGACGCCCCCGCCGGTCCCGCGCATCAGCCTGAGGGCCGCCCGCGTGCACCGGAAGGTGCCGTTCAGCGTCACGTCGAGCACCCGGGACCACTGCTCGTCGCTCATGTCGACGAGGTCCGAAGTGCCGCCCAGACCGGCGTTGTTCACGACGATGTCGAGGCGGCCGTGCAGCCGTACGGCGGTGTCGAAGAGGGCCTGCACCTGGCTCTCGTCGGTGACGTCACAGGGGAGAGCCGCCACCGCCCCCTCGAATTCCCCGGCCAGCTTGGCCTCGTGCTCCTTGAGCCGGCGCGTGTGCGCGTCGCTGATCAGCACGCGCGCGCCCTCCTCCAGGAAGCGGCGGGCGGTGGCCCCGCCGATCCCGGCGCCCGCGGCGGCCGTGATGACGGCGGTGCGCCCGCTGAGCAGCCCGTGCCCGGGTTCGTACGCCGGGCTCTCGACGCCTGTCATAGGGCCACGCTAACCTACCAAACACTTGTTAGGGAAGGACTGCCGCTGATGGACCTCGACCTCACGCCCGCCGAGGAAGCGTTCCGCGCCGAGGCCCGCGCCTGGCTGCACGCGCATGTGCCGTCCGCTCCGCTCCCGTCGCTGGAGACCGGGGAGGGCTTCGCGGCGCACCGCGCGTGGGAGGCCGAACTGGCCGCGGACCGCTGGTCGGCGGTGAACTGGCCCGTGCGCTACGGCGGGCGGGACGCCGGGCTGATCCGCTGGCTGGTCTTCGAGGAGGAGTACTACGCGGCGGGCGCGCCGGGCCGGGTCGGCCAGAACGGCGTCAGTCTGCTCGCGCCGACCCTCTTCGACCACGGCACGGAGGAACAACGCGCGCGTGTGCTGCCGCCGATGGCGACCGGCGAGGTGGTCTGGGCGCAGGCGTGGTCGGAGCCGGAGGCGGGCTCGGACCTGGCCTCGCTGCGTTCCCGGGCGGTCCGCGCGGACGGCGGCTGGCGGTTGAGCGGCCTGAAGACGTGGTCGTCGCGGGCGGCCTTCGCCGACCGCGCGTTCGGCCTGTTCCGCAGCGACCCGGCGGCCTCCCGCCCCCACCAGGGCCTGACCTACCTGATGTTCGACCTGCGCGCGCCCGGCGTCACGGTCCGTCCGATCGGCCGCCTCGACGGAAAGCCGGCGTTCGCCGAGCTGTTCCTGGACGAGGTTTTCGTGCCGGACGAGGACGTGATCGGCGCGCCCGGCGAGGGCTGGCGGGTAGCCATGTCCACGGCGGGCAACGAACGGGGGCTGACGCTCCGCTCCCCCGGCCGCTTCCTCGCCTCAGCGGACCGCCTCCACCGTCTCTGGCTGGACCGGGGCCGTCCCGCCTGGGCCCAGGACCGGGTCGCCGACGCGCTGGCCGGCGCCCGCGCCTACCAGCTCTTCGCCTACGCGGCCGCGTCCCGCTTCCTGGACGGCGAGTCGATCGGCCCGGAGTCCAGCCTGAACAAGGTCTTCTGGTCCGAGTACGACATCGCGCTGCACGAGACGGCCCTCGACCTGCTGGGCGAGGAGGGCGAGTCGGCGGACTCCGCCTGGGCCGAGGCCTACGTGTTCGCCCTCGCCGGACCCGTCTACGCCGGCACGAACGAGATCCAGCGCGACATCATCGCCGAGCGTCTGCTCGGCCTGCCGAAGGGCCGCCGCTGATGCGTTTCCTCCTCGACACCGAACAGCGGGCGTTCGCCGACTCGCTGCACGCCATGCTGACGGCCGCCGCAACGCCCTCGGTCGTACGGGACTGGAGCCGGGGCGAGCAGGCGAGCGGGCGTGCCCTGTGGGCGCGGATCGCCGAGGCCGGCGTCTTCGCCCTGGCGATCCCGGAGGCGCACCAGGGCCTGGGGCTCCGGCCCGTCGAACTGGCCATCGCCTTCGTGGAGTTGGGGCGGCATGCGGTGCCCGGTCCGCTGGTGGAGACGGTGGCCGCGGCGGCCCTGTTGCCCGATCCGGACCTCGCCGAGCGGTTCCTCCCGGCGCTGGCCGCGGGCCAGTCGATGGCGACGGTGGCGCACGAGGGGGCGTATGCGCTGGACGGTGACGCGGCGGCCGTGCACCTGGCCCTGGGCGCCGACGGCCTCCGGCTCGCGCCCGGGCACGACGGCACGGTCCGTCCGTCGCTCGACCCCGCCCGCCGTCTGACCCGTCTGCTGCCGGGCGGTGAGCTCCTGGCCGAGGCCCCACCCGTGCGGCGCGCCCTGTGCTGGGCCCGCCTCGCCACCGCGGCGCAGGCGCTGGGCGTGGGCCTCGCACTGCTGGAGCGGACCGTGGCCTACGTGGGGCAGCGCGTGCAGTTCGGGGCGCCCATAGGCTCGTTCCAGGCGGTCAAGCACCGGTTGGCGGACGCGAAGATCGCGCTGGAGTTCGCCCGGCCCCTGGTCCTGGGCGCCGCCGTCACGATGGCGCCGGCGGATGTCGCCGCCGCGAAGGCGAGCGCCTGTGAGGCGGCGTACACGACCGCGCGCGCGGCGCTCCAGTTGCACGGCGCGATCGGCTACACGGCGGAGTACGACCTGTCGCTCTGGCTCACCAAGGCCCGTGCCCTGCGCACGGCATGGGGCGCCCCGCAGGACTGCCGGGCGGAGCTGCTGAACGGCCGCGCCTAGCCTCAACCGGCGCTTCCACTGGTGCTTCGACCGGCGCTTCGACCGGCGCTTCGACCGGCGCTTCGACCGGCGCTTCGACCAGTGCTTCAGGCGGTCACCTTGCCGATGAACCCGGCGAGGTTCGCGACGGTCCGCTCGATCTTCTCCTCCAGCGTGATCGTCTCGTGCAGCCGCGCCCCGACCCCCGCGTCCCGCTTGCCGCGCACATACAGCGAGCAGGCGAGGTCGCTGCAGATGTAGGCCCCCACGGAGTTGCCCTGCTGGCCGGCCCGGCCCGCCTTCGGCGCGACCATCAGCGAGACGCCCCCGGAGTGGGTGGTCAGGCACAGCGTGCACATGCTGCGCCGGGTCTGCCAGGAGCCGGCGGCGGAGGAACGCAGCGCGAGGGCCTTCAGCCGGCCGTCCAGCTCGACGGCGAGATAGGCCCGGTCGGGGGCCTGGGGATCCCGCCAGCCGAGGTAGTCCAGGTCGGCCCACGGCTGTTCGCCCAGGTCGCGCGGCACGGAAAGGCGCTTGGCCTCCCCCTTGGTGCAGTTCACGAACGCGGCACGGATCTCTTGCTCGGTCAACGGCTTCATAGTCGCAGGCTAATTTGCCTAGGTCTCCTAGGCAAACGATTAAATGGTTTCGGCAGATCGGCGCGGTACATCAGGACATGGCAGGGTGGCTTCGGTGATGATCGAAACGGGAGGACGGCCATGGGGCGCGTAGGGCTGAGCACGGAACGCCTGGTCCGGGCGGGAGCGGAGCTGGCCGACGAGGTCGGCTTCGACCAGGTGACCGTCTCGGCGCTCGCCCGGCGCTTCGACGTCAAGGTCGCGAGCCTGTACTCGCACGTGAAGAACTCCGACGACCTCAGGACCCGGATCGCCCTGCTCGCCCTGGAGGAACTCGCCGACCGGGGCGAACTCGCGCTGGCCGGCCGGGCCGGCAAGGACGCCCTGACGGCCCTGGCCGACGTCTACCGGGACTACGCCCGCGAGCACCCCGGCCGCTACGCCGCGGCCCAGCTGAGACTCGACCCGCAGGCGGCGGCCGCGAGCGCGGGCGGGCGTCACGCCCGCATGACCCGGGCGATCCTGCGCGGCTACGACCTCACCGAGCCGGACCAGACGCACGCCGTGCGCCTGCTGGGCAGCGTCTTCCACGGCTACGTCAGCCTGGAACTCGGCGGCGGCTTCAGCCACAGCGCCCCCGACACCCAGGAGACCTGGACCCGGATCCTCGACGCCCTCGACGCCCTGCTGCGCACCTGGCCGCCCAAGGAATGACCGGAGCAGGGGCCGGTCGACGGGTACGGCCCACCCAGTGCCCGTACCGCGGCCATGCCGCTACCCGTACCGCGGCCGCTACCCGTGTCCCGGCCCGTGCCCGTCCCCGTCGGTCAGTTCGCGGTACTCCTGCGGCGTCGGCTTCGGGATGTGGCTGTCGGCGCCGAACATGGCGCGCGCCAGCCGCGCCCGCACCCGCTGGGGCACCGTGACCGGCCGGCGCACGCCGTTGTGGTCGACGAGCGGCCCGATCTCGTACGGCGGGGCCTGCTCGTGCTGGGTGAGGGTGAACAACTGGGCCCGGTCCAAAGGTGCGTGGACCTCGAGGTACTCGCCGTGCGGGAGACGCTTGATGGTGCCGGTCTCACGGCCGTGCAGCACCTTGTCCCGGTCCTGGCGCTGCAGCCCGAGGCAGATCCGCTTGGTCACCATGAAGGCGACGACGGGCCCGACGAACACGGACACCCGCACGAACCAGGTGATCGAGTTGATGGACAGATGCAGATGCGTGGCCACGATGTCGTTGCCGCCGCCGATCAGCAGCACCACGTACAGGGTCAGCCAGGCCACGCCGAGGCCGGTGCGCACGGGCGCGTTGCGCGGCCGGTCGAGGATGTGGTGCTCCCGCTTGTCGCCGGTGATCCACGCCTCGACGAACGGGTAGAGACCGATGGCGAGCAGGATCAACGGGAACAGCGAGAACGGGATGAGAACGCCCAGCTCCAGGGTGTGGCCCCAGGCGTTGATCTCCCATCCCGGCATCACCCGGATCAGCCCCTCGGAGAAGCCGAGGTACCAGTCGGGCTGGGCGCCGGTCGTCACCAGGTCCGGCCGGTACGGTCCGAACGCCCACACGGGGTTGACGCTGGCGATCCCGCCCATCACCGCCAGCACGCCGAAGACCAGGAAGAAGAACCCGCCCGCCTTCGCCATGTAGACCGGCATGAAGGGCATGCCGACCACGCTCTTCTGGTCGCGGCCCGGCCCCGGATACTGGGTGTGCTTGTGGAAGAACACCAGGATGAGGTGGGCGACGACGAGCCCCAGCATGATCCCGGGCAGCAGCAGGACGTGGATCGGGAAGAGCCGGGAGATGATGTCGTGGCCCGGGAACTCCCCGCCGAAGAGGAAGAACGAGATGTACGTCCCGACGATCGGGATGGACAGGATCGCGCCGTCGGCGAATCGCACGCCGGTGCCGGAGAGCAGGTCGTCGGGGAGCGAGTAGCCGGTCAGGCCGGTGAGGATGCCGAGGAACAGCAGCAGCCAGCCGAACAGCCAGTTGACCTCGCGCGGCTTGCGGAACGCGCCGGTGAAGAACACCCGCATCATGTGCACGAGCATGCCGGTGACGAAGACCAGCGCCGCCCAGTGGTGGATCTGCCGGATCAGCAGCCCGCCGCGCACGTCGAAGCTGATGTGGAGCGTCGACTCGTACGCCTTCGTCATCGTGACGCCGTTGAGCGGGACGTACGAGCCGTGGTAGACGACCTCGGCGCTGCTCGGCTCGAAGAACAGGGTGAGGTAGACGCCGGTGAGGAGGAGGATCAGAAAGCTGTAGAGGCAGATCTCGCCCAGCATGAAGGACCAATGGTCGGGGAACACCTTGCGCAGGTTGGCCTTCGCCAGCGCGTACAGTCCCAGCCGTCCGTCGGCCCAGTCGGCGAGCCTCTCGCCCCTGCCGGGCTCGCCCCTCGGTTTCGAACTCCCGCTGTCCGCAGCCTCGTTCACCGTTCGCAGGCCGTCACTCATACGTCGCCGCCTCCCCGTCGGACCAACATCAGAGTGGCACGAAGGAGCCGCCGAGCCAACGGTGCGGACAGGAACCGGAAAGCGGTTACGGCCGTACGATCCCCGCTGCCCGGGCGGCCACCAGCCACTTCGGGAACTCGCCCACGAGCCGGTCGTACAGCTCCGCGTCCGTCGTCTTCGCCGGATCCGAACCGGCGTGGAAGAACCCGGCGTTGTCGACCGCCCGCTTCCCCGGCACGGGCAGTTCGTCGAGCCGCCGCAGGAAGTCGAACTGCTTGCTGCTTCGGTCGCCGAAGCCGACGAACTGCCAGAACAGCGGCAGCTTCGACGCCTTGCACAGATAGCGTTCCGCGGCGAGCTTGTTGACGGGGCCGCCGTCGGTCTGGAAGACGACGAGCGCCGGGTACGTCGAGCCGCTGTCGAGGTAGTGGTCGATGACGGCGTCCATGGCGAGGTGGTAGCTGGTCCTGCCCATGTGTCCGAGCCCGGCCACGATGCGGTCCACCCGCCCCCGGTGGTCGGCGAGGGCGATGTCGGTGACGGCGTCGACGTCGGTGGAGAAGAAGACCACCGGCACCCGGCCGTCGTCGTCGAGGTGCGCGGACAGCCCCAACACCCGGTCGGCGAGCGCCTGCACGCTGCCGTCCTGGTAGTACGGCTTCATCGACCCCGAGTAGTCGACGACGAGATAGACGGCGGCACGCTGCCCGTCGAGGCCGTGCTTGACGAGGGAAACCCCGGCGCTCTTGTACAGATCGACCAGCGCTGGGGCCGTCTCCTGCACCTTGGTGAGACTGATCGCGACCATGGCGCACAGCCTCCCACAGCCACCTGGTTCGCCCTTTTGTTCATTCGGCTACGTATGAGTATGGAATGACAAGGAACGCGACATTCCGGCCTTAAAGTGTGCGGCATGAAACGTGCCGCCGCCCTGGTCTGCGCCGCCGTAGCGTCGACGGTGTACCTCCTCGCCCCCGCACAGCCCGCCCAGCCGGCGCCCGCCGTCCTGGTCACCCCGCCGGGCCTCGCCGCCCCGGCGCAGAAGGAACTCGCCCAGCAGATCGTGGCCACCGCCGAGAACGGCACCCTCAACTGGCGCGCCGCATACGGCTATGTCGAGGACATCGGCGACGGCCAGGGCTACACGGCGGGCCTGATCGGCTTCTGCACCGGCACCCACGACCTGCTCACCCTCGTCGAGGACTACACCCGGGCGCATCCGGGCAACGCCCTCGCCCGCTACCTCCCGGCGCTGCGCCGGGTCGACGGCACCGCCTCGCACGCCGGTCTGGACCCGGGGTTCCCGGCGGCCTGGCGGGCGGAGTCGACGGTGCCCGCCTTCCGCGCGGCCCAGGACGCCGAGCGCGACCGCGTCTACTTCGACCCGGCGGTGCACCGCGGCCGGGCGGACGGCCTGGGCGCGCTGGGCCAGTTCATCTACTACGACGCGCTGGTCTTCCACGGCCCCGGCACGGGCCCGACCAGCTTCGACGGCATCCGCGCCCGTGCGATGCAGCAGGCCCGCACCCCCGCGCAGGGCGGCGACGAGGCCGCCTACCTCAACGCCTTCCTCGACGCCCGCCGCCGCGCCATGCTGACCCGGCACCCCGGCATCGACACCTCCCGCGTCGACACGACCCAACGCCGCTTCCTCCACGAGGGCAACCTGGACCTGCGTCCGCCCCTGCAGTGGCAGGTGTACGGGGAGACCTACCGGGTGCCCTGACTCGGGACATGCGACGGCGCCTGCCCGGTCGTCCGGTCGGGGACTGTTGGGCAGGCGCCGTCTGTGTTCCGTACGCCTTTGTACGGGACGTATGGGAGGCCTCGGGCCGTCAGACCATCAGCGAGCGGTCCGTCGGGCGGATCGGGGCCGGCAGTTCGCTCACGCCGGTCAGGAACCGGTCGACGCCGCGGGCGGCCGAGCGGCCCTCCGCGATCGCCCACACGATGAGGGACTGGCCGCGGCCCGCGTCACCCGCGACATACACGCCGGGGACGTTGGTCTGGAAGTCGGCGTCGCGGGCGACGTTGCCGCGCTCGTCGAGCTCCAGGCCGAACTGCTCGACCAGGCCGTTCTCGCGGTCGGTGCCGGTGAAGCCCATGGCGAGGGTGACCAGCTGGGCGGGGATCTTGCGCTCCGTGCCCGGCTTCGGGGTCAGCCTGCCGTCGATGAACTCGACCTCGGTGAGGTGCAGCCACTGGACGTTGCCGTCCTCGTCGCCCTCGAAGTGGGTGGTGGAGACGGAGTAGACCCGCTCACCGCCCTCCTCGTGCGCCGAGGTGACCTTGTACAGCATCGGGAAGGTCGGCCACGGCTGGCCGGCGCTGCGCTCCTCGCCCGGGCGGGGCATGATCTCCAGCTGCGTGACGGAGGCCGCGCCCTGACGGTGGGCGGTGCCCACGCAGTCCGCGCCGGTGTCGCCGCCGCCGATGACCACGACGTGCTTGCCCTCGGCCGAGACGGGCGAGACCACGTAGTCGCCCTCCTGGACCTTGTTGGACAGCGGCAGGTACTCCATGGCCTGGTAGACGCCCTTGAGCTCGCGCCCCGGCACCGGCAGGTCACGGGCGGTCGTCGCGCCGGCGGCGATGACGATCGCGTCGTACCGCTTCTTCAGGTCGGTCGCCTTGAGGTCGCGGCCGATCTCGATGCCGGTGCGGAAGCGGGTGCCCTCCGCGCGCATCTGCTCGATGCGGCGGTTGATGTGGCGCTTCTCCATCTTGAACTCGGGGATGCCGTACCGCAGGAGACCACCGATGCGGTCCGCGCGCTCGTAGACGGCGACGGTGTGGCCGGCCCGGGTCAGCTGCTGGGCGGCGGCCAGGCCCGCCGGGCCCGAGCCGATGACCGCGACGGTCTTGCCGGACAGCCGCTCGGGAGCCTGCGGGGCGACGTCACCGGTCTCCCACGCCTTGTCGATGATCGAGACCTCGACGTTCTTGATGGTGACGGCCGGCTGGTTGATGCCCAGCACACACGCCGACTCGCACGGGGCGGGGCACAGACGGCCCGTGAACTCCGGGAAGTTGTTCGTGGCGTGCAGGCGCTCGGAGGCCGCCGTCCAGTCCTCGCGGTAGGCGAAGTCGTTCCACTCGGGGATCAGGTTCCCGAGCGGACAGCCGTTGTGGCAGAACGGGATGCCGCAGTCCATGCACCGGCTGGCCTGCTTGCCGATGATCGGCAGCAGCGAACCGGGGACGTAGACCTCGTTCCAGTCCTTCAGACGCACGTCGACGGGACGGGACTTGGCGACCTCACGGCCGTGGTTCAAAAAGCCCTTCGGGTCAGCCATTGGTCGCCGCCTCCATCATCTTCTCGGTGATCTCGGACTCGGAGAGTCCCGCTCGCTCGGCGGCGTCCTTGGCGGCGAGCACTGCCTTGTACGTGCTGGGGATGATCTTGGTGAAGCGTTCCGCGGACGCGTCCCAGTCGGCGAGCAGCTTCTCGGCGACCGTCGAGCCGGTCTCCTCGGCGTGGCGGCGCACCACGTCGTGCAGCCACTGCTTGTCGCTGTCGTCCAGCGTCTCGACGGCGTCCAGGTTGCCGATGTTGACGTTGTCGCGGTTCAGGTCGATCACGTAGGCGATGCCGCCGGACATGCCGGCCGCGAAGTTGCGGCCCGTCTCGCCGAGGACCACCGCGTGACCGCCGGTCATGTACTCGCAGCCGTGGTCGCCCACGCCCTCGGAGACGACCGTCGCGCCGGAGTTGCGGACGCAGAACCGCTCACCGGTGCGGCCGCGCAGGAACAGCTCGCCGCCGGTCGCGCCGTAGGCGATGGTGTTGCCCGCGATCGTCGAGTACTCGGCGAGGTGGTCGGCGCCCCGGTCCGGGCGGACGATGACGCGGCCGCCGGAGAGGCCCTTGCCGACGTAGTCGTTGGCGTCGCCCTCCAGGCGCAGCGTGACACCGCGCGGGAGGAAGGCGCCGAAGGACTGGCCCGCGGAGCCGGTGAAGGTGATGTCGATGGTGTCCTCGGGCAGGCCCGCACCGCCGAACTTCTTCGTGACCTCGTGGCCGAGCATGGTGCCGACCGTGCGGTTGATGTTGCGGATGGAGACCTGGGCGCGCACCGGCTGGGCGTCGGTCGCCGAGTCCGCGGCCAGGGCGTCGGCGGCGAGCTTGATCAGCTCGTTGTCGAGCGCCTTCTCCAGGCCGTGGTCCTGCTCGATGACCTGGTGCAGCGCCGCGCCCTCGGGCAGGGCGGGCACGTGGAACAGCGGGGCCAGGTTCAGGCCCTGCGCCTTCCAGTGGTCGACGGCGCGCTCGACGTCGAGGACCTCGGCGTGGCCGACGGCCTCCTCGATCGAGCGGAAGCCCAGCTCGGCGAGGAGCTCGCGGACCTCTTCGGCGATGAACCTGAAGAAGTTCACGACGTATTCGGCCTTGCCCGCGAAGCGGTCGCGCAGCACCGGGTTCTGCGTGGCGATGCCGACCGGGCAGGTGTCGAGGTGGCAGACGCGCATCATGACGCAGCCGGAGACCACGAGCGGCGCGGTCGCGAAACCGAACTCCTCGGCGCCGAGCAGCGCGGCGATGATCACGTCGCGGCCGGTCTTCAGCTGACCGTCAGTCTGGACGACAATGCGGTCACGCAGGCCGTTGAGCAGCAGGGTCTGCTGGGTCTCGGCGAGGCCGAGCTCCCAGGGGCCGCCCGCGTGCTTCAGCGAGGTCAGCGGCGAGGCGCCCGTGCCGCCGTCGTGGCCGGAGATCAGCACGACGTCCGCGTGGGCCTTCGACACACCCGCGGCGACCGTGCCGACGCCGACCTCGGAGACCAGCTTCACGTGAATCCGCGCCTGCGGGTTCGCGTTCTTCAGGTCGTGGATCAGCTGGGCCAGGTCCTCGATGGAGTAGATGTCGTGGTGCGGCGGCGGGGAGATCAGACCGACACCCGGGGTGGAGTGACGGGTCTTGGCGACCCACGGGTAGACCTTGTGGCCGGGCAGCTGGCCGCCCTCGCCGGGCTTGGCGCCCTGGGCCATCTTGATCTGGATGTCGTCCGCGTTGACCAGGTACTCGCTCGTCACACCGAAGCGGCCGGAGGCGACCTGCTTGATGGCGGAGCGGCGCGCCGGGTCGTACAGCCGGTCCGCGTCCTCGCCACCCTCGCCGGTGTTGGACTTGCCGCCCAGCTGGTTCATGGCGATGGCGAGGGTCTCGTGCGCCTCCAGGGAGATGGAGCCGTACGACATGGCGCCGGTGGAGAACCGCTTGACGATCTCGGAGACCGGCTCGACCTCGTCGATCGAGATCGGCGCGCGGCCGGACTTGAAGCCGAAGAGTCCGCGCAGCGTCATCAGGCGCTCGGACTGCTCGTTCACGCGGTCCGTGTACTTCTTGAAGATGTCGTAGCGGGCCGTGCGCGTCGAGTGCTGGAGGCGGAAGACCGTCTCCGGGTCGAACAGGTGCGGCTCGCCCTCGCGGCGCCACTGGTACTCGCCGCCTATCTCCAGGGCGCGGTGGGCCGGCGCGATGCCGGACGCCGGGTAGGCCTTGGCGTGGCGGGCGGCGACCTCCTTGGCGACGACGTCGATGCCGACGCCGCCGATCTTGGTGGCCGTGCCGTTGAAGTACTTCTCGACGAAGGCGTCGTCGAGACCGACGGCCTCGAAGACCTGGGCGCCGCGGTAGGAGGCGACGGTCGAGATGCCCATCTTGGACATGACCTTCAGGACGCCCTTGCCGAGCGCGTAGATCAGGTTGCGGATCGCCTGCTCGGGCTCCATGCCGTCGAGGAAGGTGCCGGCGCGCAGCAGGTCCTCGACCGACTCCATCGCCAGGTACGGGTTGACGGCGGCGGCGCCGAACCCGATCAGCAGGGCGACGTGGTGGACCTCGCGAACGTCTCCGGCCTCGACCAGCAGGCCCACCTGGGTGCGCTGCTTGGTGCGGATGAGGTGGTGGTGGACGGCCGAGGTGAGCAGCAGCGACGGGATCGGCGCGTGCTCGGCGTCCGAGTGGCGGTCGGAGAGGACGATGAGGCGGGCGCCGTTGTCTATGGCGGCGTCGGCCTCGGCGCAGATCTCCTCGATGCGCGCGGCGAGGGCGTCGCCGCCGCCGTGCACCCGGTACAGGCCGGAGAGGGTCGCGGCCTTGAAGCCGGGCATGTCGCCGTCGGCGTTGATGTGGATGAGCTTGGCCAGCTCGTCGTTGTCGATCACCGGGAACGGCAGGGTGACAGTGCGGCAGGACGCGGCGCTCGGTTCGAGCAGGTTGCCCTGCGGGCCGAGGGAGGAGCGCAGCGAGGTGACCAGTTCCTCGCGGATGGCGTCCAGTGGAGGGTTGGTGACCTGCGCGAACAGCTGGGTGAAGTAGTCGAAGAGGAGCCGCGGGCGCGCGGAGAGCGCGGCGATCGGCGAGTCGGTGCCCATCGAACCGATCGGCTCGGCGGCGGCCTTGGCCATCGGCGCGAGCAGGACGCGCAGCTCTTCCTCGGTGTAGCCGAAGGTCTGCTGGCGGCGGGTGACCGAGGCGTGCGTGTGCACGATGTGCTCACGCTCGGGCAGGTCGACGAGCTCGATCTCGCCGGCCTCGAGCCACTCGGCGTAGGGCTTCTCGGCGGCGAGGTTCGCCTTGATCTCGTCGTCCTCGATGATGCGGTGCTCGGCGGTGTCGACGAGGAACATCTTGCCGGGCTGGAGGCGGCCCTTGCGGACGACCTTGGCGGGGTCGATGTCGAGGACGCCGACCTCGGAGCCGAGGACGACGAGGCCGTCGTCGGTGACCCAGTAGCGGCCGGGACGCAGGCCGTTGCGGTCGAGGACGGCGCCGACCTGGGTGCCGTCGGTGAAGGTGACGCAGGCCGGGCCGTCCCAGGGCTCCATCATCGTGGCGTGGAACTCGTAGAAGGCGCGCCGGGCCGGGTCCATGGAGTCGTGGTTCTCCCACGCCTCCGGGATCATCATCAGCACGGAGTGCGGCAGTGAACGGCCGCCGAGGTGGAGCAGTTCGAGCACCTCGTCGAAGGACGCCGAGTCGGAGGCGTCCGGTGTACACACCGGGAAGATCCGCTCGATGGACTTCTCGTCCTGTCCGCTGTGCCCATGGTCGGCGGAGCCGAACAGGTCCGAGACCAGCTGCGACTCGCGGGCGCGCATCCAGTTGCGGTTGCCCTTGACGGTGTTGATCTCACCGTTGTGCGCGACGAAGCGGTACGGGTGCGCGAGCGGCCACGACGGGAAGGTGTTCGTGGAGAAGCGCGAGTGGACGAGCGACACGGCCGAGGCGAAGCGGCGGTCGGACAGGTCCGGGAAGAAGGGTTCGAGCTGGCCGGTGGTCAGCATGCCCTTGTAGACGATCGTCCGCGCGGACAGCGAGGGGAAGTAGACGCCGGCCTCGCGCTCGGCGCGCTTGCGCAGCACGAACGCCTTGCGGTCGAGGTCGATGCCCTGGGAGGCGCCGTCGGTCACGAAGACCTGGCGGAAGGCGGGCATCGTGGAGCGGGCGGTGGCGCCGAGGAGCTCGGGGGCGACCGGGACCTCGCGCCAGCCGAGGACGGTGAGGCCCTCGTCGTCGGCGATCGTCTCGATCTGCGAGACGGCGTCCTGCAAGCCGTCCTCGGGGAGGAAGGCGATACCGACGGCGTAGCCGCCGGCCTCGGGCAGCTCGAAACCGGCCACCTCGCGGAAGAAGGCGTCGGGGACCTGGGTGAGGATGCCCGCGCCGTCGCCGGAGTCCGGCTCGGAGCCGGTGGCGCCGCGGTGTTCGAGGTTGCGCAGAACGGTGAGCGCCTGCTCGACCAGCGTGTGGCTCGCCTCGCCGGTGAGGTTGGCCACGAAGCCGACGCCACAGGCGTCGTGCTCGTTGCGGGGGTCGTACATACCCTGCGCAGCAGGGCGAGCATCCATGAAGGACCAGTTCTGGCCATTCGCGGAATGCTGGGACGGCTGGCGCGGCGTACGCATCGGCTCTCCCGTCGTCGTCTCAAGTGGCATATATGGCGTGCGAAGGGACGACGTTGGCCCTCTGCGTGAGCGCAAAATTTCGTGCAGGTTACATGATGGAGCGGTTCTCGGGAACCGGATACTCCGTTCCAACATGCGGACGCCACGAGCTCGCGAAAGGGGGTCTCGCGCACGTGGCTGAAAGTTATATGGGGACCGGACGGGACGAGATCGATCAGATCGGTGTCCGTCGGTCCGAAGGGCGGGGAGAGCGGCGTCGTCCACCCCGCAAGTGCGCCGCAGGCGTCATTGCCCACAGCGCTTACGGCTCATGCCCGCTGGTTAAGCATCCGAAACCAGTCAGTAACGGCTACTTATACGGCCCATCGCATATGTAGCAGCCGATCTATCCTACGGCCGTTCCGAACAAAGTGCCCAGGGCGTACGTCACACCGGCCGCCGCGCCTCCGAGCGCGAGCTGTCGCAGTCCGCTGAACCACCAGGTCCGCGCGGTCACCCGGGCCACCACGGCGCCGCAGCCGAACAGCCCGAACAGCGCCAGCAGCACGGCCGGCCACATCGAGGCGGCCCCCAGCAGATACGGCAGGACGGGCAGCAGCGCGCCGAGCGCGAACGCCCCGAAGCTCGACACGGCGGCGACCAGCGGCGAGGGCAGATCCGAGGGATCGATGCCCAGCTCCTCACGGGCGTGTATCTCCAGGGCCTGCTCGGGATCGCGCGAGAGCTGCTGCGCGACCTGCCGGGCCAGCTCGGGCTCGACGCCCCGGGACTCGTACAGCGCGGCGAGCTCGGCCTCCTCGTCCTGCGGGTGCTTCCTCAGCTCCCTGCGCTCCACATCGAGCTCGGCCTCGACGAGCTCACGCTGCGAGGCGACGGAGGTGTACTCGCCGGCGGCCATCGAGAAGGCGCCTGCGGCGAGACCGGCAAGCCCGGTGATGACGATGGTCTGCTGCCCGACGGACCCGCCGGCGACACCGGTCATCAGCGCGAGGTTGGAGACCAGGCCGTCCATCGCCCCGAACACGGCGGGCCGCAGCCAGCCACCGTTGACGTCCCGGTGCGTGTGGTTGTCGCGGTGCGCCTCGTGCAGCGTGGCTTCGGTCTCGATGATGGCCATGAAGATCCCCCAGATAGCTAAGGCAAAGCTAACTTTAGACAAGTTCCAATCTCTGACAACGCCAAAGATACGCGCCCACATTCCCGCCCGCCAGCAAGGCGAGGATGCCCTAACCTGCACCTTTACCCTCGGTCGCTCATTCGATCGGAAGGCCGCCCATATGTCGACCGGGTGACATGAGGAGGTTTCAGGCTCAGGTCAACCGCCGATGGTGGGACACATCCGCAAAGGGTTCCGCGCCCGTGCGGGCCCCCGAAGGAGAGGCCGTGCATGGCATCGATCCGTGAACGGGCCCGCGGCGCCCTGCTCGGCCTCGCCGTGGGAGACGCCCTCGGCGCACCCGCCGAGAACATGAAGCCCTCCGAGATCCGCGCCCGCTGGGGCCGCATCACGGGCTACGTCAGCGAGAGGCCGGCCGGCACGGACGACACGGAGTACGCGATCTTCTCCGGCCTGCTCCTCGCCCGCCACGGCTCCGCGCTCACCCCGGCCCATGTGGAGGCGGCCTGGCATCAGTGGATCGCCGACCGCGACGAGGGCCCCTTCCGCGGCGCCGGCTTCAGCGAACGCGGCACCCTGGAGAACCTCCGCCGAGGCCTCGCGGCGCCCATCTCGGCACAGCACCGGCACGCCTGGAGCGACGGTCTGGCGATGCGCGCGGCCCCCTTCGGCGTCTTCGCCGCGGGCCGCCCGGCCGAAGCGGCCCGTCTGGTCGCGATCGACGGCGCGGTCAGCCACGACGGCGAGGGCATCTACGGCGGCCAGGCGGTCGCGGCGGGCGTGGCGGCGGCGATGGCCGGAGCGCCGGCGATCGCGGTCGTGGCCTCGGCGCTGGCGGTGATCCCCGAGGACTCCTGGACGGCCCGTTCCCTGCGCCGGGCGGTGACGGTGGCCCACCGGGGCGAACGGGCGGTCCGCTCCGCCGTCGTCATCGGCGGCTACCCCTGGACCGACCTGGCCCCCGAAGCCGTCGCCCTCGCCTTCGGCGCCTACGCGGCAGCCGACGGCGACTTCCGCGAGGCCGTCCTCACCGCCGTGAACATGGGCCGCGACGCCGACACGACGGCGGCGGTCGCCGGGGCGCTGGCCGGCGCGACCCAGGGCGCCTCGGCGATCCCCCCGCAGTGGGCGGCCGCCATCGGCCCGGCCCGGGGCAGCTGCCTGCCCTCGATGGCCGGCCACCACGTCCTGGACGTGGCGGAGCTGCTGGTACCCGAAGAGGGCGGCAAATGGGGCGAGGGCATGATCGCCGAGGACCTCGTCCCGACCCTCATCACCCTGCCGACCACCGACACGACGGAGGCACGACGGTGAAACCACCGGCCCCATGGGACGAGGGAACGGCCTCGGCGACGACGACGCTCCCGAACACCCCCGCAGCCGCCGACGGCGCGAAGGCCCCCGAGGGGCCACCCGCACCCGACGACGAACGTCCCACGGCCGGTGCAGGTGCGAGCAACAGGGCCGAAGGCGCAGCCGAGGCCGTTTCGGCCCGAACCCGCCCGCACCGAGTAGAAGGCCTCCTGCTCGGCCTGGCCGCGGGCGACGCCGCCGGCTGGCCCGCCGCCCGCCACCGAGCCGCCCGCATGCCCGAGTGGACACGCCGCCTCACCCGAGAACTCGACACCTTCGCCGAACACAACGCCACCACCACCCTCCCCGTCCCCATCGCCCTCAACCAACCCCCCGAACCCCTGCGTCTGGGCCCCTCCGACGACGCCGAGTGGGCGGCGTTCGCCGCCGAGGCGGTCCTGCGGGCGGGCGACGACACCGTTCTCGGCGACCTCAGCCGGGAACGCCGGATGCGCGCCGCCATCGACCTCGCCTGGAACGCGATCGCCAGTGAGGTCGCGGCGGCGGCCGACCGCGCGCCCGAGGTCGAATCCGCCGTCCTCCCGCTGCGCGCCCGCATCTCCGTCCGCGCCGGCCTCGGCAACCTCGCCGCCGGACTGCGCCCGCCCGCCACCGGCCACGACAACCCCCACTACTTCGACGACGCGGCCTGCGTACGCGCCTGCGTCCTCGCGGTGGCCCACCCCGGCGACCCCGAACTCGCCGCCGACCTCGCCGAGTTCGACGCCCGCTACACCCAGGACGGCGACGGCGTGCACGGCGCCCGCGCGATGGCGGCGGCCCTGGCACTGGCCCTCGTCGGCGCGGACCCCGCCGCCTGCGTCACCGCGGCCCTCGCCGAACTCCCCGACCACACCGAGATCGGCCGCAACGCCCGCCACGCGCTCAAGCTGGCCCACGACGCCGTCAGCGCCTTCGCGCTCATCCCCCTCCTGGAACACCAGATCGTGGACCACGTCTACAGCTACGGCATCGCGGCGGCGGAGACGGTCCCGGTGGCTTTGGCGCTGGTGACGGCGGCCGGCGGCCGTATCGCCGAAGCGGTGCCGGCGGCGGCCTGCCTCTCCCGGGTCGCGGACTCGGCCCCGGCCCTCGCGGGCGCGCTGACGGGCGCGTTGGGCGGCGGCCCCGCGATCCCGGCCGCGTGGCGCGACAGCTGCCGCACCCTCTCCGGCTGCGTACTCCCCCGTCTCACCGGCACCGACCTGGTGGAACTCGCCGAACTCCTGGAAGCCGCACAACCGGCCCCACCAGGAGGATGATTCGGGGCATGAAGCCCAAAGCGCGAGAAAGCACCACAGCGCAAGAAGGCGCCGACGCACAGGACGGCAACGGCGCGACCCTGGAAGAACGCATCACCGGCGCCCTCGTGGGAGCCGCCGTCGGCGACGCCCTCGGCGGGCCCGTCGAGGGCTACTCCCCCGACCAGATCCTTCAGCGCCACGGCGGCCGCGTCCACGGCGTCGTCGGCCCCTGGAACGGCGACGACTGGCGCACCGCCCGCCCGATCGCCCCGTACCACAAGGGCGACGGCCACGTCACCGACGACACCTTGATGACGCACGCGCTGATCAGGGTCTACGCCACGGTCCGCGACCACCTGGACGCCTACGCGATCGCCGACCACCTGGTGCCGGACCTGATGACGAACCCCCGCTGGATCCCGGAACTGGAAACCGAGGCCCTCCCCCTGCACCGTCTCTTCCTGGCGGAGAAGTGGCTCGTCACGCGGCTGCACTACGCCCATGCCGACCCCCGTGAGGCCGGCGTCGGCAACATCGTCAACTGCGGTGCGGCGATGTACATGGCCCCGGTGGGCCTGGTCAACGCGGCCGACCCGGCGGGCGCGTACGCCGAGGCGCTGGACATCGCGGGCGCCCACCAGTCGTCGTACGGACGGGAGGCGGCGGGGGTCTTCGCGGCGGCGGTGGCGGCGGCCTGCGCACCGGACGCCGCCCCGGACTCGGTGGTCGCGGCCTGCCTGTCGCTGGCGAGGGACGGCACGCGTGCGGCGATCGAGAAGGTCTGCGAAGAGGCGGCCCGGCACACCGACTTCGAGTCCGCGCTGGCCCCGCTGCGGCAGGCGGTGACGCCGTACGACACGGTGGGCCCCGACTACCGGCGGCCCTCGCTGGGCGCCCGCCGTCCGTCCCGTCTGCACGCGATCGAGGAACTCCCCGTCGCCCTGGGCATGTTGCTGGTGGCGGGCGGCGACTACCGGCAGGCGGTGCTGGGCTCGGTGAACTACGGCCGCGACTGCGACTCCATCGCGACGATGGCGGGAGCGGTGGCGGGCGCCCTGGGCTCGCCGGTCCCGGACGAGTGGTCGAAGCAGGTCGCCGAGGCCAGCCGCCTCGACCTCCGGCAGCCGGCGGCGACGCTCACCGAGGTCGCCCGGGAGATCTTCGACCGCGACACGCGCCGTCACCGCGCCCACGAGCAGGCGTTCGCCGCCCTCGGAGGACCGCGATGCTCCGACTGACCTGGATCCAGCCGGAGGACCTCGTCGGCCACGAACTGCGCCAGGCCGCCCAGGACGGCCGGGAGCCGTGGGCGATCGCCGCCCGCTGGAAGGCGGCGGGAGGCTGCGAGGCCCCGCCCCGGGCGGGCGCCTCGCCGGGGCGCGCCTCGCGCTATCTGCGGCTGCTCGCGGAAGACCTCCTGGACGAACTCGCGGACCTGCCCAGCCGGTTGAGGGACGACGAGCCGACGGATCTGGAGAAGATCAGGGTCCTGTGCCCCCGGTGGCCGGTCCGGCCGGCCGGTGCGCGCCCCGCGGCCCCCACCCGGGCTCGGCTGGAAGCGGCCTGGCTGGGCCGGGCCGTCGGCTGCCTCCTCGGCAAACCCGTCGAGAAGCTCCCCCTGGACGCCATCCGCGCCCTCGCCCGCTCCACCGGCAACTGGCCCCTCACCGGCTACTTCACGGCCCGCGGAGTCCCCCGGGACCTGCTCGAAGCCCACCCCTGGAACCGCCGCTCGGCCCTCACCTCCCTCGCCGAGAACATCGACGGGATGCCCGAGGACGACGACCTCAACTACCCCCTCCTCAACCTCCTCCTGCTCCAGCGCCACGGCAGCGACTTCACCACCACGGACGTGGCCCGGCTCTGGCTGGACGAACTCCCCGCCGGCCGCGCCTTCACCGCCGAACGCGTCGCCCTGCGCAACCTCCTGACCGGCATCGAACCCCCGCACACCGCCCGTCACCGCAACCCCTTCCGCGAGTGGATCGGCGCCCTCATCCGCGCCGACGTCCACGGCTGGACCAACCCCGGCGACCCGGCCGGCGCAGCCGAGCAGGCCCACCGCGACGCCACCCTCACCCACACCGCCAACGGCGTCTACGCGGCGATGTTCACGGCGGCCGTCATCGCCACGGCAGCGACCGGCGACCACGACGTCCACGCCTGCCTGCGCACCGGGCTGACCGTCGTCCCGCCCCGCTCGCGCCTCGCCCGGGCCGTCACCCACGCAATCCAACTGGCGCAGGAACACGCCGACTTCGACACCGTCGTGGACGAACTCCACACCACCCACAAGGCGCACCACTGGGTCCACGCGATCCCCAACACCGCCCTGATCGCCGCCGCCCTCACCCACGCCGACGGCGACTTCAGCGCCTCCGTCTGCCGCGCCGTGTCCGGCGGCCTGGACACCGATTCCAACGGCGCGACGGCCGGCAGCGTCGCCGCCCTCCTCGCCGGCGACCCGGCCGCCCTCCCCGACCGCTGGACGGCCCCCCTCAAAAACCGCCTGGCCACCTCCGTCGCCGGCCTCGACGGCGTCGGCTTCGACCACCTGGCCCACCTGACCTGGTCCCTCACCCACCGGGAGGCTTCCCGCCCATGACCGACATCGTCGTGCTCGGCAGCACGAACATGGACCTCGTCGCCTATGTCGAGAAACCCCCGCAGCGCGGGGAGACCGTGACGGGACGGGAGTTCCGTACGATCCCCGGCGGCAAGGGCGCCAACCAGGCGATCGCCGCGGCCCACGCGGGCGCCACCGTCTCGATGATCGGCGCGGTCGGCAACGACTCCTTCGGCGCCCGTCTGCGCTCCACCCTGGAACACTCCGGCGTGAACACCGACCACCTGCGTACCGTCGAGTCCCCCTCCGGCACCGCGCACATCGTCGTGGACGACGAGGGCGGCAACGCGATCGTCGTCGTCCCCGGCGCGAACGGCACCGTCGACCACCTCGTCCCCGGCGACGAAGTCCTCATCTCCTCCGCCGACGCCCTCCTGCTCCAGCTCGAAGTCCCGCTGGCGGCGGTCGTCGCGGGCGCCCGGGCAGCCCGCGCCCACGGCGTCCGGACGATCCTCACCCCGGCCCCCGCGCAACCTCTCCCGCCCGAACTCCTCGCCGCCACCGACCTGTTGGTCCCCAACGAGCACGAGGCCACCGCCCTCACCGGCCGCACCGACCCGCGGGAGGCGGCCACCGCCCTGCTGGACAGCGTCCCGCAGGTGGTCGTCACCCTGGGCTCGGCCGGCAGCCTCTACGCGGCCCGCGGCGCCGAACCCCTCACCGTGCCCGCCCCGCACGTCGCCGCCGTCGACTCCACCGGCGCGGGCGACACGTTCGTCGGCGCCCTGGCCGTGGCCCTCGGCGAGGAACGCCCCGTACGGGAGGCCCTGGCCTGGGCCGCCGCCGCGGCCGCCCTCTCGGTCCAGCGGCCAGGCGCTTCCGCATCGATGCCGTACCGCTCCGAGATCGACAAGCAGTACGCCTCATGACCGCGACGACCCCTCCCCTGCACGGGCTTCGCGTCCTCGATCTCGCCACCCTCTTCGCCGGCCCGCTCGCCGCGACCATGCTCGGCGACTTCGGCGCGGAGGTCATCAAGGTCGAGCACCCCGCCCAGCCGGACCCCTCCCGGGGCCACGGCCCGTCCAAGAACGGGGTGGGCCTGTGGTGGAAGCTCCTCGGCCGCAACAAACGCACGATCACCCTGAACCTCTCCCGGCCCGGCGGGCGCGCCACCCTCCTGCGCCTCGCCGCCACCGCCGACGTGATCATCGAGAACTTCCGTCCCGGCACCCTGGAGAAGTGGGACCTCGGCTGGGAGGACCTGTCGGCGGCCAACCCCCGCCTGGTCCTCACCCGGGTCACCGCCTTCGGCCAGTTCGGCC
Organism: Streptomyces sp. NPDC031474; assembly: GCF_055581185.1. Taxonomy (NCBI): domain Bacteria; kingdom Bacillati; phylum Actinomycetota; class Actinomycetes; order Kitasatosporales; family Streptomycetaceae; genus Streptomyces; species Streptomyces sp. NPDC031474. The sequence goes on from NZ_JBVIJX010000001.1 coordinate 321,362, forward strand.
CCTACGCACACCGCCCCGGCTTCGGCACCCTCGCCGAGGCGATGAGCGGCTTCGCCGCGATCACGGGCGAACCGGACGCCTCCCCGACCCTGCCGCCCTTCGGCCTGGCCGACTCCATCGCGGGCCTGGCCACCGCCTACGCCGTCATGACGGCCCTCGCCGCCCGCGAGCGCACCGGCGAGGGCCAGGTCGTCGACATGGCGATCATCGAACCCATCCTCACCGTCCTCGGCCCCCAGCCCCTCTGGTACGACCAGCTGGGCTACGTCCAGGCCCGCACCGGCAACCGGTCCGCCAACAACGCCCCGCGCAACACCTACCGAACCGCCGACGGAGACTGGGTCGCCGTCTCGACGTCCGCCCAGTCGGTCGCGGAACGGGTGCTGCGCCTGGTCGGCCGGCCCGACCTGATCGACGAGCCCTGGTTCGCGACGGGCGCCGGCCGGGCCGCCCACGCCGACGTCCTCGACGAAGCGGTCGGCGCCTGGATCGCCGCCCGCACCCGCACCGACGTCCTCGCCGCGTTCGAGAAGGCGGAGGCGGCCATCGCCCCGATCCAGGACGTACGGGACGTGATGACGGACCCCCAGTACCAGGCCCTCGGCACGATCACCGCGGTCGACGACCCGGAGCTGGGCCGGATCCGCATGCAGAACGTCCTGTTCCGGCTCTCCTCCACCCCCGGCGCGATCCGCTGGACCGGCCGCCCGCACGGCGCCGACACGGAGACGGTGCTGACCGAGCTCGGCCTGACCCCGACCGAGCTGAAGGCCCTCCGCGAAGAGGGCGCACTATGACGAGCTCCCCGACGACACCCCCGCTGACCTGGTTGTACGCCCCCGGCGACCGTCCGCAGACCGTCACCAAGGCGCTCGCCTGCGGCGCCGACGTCGTCATCATCGACCTGGAGGACGCGGTCGCCCCGGACCGCAAGGAGTACGCCCGCACGGCCACCGCCGAACGCCTGTCCGAGCCCCAGCCGGTTCCGGTCCATGTCCGGGTGAACGCCCTGGACAGCCCCTTCGCCGCGGCGGACCTCCGCAGCGTGGCCGCCCTCCCCGGGGTCGCCGGCCTGCGCCTGCCGAAGGTGACGTCCCCGCACCAGATCACCCGGGTCGCCGAGACCGTGCCCCGGGCCGACCGTGGAGCCACCCCCCTCCACGCCCTCCTGGAAACAGCCCTCGGCATCGAACACGCCTACGCCATCGCCCGCGCCCACCCCTCCCTGCGCGGCATCGCCCTCGGCGAGGCGGACCTGCGCGCCGACCTGGGCCTGCGCGACGACGCGGGCCTCGACTGGTGCCGCTCCCGTGTCGTCGTCGCCGCCCGGGCCGCGGGCCTGGCGTCCCCGCCCCAGTCGGTGCACCCCGACATCCGCGACCTGGAGGGCCTGGCCACCACCTGCGCCCACGGCCGCACCCTCGGCTTCCTGGGCCGCGCCGCCATCCACCCCCGCCAGCTCCCGATCATCGAACGGGCCTATCTGCCCACCGAACGGGAACTGGAAGAGGCCGAGACGATCGTCAAGGCCGCGGCCCGGGAGCAGGGCGCCCAGGCCCTCCCGGACGGCCGCTTCATCGACGCGGCGGTGGTGGCGACGGCACAGCGCACCCTGTCACTGGCCCCCCGCAAGGGCTGAACCCTCGCCCACCGCCCACACACACGACGAGGGCGCCCGGCAAACCCGGGCGCCCTCGTCGTGTCGTACGGTCAGCCGTCAGCTCTTCTTGCCGGCCGACTCGGCCTCGTCCTTGACCTCGGTCTTCACGTCGGCCTTCACTTCGGTCTTCACCTCGGCAGGCTCCGCCTCGGCCTTGGCCGCGCCCTTCGCTCCGGCGTCGGCCTTGTCCTTCGCCGGGGCCTTCTCCTCGACCTTGGCGTCGGCGCTTTCGTCGACCTCGGTCTCGGACTCTTCCTTGCCCTCCGCCTTGGCCTTGGCCTTGGCCTCGCCCTTGTCCGTGCCCTCGTCCGCGTCCCCGGTCTTGTCCTCGTCCTCGGAGACCTCACCGGCCTCACCTCCGGAGGCGCCCTCGGAGACACCCGGCTCGACGACCGCCTCGCGGCCCGGCCGCTTCTTCGCCGAGATCACGATGTACGTCACCGCGAGCACGAACACGACCATCGCGGTCCAGTCGTTCAGCCGCAGGCCCAGGATGTGGTGGGCGTCGTCGACGCGCATGTACTCGATCCACGCCCGGCCCACGCAGTACGCGGCGACGTACAGCGCGAAGGCCCGGCCGTGCCCCAGCTTGAAGCGGCGGTCGACCCACAGGACGAGAAGGGCGACGCCGATGCACCACAGCGACTCGTACAGGAACGTCGGGTGGTAGTACCCGGGCACCCGGCCGTCGGCGGAGGACGTGATGTGCAGCGCCCAGGGGAGGTCGGTCGCCTTGCCGTACAGCTCCTGGTTGAACCAGTTGCCCCAGCGGCCGATCGCCTGCGCGAGGGCGATACCGGGCGCGATGGCGTCGGCGTACGCGGGCAGGGCGATGCCCCGGCGGCGACAGCCGATCCACGCGCCGACCGCTCCGAGCGAGATCGCGCCCCAGATGCCGAGGCCGCCCTCCCAGACCTTGAAGGCGTCCACCCAGTCACGGCCCTCGCTGAAGTACAGCTCGTAGTCCGTGATCACGTGGTAGAGCCGGCCTCCGACCAGCCCGAAGGGCACCGCCCAGACGGCGATGTCGGCCACCGTGCCGGCCCGCCCGCCCCGGGCGACCCAGCGCCTGTTGCCGAGCCAGACCGCGACGAAGACGCCGATGATGATGCAGAACGCGTAGCCGCGCAGCGGAATGGGGCCGAGGTACAGCACCCCGTGCGACGGGCTGGGAATGTAGGCAATTTCCATGGCAAGGTCGACGCTACCGTGCCGGACCGGGCCGACGGCAGGCAGCCCGGCAACGGCTCCATAACGGGCAGGTGTGAAAGGGCCTTACCCCTTGTCACCCTTTGTCGGCCTCCTCCACCATCTGCTTCAGCTTCGCCGGTGTCATCGACTGGTCCGCGTAGATGTTCTTCCCGTTGAACAGGACGGTCGGGGTGCCGCCGAAGTGACCGCTCTGGAAGGCCTGGTTGGACTTCACGACCCAGCTGTTGTGCGTGCCGTCCTCGACGCAGGTGCGAAACGCCGGCGTGTCCAGGCCGTCGACCTTGCCGGCGAGCTCGATGAGCTTGGCGTTCTTGGCATAGGCGTCGTTCGTCTCCTCCGGCTGGTTCTCGTACAGCACGTCGTGGTAGACGGGGAACTTTCCGGCGTCCTGGGCGCAGGCCGCCGCGTTCACCGCGTTGCGGGAGCCACTGCCGCCCAGGTTGCCGTCGATGAGGGTGGCCAGGTGGTACTCGACCTTGAGTTTCCCGGCCTGCGTCAGCTCGTGGATCGTCGGGCGGTACGCCGCCTCGAAGGCCTTGCAGGCCGGGCAGCGGAAGTCCTCCCACACGGTGAGCGTGGACCGGGCGCCGTCCTTGCCGACCGGGATCGCCAGCGCGTCCTGGCCCTGGGCACCCGACGGCGCCACGACCGGGCCCGCCTTGTCACTGCTGTTGTCCTTGCCGGAGTTCGCGGCGACGACGCCGATCACCGCCGCCAGACCCAGCACACAGACCACGCTCGCGCCGACGATCAGTGTGCGCCGCCGCCGCTCGGCGGCCTTCTGCTTCTCGCGCTCCGCCGCCAGCCGTTCCCGGGCGTTGCGCTTTCCGTCACGGTTCTTCTCGCTCACACCCCCAGAACGAACCGGGGAGGCGCATTGCGCCTCCCCGACCCCAGGTCCACCCGTTCGGGTGAGCGAACCTTTTGTCACACCTGTCGGCGCACGCCCTTCGCCAGCTCGCCCGCGAGCGCGCGGACGGCCTCGACGCCGGCCGCGTCGTCCGGCGCGTCCAGCATCCGCTTGACGAAGGCCGAGCCGACGATCACGCCGTCGGCGAAGCCGGCCACCTCGGCGGCCTGCGCGGCGTCGGACACGCCGAGGCCGACGCAGACGGGCAGGTCGGTGCCGGTGGCCCGGGTCCGCTCGACCAGGTCCTGGGCCTGCGCGCCCACCGACTCCCGGGTGCCGGTGACGCCCATCAGCGAGGCCGCGTAGACGAAGCCGCTGCCCGCCTCGGTGATCTGGGCGAGCCGCGCGTCCTTGCTGCTCGGCGCCACGACGAAGACCGTCGCGAGACCGTGCTTGTCGGCGTGCTCCCTCCACAGCGCCGACTCCTGCACGGGCAGGTCGGGCAGGATGCAGCCCGCGCCGCCCGCCTCGGCCAGCTCGGCGGTGAACCGCTCGACGCCGTAGCGGTCGATCGGGTTCCAGTACGTCATGACGAGGACCGGCTTCCCGGTCGCCGCGAAGACCTCGCGGACCGTGCGCATGACGTCCGCGATCCGCACCCCGCCCCGCAGGGCGATGTCGTCGGCGGTCTGGATGACCGGTCCGTCGAGGACGGGGTCACTGTGCGGCAGACCCACCTCGATGACGTCCGCGCCGCCGTCGAGGACGGCCTTGATCGCCTCGATGCCGCCGTCCACGGTCGGGAACCCGGCCGGGAGGTAGGCGATGAGCGCGGCGCGGCCCTCGGCCTTGGCGCCGGCGAGGGTGTCGGACAGCAGCTGGCCCTTCGTGCTGTTCAATGCGGCCCCGCTCACTTGGCGTCCCCCTCGATCTCCGCGGTGTCGGCCGCGTCGGCGGCGACCTCGGCGTCCACGCCGTTGTCGTACAGCCCGAAGTAGCGGGCTGCGGTGTCCATGTCCTTGTCGCCGCGGCCGGACAGGTTGACGATGATCAGCCCGTCCTTGCCGAGTTCCCTGCCGACCTCCAGGGCGCCGGCCAGCGCGTGCGCGCTCTCGATGGCCGGGATGATGCCCTCGGTGCGCGACAGCAGACGCAGCGCCTGCATGGCCGCGTCGTCGGTGACCGCGCGGTACTCGCCGCGCCCGCTGTCCTTGAGGTAGGAGTGCTCGGGGCCGATGCCCGGATAGTCCAGGCCCGCCGAGATGGAGTACGGCTCGGTGATCTGGCCCTCGTCGTCCTGGAGGACGTAGGAGCGGGAGCCGTGCAGGATGCCGGGCTCGCCCGCGGTCAGGGTCGCCGCGTGCTCGCCGGTCTCGAGGCCGTGGCCGGCCGGCTCGCAGCCGATGAGGCGGACGGAGGCGTCCGGGATGAAGGCGTGGAAGAGGCCGATGGCGTTGGAGCCGCCGCCGACACAGGCGACGGCCGCGTCGGGCAGCCGTCCGGCGCGCTCCAGGAGCTGGCGGCGGGCCTCGACGCCGATGACGCGGTGGAAGTCGCGGACCATCGCCGGGAAGGGGTGCGGTCCTGCGACCGTGCCGAACAGATAGTGGGTGCGGTCGACGTTGGCGACCCAGTCCCTGAACGCCTCGTTGATGGCGTCCTTCAGCGTGCGGCTGCCGGACTTCACGGCCACGACCTCGGCGCCCAGCATGCGCATCCGGGCCACGTTGAGGGCCTGGCGCCGGGTGTCGATCTCGCCCATGTAGATCGTGCACTCGAGACCGAAGAGGGCGCAGGCGGTGGCCGTGGCCACGCCGTGCTGGCCGGCGCCGGTCTCGGCGATCACGCGTGTCTTGCCCATGCGCTTGGTGAGCAGCGCCTGGCCGAGCACGTTGTTGATCTTGTGGGAGCCGGTGTGGTTGAGGTCCTCGCGCTTGAGGAACATCCGGGCGCCGCCCCCTTCCGCGGCGAAACGGGGGACCTCGGTGAGCGCGGAGGGGCGACCCGTGTAGTTGACGAGCAGGTCGTCGAGTTCGCGGGCGAACTCGGGGTCGTGCTTGGCCTTGTCGTACTCGACGGCCACCTCGTCCACGGCGGCGACGAGGGCCTCCGGGATGAACTTGCCGCCGAACGCACCGAAGTAGCCTTCGGCGCTGGGGACTTGACCCTCGGGGTCGGGAATGAAGAACTCGCTGGGCATGCGGAAACCTCACGGTGAGTTTGTGGAAAAACACTGATCGCCGTGGGGGCGGAGCTTGTTGGACGACCTCAGGCCGAGTGTGGCCGGTCGTGCCCGTGCGGCGGCAGCCGCAGATCAAACAGAGCCCCGCGCCCCTGAGGGGCGCGCTGCCATCGCATGCCGTTCACTTGCCCCGGTTCGTCTCCGATGACGTACCGCACCCTGCGGCCGTGCACCCGCCTTGCGGGCGCGCGGCAACCACGGGGGCGGCAGCCGCGCGCGAGGCGGGCGTACCGGTCCGTGATCGGCAGGGTGGTCGTCGGAGTCATCGTGGGTCAGCCTACCGGCCGGTCAGCCGCGGCCGTGGCGCAGTGCGGGGTGTTCGCCCGCTGCCACCAGGTCGGCGACCGCCGTCTTGGGGTCGCGGCCCGTCACCAGGGACTCGCCGACCAGGACCGCGTCGGCGCCGGCGTTGGCGTACGCGATGAGGTCGTGCGGGCCCCGGACGCCGGACTCGGCGACCTTGACGATGTGGGCCGGGATCTCGGGGGCGACACGGTCGAAGGTGCCGCGGTCCACCTCGAGGGTCTTCAGGTTGCGCGCGTTGACGCCGATCACCTTGGCGCCCGCGTCGACGGCGCGCTCCACCTCGTCCTCGTCGTGGACCTCGACGAGCGGGGTGAGGCCGATGGAGACGGCGCGCTCGATGAGCGACTCCAGGGCGGACTGCTCCAGGGCGGCCACGATCAGCAGCGCGAGGTCGGCGCCGTGCGCGCGGGCCTCCCACAGCTGGTACGAGGTGACGATGAAGTCCTTGCGCAGCACGGGGATGTCCACGCGCGCGCGTACCGCTTCGAGGTCGGCCAACGAGCCGCCGAAACGGCGCTGTTCGGTGAGGACGGAGATGACGGCCGCGCCGCCCGCCTCGTAGTCGGCGGCCAGGCCGGCCGGGTCGGCGATGGCGGCCAGCGCGCCCTTGGAGGGGCTGGAGCGCTTGACCTCGCAGATGACCTTGACGCCGTCGCCGCGGAGGGCGGCGACGCCGTCCTTGGCGGCCGGGGCCTTCGCCGCGCGCTCCTTGAGCTCGTCGAGGCTGACGCGCGCCTGCCGCTCCGCGAGGTCGGCACGGACTCCGTCGATGATCTCGTCGAGGACACTCACGCGAGCGGCCTCCTTCCGGCAAGCGGTGGAAAACGATGGTCACTGTGATGGTATCCGGAGGAAGGCGAAGGCCTCACATCCGGCAGACGGCGGTCCCAGTACCTGGACGTTCGCCGGTCGATCCCCGGTCGATCCCGGATCGATCCCCGGTTGATCAAGGATGCAGCCAGCCGCCGAACGGCAGGTTCCGGACAACCGTGAAGATCAGCAGCGTCGCGCCCAGCGCCCAGAGCCGCACCGGGGTGAGGTCGACGCGCAGGGGGCGTCCGCGGGCCGCGCGGGTCACCCAGACGGTCCACAGCACCGCGAAGCCCAGATAGGCGGCGACGGCCGGCGCGTTGTCCTGGAGGGCGGCCTGGAAGTCCCCGTGCGCGAAGGCGTGCGCGCTGCGCAGGCCGCCGCAGCCGGGGCAGTACAGGCCGGTGTAGCGCAGCAGCGGGCAGGCCGGGTAGTGGCCGGGTTCGTTGGGGTCGACGGTCGCGACGTAGGCGAAGGCGGCGACGACGGCCGCGAGGATCCCGGCGGGCACGGCGAGTCGTGCGGCGGTCGTCGAGGTCACCCTCTGGCTGTCGGCGTTCACGCCTCGCATTGTGCCCCGGCAGGGCGCCGCGCGCGCGTGAGGGGCGGCCGGTTCCGCACCGGCCGCCCCTCACGAAGTCGTACGGGACCTCAGCCCTCGACGCTCGCCGGCTCGCGGGTCGCCGCGACCTGGTGCACCGGGTGCACGTCCTTCGACTGGCCCAGGCCCGCGGCGCGCATCGCCAGGCCGACCACCCCGGAGAGGGCCACGATCGCCATGCCGGCCCAGAACCCGAGCGGCTCGGCCATCACCATGAACGCGCCCGCGACGGTGAAACCGATGATGGCGATGATGACACCGGTCCAGGCGGCCGGGGTGTGTCCGTGGCTGCTGCCCGCCATGACTTGCTCCTCATTGCTGTCTCTGTGTCCGTTCGAGCCGGACGCTCGTGGTCCATTGTCCCGTACGCAGGCGCGCGCCGGACGCGGGGGTGGTATCCGGTCGCGTCTGATTCACCACATCGGGAACCGGGGACGGCGACCTGGTCGGGCCGGTTCAGGCCGGGCCCATGCCGGTGGGGTCCTCGCCGCGGTCCAGGGCCTTCCACATGTCCTCGGGCCGGTCGGGGTCGAGGGCCGCCTGCGCGCGCCGGGGGCGCGGGGCGCCGTCGCGTTCGTAGCGGCCGGACATGGCGGGCCACCGGCGGCCGTAGCGCAGGGCGAGCAGGCCGGCCAGGAGGATCAGGGCGCCGCCCGCGGCCGCCGCGTAGGGCCAGCCGGTGTGGGTGAACGAGGCGACGGTGGCGGAGGTGTCGCCGGACGCCTTCGCCGCCTGCTCGTCGAGTGCGGAGCTGTCGGAGGCGCCGAGCAGGGCGGCGGTCATGATGCCGGCGCCGGAGAGCGCGAGCAGGGCGGAGACCGCGAAGCGGCCGGCCCTGCGGACGGCGAAGACGGCGACGAGCGCGGCGAGGCCCACTATGGCGAGCGCCGCGGGCACGCCCGTGACGTCGCTGCCCTTGGCGGTCAGGGGGAAGGCGCCGCCGGCCACCGTCGCCGTGCCGTGCGACCAGCGCTGCCGGGTCGACAGCAGGGCCACGGCCGCGCCCAGCGCACCGCACAGCAGGGCGAGGGCGAGGCTGCGGCGGCCGGCCCGGGCGGCGGCGTCGGATGCGGAACGGGGGTGAGGAACAGCAGTCACGTACCCCACTATCGCCTGAACCCCGGGCGAACCGTCACCCGGGGCGCACGTGAGACGCGTCCTACTGTGCGGCAAGCCGTCCGAAGTCGTCCGGGAATCGTCCTGGAGTCGTCGCGAAGGCGTCCCGGAGTCGCCCGGAATGAGCCCTACTCGCGCGCGGGCTGCCCGAGGCGGTTGGCGGTGTGGACGGCGCGCAGCACCGCCGCGGCCTTGTTGCGGCACTCCTGGTCCTCGGCGACCGGGTCGGAGTCGGCGACGATGCCGGCGCCGGCCTGGACGTAGGCCGTGCCGTCGCGCAGCAGGGCGGTGCGGATGGCGATGGCGGTGTCGGAGTCGCCCGCGAAGTCCAGGTAGCCGACGCAGCCGCCGTACAGGCCGCGCCGGGAGGGTTCCAGCTCGTCGATGATCTGCATGGCGCGCGGCTTGGGGGCGCCGGAGAGGGTGCCGGCGGGGAAGCAGGCGGTGAGGACGTCGAAGGCGGTGCGGCCGGTGGCGACCTTGCCGGTGACGGTGGAGACGATGTGCATCACGTGCGAGTACCGCTCGACGGACATGAAGTCGACGACCTCGACCGAGCCCGGCTCGCAGACCCGGCCCAGGTCGTTGCGGCCGAGGTCGACGAGCATGAGGTGCTCGGCGCGTTCCTTGGGGTCCGCGAGCAGTTCGTCGGCGAGGGCCTGGTCCTCCTGGGGGGTGGCCCCGCGGTGCCGGGTGCCGGCGATGGGGTGGACCATCGCCTGTCCGTCCGCCACCTTGACGAGCGCCTCGGGGCTGGAGCCCACGACGTCGAAGCCGTCGAAGCGGAAGAGGTACATGTACGGGGAGGGGTTGGTGGCCCGCAGCACGCGGTACACGTCCAACGCGCTTGCCGTGCACGGCGTTTCGAAGCGCTGGGAGGGGACCACCTGGAAGGCCTCGCCCGCGCGGATGCGCTCCTTGACGTCCTCGACGGCCTCCTGGAAGTCGGGGCCGCCCCACAGCGCGGTGTACTCGGGCAGCTCGGAGGGCGGGAGGACGGCCGGGGGCTGGGCGACCGGGCGGGAGAGGTCGGCCTCCATGGCGTCCAGGCGGGCGACCGCGTCCGCGTGGGCCTCGTCGACGCCCGTGTCCAGGTCGTTGTGGTTGATCGCGTTGGCGATCAGCAGGACGGAGCCCTCCCAGTGGTCCATGACGGCGAGGTCGCTGGTCAGGAGCATGGTCAGCTCGGGCAGCTTCAGGTCGTCACGCTCGCCGGGGCCGATCTTCTCCAGGCGGCGGACGATGTCGTAGCCGAGGTAGCCGACCATGCCGCCGGTGAAGGGCGGCATGCCCTCCTGGTGCGGGGTGTGCAGCGCCTCGATGGTGGCGCGCAGGGCGGCCAGCGGGTCGCCGTCCGTGGGGACCCCGACGGGCGGGGTGCCGAGCCAGTGGGCCTGGCCGTCGAGCGCGGTGAGGGTGGCGGAGCTGCGGACGCCCACGAAGGAGTACCGGGACCAGGAGCGGCCGTTCTCCGCGGACTCCAGCAGGAAGGTGCCGGTGCGTTCGGCGGCGAGCTTGCGATAGAGCGCGACCGGGGTGTCGCCGTCGGCGAGGAGCTTGCGGGTGACCGGGATGACACGGCGGTCGCCGGCCAGCTTGCGGAACGTCTCGAGGTCCATGGCGGCTGACCTTACTGATCCGAGGCGGTTACGCCGGAATCGGCGTCCTTGAGGAGCACGTCGGCGTCGAAGCAGGTGCGCGCGCCGGTGTGGCAGGCGGCGCCGACCTGGTCGACCTTGACCAGCACGGTGTCGGCGTCGCAGTCGAGGGCGACGGACTTGACCATCTGGACGTGGCCGGAGGTGTCGCCCTTGACCCAGTACTCCTGGCGGCTGCGCGACCAGTAGGTGCAGCGGCCGGTGGTGAGGGTGCGGTGCAGCGCCTCGTCGTCCATCCAGCCGAGCATGAGCACCTCACCGGTGTCGTACTGCTGGGCGATGGCGGGGACGAGCCCGTCGGCGCTGCGCTTGAGGCGCGCGGCGATCTCGGGGTCCAGGTTGCTGGGCGTGGGCGTGCTGGTCATGCTGCCATTCTGCCGCGCGCCACTGACAGTGACGGGACGGTGTCCACTGGCTGGGAAGGGCGGCGCGACGGCCCCTCGGTGAGGAGTGGTGGCCGGGAGACGGGTGGGCGGACCTCCCGTACGGTCGTAGGCTGACTGCATGTCGACTTTCGCCAAGCGTGAACGGCTTCTCCTCGCCGACCTCTTGGAGACCGCGGGTCCCGAGGCGCCGACCCTCTGCGAGGGCTGGCAGACCCGGGACCTGGCCGCGCACGTGGTGGTGCGCGAGCGCCGCCCGGACGCCGCCGGCGGCATCCTGATCCCACAGCTCGCGTCCCGGCTGGACAAGGTGATGGAGGAGTTCGCGGCCAAGCCGTACGGGGAGCTCATCCAGCTGATCCGGACCGGTCCGCCGCGCTTCTCGCCCTTCCAGCTCAAGCAGATCGACGAGGCGTCGAACACGATCGAGTTCTACGTCCACACCGAGGACGTCCGCCGCGCCCAGCCGGACTGGACGCCGCGCGAGCTCGACCCGGTCTTCCAGGACGCCCTGTGGTCCCGGCTGGAGCGCACCGCCCGGCTGATGGGCCGCTCCACCCCCACGGGCCTGGTCCTGCGCCGCGCGGACGGCCGTACGGCGGTCGCCAACCGGGGCACGCCGGTGGTGACGGCGACCGGGGAGCCGTCCGAGCTGCTGCTGTTCCTGTACGGCCGGCAGAGCGCCGCCAAGGTGGAGCTGGTGGGCGAGAAGGACGCGCTCGAGAAGCTGCACGGCGGCAAGCAGCTCGGGATCTGAACGGCGGCACCGGTCATGATCAAGGTCGCGATGACCAGCGTGTACGTCGACGACGTCGCGAAGGCCCACGCGTTCTACACGAACGTCCTGGGCTTCGAGACGCGCCTGCACATGGAGCTCGGCGGCGGCACGCTGCTCGTCACCGTGGGCGCGGCCGAGGGGGCCCAGCCGGATCTCCAGTTGCTGTTGGAGCCCGGCCAGGGGCCGATCGCGGAGCCGTACCGGACGGCGCTGCGGGAGGCGGGCCTGCCCTGCATCGTCTTCTCCGTCGACGACGTCGAGGCGGAGTACGAGCGGCTGCGGGGGCTCGGTGTGCACTTCTCGCAGGGGCCGCAGGTGCAGGGGCCTTTCGTGACGGCCGTCCTGGACGACACCGTGGGCAACCTGGTGCAGCTGTCTCAGCCGAAAGGGTGAGGGACGAAGGGTTGAGGCCGCGGGCGGAGGCGGGCGCGGGTGGTGACGTCAGCGGGGGAGTTCGGCGTGGCGCAGGCCGGGGACGCACAGGGCCACGATCCCGCCGAGGCCGCAGACCGCGGCGCTGACGACGAACACGGGGCCGGTGCCCCAGGCGCCGATGGCGGCGGCCGACAGCGGCATGCTGAGCGGGCTGAGGCCGAGGCTGACGAGGCTGGAGACGGCGGTGACGCGGCCCAGGTAGGCGGGGTCGGCGTGGGTCTGCAGCAGGGCGCCGCACATGGCGCCGCTGAGGCCGGCGAGCAGCCCGATCAGCAGGGCCGTGCCGACGGCTGCGGCGACCGTCGGCGCGTACGCGAGGGAGCCGATGGCCAGCGAACCGGCGAGGATCGACCCGCCGGCGACCTTTCCGGCGCGCGGGAGCCGCCCGCGCAGGGTCAGCAGCAGCGAGGCGGCGCCCGCGCCGACGCCGAACCCGGAGAGCACCCAGCCCATGCCGGAGGCGCCCCACCCGCGTTCGTCGGCCAGCAGGGTCAGGCCCACGTTGAGCGGTCCGACGAAGCCGAGGTCGCCGAGGGCGATGGCCGCCATCAGCGGGGCGAGAACGCGGTGGCGGCGGATGTATCCCAGACCGGCCACGAGGTCGGCCCAGGCGGTCGCGTTCGGCGCGCCGGCGTTGGCAGTGGCGTCGACTGTCGCGTCGGGAGTGGCGTCGTCCGGCGGTAGGTCGCGCATCCGCACGCAGAGCAGCAGCGGCACCGACACCGCGATGAGCAGCCCGGCGATCGCGAAGGCGGCCGTGGCGCCGCCCGCCGCCACGCCGAAGCCGCCGAGCGGGGCGCCGACGACGCTCGCGAACCGTATCGCCAGTCCGCGCATGCCCTGCACGCGCGCGAGTTGGTCACGACGTGTCACGCGCGCGGGCAGGGCGCCCACGGCCGGCACGAACACGGCGTCGACGGCGCCGAAGACCAGCGCCAGCAGGGCCAGCGGCCACAGGCCGGGAGAGGTCGCGTACAGCAGCGCGGCCACCGCGAGGACGGCCGCGCAGCGCACGACGTCGCTGCCGATGACGACCCGGCGGGGACCCAGCCGGTCGGCGATCACTCCCCCGCCCAGCATCAGCAGCGCCCTCGGCAGTGCGCTCGCCGTCATCACCAGGCCGGCCTGTGAGGGCGTACCGGCCTGTACGGCGGCCCAGGACAGGGCGATGTAGTAGACGCTGTCGCCGACCATCGAGGCGGTGTAGGCGGCGAGCCAGCGAAGCACGTTGGGGTCGCGGTGGGCCGGCGGTTCGGATGCGATCGGCTGAGCGTTCACGTGCGTGGTCTCGTGCGCGGCGGCGGTCAAGGCGGGCCTCTCTCAGATCCGGAACGGGAACGCGTACGTGTGCACCGCGACGTTCTCGCGGCCTTCGGTGTCGCCGGCCCTCTCGGCGGCCCGGCTCCGCTCGTCGTACGTGTGGAGGAGGGCGAGCATCTCCTGGTTGAGCTCGGCCAGTTCGTCCGCCGTGAGGCGCAGCGTCGCCTCGGAGGACTGGGCCGTCCGGTTCCACTCGGGGCTCCAGTGGGCGCGCTCGTCGAGCCAGCGCCGGTACATGTCCATGCGCTGTTCGGCGAAGAACCTGCTGGCCGCCGTGTGGGCGGCGGCCTTCTCGGGGGCGTCGCGGAAGTCCTCGTCGCGGATGCTCACCCCGTCGGAGGCGGGCTGCCACCAGCGCTCCCGGCCGTCCCCGCTCTGTGGCGCGGCCTCCTCGATCAGGCCGTGCTCGGCGAGTTTGCGCAGGTGGTAGCTGACGAGCGAGACGGCCTCGTCGACCTGTTCGGCGAGCTGGGAGGCGGTGGCGACCCGGGCGACCGTCAGGCCCCGGTACAGCTGCATCCGCAGGGGGTGGGCGAGGGCCTTGAGCGTGCCCAGGTCCGTGATCCGGCGGTCTCTCTCCTTGCCTGTCATGCCCCCACCCTAGATAGGAAAGAGAAGTTGCGCAATTTATTTTGCGCAACTTCTCTTTCCTATCTCTCCATGCGTAAGCCCCGACCACCAGGTGGCCGGGGCTTACCTCACCTCACCACGCGCCCAAGGGCGCGTCACCGCACGGGGTGTCCCGCCCCCCGCAGCGTGTCCTTCACCTGCCCGATCCGCAGGTCGCCGAAGTGGAACACCGACGCGGCCAGCACCGCGTCCGCGCCCGCCTCGACGGCGGGCGGGAAGTCGGCGAGCCGGCCGGCGCCGCCGGAGGCGATCACCGGGACCGTCACATGCCTGCGCACGGCCGCGATCATCTCCAGGTCGTAGCCGTCCTTGGTGCCGTCGGCGTCCATCGAGTTGAGCAGGATCTCCCCCGCGCCCAGCTCGGCCGCCCGGTGCGCCCACTCGACCGCGTCGATGCCGGTGCCCTTGCGGCCGCCGTGGGTGGTCACCTCGAAGCTCCCCGAAGGGGTCCGCCGGGCGTCCACCGACAGCACCAGCACCTGGCTGCCGAACCGCTCCGCGATCTCCTTGATCAGCTCGGGGCGGGCGATCGCGGCCGTGTTCACGCCCACCTTGTCGGCGCCCGCGCGCAGCAGCTTGTCGACGTCCTCGGGGGTGCGCACCCCGCCGCCGACGGTGAGCGGGATGAACACCTGCTCGGCGGTGCGGCGCACCACGTCGTAGGTGGTCTCGCGGTTGCCGGAGGAGGCGGTGATGTCCAGGAACGTCAGCTCGTCGGCGCCCTCGGCGTCGTACACCTTGGCCATCTCGACGGGGTCGCCCGCGTCGCGCAGGTTCTGGAAGTTGACGCCCTTGACGACCCGGCCGTTGTCCACGTCCAGGCAGGGGATGACTCGGATCGCCAGGGTCATGAGGGCACTCCCCGGAACGCCTCCACCTCGACCTCGACGACCAGGGACGGGTCCACGAAACCGGAGACGATGATCATGGAGGCGGCGGGCCGGACGGAGTCGAACAGCTCCTTGTGGGCGCGTCCGACGTCGTCCACGTCCCGCGCATGGGTGATGTACATGCGTGTCCGCACGACGTCGTCGCGTCCGAGACCCAGCTGCTCCAGCGCCGCGAACGCGACGTTGAAGGCGTTGACCGTCTGCTCGTAGGGGCCGCCCCCGGCGATCTCCCCGTCCACTATCGACGTGCAGCCGGAGACCAGCACCAGGCCGTTCGGCAGCTCCACCGCGCGGGAGTAGCCGAAGACCTCCTCCCAGGGCGCGCCCGTCGTGACGCGTCGTACGTCGCTCACCGGGCCACCGCCTCCAGGGCCTCCTCCAGGGTGAACGCCTTGGCGTAGAGGGCCTTGCCGACGATGGCGCCCTCGACGCCGAGGGGCACCAGCTCGGCGAGGGCCCGCAGGTCGTCGAGGGAGGACACGCCGCCCGACGCCACGACGGGCCGGTCCGTCGCCGCGCAGACGTTCCTCAGCAGCTCCAGGTTCGGGCCCTCGAGCGTGCCGTCCTTGGCGATGTCGGTGACGACGTACCGCGCGCAGCCCTCCTTGTCGAGGCGCTCCAGCGTCTCGTAGAGGTCGCCGCCGTCACGGGTCCAGCCACGCCCGCGCAAGGTCGTGCCGCGGACGTCGAGGCCGACGGCGATCTTGTCGCCGTGCTCGGCGATGACCTCGGCGACCCACTCGGGCGTCTCCAGGGCGGCCGTGCCCAGGTTCACGCGCGTGCAGCCGGTGGCGAGGGCGGCGGCGAGGGTGTCGTTGTCGCGGATGCCGCCGGACAGCTCCACCTTGATGTCCATGGCCCCGGCGACCTCGGCGATCAGCGCGCGGTTGTCGCCGGTGCCGAACGCGGCGTCCAGGTCGACCAGGTGCAGCCACTCGGCGCCCGAGCGCTGCCAGGCCAGAGCGGCTTCCAGGGGCGAACCGTAAGAAGTTTCCGTCCCCGACTCGCCGTGCACGAGGCGGACGGCCTGGCCGTCGCGGACGTCGACGGCGGGGAGGAGTTCGAGCTTGCTCACAGGGTTCCGATCCAGTTGGTGAGGAGCTGGGCTCCGGCGTCGCCGGACTTCTCGGGGTGGAACTGCGTGGCCCACAGGGCGCCGTTCTCCACGGCGGCCACGAACGGCTTCCCGTGCGTCGACCAGGTCACCTTCGGAGCCTGCATCAGCGGGTTGTGCACGTCCAGGGACCAGTCGTGGACGGCGTAGGAGTGCACGAAGTAGAAGCGCGCGTCCGCGTCGAGGCCGGCGAACAGCTCGGAGCCGGCCGGGGCGTCGACGGTGTTCCAGCCCATGTGGGGCACGATCTCGGCCTGGAGCGGCTCGACCGCGCCGGGCCATTCGTCCAGGCCGTCGGTCTGGACGCCGTGCTCGATGCCGCGCGCGAAGAGGATCTGCATGCCGACGCAGATGCCCATGACCGGGCGGCCGCCGGACAGCCGCCGGTCGATGATCCAGTCGCCGCGGGCCTCCTTCAGTCCCTTCATGCAGGCGGCGAAGGCGCCGACGCCCGGCACCAGCAGCCCGTCGGCGTTCATGGCCGTGTCGTAGTCGCGCGTGATCTCCACGTCGGCGCCGGCGCGCGCGAGGGCACGCTCGGCGGAACGCACGTTGCCGAAGCCGTAGTCGAAGACCACGACCTTCTTGGCGGCTCCGGCCTTTCCGGCCTTTTCAGCGGCGCTCAATTCCACACCTCCAGCCGCACCACGCCCGCCACGAGACACATCGCGGCGCCGATCGAGAGCAGCACGATCAGGCTCTTCGGCATCTGCTGCTTGACGAAGGAGTAGATGCCGCCGGCCAGGAAGAGGCCGACGACGATCAGGAGGGTCGACAGTCCGGTCATGGCTTTACAGCGCGCCCTTCGTGGAGGGGAGGATGCCGGCCGCGCGCGGGTCGCGCTCGGAGGCGTAGCGCAGGGCCCGGGCCAGCGCCTTGAACTGGCACTCCACGATGTGGTGCGCGTTGCGCCCGTAGGGCACGTGCACGTGCAGCGCGATCTGCGCCTGGGCGACGAAGGACTCCAGGATGTGCCGGGTCATCGTGGTGTCGTACTCGCCGATCATCGGCGCCATGTTCTCGGGCTCGGTGTGCACGAGGTAGGGGCGGCCGGACAGGTCGACGGTCACCTGGGCGAGCGACTCGTCCAGCGGGACCGTGCAGTTGCCGAAGCGGTAGATGCCCACCTTGTCGCCGAGGGCCTGCTTGAAGGCGGCGCCGAGCGCGAGGGCGGTGTCCTCGATGGTGTGGTGGGAGTCGATGTGCAGGTCGCCGTCGGTCTTCACGGTCAGGTCGAACAGGCCGTGCCGGCCGAGCTGGTCGAGCATGTGGTCATAAAAGCCGACACCGGTCGACACATCGACCTTGCCGGTGCCGTCGAGGTTGATCTCGACGAGGACCGAGGTCTCCTTGGTGGTGCGCTCCACGCGTCCTACGCGGCTCATGAGCTCTGCTCCTTCTTGACTTCACGGACCGCGTCGAGGAACGCGTCGTTCTCTTCGGGGGTTCCGGCGGTGACCCGCAGCCAGCCGGGCACGCCGTTGTCGCGGACCAGGACGCCCCGGTCGAGGATCCGCTGCCAGACGGCGTGGGAGTCGGCGAACCGCCCGAACTGCACGAAGTTGGCGTCGGACGGCGTGACCTCGTACCCGATCGCGAGCAGCTCGCTCACCAGCCGGTCCCGCTCCGCCTTCAGCTGCTCGACGTACTTCAGCAGCGTGTCGGTGTGCTCCAGGGCGGCCAGCGCGGTCGCCTGCGTGACGGCCGACAGGTGGTACGGCAGCCGGACGAGCTGGACGGCGTCCACGACCGCGGGGTGCGCGGCGAGGTAGCCGAGGCGCAGGCCGGCGGCGCCGAAGGCCTTCGACATCGTCCGTGAGACGACGAGATTCGGCCGGCCTTCGAGCAGCGGCAGCAGCGAGTCGCCGTGGCTGAACTCGATGTACGCCTCGTCGGCGACGACCATCGACGGCTTCGCGGCCTGCGCCGCCTCGTACAGCGCGAGGACCGTGGCGGCCGGGACCGCGGTGCCGGTGGGGTTGTTGGGGGTGGTGATGAAGACGACGTCGGGCCGGTGCTCGGCGATGGCCTTCTCGGCCGCCGCGAGGTCGATCGTGAAGTCCTCGTTGCGCGGGCCCGAGATCCATCCGGTCCCGGTGCCGCGTGCGATGAGCCCGTGCATCGAGTACGACGGCTCGAAGCCGATCGCCGTACGACCCGGTCCGCCGAAGGTCTGCAGCAGCTGCTGGATGACCTCGTTGGAGCCGTTCGCCGCCCACACGTTCGCCAGGCCCACCTCGTACCCGGCGGTGTCCGTCAGGTACTCCGCGAGCCGGGTGCGCAGCTCCACGGCGTCGCGGTCCGGGTAGCGGTTGAGGTCGCGGGCGGCCTCGCGCACCCGCTCGGCGATCCGCTCGACCAGCGGCCCGGGCAGCGGGTACGGGTTCTCGTTGGTGTTCAGCCGTACGGGGACGTCCAACTGGGGCGCGCCGTAGGGGGACTTGCCGCGCAGCTCGTCCCGTACGGGAAGATCGTCGATTCCGAAGCTCACTTGCTCTCAGGCACCTTCCAGCCGAACCTCGCCTTGACCGCCGCGCCGTGCGCGGGCAGGTCCTCGGCCTCCGCCAGCGTCACCACGTGCTGCGCGACCCCGGCCAGCGCGTCGCGCGTGTAGTCGACGATGTGGATGCCCCTCAGGAAGGACTGCACGGACAGCCCGGAGGAGTGGCAGGCGCAGCCGCCCGTGGGGAGGACGTGGTTGGACCCCGCGGCGTAGTCGCCCAGGGACACCGGCGCCCAGGGGCCGATGAAGATCGCGCCAGCGTTCCTGACCCGGTCGGCCAGGGCGGCGGCGTCGGCGGTCTGGATCTCCAGGTGCTCGGCGCCGTACGCGTTGACGACGCGCAGGCCCTCGTCGATCCCGTCGACCAGCACGATCGCCGACTGCCTGCCTTTGAGCGCCGGGACGATCCGGTCCTCGATGTGCTTGGTGGCCGCGACCTGCGGCTGCAGCTCCTTCTCGACCGCGTCCGCCAGCGCGACGGAGTCGGTGACCAGCACCGCTGCCGCCAGCGGGTCGTGCTCGGCCTGGCTGATCAGGTCGGCGGCGACATGCGCGGGGTCGGCGCTGTCGTCGGCCAGGACGGCGATCTCGGTCGGGCCGGCCTCGGCGTCGATGCCGATCCTGCCGGTGAAGTAGCGCTTGGCGGCGGCGACCCAGATGTTGCCGGGGCCGGTGACCATGTCGGCGGGCGGGCAGGACTCGGTGCCGTACGCGAACATCGCGACGGCGGTGGCGCCGCCGGCCGCGTACACCTCGTCGATGCCGAGCAGCGCGCACGCGGCGAGGATCGTCGGGTGCGGCAGGCCGTCGAACTCGGCCTGGGCGGGGGAGGCGAGCGCGATGGACTCGACGCCGGCCTCCTGCGCGGGCACGACGTTCATCACGACCGACGACGGGTAGACCGACCGGCCGCCGGGCGCGTACAGCCCGACCCGGTCGACCGGCACCCACTTCTCGGTCACCGAGCCGCCGGGCACGACCTGGGTCGTGTGCGTCGTACGGCGCTGTGCGCGGTGGACGAGACGGGTACGGCGGATGGACTCCTCCAGGGCCGCGCGCACGGCCGGGTCGAGCCGCTCCAGCGCGTCGGCGAGGGCCTGCGCCGGGACCCGTACGGATTCCAGCCGCACCCCGTCGAACTTCTCGGCGAAGTCGATCAGCGCCGCGTCGCCCCGATGATGCACGGCCTCGCAGATCGGACGCACCTTCTCCAGGGCGGCCGAGACGTCGAAGTCGGCTCGGGGCAGCAGGTCGCGCAGGGCGGGTCCCTCGGGGAGGGCGTCGCCGCGCAGATCGATTCGGGAGATCACGCGGTCAATTCTCTCAGACCGGGATCGGGCGTCGTTCGCGCGTATCAATGGCTGATACAGAACCTGGCCGGAAATCGGAAGATCACCTTCACTGGGGGCGTTCGGGGGGTCACTCAACGGGCATGAACAGCTGTGCGAAACCTGTGAGTAACGACAGAAACGAAGTGGGGTGAACCGTGTGACCGAGGGGGCGGGCATCCGCACCGGGGACGCCGCCGGAGATCTGCCGGACGACCTGACCGCCGCCGAGGCCGGCATGTGGCAGGCCTTCCGCAACGGCAGCGCGTACGACCTGAGCAGCGGGGACACGGTCGTCGACGACCCGCACGGCGGGCATCCCTGGGGCGAGGCGCGCACCGTGCGGGCCCGCATCATCGCCTGGCTGCTGCTGGCCGGTCCGCCCGCGCTGGCCGGCCGGGTCTCCTCGCTGAAGCTGGTCGGCGTGCAGATCAGCGGCGCCCTGAACCTCGCGGGCGGCACGGTGGTGCCGTATGTGGAGATGCGGCGCTGCCGGTTCGAGCGGGAGGTGCTGCTGCCGGAAGCGCGGTTCACGACCCTGCGGATGGTGGACTGCCAGGTGCCGCGCCTGGAGGCGGCCCGGGTGCACACCGAGGGCGATCTGCACCTGCCCCGGTGCCGCTTCCACAACGGCGTCCGGCTCACCGACGCGCACATCGGCACGGACCTGCTGCTCAACCAGGCGATCGTCTACCGCGACCGCTCCGGCCGCTCGATCGCCGCCGACGGCATGACGGTCGGCCAGGACCTCCAGGCGGAGCTGCTGGAGTCGCACGGCGAGCTGAGTCTGCGCAGCGCCCAGATCGGCGTGTCGCTGAGCCTGCGCGGGGCGCGGCTGACCAACCCCTACACGCGGCTCGCGCTGAACGCGCCCCAGCTGACCGTGGGACGCTCGCTGTACCTGACCCCGGCCGGCGTCGGCGGCCAGGCGCTGAGCGGCACGACGCCCGCGCGCGGGACGCGCATCCAGCGCTTCGAGTGCCGGGGCGGGGTGCGGCTGGACGACGGACGGTTCGGGGACGCCGTGGACCTGGAGCGGGCCCGGTTCACCTTCACGGAGGACCAGGAGCTGTCGCTGCGCCGGGTGCAGACGCCCGAGCTGCGCTTCCTCGGGGAGCGGCCGAGGCGCGGCAAGGTGGTGCTGTCGGGCGCCCGGGTGATCAACCTGGTGGACCGGGCGAGCGCCTGGCCGGGTCCGGGCAACCTGCACATGGGCGGCTTCGTGTACGAGAACCTGGTGCCGCAGGGCCCGTTCCCGCTGGCCGAGCGGCTGCGCTGGGTGGCCGCGGCGACCGCCGAGTACGCGCCGGAGCCGTATGAGCGGCTGGCGGCCGTGCTGCGGGCCGGCGGGGAGGACGAGGACGCCCGCGAGGTGCTGCTGGCCAAGCAGCGCCGCCGCCGCGAGACGCTTCCGCCGGCCGCGAAGGTGCTGGGATACGTCCAGGACTGGACGGTCGCCTACGGGTACCGGCCGGGCCGGGCGGCGGTGTGGATGGCGGTGCTGTGGGCGGCGAGCTCCCTGGCCTTCGCACACGCCCCGCATCCGCCCGTCGACCGCACCGGACACCCGCCCTGGAACCCTGCGCTCCTCGCCCTCGACCTGCTGCTGCCCGTCATCGACCTGGGGCAGGCAGGGCAGTGGCAGCTGCGCGGCGGCTGGCAGTGGCTGTCGGCGGCGCTGATCCTGCTCGGCTGGATCCTGGCGACGACGGTGGCGGCGGGGGCGACGCGACTCCTGCGCCGGGGCTGAGCGCCCCGCCCCCGCCTTTACCGTCCCTTGACCCGGGGGCGTACAACTTTCCACAGGTTGCCCGAACCCTCTGGCGCAATCTGAACCATCGGCTTTTCAATGGTCGGCACCATGGCTCTGCTGCCCCCGTTCATCCGCGCCTCCCGGTTCTCCCGGACGGCGCGGAACGCCGCCCCCCACAGCGCCGCCGGGCTCCCCGCCGACGACGAGGTGCTCCTCGACGTGCCCGACGACCGGCTCGGGCCCGCGCTGGTCGCCGCCGGCCTGGGCGCCTACGCGCCCGCCGCCGAGCTGCTGGCCCACACCCGGGAACGGGCCGAGTGGGAGTACCGCGACCGGTACGTGACCCGGCTGGCGTCCTTCGCGCGCTCGCGTCCGGAGTGGTTCGAGGAGTGGGGCACCGCCGCCCCGCGCGACCCCGACGTCCTCCTCGTCGCCGCCCAGCTCGCGGTGGCGCGCGCCTGGCAGTCACCGGCCCGCGCCGAACTGCTGCGCGAGGTGAGCCCGCTGATCACAGCGGCCGCGCAGAGCGACGTCCGCGACCCGGTGCCGTGGCGGATCGCCCTGGACCACGCACGCGGGGCGCGGGCGGGGCACAAGTACTTGGGCGAGCTGTGGGCGGCCGCGGTCCGCCGCGCCCCGCACCACTACGGCTGCCATGTGGCCGCCAAGCGCTATCTGGCCGAGTCGTGGCACGGCTCCCACCGGGAGTGCTTCGACTTCGCCGACCGGGCCGCGCAGGACGCCCCGGCCGGCTCCCTCGTGCAGGCGCTGCCCGCGCGGGCCGCCTTCGCCTACCTCACCGACGGCTGCGGCCCCGAGGTGCCGCGCGAGCGACTGGACGCGGCGGCCGACCGCGCCCTCACGCTCTCCGCGCGGTTCCCCGCCGCCGACCCGTGGCCGGCCGAGATCCGCAACGTCCTGACGTACGTCCTGGTCCGGCTGGGCCGCCGCGACGACGCCCTCGCACAGCTGCGCCTGATCGGCCCGTACGCCACCTCCTTCCCCTGGGGCCGGCTGTCGGACGACCCCCTCGGGCACTTCCTGGCCGTACGCGAGGAAGTGCGCTCGGGGCCGTCGGGGCAGACCCCGTGGCGTCCGGGGACCGGGCACGGCGGACGAGCCCGCCCGCCGGACCACTAGGCTTCTGCGTCGTGACCACCGTCCGCCTGCCGCTCTTCCCCCTGAACTCGGTGTTGTTCCCGGGACTCGTGCTCCCGCTCAACGTCTTCGAGGAGCGCTATCGCGCCATGATGCGCGACCTGTTGAAGACCCCCGAGGACGAATCGCGCCGGTTCGCCGTCGTCGCCATCCGCGACGGCCACGAGGTGGCGCCCAGCGGCCCGGGGCTGCCCGACCAGACCGCGCTGCCCGAGCGCGGCCCCGCGGCCGGCTTCGGGGACGACCCGGTCAAGGCGCTGCACGGCGTCGGCTGCGTGGCCGACGCGGCGACGATCCGCGAGCGGGCCGACGGCACGTTCGAGGTGCTGGCGACGGGCACGACCCGCGTGAAGCTGCTGTCGGTGGACGCCTCGGGCCCGTTCCTGACGGCCGAGCTCCAGGAGCTGCCGGAGGACCCGGGGGACGAGGCGGGCGCCCTCGCGGAAGGCGTGCTGCGGGCCTTCCGCCAGTACCAGAAGCGTCTGGCGGGCGCCCGCGAACGCTCCCTGGCCACGAGCGCGGACCTCCCCGACGACCCGTCGGTCGTGTCGTACCTGGTGGCGGCCGCGATGATGCTGGACACCCCGGCCAAGCAGCGCCTCCTCCAGGCCCCCGACACGGCCTCCCGGCTGCGGGACGAGCTGAAGCTGCTGCGCGCGGAGACGGCGATCATCCGCAGCCTGCCCTCGCTGCCCGCGTCGGACCTGACGCGAGGCCCGACGAGCCTCAACTGAAGACACCTCAAGGCAACCGAAGGCCCGAGCATGGCGAAGAAGCCGAAGAAGCAACAGCAGCCCGGAGGCACACCCGCGACGGTGGCCCTGACGGCGGCGGGCGTGGAGTTCACGGTCCACGCCTACGACCACGACCCGAGCCACCCGTCCTACGGCGAGGAAGCGGCCGAGGCGACGGGCGTCTCCCCCGACCGGGTCTTCAAGACCCTGGTCGCGGACATCGACGGCGCCCTCACGGTGGCGGTGGTCCCGGTGGCCGGCTCCCTGGACCTGAAGGCCCTGGCGGCGGCGGTCGGCGGCAAACGGGCGGCCATGGCCGACCCGACCCTGGCGGAACGCACCACGGGCTACGTCCGAGGCGGCATCTCCCCCCTGGGCCAGCGCAAGAGACTCCCCACGGTCCTGGACGACTCGGCCACGACCCACCCCACGATCTGCGTCTCGGCGGGCCGCAGGGGCTTGGAGGTGGAGCTGTCGGGAACGGACCTGGCCACACTGACGCAAGCGGTACTGGCCCCGATCGCCCGAGGATGAGTCCAGCCCGTCCGGCGTTTGAGGACGAGGCCGTTCAGGCCGAAAGGGGGGGTCTGCGGGCGCAGCCCCCAGGGATGGGAACGGGTAGGGGCGGCGGGGGCGAAATCCCGCCCTACGCCACAGGCGCCCGGTACCCGTCCTCAGGCGGAGCCCCCTGCGCCTGATACGGATCGGGATCCCGAGGCCCGAACAGCGCCGTGAGCCCCAGATGCACCAGCAACCCGGCCAACGACCACGCCAGCAACGCCCCCTTCGCCCCGAGCTTCACCGGCGCCGAGAACGTCACCCCCTTGCCCGCGGCCCGCGCATGCGCCAGCACATCGGAGTCGGGCCCGAGCCACACCCCCACCCGCCACGCCAGCAGCGACCCGAGCAACCCCCCGAGCGCCAGGGCGACGACGAGCGGCACTCCCCCGCGCCGCCGCCAGGCGAACACCGCCACCGCACTCACCGCACCGAACGCCAGAGCCAGCAGCGTGAACGTGCCGTCCACCCCGATCGCCTGCTCCCCCTCGGTGTCCTTGAAGTAGACGACCCAGTTGCCCTGCACCACGTCCCCCACGAGCGGCACCTTCGGCGCCAGCCACACCCACAGCAGCCCGAGCAGCGCCCCGGTGAGCGCGACCCCGACCGTGATCACGGCGGCTTCCCGCAGTTCGGTCTTCATCCCGGGCCCGTCCTGTCCGTACGACACCTCGTGGGGCGCGGCGGCCATCCGCGCGTACCCTCCGGGCGACGGCGGCCACGCCTCGTGCGGAGACGGCCGGCGCGGGGACGGCTCATGCGAGGACGGTTCGTCCGGGGACGGCTCGTGCGGCGGCGGAGGCGGAGTCAGCGGTGCGGTCACCCTGCCATCGTGCCAGGCCCGCCTGTGCGGCGCGTCACCGGACGGCTGCCCGACGGTACGCCCAGGTGGCGACGGCGAGCGACACGACGCCCACGCCCGCGCACACGGCGAGGTCGCCGAGGACGAACGCCCAGTCGGGATCCGCCCCGAACGTCCGTGCGAAGGCCTCGACGCCGTACGTCGACGGCAGCAGGTCGCGGGCGAGGCGCACCGCCTCCGGCATCCGGTCCGGCGGCAGCACGCCCAGCAGCAGCGCGGCCGACATGCCGAGCTGCCCCAGCACGGTGGCCAGCTCCGGCCGCGGCGCGAGCAGCCCGAAGGCCGCCCCGAGCCCGGACAGTGCGGCGCCCGCCAGCGGGATCACGGCCGCGAGCACCCACAGATGCGTCAGCGGCAGCCCGAACAGCACGCACCCGAACACGGCCGTCACCAGCGTTCCCGGCACGGTGAACGAGGCGTACGCCCCGGCCGCGCCCAGCACCACGGCCGCCGGCGGCACCGGGAGAGTCGCGTAGTGATCCAGCCCGCCGCTCGCCCGCAGCTGTCCGAAGTACTGCGCGAGCAGGTTCAGCGCGACGAAGGCGACGACCAGCACGGCCGACCCCGCGACGACGGCCTCCGCCTCGCGCCCGCCGTCCACCACGCCCCGCATCATGATCAGGATGCCGACCGACTGGAAGGTCGCCACGAACAGCAGCGGAATGCGCGCCACCCGCGCCCGGGACAGCTGCGCCCGGTACACGGCCACGAGCGACGGCCACAGCCGCGCGCGCGGCGCCAGCTCGGCGACGGCACGGCGGGCCGGCTCCGTGACGGCCCCGGCACTCCCCGGCAGAACCTCGGCGGGTACGACACTCACGTGACGTTGCTCCTCTTCCCTACGGTTCTCATACCGTCCCATACGGAGACGACCGCCCTCACGCTCACGGCTCTCGCGCTCACCGTCCTCGCGCTCATGCCCGCACCAGTCCCTGCCGTGCCGCCCCGCCCAGCGCCAGGTAGACGTCCTCCAGGCTCGGGGTGGCCAGGGTGAAGTCGTCGAGCGCGGCGAAGGCGGCCCCGCCGGTGACGGTGGCGACGATCGCACGGGCCTCGTCGGGAGCGAGCCGCAGCGTCCAGCGGCGTCCGGACTCCACGGCCCGCTCGCGCAGCGCGGCGACCTCGGGCACGTCCAGCGGCGCCCGCTCACGCCACACCAGCTCGACCCGCACCTCGCCGGCGACCTGCTCCTTGAGCCCGGAGGGGGTGTCACAGGCGATGACCCGGCCCTGGTCGAGGACGGCGACCCGGTCGAGGACGGTCTCCGCCTCGATGACGTTGTGGGTGACGAGCAGCACGGTCGCCCCGCGTTCGGCCCGCCGCCGGTCCACGGCGGCCCACACGGCCCGGCGCGCGACCGGGTCCATCCCGGTGGTCGGCTCGTCCAGCACCAGCAGGGGTCGCTCCCCCACCAGCACGGCCGCGAAGCAGGCCAGCCGCCGCTGCCCGCCGGACAGCTTGCGCAGCGGCCGGCCGGCGATCGGCGTGAGGCCCAGCTCGTCGAGGACGGCGTCCCGCTCCCGGCGGGCGGCGCGCACGTCGAGGCCGCGCAGCCGTCCGGTGGTCTCGGCGGCGAGGGAGACGGTGAGTTCGTCGAGGGCGGTGGACTCCTGCCCGAGGTAGGCGAGGATCCGCGCGGCCCGCTCGGGGTGGCGCACGATGTCGTGACCGAGGATCTCCACGCTGCCCGTGTCCGGCCGCATGAGCCCGGTCAACTGCCGGACGAGGGTGGACTTGCCGGCCCCGTTCGGCCCGAGCAGCCCGAAGATCTCACCGCGCCGGATGTCCAGCCGTACGTCGTCGGTGGCCCGGACCTCGGGGGTCGCGGGGGTGCCGCGCCTGCCCCGGACCGCCGGATACGTCTTGGTCAGCCCGCGCACGGCACACACGACCTCGTCCCTGGGCCGAGTCACCGGTGCCGCGCGCGTACTCACAAGGCACGAGACTACGGGGTCGGAGACCTCCGGCCGCCGTCGGGGGCGTCCCGAGTGCCCGGTTCAGTCCCCCGCCGGGGCGTGCTCGGCCGCCGTCCGTACGTCGATCTCGCGCCAGAAGCCCGCCCGGATGGCGTACCGGTCGTGTTCGTCGATCTGGTCGTCCTTGTGGGCGAGCAGTCCGAAGCGGGCCGCGTACCGCAGCAGCTCGCCGTCGACACGGTGCGGGATCCGCGGGTACATGCCCGACAGCTTCTGCAGATGGCCCTGGTCGCCGAGGCGTTCCATCCACCGGCGCGCGAAGACCTGCCCCACCTCGTAGGGGTCCCCGCCGACGGTGGTGATGTCCTCCTCGCGGTCGGCCCACCGCTGCTCCGCGGTGGTGAGCTGCGCGAGCGTCGGCATCGAGGCGACCTCGGAGGGCTCGGCGACGACGCCGGGGCGGTCGACCCAGCCCTTGTCGGAGGACCAGCGCAGGGTCGCGGTGGTGGGGTGCTGGGCGGCCCGCTCGCCGGGTGCGCGCAGCGCCGCCAGGTCCTTGGGGGTCGGCACGCCCTTGGGGGCGGGGACGCGCTCCTGCGTGCCGTTCTGGGAGGCGCCGGACCCGGAAGGGTGCTCGGCCTCCTCGGCGGTCCGCTCGGCGGCGGGGGCGAGGCCGGAGTCGGGCAGCGGCGCGGAGAGGATCGCGGCGATCTCGGGCCGGGTCGCGGGCGGTGGGGCGCAGATCCCGCCGGTCTCCTTGGCGCGGACGGCCTTGGTGATCCACGTACGGTCCAGGACGCGCCGTTCGTCGGCCTCGGCGACGAGGTCCTCGGACTGGTTGTAGTCGCCGTCGGCGGCCTGGACGGCCCACAGGTGGACGGCGACGCCGTGCTCCTTGGCGGCCATCATGCCGGGCAGCAGGTCGCCGTCGCCGGTGACGAGGACGACGTCGGAGCAGGCGCGGTTGCGGGCCAGTTCGGTCAGCTCGGCGTGCATGGCCGCGTCGACGCCCTTCTGGGCCCAGCGGCCGTCGCTGCGGGTCAGCGCGCCCAGCCGGACCGTCACCCTGGGCATCACGCGCAGCCTGCGGTGCTCGGGCTGGGGGACGCGGTCCGGGGCGCCGTCGAACCAGTAGATGCGCAGCAGTGGCCGCTCGGTCTCGGACTCGGCCTGTTCGCGCAGGCCCTGGACGAGGGCGGCGTGATCCACGGTGATCCGGGACCGCGAGGGCTCTCCGGCAAGGAGACTGGCGGCGGCCCCCAGCAGATACCCGGCGTCCACCAGGACGATGCAGCGGTCCACACGACTCACCCTCTTTACGGGAGGTTTGCTTTGGGCTTCCTTCGAGTCTGCCCGACCTGACGGGGGTTAACGGCCCGAACTCGATCTTCGGCGTGGCGTTTCAGGCACTTGCGCTCCGACAACCCCTGTTACAGACGGTAATTATCCGAAATGCGTCGTAAGTCAGCCTATGTGAATCTGGTCCCGTCTCTGGCCCTCAGATCCCCCCAGGAGGCAGATCACCATGGCCAAGAACAAGAAGCAGGATCGTAAACAGCCGCAGTCCGAGCGTGGTCAGCAGCAGGCCCAGCAGTCCTCGATGCAGGACCAGGCCGAGCAGCGCATCTCGCAGGTGACGCCTGCCGATGTCGCCCGCAAGGGCCGGCAGAAGCGCTTCGGCCACAACTGACGTCCGCAGGGCGGGCTGTTGCAGCCCGGGCACACCGAGGGGCGCATCCGAATCCGGATGCGCCCCTCGCGCTTGAGTCGCGTCAGCCGGCCAGGCAGGACGGGCCGAGCAGCACCTTGAGATCGCCGAACAGCGCGGGGTCGGGCTTGACCCGGTGCCGGTCCAGGCGCAGGACGGTCGTCTTCGTCGGGCCCTGGAGCTTGATCCGGACCTCGCTGTCGCCCTTGTGGTGGGTGAGGATCTCACCGAGGCGGTTGATCATCGGCGGGGTGACCCGGGTCGCCGGGATGGTGAGGATGACGGGCGCGTTGGTGCCCGCGTTCGACAGGTCCGGCACCTGGAGCTCCATGGCGACGAGCCGCGGCACGTCCTCCCGCTTGTCGAGGCGGCCCTTGACGAAGACGACGGCGTCCTCGACGAGTTGGGTCGACACGAGCTGGTAGGTCGCCGGGAAGAACATGCACTCGATGGAGCCGGCGAGGTCCTCGACGGTGGCGATCGCCCAGGCGTTGCCCTGCTTGGTCATCTTGCGCTGGAGACCGGAGATGATGCCGCCGATGGTCACCACCGCGCCGTCCGCGTGCTCACCTCCGGTGAGCTGGGCGATGCCCGCGTCGGCCTTGTCGGACAGCACATGCTCCAGGCCGAACAGCGGGTGGTCGGAGACGTACAGACCGAGCATCTCCCGCTCCTGGGCGAGCAGATACGTCTTCTCCCACTCGTCCGTGGTGAACTCGACGTCGAGTCCGAAGCCGGGCTCGGTCGTCTCCTCCTCGCCCATGCCGCCGAAGAGGTCGAACTGCCCCTCGGCCTCCTTGCGCTTGACCGCCACCACGTTGTCGATCATCGGCTCGAACTGCGCGGTGAGGCCCTTGCGGGTGTGCCCGAGGGTGTCGAACGCGCCCGCCTTGATCAGCGACTCCGTGGTGCGCTTGTTGCAGGCGACCGCCTCGACCTTGTCGAGGTAGTCGGGGAAGGAGGCGTACTTCCCCTTGGCCTTGCGGCTCCTGATGATCGACTCCACCACGTTGGTGCCGACGTTGCGGACGGCTTCGAGGCCGAAGAGGATCACGTCGTCGCCCTGGGCGGCGAAGTTGTGCACCGACTCGTTGACGTTCGGCGGGAGCACCTTGATGCCCATGCGCCGGCACTCGTTGAGATAGACGGCCGACTTGTCCTTGTCGTCCTTCACCGACGTGAGCAGTCCGGCCATGTACTCGGCGGGGTGGTTCGCCTTCAGATAGGCGGTCCAGTACGAGACCAGGCCGTACGCGGCGGAGTGCGCCTTGTTGAAGGCGTAGCCGGCGAACGGGACCAGCACGTCCCACAGGGCCTGGATGGCCTCGTCGCTGTAGCCGTTCTTCTTGGCGCCCGCCTGGAAGATGGTGAAGTTCTTCGCCAGCTCGTCGGGCTTCTTCTTGCCCATCACGCGGCGCAGGATGTCGGCCTCGCCGAGCGAGTACCCGGCGATGATCTGGGCGGCCTTCTGCACCTGCTCCTGGTAGACGATCAGGCCGTAGGTGACGGCCAGGACCTCTTCCAGGGGCTCCTCCAGCTCCTTGTGGATCGGGGTGATCTCCTGGAGCTTGTTCTTGCGGAGCGCGTAGTTGGTGTGCGAGTCCATGCCCATCGGGCCCGGACGGTAGAGCGCGGAGACGGCGGAGATGTCCTCGAAGTTGTCGGGCTTCATCAGGCGCAGCAGCGAGCGCATGGGTCCGCCGTCGAACTGGAAGACGCCGAGGGTCTCGCCGCGCTGGAGCAGTTCGAAGGTCTTCGGATCGTCGAGCGGCAGGGCCAGCAGGTCCAGGTCGATGCCCTTGTTGGACTTCACCATCTTGACGGCGTCGTCCATGATCGTCAGGTTGCGCAGGCCGAGGAAGTCCATCTTCAGCAGGCCGAGCGACTCGCACTGCGGGTAGTCCCACTGTGTGATGGTCACGCCGTCCGTGTGCCGCACCCAGATCGGGGCGTGGTCGACGATGGGCTCACTGGACATGATCACGCCGGCGGCGTGCACGCCCATCTGCCGGACCAGGCCCTCGACGCCCTTGGCGGTGTCGATGACCTTCTTGACGTCCGGCTCGTTCTCGTACATCGCGCGGATCTCGCCCGCCTCGCTGTAGCGGGGGTGCGAGGGGTCCGTGATGCCGTTGAGGTCGATGCCCTTGCCGAGGACGTCGGCGGGCATGGCCTTGGTGAGCCGGTCGCCCATGGCGTACGGGTAGCCCAGCACGCGCGCGGAGTCCTTGATCGCGTTCTTGGCCTTGATCTTGCCGTAGGTGCCGATCATGGCGACCTTGTCGGCGCCGTACTTCTCGGTGACGTACCGGATCACCTCGACGCGCCGGCGCTCGTCGAAGTCGATGTCGACATCGGGCATGGAGACGCGCTCGGGGTTGAGGAACCGCTCGAAGATCAGACCGTGCGGGATGGGGTCGAGGTCGGTGATGCCCATGGCGTAGGCGACGATCGAACCGGCCGCGGAGCCTCGGCCGGGGCCGACCGCGATGCCGTTCTTCTTGGCCCACATGATGAAGTCGGCGACGACGAGGAAGTAGCCCGGGAACCCCATCTGGATGATGACGTCCATCTCGTACTCGACCTGCTTCTGCCGGTCCTCGGGGACACCGCCGGGGAAGCGGCGGTCCATGCCCCGGCGGACTTCCTCCTTGAACCAGCTGACTTCGGTGAAGCCCTCGGGGATGTCGAACTTCGGCATGAGGTTCTTCGCCTCGAACATGCCGGTGGTGTCGATCTGCTCGGCGACCAGGAGGGTGTTGGCGCAGCCCTCCTGCCAGGCGTCCGAGGAGTCGATGGCGTACATCTCGTCCGTGGACTTCAGGTAGTAGCCGGTGCCGTCGAACTTGAAACGGTCGGGGTCGGAGAGGTTCTTGCCGGTCTGGATGCACAGCAGCGCGTCGTGCGCGGTCGCCTCGTGCGCGTACGTGTAGTGCGAGTCGTTCGTCACCAGCGGCGGGATGCCGAGCTTCTTGCCGATGTCGAGGAGGCCGTCGCGGACCCGGCGCTCGATCTCGATGCCGTGGTCCATCAGCTCCAGGAAGTAGCGGTCCTTGCCGAAGATGTCCTGGTAGTCGGAGGCCGCCTTCAGCGCCTCGTCGTACTGGCCGAGGCGCAGCCGGGTCTGGAGCTCGCCGGAGGGGCAGCCGGTGGAGGCGATGAGCCCCTCGGACCACTGGGCGATGGTCTCCTTGTCCATCCGGGGCCACTTCTGCAGCCAGCCCTCGGCGTACGCGTCCGAGGAGAGCTTGAAGAGGTTGTGCAGGCCCGTCGCGTTCGCCGCCCAGATCGTCTTGTGGGTGTAGCCGCCGGAACCGGAGACGTCGTCGCGCTTCTGGTGCGGCTGACCCCACTGGATCTTGCGCTTGTTGCGCCGCGACTCGGGGGCGACATACGCCTCGATCCCGATGATCGGGGTGACTCCGGCCTTCTTCGCGGAATGGAAGAAGTCGTACGCCCCGTGCAGGTTGCCGTGGTCGGACATGGCGATATGGGTCATGCCCATGTCGTTGCACGCGTTGAACATGTCCTTCAGCCGCGCGGCACCGTCCAGCAGCGAGTACTGGGTGTGGACGTGCAGGTGCGTGAACGGCGGCTTTGACACGGCGTGGCCTCCATGGAAAACACTCGGGACAGGCTGGCGGACAGTCTGGGGGACAGCGTCGAAGTCTATGCCTCGGCACTGACATGTGTGATGGACTCTGTGGCGCGAAGCGCCTCGACGAGGGCGGCGGCCGGGTGACGGGCGGGCCGCTTCCCCGCGTACCTTCACAGCGGGTCGCGGGCACTTTCGTCCGGCCCCGCCCGTTCGAGACGACAGAAACGCTGTCGTACATGTCATGCACCAGGAGGCACCCAGCGATGTCGGTTCCGCAGCCAGGCGACGAGCACCGCGGCGAGGAGATCCTCGCCGTCTTCGACACCGCGTTCGGCGAGCTCCTGGCCGCCGACCCGGCCGCGTTCCGCGTGAAGTTCCGGAAGATGGCGGCCTCGGCGTTCGCGTTCTACCGGGGCACGGCGGGCCTCTTCTACCACGACCTCGACGCAGAGAAGCGGGGCGGCCCGTTCCTGGACGAGCGCACCTCGCGCGTGTGGATCCACGGCGACCTGCACGCGGAGAACTTCGGCACGTACATGGACGCCAACGGCCGGCTGATCTTCAACGTCAACGACTTCGACGAGGCGTACGTCGGCCCCTTCACCTGGGACCTCAAGCGCCTGTCCGCCTCCCTCGCCCTCATCGGCTACGCCAAGGCGCTCGGCGACGAGCAGATCAGCGAGCTGGTGGAGGTGTACGCGGGCGCGTACCGCGAGCGCATCCACGCCCTGGCCACCGGCGCCAAGAGCGACGAGGTGCCGCCGTTCACCCTGGACACCGCCCAGGGCCCGCTGCTGGACGCGCTGCGCGACGCCCGCTCCCTGACCCGCTTCGGGCTGCTGGACTCCATGACGGAGATCCGTGACTTCGAGCGCCGTTTCGCGCCGGGCGGCGGCTCCATCGAGCTGGACGCGGCGACCCGCTACAAGGTTCTCGCGGCCTTCGACGGCTATCTGGAGACGCTGCCGGAGACGTCGCTGGCCCGCCCGGACTCCTACCGGGTGAAGGACGTCGTCGGCCGCCGCGGCATCGGCATCGGCTCGGCCGGTCTGCCGTCGTACAACATCCTTCTGGAGGGCCACAGCGACGCCCTGGAGAACGACGTCGTGATCTACATCAAGCAGGCCCAGACCCCGGCCGTCTCCCGGCACATCACCGACCCTGCGATCCGCGGCTACTTCCAGCACGAGGGACACCGCACGGTGATCTCCCAGCGCGCCCTGCAGGCGCACGCGGACCCCTGGCTGGGCTGGACCGAGCTGGACGGCGCGGGGCAGCTGGTCGCCGAGGTGTCGCCGTACGCCGTCGACCTGGACTGGGGCGACATCGACGACCCGGAGGAGATCGCGGGCGTCGTCGCCGACCTGGGCCGCGCCACGGCCACGATGCACGCGGCCGCGGACGACACCTCCGGCGAGTCCCTGGTGCCGTTCTCCACGGAGCGGGCCATCGACGCGGCGATCGCGGCCGACGAGGAGGGCTTCGCGCCCCTGCTGGTCGACTTCGCGCACGCCTACGGCTCACGCGCGCGCGCCGACCACCAGATCTTCGTCGACCTGTTCCGCAACGGCCGGATTCCCGGCCTCTGACAACAGCTCTCTCACAGTCCGCCTTCTCACAGGCACCCTTTAGGGGTCTCTTACCGGAGCGCGTGACACACTTCCTCCGCTATGGACATATCCGGGACCCGCCTCAGAGCCGTACGCGCGGCGCTGTTCACGGCACTCGTCGTGACGCTCAGCACCGCGTCGCACGTGCTGCTGTCGCGGGCTCCCCTGCCGCTCAACACGGTGGCCGCCGTCACGGCCGCCGTGTTCGTGCTCGCGTACGCCCTCGCGGGCCGCGAGTGCGGCTTCGGGCGGATCGCCGCCCTGCTGATCCCGCTGGAGCTGGCGGCCGACACCGTCTTCACCACCGGCCAGCACGTCTGCTACGGCCGGGCCGGCGGCCCGGTCGCCGGCCCGCTGGCCTCGGTCGGCTGGAACGTGCTGTGCGGCAACGGCACGTCCGTCGGCAGCCCGCTGGCCCAGGTCACCGGCACCGACACCGACAAGCTCGGCGGTCTTCTCGCGCACGCCGATCCGGCCACCGCCTGGCTGCTGCTCGCCGCGCACGTCACCGTCGGCCTGATCGCGGCCGCCTGGCTGCGCCGGGGCGAGCGCGCGCTGGCGCAGCTGCTGCGGGCGGCGACCGCGACCACCTTCCGCCCGCTGCTGCTGGCCGTGGCCGCGGTGACCGTACGACGCGCCCCGGCGGCCCGCCGCCTGCCGCGGCCCACGCGCCGTGCGACCACCGTCCGCGAGCGGATCCTCGTGCACTCCCTGGGACGGCGTGGACCGCCGTGCTCGGCCGCCGCGCTCTGACCGGACCGTCCGTCCGACCAGGGCCGCACACCTGAGCACCTGAGCTCCCCCACCCACAGTCCCCACACACTTCCGCGCACCCCCTGTGCGCGTCCCCTTTGGAGAACACCATGAGCAAGCGGAACAGCGCGGCGGCG
This sequence comes from Streptomyces sp. NPDC031474, assembly GCF_055581185.1. Taxonomy (NCBI): domain Bacteria; kingdom Bacillati; phylum Actinomycetota; class Actinomycetes; order Kitasatosporales; family Streptomycetaceae; genus Streptomyces; species Streptomyces sp. NPDC031474. Next base: position 355,985 of record NZ_JBVIJX010000001.1, read on the forward strand.
AAGACGGCGGCCCGCGAGCGGCTGCGCATCGAGCGCGAGCGCGAGGCCAAGCGCGCCAAGGTCAGGCGGCAGATCATCGTCGCCTGCTCGGCCGTCGGCGTCCTGGCCGTGGCCGGCGGCATAGGCTACGCCGTCGTCCAGGCCAACAAGCCCAGCTACTGGGACGAGGCGAAGGACGCCAAGGTGGTCGCCCCCGCCAACACGACGGGCGCGGACGGCACCACCGTGGTCATCGGCAAGAGCACCGCGAAGAAGACCCTCAAGATCTACGAGGACCCGCGCTGCCCCGTGTGCGCGCAGTTCGAGCAGACCGTCGGCTCGACGGTGAAGAAGGACATCGACGACGGCAAGTTCAAGTTCCAGTACGTCGGCGCCACGTTCATCGACAACAAGGACAACGGCGAGGGCTCCAAGAACGCGCTGAGCGCCCTGGGCGCCGCGCTGAACGTCAGCCCCGAGGCGTTCCTCGAGTACAAGACGGCGCTGTACTCGGCGAAGTGGCACCCGGACGAGTCGAGCGACGAGTTCAAGGACGACGCCTACCTCATCAAGGTCGCGAACACCGTCACCGCGCTGAAGAACAACACCAAGTTCCAGGACGCGGTCAAGAAGGGCACCTACGACGCCTGGGCGATGGCCATGTCGAAGACCTTCGACACCAACAAGGAGGGCGTGAGCGGCACGCCGGGCTTCGTCATGGACGGCAAGCAGCTCAACAAGGGCACCCCGCTGCTGACGGTGGCCGACTTCGACAAGGTGGTGGGCGAGGCCCTCAAGGGCTGACGCCGACGGGGAACCCGGCCGCCGCGTGAAGAGCGGGCGAACTTTCCGAGTTCGCCCGCTCCCGGCACATACCGATCAGTAACCTGATCGGTCGTGACCAGTCGATACAGATCACCCGAGGCGCCCCAGGGCCCCAACTCCCTTTCGCCCCGCCGCCGTACGGTCGTCAAGGCCGCGGCGGCGACCGCTGTTCTGGCCGGCCCGCTCGCCGCCGCACTCCCGGCCCGCGCCGCCGCGGACACTCCGGCCTTCCTGCACGGCCTCGCCTCCGGCGACCCGCTGCCCGACGGCGTGCTGCTGTGGACCCGCGTGACGCCCACCGCCGAGGCGATACCCGGCTCCGGGCTCGGCCCCGACACCGAGGTGAGCTGGGTCGTCGCCAAGGACAAGGCGCTGACGAACATCGTGGCCAAGGGCTCCACCACCGCCTCGGCCGCGACCGACCACACCGTCAAGGCCGACATCCGGGGCCTCGCGCCCGCGACCGACTACTACTTCCGCTTCTCGGCCGGCGGCGCCGACTCCCCGGTGGCGCGCACCCGCACCGCGCCGGCGGCGGACGCGGCCGTCGCCTCCCTGCGCTTCGGCGTGGTCTCCTGCGCCAACTGGGAGGCCGGCTACTTCTCCTCGTACCGTCACCTCGCGGCCCGCGGCGACCTGGACGCCTGGCTGCACCTCGGCGACTACATCTACGAGTACGGCACCGGCCAGTACGGCGCCCGCGGCGCCGTCGTCCGGCAGACGGCGCCCACGCACGAGATCCTCACGCTCGCCGACTACCGCACCCGGCACGGCAAGTACAAGACGGACCCGGACCTCCAGACCCTGCACGCCAAGGCGCCGGTCGTCGCGATCTGGGACGACCACGAGTTCGCCAACGACTCCTGGTCGGGCGGCGCGGAGAACCACACCGAGGGCGCCGAGGGCGCCTGGCCGGCCCGTCAGGCGGCCGCCAAGCAGGCCTACTTCGAGTGGATGCCGGTCCGCCCGGCCCTCGCCGGCACCACCTACCGGCGGCTGCGTTTCGGCAAGCTCGCCGACCTGTCCCTGCTGGACCTGCGTTCGTTCCGCTCGCAGCAGGTCAAGGTCGGCGACGGCACCGTCGACGACCCGGACCGCACGATCACCGGCCGCGCCCAGCTCGACTGGCTGAAGGCCGGGTTGAAGGCGTCCGACACCACCTGGCGACTGGTCGGCAACTCGGTGATGATCTCGCCGTTCGCCATCGGCTCGCTCTCCGCCGACCTGCTCAAGCCGCTCGCCAAGCTGCTCGGACTGCCGCAGGAGGGCCTCGCCCTCAACACCGACCAGTGGGACGGCTACACCGACGACCGCCGCGAACTCCTCGCCCATCTGCGCTCGAACGCCATCGGCAACACCGTCTTCCTGACCGGCGACATCCACATGGCGTGGGCCAACGACGTGCCGGTGGACGCGGGCACCTACCCCCTGTCGGCGTCGGCCGCCACGGAGTTCGTGGTCACCTCGGTGACCTCCGACAACCTCGACGACATCGTCAAGGTCCCCGAGGGCACCCTCACCGCGCTGGCCTCGCCGATCATCCGGGCCGCCAACCGGCACGTCCACTTCGTGGACACCGACCGGCACGGCTACGGCGTCCTGGACATCACCGCCGAGCGCGCGCAGATGGACTACTACGTCCTGTCCGACCGCACGAAAGCCGACGCGACCTCGGCCTGGGCCCGTTCGTACCGCACACGCACCGGCACACAGAAGGTCGAGCGCACCTACGACCCGGTGTAGAAAACAATTCGGGGCGGGATCGGGAAGATCTTGGTAGCGTCGCGCACGTTGTCGGATCGTCACACTGGCGACCCGTCAGTTCCACCAGGATTGGAGTCACATGGCCACCCCCCAAAGTGTCCTGACGAAGACCGCGGTGCTCGGCGCCGCCCTGGCCCTCGCCGGCCTCACCGCCACCTCCGCCCAGGCGCAGGAAGCCTCGGCGGCGGCCCCGGCGTTCGTCAACCTGACCACGGCCGAGAGCTCGCCCATATATTCGGAGCCCTCCTCGTCGTCGACGAGGTACCGCACGGAGCCGCGGGGCACGACCCTGCGGATCCAGTGCTCGACCACCAAGACCCCGTCGGGGAACCTGTGGTACCGGATCTACGACTCCCAGCCGACGGCCTGGGTGTGGTCCGGCCACTTCCCGTCGCAGGTGCACCGGCCCAAGGAGTGCTTCCCGGGCTAGGGTTTTCGACGTTCCGCTACAGCGAGTCGAGGAAGCCGAGCGCCACCCGCCAGGTGGCCTCGGCGGCCTCCTCGTCGTAGTCGGGCAGGTCGGGGTCGGTGTACAGATGCCCGGCGCCCGCGTACCGGTAGATCTCCACATCGGCGCCGGCTCGGCCCATCTGCAGATACCAGGCGCTCAGCCAGTCGTCCGTCTCGAACTGATCGGGCTCCGCGACATGCAGCTGCACCGGCAGGTCGTCCACCGAGACGTTCGGCGCGAGGTCCGAGGTGCCGTGCAGGAGCAGCAGGCCCCGTGCCTTGTCGTCGCCGAGGGCGAGGGTCTGCGCGATCGACGCGCCCAGCGAGAACCCCGCGTACACGAGCCCGCGCTCCGAATAGGGCGCGGCGGCCAGGACGGCTCTCTTCAACAGCTCGTCCTTGCCGATCTCCTCGTTGTGGGCCATGCCCTCCTCGACCGTGTCGAACGTGCGCCCCTCGAAGAGGTCCGGCGTCCACACCTCGTGCCCGGCGGCACGCAGCCGGTCCGCCGCCGCACGCACCGCGGGCCGAAGGCCATAGGTCGAGTGAAAGAGCATGATGTTCATGCGCCCATGGTGCCAGCCTGCACTGACAACGCCGTGCGTGCGCCTCTTCACAGAAGTCGCATGTTCAAGGTCCCGCCCGTCCGGTTACGTTCGAAGGCATGGAGAACCTGCTCCGCCCCGTGATCGTGGTCGGCGGTTCGGTCGTGCTGACAGTCCTCATCGGCTGGGCCACCGACCGTCTGCTGTCCAAGGCCGACCTGCGCCACCCCGAGACCCCGATGTGGGGTCTGCTGCGCCGTGGCCGCATCCCGTACCAGCTCGTGCTGTGCGCGGCGATGCTGAGAGGCTCCTACGACGCCGCGCAGATGCTGGAGGGCCATCGGACCGGCATCGGCCAGGCCCTCACGCTGGTGCTGATCGGCTCGGCGGCGTGGCTGGTGATCCGGATCGCGGCGGCGATCGTGGAGACGTCGTACTCGCGCTATGCGCGCATGCACCGCGATCCCGCACGGGTGCGGCGGGTGCGGACCCAGGTGTCGCTGATCATGCGGGTGGTGGCGGCCGTCGTCGGCGTGGTGGCCGTGGCCGCGATGCTGCTGACGTTCCCCGCCATGCGCGCCGCGGGCGCCTCGCTGCTGGCCTCGGCCGGCATCCTCGGCATCGTCGCCGGTGTGGCCGCCCAGTCGACGCTGAGCAACATGTTCGCCGGGCTGCAGATCGCCTTCGGCGACATGGTGCGCATCGGCGACACCGTGGTGGTGGACGGCGAGTGGGGCACGGTGGAGGAGATCACCCTGACCTTTCTGACCGTCCGCACCTGGGACGAGCGCCGGATCACCATGCCGGTGTCGTACTTCACCTCGAAGCCGTTCGAGAACTGGTCGCGCGGCACCCCGCAGATGACCGGCATCGTCTACTTCCACGTCGACCACACGGCGCCGATCGACGCGATGCGCGAGAAGCTGCGCGACATCCTGCGCGAGTGTCCCGCCTGGGACGGCCGCGCCTGCGGCCTGGACGTCACCGACACCACTCCGAACACCATGCAGGTGCGGGCCCTGGTCACGGCGAAGGACGCGGACGACATCTGGACGGTGCGGGTCACGGTCCGCGAGCAGATGGTCCGCTGGCTGGCCCGGGAGCACCCGTACGCGCTCCCCAGGGTCAACACGGCCGACGCGACGCCGCCGCCGGGCGGACGCCTCCCGGCCCAGTCCTCCTCGCGGGACGGTGCCGCCTCTCCGGACGGGGCCGTCCGCCGCGGGTGAGGCGGGCCGTTCCGTCGCCGCACCGGGCGCCGCCGTCGACCGGTTGCGCGGATCCGGGCTCGGGGCTCGCGAACCACGGACCGGGGACGGTCACCGGTCACCGGTCACCGGTCACCGGTCACCGGTCACCGGTCACCGCAGGCTGCGGACGTCCAAATGCCGCAGCACCCGGTCCACGATCTCCGGATCCGCGCCCGGCTCGCTGCGCGCCGCCACCACCTCGTGCCGCGCCGCGCTCAGCATCTCCCCCTGGATCCGCCGCACCCGCTTCAGCCGCCGCACCCGGTGCTCGTGCGCTTCCCGCCGCTCGTCCTCCCCGACGTCCGGGCTGATCCGCAGCCCGATGTCGAAGGCCCGCCGCAGCATCTGCTCGGACAGCTCCTCCGGCAGCTCCTCCTCGGCCTCGATCTCCCGCAGCCGCTGCTTCGCCGCCTTCGCGGCCCGCACCGCGAGCTCCTTCTCGAACTCCTTCTCGTGGTCGGCGTCCGACTGCACGTCCAGCCGCTTGACCAGCCACGGCAGGGTCAGCCCTTGCAGGATCAGCGTCGCCATGATCACGCCGAACGCGATGAAGACGATCTCGTCCCGGTCGGGGAAGGCGCCGCCGTCGTCGGTCTTCAGCGGCACGGCCAGCGCCAGCGCCACCGACGCCACCCCGCGCATCCCGGACCACCACATGACGACGGTCTCCCGCCAGCTCATCGGAATGTCCTCGTCGTGGTCCCGCCGGGCGTGCAGCCGCTTCGTCAGCCAGGTGGCCGGCATCAGCCACAGCAGCCGTACGACGACGACCACGGCCACGATCACCCCCGCCCAGCCCAGCATCTCCCCCCAGCGCCCGGACGCCGTGCGGATCGCGTTGTGCAGCTCCAGGCCGATCAGGCCGAACGCGACTCCCGTGACGAGGGTGTCGATGATGTCCCAGAACGTGTGACCGGCCAGCCGGGTCAGCACGTCGTCGGGGTCGGTGGCGTACTCCGCGAGGAACATCGCGGTGGTCAGCACGGCCAGCACCCCGGACCCGTGGAACTCCTCCGCCAGCACGTACGAGGCGTACGGCACCAGCAGCGTCAGCCCGATCTGCAGGGTCGTGTCGCCGAGCACGTCCAGCAGCCTGTTCGCGCCCCAGCCGAGCGCGACGCCCACCGCCACCGCCACCACGGCGGACAGCACCAGGTCGAGCCCGGCCCGCCACGGTGAGAACGTCCCGCTCACGGCCGCGGCGATCGCGACGTGGTACAGCACGATGGCCGTCACGTCGTTGAACAGCCCCTCGCCCTCCAGGATGGACACCAGCCGGCGGGGCAGCCCGAGCTGTCCGGCCACGGCGGTGGCGGCGACGGGGTCGGGCGGCGCGACCAGCGCCCCGAGCGCGACGGCCGCGGCGACCGGCAGCCCCGGCACGATCGCGTGGGCCACGGCCGCCACGCACACCGTCGTGACGAACACCAGCGCCACGGCGAGCAGGATGATCGGCCGCACGTTCGCCGCGAACTGCCGCCAGGAGGTCCGCCGTACCGCCGCGTACAGCAGGGGCGGCAGCAGAAGGGGCAGGATGAGGTCCGGCGGGATGTTCACGTTGGGCACGAAGTCGAGCACCGCGAGAACGATCCCGAGCAACGTCATCAGCACCGGCGCGGGCAGCCCCAGCCGGTCGCCGACCGGGACGCTCACCACGGCCCCGAGCAACAGGATGAACAACAGGGCCAACTGATCCACGGTCAGGCTCCGGGGTCTAGACGATCAAGAGCATCCAGACCTCAAGCGTCGCACGGCCACCGGGGGCTACAGCGAACGCCGCATTGACCTGTGCGCGATCCCCGCCTCCAGGTCCTCCGGCCCGTACGCCACGTACCCCAGCCGCTCGTAGAAGCCCAGTGCGTGCGTCTGCGCGTGCAGGTCCACGGCCATGAGCCCACGCGCGCGTGCCGCTTCCTCGACGGCCCGCACCAGCGCCACCCCCACGCCCAGCCCGCGCGCCTCGCGCGTCACGGCGAGCCGCCCCAGCGAGCCCACCGACGGATCGCCGCCGGTCCTGGCCGCGGCCGCCTCGCCGTACAGCAGCCGCCCGGTCCCGAGCGGCAGGCCGTCCTCCCGCACCGCCAGCACGTGCACGGCGCCGGCGTCATGCGCGTCGTACTCCAGGTCCTCCGGCACGCCCTGCTCGCCGACGAAGACCTCCTTGCGCACCGCGAAACACGCCTCGCGGTCGGCGAGGTCCTCGGCGACGCGCACCGTGTACGCGCGCGGGGTGCTCATCCGTAGGTCTCCTCGCGAACCTGGTCCAGCGCCTTCTGCAGATCCTCGGGGTAGTCGCTGGCGAACTCCGCCCACTCCCCGTCCCCGGGGTGCTCGAAGCCCAGTCGGACGGCGTGCAGCCACTGCCGGGTCAGACCCAGCCGCTTGCCGAGCGTCGGGTCGGCGCCGTATGTGAGGTCACCGACGCAGGGGTGGCGGTGGGCGGCCATGTGGACGCGGATCTGGTGGGTACGGCCCGTCTCCAGCTTCACGTCCAGCAGGGAGGCCGCGCGGAACGCCTCGATCAGGTCGTAGTGCGTGACGGAGGGCTTGCCCTCGGCCGTGACCGCCCACTTGTAGTCGTGCTGGGGGTGCCGGCCGATGGGCGCGTCGATCGTGCCGCTCGTCGGGTCCGGGTGGCCCTGGACGAGCGTGTGGTAGCGCTTGTCGACCGTGCGCTCCTTGAACTGGCGCTTCAGTGACGTGTACGCCCGCTCCGACTTGGCGACCACCATCAGACCGGACGTGCCGACGTCGAGGCGGTGCACGATGCCCTGGCGCTCGGCGGCGCCGGAGGTGGAGATACGGTAGCCGGCCGCGGCGAGCCCGCCGATGACGGTCGGCCCGCTCCAGCCCGGCGACGGGTGCGCGGCCACGCCGACCGGCTTGACGATCACGACCACGTCCTCGTCGTCGTGCACGATCTCCATGCCCTCGACCGGCTCGGCCACGATCTGCACGGGCGCGGGGGCCTGCGGCATCTCGACCTCCAGCCAGGCCCCGCCGCTCACCCGCTCGGACTTCCCGACCACCGAGCCGTCGACCGAGACCTTCCCCGCCGCGGCGAGCTCAGCGGCCTTGGTGCGGGAGAAGCCGAACATGCGGGAGATGGCGGCGTCGACGCGCTCGCCCTCCAGGCCGTCCGGCACGGGCAGGGTACGGATCTCGGGAATCGTGCTCACCCGTCGAGTATGCCGGACGGGTCGGACACCCCCGAACGCACGCTCAGTCCTTGTGGACGGTGCCGTCCGGGTCCAGCCCCTTGAAGGACAGCAGAACGATCAGGATGCCGCCGCACACGATCGCCGAGTCGGCGAGGTTGAAGACCGCGAAGTGCTTCGGTGCGATGAAGTCCACGACCGCGCCCTCGAAGACGCCCGGCGCACGGAAGATCCGGTCGGTGAGGTTGCCCAGCGCGCCGCCCAGCAGCAGGCCCAGCGCGATCGCCCAGGGCAGACTGTAGAGCTTGCGGGCGAGCCGGGCGATCACCACGATCACGGCCGCGGCGATCACCGTGAAGATGATGGTGAAGGCCTCGCCCATGCCGAAGGCCGCGCCCGCGTTGCGGATGGCCTCGAACTTCAGCCAGTCCCCGACGATCTCGATCGGCGCGTGGTGCTCCAGCTTGGCGACCACGATCATCTTGCTGACCAGGTCGAGTACGTACGCGAACGTGGCCACGGCGAAGAGCACGGCGATCCGGCGCTTGCCCCTGGGCCGTGCCCCGGTGCTCTCCTGCTCGCCCGGGCCGGACGACTGCTCCGGCTCGGACCCCGCCTCTGGGGTGTCCGGCGTACCGATGACGCGCTCCGCCTCTGCCACGTGAGTCCCTCAACCTTAGGTACCTGACTGAGGACGAGGGTACGGCACGCCCCCCGACAGCCAGGAGATCAGTACCGGCGCTCTTGCTTCTGCTTGCACTCGACGCACAGCGTGGCCCGCGGGAAGGCCTGCATCCGGGCCTTGCCGATGGGTTTGCCGCAGTTCTCGCACAGGCCGTAGGTACCGGCGTCCAGCCGTTCCAGGGCGTGCTCGGTCTGGATCAGCATCTCGCGCGCGTTGGCGGCCAGCGCCAGTTCGTGCTCGCGGGTGATGTTCTTCGTCCCGGTGTCCGCCTGGTCGTCGCCGGCGCCGTCCCCCGAGTCCCTCATCAGCCCCGCCAGGGCCGTCTCGGACGAGGCGAGCTCCGCCCGCAGCCGCGCCTGCTCGGACTCGAGGTCCGCGCGGGCCTCCTCGACCTCCTGAGGCGTCCACGGCTCCTCGCCGGGGCGCACCGCGAGCTCGCCCGGCTCCACCGCGGCGAGGCGTGCCTTGGGGACGGCGGTCTTCGCCGCCGTGGCCGTACCCGGAGTCTTCTTCGCAACCACTGTCGTGGCTCCCGTCTGCTCCGCGGCCGAGGCCGCGCCCACCTTCTTGGCCGTGCTCTTCCTGCCCGCGCTCGTCGCGGCCACGCCCTTGGCGCCACCGATCTTCTTGGCGGCCGTCTTCTCGGCGGCCGTTTTGTCGGCGGTGGCCTTCTTCGCGGCCGGCTTCTTCGCAGTCGCCTTCTTCGCGGACGTCCTCTGCGCGGACGTCTTGTCGGCGGCCGCCTTCTTCGCGTCCGCCTTCCCGACCGGCCTCGCCTTCCCGACGGGTTCCGCCGCCTTCTCCACAGGTCTTCGGTCCGCCGCCTTCTTGGCCACCGCCTTCTTGGCCACCGCCTTCTTCGCGGTCGTCCTCTCGGGTGCCGCCTTCTTCGTCCCCGTCACGGCGGACGACCGCACCGTCTTCACGGCCTTGGCGTCCTTGGCGCCCTTGGCATCCTTGGCCGCGCCGCCGGAGGCACCCCTGGACCTGCCGGACGCCGACTGCTGTACGGCGGTCTTCTTCGCCACCATGGCCGCGGCCCCTTCACATATTGTGATCTTGCACGCGAATCGTGCTGGGACGATAAATCGACTTGGAGCCCGCGGCAACGGGGCACACCGCCTGATTCGCCCGCCTCGCGCACGCCACGCGGCAAGCCTGCATGCGTTGTGCCCAGCTCCCCGCCGGGTAATCCGCCGAGCCGGGCATCCCGGAATGCGAACACGCGTACCTTCACATTCCGCCACCATTCGGGGCATCCCGGACCTGCCCGTGCGCCGCACCCGACGGCCCCGTAAACCGGTCGGCCGCTGTCGTCGGGGAGCCGTACACTGGGCGGAGCGAAAAGCGTGGATGGGGACGAGTAGCGGCGTACGCAGCCCAGAGCGACCCGGGGACGGTGGAAGCCCGGGGGCGAGCGCGACGTGAAGATCACCCCGGAGCCGCCGGAAGAAGACCCTCCCCGGGTTGGTAGAACCGGCATCGCGACCCCAATGAGGGGGCTCACCGGCGCGTAGAGCGCACCGGAGGGCCAAGGAGGGTGGTACCGCGGGAGCGCGCCGCACACGGCGTAGACAGACAAGAAGGCTCTCGTCCCTCCGACGGAAGGCAGTACGTCCGCCGGAGGAAGATCGATGACGCAGTACCGCCAGGTGCCCGCCCAGGTCGACCTGCCCGCCCTCGAGCACGCGGTGCTCGACTTCTGGCGCGAGCAGAAGATCTTTGCCAAGAGCCTGGAGCAGTCCGAGGGCCGCCCCGAGTGGGTGTTCTACGAGGGCCCGCCCACCGCCAACGGCATGCCCGGCGCCCACCACATCGAGGCACGCGTCTTCAAGGACGTCTTCCCCCGCTTCCGCACCATGCGCGGCTACCACGTGGCCCGCAAGGCCGGCTGGGACTGCCACGGCCTCCCGGTGGAGCTGGCGGTCGAGAAGGAGCTCGGCTTCAGCGGCAAGAAGGACATCGAGGCCTACGGCATCGCCGACTTCAACGCCAAGTGCCGCGAGTCCGTCCTCCGCCACACCGACGCCTTCTCCGAGCTGACGACCCGCATGGGCTACTGGGTCGACCTCGACGACGCCTACGTCACGATGGACCCCGCGTACATCGAGTCGGTCTGGTGGTCGCTCAAGGAGATCTTCGGCAAGGGCCTGCTGGTCCAGGACTACCGCGTCGCCCCCTGGTGCCCGCGCTGCGGCACCGGCCTGTCCGACCACGAGCTGGCCCAGGGCTACGAGACGGTCGTCGACCCCTCCGTGTACGTCCGTTTCCCCCTCACCTCCGGTCCGCTCGCCGGTGAAGCCGCCCTCCTGGTGTGGACGACGACCCCCTGGACACTGGTCTCCAACACGGCCGTGGCCGCGCACCCCGACGTGAGCTACGTCGTAGCGACCGACGGCGAGGAGAAGCTCGTCGTCGCCGAGCCGCTTCTCGCCAAGGCACTCGGCGAGGGCTGGGAGACCACCGGCCAGACCTTCACCGGCGCCGAAATGGAGCGCTGGTCCTACCAACGTCCGTTCGAGCTCGTGGAGTTCCCGGCCGACGTCGAAACGCACTACGTGGTCAACGCCGAGTACGTCACCACCGAGGACGGCACGGGCCTGGTCCACCAGTCCCCCGCCTTCGGTGAGGACGACCTCAAGGTCTGCCGCTCCTACGGCCTGCCCGTGGTGAACCCGATCCGCCCGGACGGCACCTTCGAGGAGTCCGTACCGCTGGTCGGCGGCGTCTTCTTCAAGAAGGCGGACGAACAGCTCACCGAGGACCTCCAGCAGCGCGGCCTCCTCTTCCGGCACATCCCGTACGAGCACAGCTACCCGCACTGCTGGCGCTGCCACACCGCGCTCCTCTACTACGCGCAGCCGTCCTGGTACATCCGCACCACGGCCGTCAAGGACCGCCTCCTCCAGGAGAACGAGAAGACCAACTGGTTCCCGGACACGGTCAAGCACGGCCGGTACGGCGACTGGCTGAACAACAACATCGACTGGGCGCTCTCCCGCAACCGCTACTGGGGCACCCCGCTGCCGATCTGGCGCTGCGAGGACGACCACCTCACCGTCGTCGGCTCGCGCGCCGAGCTCACCGAACTGACCGGCGCCGACCAGTCTCAGCTGGACCCGCACCGCCCGTTCATCGACGCGGTCACCTTCGCGTGCCCCCACGACGACTGCGGGCGCACGGCCACGCGCGTGCCGGAGGTCATCGACGCCTGGTACGACTCGGGTTCCATGCCGTTCGCGCAGTGGGGCTACCCGTACAAGAACAAGGAACTCTTCGAGTCCCGCTACCCGGCGCAGTTCATCTCCGAGGCCATCGACCAGACCCGCGGCTGGTTCTACACGCTGATGGCGGTCGGCACCCTGGTCTTCGACAAGTCGTCGTACGAGAACGTCGTCTGCCTCGGCCACATCCTCGCCGAGGACGGCCGCAAGATGTCCAAGCACCTGGGCAACACCCTCGAGCCGATCCCGCTGATGGATCAGCACGGCGCCGACGCGGTCCGCTGGTTCATGGCGGCCGGCGGCTCGCCCTGGGCGGCCCGCCGGGTGGGCCACGGCACCATCCAGGAGGTCGTCCGCAAGACGCTCCTCACCTACTGGAACACGGTCGCCTTCCAGGCCCTGTACGCCCGCACCTCCGGCTGGGCGCCCAGCGAGGCCGACCCGGCCCCGGCCGAGCGGCCCGTCCTGGACCGCTGGCTGCTGTCCGAACTCCACGCCCTCACCGACCAGGTGACGCAGGCTCTGGAGAGCTACGACACCCAGCGCGCCGGCAAGCTGCTCTCGGCGTTCGTCGACGACCTGTCCAACTGGTACGTGCGCCGCTCCCGTCGCCGCTTCTGGCAGGGCGACAAGGCCGCGCTGCGCACCCTGCACGAGGTCGTCGAGACGGTCACCAAGCTGATGGCCCCGCTGACGCCGTTCATCACCGAGCGGGTCTGGCAGGACCTGATCGTGCCGGTCACCCCGGGCGCCCCGGAGTCGGTCCACCTCTCCTCCTGGCCGGCGGCCGACCTCGCCGCCATCGACCCGGAGCTGTCGAAGCAGATGGTCCTGGTCCGCCGCCTGGTGGAGCTGGGACGCGCCACGCGCGCGGAGTCGGGCGTCAAGACGCGCCAGCCGCTGTCCCGGGCGCTCATCGCGGCCACCGGCTTCGACGCCCTCTCCCCCGAACTGCACACGCAGATCACGGAGGAGCTGAACGTCGAGTCCCTGGCGTCCCTGTCGGAGGTGGGCGGCAGCCTGGTGGACACCACCGCCAAGGCCAACTTCCGGGCCCTGGGCAAGCGGTTCGGCAAGCGCGTGCAGGACGTGGCCAAGGCCGTCGCGAACGCCGACGCGGCCGCGCTGTCCCTCGCCCTGCGCGAAGGCACGGCGTCCGTGGACGTCGACGGCGAGACCGTCGCCCTCGCCCCCGACGAGGTGATCATCACGGAGACCCCGCGCGAGGGCTGGTCGGTCGCCTCCGACTCCGGTGCCACGGTCGCCCTGGACCTGGAGATCACCGAGGAGCTGCGCCGGGCCGGCCTGGCCCGTGACGCGATCCGGCTGATCCAGGAGGCCCGCAAGAACAGCGGCCTCGATGTCGCCGACCGCATCGCGCTGCGCTGGACCGCGACGGACCCGGCGACCGTCGACGCGCTGGCCGGCCACTCGGCCCTGATCGCCGACGAGGTCCTCGCCACGGACTTCGCCCAGGGCGAGGCCGACGACGCCTACGGTGCCCCGTTCACCGACGAGAGCCTGACGCTGACGTTCCGCCTGCGCAAGGCATAACGGCGACGAGAAGGGCCCGGTTCCCCAGGGAACCGGGCCCTTCTCCATCTCCGGCCCACGTCCGGCGGCCCACACCTCCGGTCGACGTCTCCGGTCGACATCTCCCGTGACTTCGTCAACATCGTCAACACGCGTAAAAAGGGCGGGACCCCGGATCGAAAATCCGGGGTCCCGCCCTTTGAACGCTGCCGACGCCTAAGGCGTACTACTGGCCGTCAGTTGTCGTCCTCGTCGATGAGGAAGCCGCGCATCGGCGAGGGAGCCTGGCCCATCGGGGAGGGGCCCTGCGGCCGCACCGGCGCCATCGGCTGCGTCATGGCCGGGGACATCTGCTGCTGGCCGCCGTAGGACGGACCGGCCGGGCTCGGCGCGCCCATGCCCGGGTTGCCGCCGTAGGACGGGGCGCTCGCGCCGGCCGGAGCCATCGAGGGCGCCGGGGACGGCGGCAGGGAGGCCGTGGCCGGAGTGCGCGGCGGGGCGAGCGAGTCGTCCGCCTGGGTCTCCAGCTGACGCAGCTGCGACTCGAGGTAGGACTTCAGCCGCGTGCGGTACTCGCGCTCGAAGCCACGCAGGTCCTCGACCTTGCGCTCCAGGGTCGCGCGGGCGGACTCCAGGGAGCCCATGGCGACGCGGTGCTTCTCCTGCGCGTCCCGCTCCAGGGCGTCGGCCTTGGCACGAGCGTCACGCTCGAGACCCTCGGCACGCGAACGCGCCTCGCCGACGATCTTGTTGGCTTCGGAGCGGGCCTCGGCGATCGCCTGGTCGGCGGTCTGCTGAGCCAGCGAGAGGACACGGGCGGCGCTGTCGCCACCGGGGCCCTGACCGGGGCCGCCCATAGGACCGCCCATGGGGCCGCCCATCGGACCACCCATCTGCTGCTGCATGGGGGGCTGGCCGCCCATCGGACCCTGACCCATCGGGCCCTGGCCCATCGGACCCTGGCCCATCGGACCGGGTCCCTGGGGACCACCCTGACCACCGCCGGGACCGGCGGGCAGCTGCGGGGCACCGCTCGGCAGCTGGGGCGGGCCACCCATGGGGCCACCCATCTGCTGCTGCGGCGGGCCCGATATGCCGGCGGGCACCGGGCCGCCGGGACCTCGCATCCCCTGCTGCGGCATCCCCTGCGGGGGCATTCCCTGCTGGGGCATCCCTTGCTGGGGCATCCCCTGCTGCTGCATGCCGCCCTGCTGCATGCCACCTTGCTGCATGCCCTGCTGCTGCATGCCGCCCTGCTGCATGCCACCCTGCTGCTGCATGCCGCCCTGCTGCTGGTCCTGCTCCGGAGGCTTGCGCATGTTCTGCTGGTTCTGGGCAGCAGCACGCGTCGCCGCGGCCAGTTTGGCGCGCAGGTCCTCGTTCTCCCGGAGCAGGCGGGTCAGTTCGGCTTCGACCTCGTCGAGGAAGGCATCGACCTCGTCCTCGTCATAGCCTTCTCGGAGGCGGACGGTCGTGAACTGCTTGTTCCGCACGTCCTCGGGGGTCAACGGCATCTCTTCACCTCAACGTAGTCGTCGGCATCGGCAAGACGGTAGTTCACATCGCTCACAGCCGGCTCACGATCGAGATCAGGATGTAGACGATGATCATCAGTACGAAGAAGGACAGGTCGAGCGCCACGCCCCCGAGACGCAACGGCGGGATTACCCGCCGCAGAAGCTTGAGCGGTGGATCGGTGACAGTGTAGGTGGCCTCCAGAACGACCACCATCGCCTTGCCGGGCTGCCATGAGCGGGCGAACTGGAAGACGTAGTCCATGACCAACCGGAAGATGAGCACGATGAGGAAGACCATCAGCGCGATGTAGACGACATCCAGGACCACGCTCATGTTCGGTGCTTCCCTCTCCCCTGTTCCGTGCTGCTGATCTGTACTGCTCTGCACTGCTTTTCCGGTCTTGCGTCTCAGCTCTGGTTGAAGAACCCGCCCTCTGCGATGCGGGCCTTGTCCTCCGCCGTGACATCGACGTTAGCAGGCGACAACAGGAACACCTTCTGCGTCACCCGCTCGATGCTGCCGTGAAGACCAAACACCAAACCGGCCGCAAAGTCGACAAGTCGCTTCGCGTCTGTGTCATCCATCTCAGTCAGATTCATGATCACCGGGGTGCCCTCACGGAAGTGTTCCCCGATGGTACGGGCCTCGTTGTAGGTCCGGGGGTGAAGCGTGGTGATCCGGTACGGCTCTCGTTCCGACACGACCTTGGGCATGATCACCGGTGCGTTCTTCTCCAGGGACTGACGTTCTTGTGTGATGGATGCCACGGGCGCGATCCGCGCCGGACGCCCGGATTCCGCGGCAAGCGAAGCCGCCCGGGCCACCGGCTCACGGGGTGCGGGCGGCTGTACGATTCGCACCTCTTCGTCCCTTTGGGACTGATGTGCGCCGTGGGACTGATGGGCCGGCTCGTGCCGCCGGTGGTCCCGCTCGGGCTCGGGATCGAGCTCGGGTTCGAAGTCGTCGTCGGGATCGAATCCCCGGCCGTCGTACCCATCGTCCTCCACGAGGCCGAGGTAGACCGCCATCTTGCGCATCGCGCCGGCCATGCTCTGAGTCCTCCGCTCTGTGGTGGATCGACTTCCGACTGCCAAGTCCCGCGATCCACGTGGCCGTTATACCCGCCTTTCGGCGGTAATGACCATATTTTCTGCTGTGGTCCGACTTCCTGGCGACGTTACCCGAGCCTGGGGCGGACTCCGAGTACCGCGGTGCCGACGCGTACATGTGTCGCTCCGGCCGCCACGGCCTCCTCGAGGTCCGCACTCATCCCTGCAGACACCATGTTCGCAGCCGGATGGGCTCGGCGCAGGTCAGTCGACAAATCCATCAACCGCCCGAACGCCGCTCGTTGGCGCCCCGCGTACTCCCCGGTCAGGGGTGCGACGGTCATCAGCCCGTCGAGCCGCAGCCCCGGGGAGCCGGCGACCAGAGCGGCCAACTCCTCGACGCCGCCGGGGGCCACGCCGCCTCGCTCACCCCGCTCGCTGTCCCCGGCGTCGAGGGCCACCTGGATCAGGCAGCCCACCTCGCGCCCGGCGCGCACGGCCTCCTTCGACAGGGCCGTCACCAGCCTGGCGCGGTCGACGGACTGCACGACATCCGCGTAACCGACCACGGATCGCACCTTGTTGGTCTGCAACTGGCCGACGAAGTGCCACTGAAGGGGCAGGTCCGAGCAGTCGGCCGCCTTGGGCGCCGCGTCCTGGTCCTTGTTCTCGGCGACATGGCGCACGCCGAGTTCCGACAGGATCCGCACATCGCTCGCCGGGTAGGTCTTGGTGACCACGATCAGGGTCACCTCCTCCCGCCCCCGCCCGGCGGCCGCGCACGCGGCGGCGATGCGTTCCTCCACCTTCGCCAGATTTCCGGCGAGTTCGTCCTTACGGTCCGTCATGTCCGATCAGTCCAGCCAGACATATCCCGCGAGTCGCCCCGTGGTGCGATCGCGGCGGTACGAGAAGTGGTCCTCCGACTCCCGGGTGCACACCGGCGACCGCTCCCGGTCGTGCACTGCGAGCCGGTCGAGCTGCGCGTGCACCCCGGCGGCGACGTCGACGGCGGGGGTGCCCCAGCTCGTCTCGGCGTGCGCCGCCGGCTCCACGGCGGCCACCTCGGCGCGCATCGCCTCCGGCACCTCGTAGCACCGGCCGCAGACGGCGGGTCCGGTGCGGGCGACGATCCGGGCGGGGTCCGCGCCGAGCCGCACCATGGCCCGTACGGTTTCGGGGACGATCCCGGCGACCATGCCGGGCCGGCCCGCGTGGGCCGCGCCGACCACTTCGGCGACCGGATCGGCCAGCAGGACCGGCACGCAGTCGGCGGTGAGCACGGCGAGAGCGACTCCCCGCCCGACCGTCACCAGGCCGTCGACCTGCGGCACGTTCCGCACATTCCACGGGCCGTCGACCTCGGCCACCTCGCTGCCGTGCACCTGGTTCATCCAGACGACCAGGCCCGGGTCGAGCCCCAGCGTCTTGGCGGCGAGCTCGCGGTTGGCGCGTACGGCCTCGGCGTCGTCGCCCACCGCTCCGCCGAGATTGAGCTCCGCATACGGAGCGGCGCTCACCCCGCCCCACCGGTCGGTGAAGGCGAAGTGCGCGCCGCTCACGCTCTCGCGCTGTCCTATCACTTCAGGAAGTCCGGGACGTCCAGTTCCTCGGCGGCGCTGTCCGAGTAGGTCCGCGACGGCGGCACCGGCGGGGAGACCGGGAGGTCGGCCACCGGCTCGGGCGCCGGCTCCGGCTCCTCCTTGGGCGTCACGCTGCCGAGCGAGCCGAAGGACGGCCGGCTCTCGGGCTGCCGTACCGGAGTGGGCTCGTCGCGGCGGACCGAGGCCGAGGAGGAGCCCATGACGGTCTCCCGGCGGGCCGGGGGCTGGCCCCCGTCGAAGCCGGCCGCGATGACGGTGACCCGGACCTCGTCGCCCAGCGCGTCGTCGATGACCGCGCCGAAGATGATGTTGGCCTCGGGGTGGGCGGCCTCGCTGACCAGCTGGGCGGCCTCGTTGATCTCGAACAGGCCGAGGTCGGAGCCGCCGGAGATGGAGAGCAGGACGCCCCGGGCGCCGTCGATGGAGGCCTCCAGGAGCGGCGAGGAGATCGCCATCTCGGCGGCGGCCACCGCGCGATCGTCCCCGCGGGCCGAGCCGATGCCCATGAGGGCCGAACCGGCCTCGGACATGACCGACTTGACGTCGGCGAAGTCGAGGTTGATCAGACCGGGGGTGGTGATCAGGTCGGTGATGCCCTGGACGCCGGAGAGCAGGACCTGGTCGGCCGACTTGAAGGCGTCCAGGACCGAGACCTGGCGGTCCGAGATGGACAGCAGCCGGTCGTTGGGGATGACGATGAGGGTGTCGACCTCTTCGCGGAGTTCGGCGATGCCGTCCTCGGCCTGGTTGGCGCGGCGCCGGCCCTCGAAGGTGAACGGGCGGGTGACCACGCCGATGGTGAGGGCGCCCAGGGAGCGGGCGATGTTGGCCACGACGGGCGCGCCGCCGGTGCCGGTGCCGCCGCCTTCACCGGCCGTCACGAAGACCATGTCGGCCCCCTTGAGGACCTCCTCGATCTCCTCGCGGTGGTCCTCGGCGGCCTTGCGGCCGACGGCCGGGTTGGCGCCGGCGCCGAGTCCGCGGGTCAGTTCGCGGCCGACGTCGAGTTTGACGTCGGCGTCGCTCATCAACAGCGCCTGCGCGTCGGTGTTGATGGCGATGAACTCGACGCCCTTGAGACCGACCTCGATCATCCGGTTGATGGCATTGACACCACCGCCGCCGACACCGATGACTTTGATGACTGCGAGGTAGTTCTGCGGTGCTGCCACGTCGAAGGCCTCTCGCCTCGAGTTACGTGTCGTCGCCTCACAGGTGATGCGATCCGACGACTGATGCCGAATGGGACGGTCCGTTTCGCCGACCCGAACCCTAACGCTGAAGTTTAGGGTTACCAGTGTGTCTGTTCCTTGAAGTCTTCTGAACAGGACACTAAGTCGACAAGTGGCGCCCGTTCAACGAACACGCCGAACCTCCCGTTTTTCTTTTCACCCTATGTGATCAGCCGTGTCGCTGCCCAACCAGGGTGCTGGCCTGCGCGGATGTGCGTCAACTCCCCGATGACGCAGGGGCGGTGGGAGCGCTGACATCGAAGTGCCGTGCGGCCGGGGCGGCTTTCAGGAGAGCGGTGAGTGCGCGGCCCTTCGCGGCGCCCTTCTCGGCACTCCCCCAAGCGACCGTGCGGCCGCCGCCCAACTCCAGCGAGATGTCGTCGTAGGAACGAACCTTGACCAGCCGGGTCTCCCGCGCGACGGCCGCCGGAAGGGAGCCTGCGGCCTTCACCGCCTCCCGTACCAGTCGGTCCTCGCCGAAGCGGCGCAGGCTCGCGGCGGCCGAACGTGAGGAGGAAACGGCCATTTCGAGAAGCGGAACGCCTTTCGGGGCGTCGGAAACCGTGGCGAAACGGACGCCTTCGTCGTCCACTTCCACGAACTTCGCCCCTTTTCGAACCAGCAGAACCGGCGTACGCTCGGTCACTTTCAGGCCGATTCCATGGGGCCAGGAACGAACCACGTCGACCGAGTCGATTCGGGGCAGTTCCGTACGGAGCCGGGCTTCGATCGCATCGGTGTCGACGGAGATCAACGGCGATCCGACCGGCACGTCGGCGGCTTCGCGCACCTGCTGCGGCGTCAGCGCGCTCGTACCGGAGACCGTGACGCGCTCCACCCGCAGCCACGGCGAGCCGTACAACACCCAGACCGCGCCCGCGCCGAGGAGCACGACGACCAGCGCGAGAACGATGATCATACGAACTCGGCGTGGCCCCAACCGCCGGACGAGGGGCGGGCCGGACGACTCCTGCTGGCGTGCCCCGCGCTCGGCGGTGGCGGATCCGGCCACGCTCCCTGTCCTTTCGTCATTCGCGCCTATCGGTGTGCACGAGAGGCCGCGATCGCCTCGTACACCATGCCGACGAGCAGGTCGTCGGCGTCCCGGCGACCGAACTCGCTGGCCGCGCGGGACATCTCGTACAGCCGGTGCGGGTCGGCGAGGACGGGCAGGACGGTCTCCCGGACCCACTCGGGGGTCAGTTCCGCGTCGTCGACCAGCAGTCCGCCGCCCGCCTTGACCACCGGCTGGGCGTTCAGCCGCTGTTCGCCGTTGCCGATGGGCAGCGGGACGTAGGCGGCCGGGAGCCCGACGGCGGAGAGTTCGGCGACGGTCATCGCGCCCGCGCGGCAGAGCATCATGTCGGCGGCGGCGTACGCGAGGTCCATCCGGTCCACGTACGGTACCGGGATGTAGGGGGGCATTCCCGGCATCTGCTGTACGTGCGGCAGTTCGTTCTTCGGGCCGACCGCGTGCAGGATCTGGATGCCGGCCTGCTGCAGCCAGGGCGCGACCTGCTGGACCACCTCGTTGAGGCGGCGGGCGCCCTGCGAGCCGCCGGAGACCAGCAGCGTGGGCAGGTTGGGGTCGAGGCCGAACATGTGCCGGGCCTCGGGACGCATGGCGGCGCGGTCCAGGGTGGCGATGGAGCGGCGCAGCGGGATGCCGATGTAGCGGGCGTCCCGGAGCTTGCTGTCGGGCGTGGAGACGGCGACCCGGGCCGCGTAGCGCGAGCCGATCTTGTTGGCCAGGCCGGGGCGGGCGTTGGCCTCGTGCACCACGATCGGCACCCCGAGGCGCTTGGCCGCGAGGTAGCCGGGCAGGGCCACGTAACCGCCGAAGCCGACGACGGCGTCCGCCCGGGTGCGCTCCAGGATCTGCTCGGCGGCCTTGATCGTGCCGCGCAGCCGGCCCGGGACGGTGATCAGCTCGGGGGTGGGCCTGCGCGGCAGCGGCACGGCGGGGATCAGCGCGAGCTCGTAGCCGCGCTGCGGAACGAGCGTGGTCTCCAGGCCGCGCTCCGTGCCCAGGGCCGTGATCCCCACCGAGGGGTCCTGCCTGCGCAGGGCGTCCGCGAGGGCGAGCGCGGGCTCGATGTGGCCGGCGGTCCCCCCACCAGCGAGTACGACATGCACCGAAATTCACCGCTCTCCGGACGGGCGCGCCGCCGAGGCACGCCGTCGCATCGTGTTCCATCTCCGGGAGACTCCGGCCGGCCTTCCGGACCGGGCAGAGCCCCCCGCCCCCCGTTTTCTACCAAAACGGGGTTGTCGCATCGCAAGCGACGCCCGCGCAGCGGGCTCGTCGCGTGCGAAGGCGATCAGCAACCCGATGGCGAACATGGTCGGCAGCAGGGCGGAACCCCCGTAGGAGAACAGCGGGAGCGGGACGCCGGCGATCGGCAGCAGGCCGAGCACCGCACCGATGTTGATCACCGCCTGAGCGGTGATCCAGGTGGTCACGCCTCCCGCGGCATACCTCACGAAGGGGTCCTCCGTGCGTCCGGCCACGCGGATACCCGCATAGCCTAGAGCCGCGAACAGGGCGAGCACCGACAGCGTCCCCGCCAGGCCCAGTTCCTCACCGGTGACGGCGAAGATGAAGTCGGTGTGCGCTTCGGGGAGTTGCCCCCATTTCTCCACACTCGCGCCGAGCCCGGAGCCGAAGATCCCGCCCGAGGCCAGGGCGTAGATCCCGTGCACGGCCTGCCAGCAGGCGTCGCCAGGACCGGGGTCGGTCGCGCCGATGCACTGCAGCCGGGCCATGCGGTTCGGGCTGGTCCTGATGAGGATCACGCCGAGGGTGGCGGCGATCGACAGCACCCCGACGAAGAGCCGGGTGGGCGCTCCCGCCAGCCACAACAGGCCGAACAGGATCGCCGTGAGGATGATCGCCGTGCCCATGTCGCCGCCGAGCATGATCAGCCCGAGCAGCATGAACGCGACCGGCACGAGGGGCACCAGCATGTGCTTCCACTGCGTGAGCAGCTTCTTGTCCTGTTTGCGGGCGAGCAGGTCGGCGCCCCACAGCACCAGCGCGAGTTTGCCGAACTCGCTGGGCTGGATCTGGAAGGAGCCGCCGAGCGAGATCCAGTTCTGGTTGCCGTTGACCGACATCCCTATCCCCGGCACCTGCACCAGGGCCATCAGGAAGACGGCCCCGGCGAGGATCGGGTAGGCCAGCGCCCGGTGCAGCTTCACCGGCATCCGGGAGGCGACCAGCAGCAGCACGGCCCCGATGGCGGCGGCCAGGAACTGTTTGCGGAAGAAGAACGATCCCGGCAACGACATCTGCAGCGCGGTGATCTGGGAGGCCGAGTAGACCATCACCAGGCCCAGCACGGTGATCAGCAGGCTGCCGCCGAAGATCAGGTAGTACGCGGTCAGCGGCCGGTCCCAGGCCCTTTGCGCACGCGTGTACAGCCGGCGCAGGGGGTTGTCGCGGCGCGGCCGGGAGACGGCGGGTCTGCGGACGGTCCGCTGGACGGGCGGACGCCCGGTACGGCTACCGGGCATCCGCTGCTCCGCTGTGCGCGGCGCGGGCGCTGTACCCGGTCGCTGCGCCGTACGTCGGCCGTGACGGTCCCACGCGTCCCTCCCAAGGTCGCCCGGCAGGCGGCCGGGTCAGGTTCCGAGTTCGCCAACCGCCGATGCGAACGCGTCACCGCGCTGGTTGTAGTTGACGAACATATCCATGGAGGCGCAGGCCGGGGCGAGCAGCACCGTGTCGCCTTCGACTGCGAGGCGCCGGGCCTCCTGGACAGCCGCGAGCATCGCCCCAGTGTCGGTCCGGTCGAGGTCGACGACGGGTACTTCCGGGGCGTGTCGCGCCAGGGCTTCACGGATCAGGGCGCGATCGGCGCCGATGAGCACGACTGCGCGAAGTCGCTTTGCCGACTTCGCGACCAGTTCGTCGAAGGTCGCGCCCTTGGCGAGCCCGCCCGCGATCCACACGATCGACTCGTACGCGGCCAACGAGGCCTGCGCCGCATGCGTGTTGGTGGCCTTGGAGTCGTCGACGTAGGCGACGCCGTCCAGGTCCGCGACGAGGGCGATGCGGTGGGCGTCGGGGGTGAAGGCCCGCAGGCCGTCCCGGACGGCCTTGGGGGGCACCCCGAAGGCGCGGGCGAGGGCCGCCGCGGCAAGGGCGTTCGCGATGTTGTGCGGGGCGGGCGGGTTGACGTCGGAGACCTCGGCGAGCTCCTGGGCGTTCTTCTGCCGGTTCTCGACGAAGGCGCGGTCGACCAGGATGCCGTCCACCACGCCGAGTTGGGACGGGGCGGGCGCGTCGAGGGTGAAGCCGACGGCCCGGCAGCCCTCCTCGACGTCCGCCTCGCGCACCAGGTCCTCGGTGGCCTTGTCGGCGACGTTGTAGACGCAGGCGATCCGATTGCCCTCGTAGATACGGCCCTTGTCCTTGGCGTACGCCTCCATGGAGCCGTGCCAGTCGAGGTGGTCGGGGGCGAGGTTGAGGACGGCGGCGGAGTGGGCGCGCAGCGAGGGCGCCCAGTGCAGCTGGTAGCTGGAGAGTTCCACGGCGAGGACGTCGTAGCGCTCCTCGCCGAGGACTGCGTCCAGCAGGGAGACGCCGATGTTGCCGACGGCCGCCGTGCGCAGGCCGGCCGCTTTCAGGATCGACGCCAGCATCTGGGTGGTGGTCGTCTTGCCGTTGGTGCCGGTGACGCACAGCCAGGGGGCCGCGTCGGGTCCCCTGAGCCGCCAGGCCAGTTCGACGTCGCCCCAGACCGGCACACCGGCTTCGCGTGCGGCCGTGAAGAGGGGCTTGTCGGGCTTCCAGCCGGGTGCGGTGACGACGAGTTCGGTGCCTTCGGGCAGGGTGGCCCCGTCGCCGAGGCGCACGGTGACGCCCAGGGCCCGGAGCTCGGCGGCCTGTTCACGCGCGCGTGCGTCGTCGCCGTCGTTGACGACCGTGACGTTCGCGCCGAGCCCGTGCAGCGCCTTGGCCGCCGGGATGCCGGAGACGCCGAGCCCGGCGACGGTGACGTTCTTCCCCTGCCAGTCGGTCACTTGTCCGCTGCCCATCCCGCGTAGAAGAGGCCCAGTCCGACGATCACACAGATGCCCTGGATGATCCAGAAGCGGACCACCACCAGGACCTCGGACCAGCCCTTGAGTTCGAAGTGGTGCTGGAGTGGCGCCATCCGGAAGACGCGCTTGCCGGTGAGCTTGAAGGAGCCGACCTGGATGACCACCGACATGGTGATCAGCACGAACAGGCCGCCGAGGAGGGCGATCAGCAGCTCGGTGCGGGAGCAGATCGCCAGGCCCGCGAGGACACCGCCGAGCGCCAGCGAACCGGTGTCGCCCATGAAGATCTTGGCCGGCGACGTGTTCCACCACAGGAAGCCGAGGCAGGCGCCCATCAGCGCCGAGGCGATGACCGCGAGGTCCAGCGGGTCGCGCACCTCGTAACAGGCGCTGGGGTTGGTCAGCGTCTCGCCGTTGGCGCAGGACTCCTGGAACTGCCAGACGCCGATGAACGTGTACGCGCCGAAGACGAGGACGGAGGCGCCGGTGGCGAGGCCGTCCAGACCGTCCGTCAGGTTCACGCCGTTGGACATCGCCAGGATCATGAACAGCGCCCAGACGACGAACAGCACCGGGCCGATCGTCCAGCCGAAGTCCGTGATGAACGACAGCTTGGTGGAGGCGGGCGTGTTGCCCCGGTTGTCGGAGAACTGCAGCGACAGCACCGCGAAGGTGATGCCGACGATCAGCTGGCCGGCCATCTTCGCCTTGGCCCGCAGACCCAGCGAGCGCCGCTTGACGATCTTGATGTAGTCGTCGAGGAAGCCGACCAGGCCCATGCCGCACATCAGGCCCAGCACCAGCAGACCGGTGTAGGTCGGCGGCTTGCCCGTGATCACCTTGGACAGGAAGTACGCGGCGATCGTCGCGAAGATGAAGGCGATACCGCCCATGGTCGGCGTACCGCGCTTGCTGGCGTGCTCGCGCGGGCCGTCGTCGCGGATGTACTGGCCGTAGCCCTTGCGCGCCAGCAGCTTGATCAGCAGTGGCGTGCCGACCAGCGTCAGGAAGAGGCCGATCACACCCGCGAACAGGATCTGATTCATCATCGGGCGGCGACCTCACCCTCGGCGCCGGTCGCGAGCAGCGCCTGCGCGACGCTCTCGAGGCCGACCGAACGGGACGCCTTCACGAGCACGACGTCCCCCGGGCGCAACTCGCTGCGCAACAGGTCGACCGCCGCCTGTGCGTCGGACACGTGCACCGACTCCTCACCCCACGAACCCTCGTTATATGCGCCCAGTTGCAGCCAGGAGGCTTCCCTGCCCCCGACCGCGACGAGCTTGCCGACATTGAGCCGGACGGCGAGCCGTCCGACCGCGTCGTGCTCGGCGAGCGCCTCGTCCCCGAGCTCGGCCATCTTGCCGAGCACCGCCCAGGTCCGCCGCCCCCTGCCCATGGCCGCCAGCGCGCGCAGAGCGGCTCGCATGGACTCGGGGTTCGCGTTGTAGGCGTCGTTGACGATCGTCACGCCGTCCGGGCGCTCGGTGACCTCCATCCGCCAGCGGGAGAGGGAGCCCGCCTCGGAGAGTGCGGTGGCGATCTCTTCCACGGACATGCCCAGCTCATGGGCGACGGCGGCCGCGGCGAGCGCGTTCGACACGTGGTGCTCACCGTACAGGCGCATGGTCACATCGCTGCACCCGGAGGGTGTGCGAAGGCTGAAGACGGGCTGTCCGCTGTCCGTGAGTCGTACGTTCTCGGCGCGTACGTCCGCTTCGCCGGACTCTCCGAAAAGGACCACCTTCGCCTGCGTACGGGAGGCCATGGCCCGGACCAACGGGTCGTCGGCGTTGAGGATCGCCGTGCCGCCCTCGCTCGCCGGCGGGAGGCTCTCGACGAGCTCGCCCTTTGCCTGTGCGATCTGTTCGCGGCCGCCGAACTCGCCGATGTGGGCGGTGCCGACGTTGAGGACGAGGCCGACCTTCGGGGGCGTCAGATCGGCGAGGTAGCGGATGTGGCCGATGCCGCGGGCGCCCATCTCCAGCACGAGGAACTTCGTCTCCTCGGTGGCGGACAGGGCGGTCAGCGGGAGCCCGATCTCGTTGTTGAGCGAGCCCGGCGTGAAGACGGTCGGCGCCTTGCGCCGCAGGACCTGGGCGATGAGGTCCTTGGTGCTGGTCTTGCCGGCCGAGCCGGTGAGCGCGACGAGCGTCGTGCCGAGCTTGTGCACGACGTGCCGGGCGAGGGCGCCGAGCGCCGCCTGGACGTCGTCCACGACGATCGCGGGGACGCCGACGGGCCGCGAGGCCAGTACGGCCGCCGCTCCCGCCTCGACGACCGCGGCCGCGTAGTCGTGGCCGTCCACGTGTTCGCCGACGAAGGCGACGAAGAGGCTGCCGGGCTCCACCTCGCGGGAGTCCCGGACGACCGGTCCGGTGACCTGCGCGGACGGATCCGGTATGTCGTGCGTCTGCCCGCCGACGACTGCTGCGATCTCGGCGAGGGAGAGGGCGATCACAAGTTCATCCCTGGGTCTGCTGGATAGCTTCGCGAAGCACCTGGCGGTCGTCGAACGGACGGACGACGCCGGCGATGTCCTGGCCCTGCTCATGGCCCTTGCCCGCGACCAGCACGGTGTCCCCGGCGTGCGCGCGGGCGACGACGGCGGCGATCGCCGCGGCCCGGTCCTCGAACAGCAGCACCTCGCCGCGCTCGTGCGCGGGCACGGACGCCGCGCCCTCGAGCATGGTCGCGAGGATCGCGAGGGGGTCCTCGGAGCGGGGGTTGTCGGAGGTCAGCACGGCGGTGTCGGCGAGCCGTGCGACGGCGGCGCCCATCGGGGCGCGCTTGCTGCGGTCCCGGTCGCCGCCGCAGCCGAGGACGACGTGCAGCCGGCCCTTGGTGACCTTGCGCAGCGCCTTCAGGACCGACTCGACGGCGTCCGTCTTGTGGGCGTAGTCGACGACCGCGAGGTAGTCCTGACCGGCGGCCACACGCTCCAGGCGGCCCGGCACGCCCGGCACGGCGGCGACGCCGTCGGCGGCGGTCTGCGGGTCGAGGCCGGCCGCCGCGAGGGAGACGATCGCGGCGAGCGTGTTCGCCACGTTGAAGGAGCCCGGCAGCGGCGACCTGGCCGCGATCCGCACGTCCTCGGGGCCGACGACGGTGAACGTCGAGTCCATCGGGCCGATCTCGACGTCCACGGCGCGCCAGTCGGCGTCGGGGTGGCCCTCGGCGGAGAAGGTGACGACGGGGACCTCGGCCTCCTGGACCAGCCGGCGGCCGTACTCGTCGTCGAAGTTGACCACGCCGAGTTTGCTGCGTTTCCGGGTGAACAGCTGTGCCTTGGCCTGGAAGTAGTCCTCCATGCCGGAGTGGAACTCCATGTGCTCCGGGCTGAGGTTGTTGAAGACCGCGATGTCGAAGACGCAGCCGTCGACCCGGCCGAGGACCAGCGCGTGGCTGGAGACCTCCATGGCGACCGCCTCGACACCGCGCTCGCGCATGACGGCGAACAGCGCCTGGAGGTCGGTGGCTTCGGGGGTGGTGCGCTCGGACTTGATGCGTTGGTCGCCGATGCGCATCTCGACGGTGCCGATGAGCCCGGTGGATCTGACGGACTTCAGGCCGCCCTCGACGAGGTAGGCGGTGGTGGTCTTGCCCGAGGTGCCGGTGATGCCGATCTGCAGCAGGTCGCGGCCGGGGTGGCCGTAGATGGTGGCCGCCAGTTCGCCCATCCGCCCGCGCGGGTCGTCGACCACCAGGACCGGCAGGCCGGTCGCGGCGGCGCGCTCGGCGCCGGTGGGGTCGGTCAGGACGGCGACCGCGCCGAGGCCCGCGGCCTGCGTGACGAAGTCGGCGCCGTGCAGGCGGGCGCCCGGGAGAGCGGCGTACACGTCACCGGGGCGGACCGCGCGCGAGTCGTGGGTGATGCCCGTGACCTCGGCGGCGGCGCTCTCCGGCTGCTCGACATCCAGCTGATCGGCGAGCTCCGCGAGGGGTGTGGCGGAGACCTGGGCCGGCCTGGGCGGTCCCGGATATGTCACGGAAGCGCCCTTCTGGGTGGTTTGGGACTGATCAGCGTGTGGCACGGCGGTGAGCGTACCGGGCGCACCGCCCTGCGGGCGAAGCGAGGGCGCACGGGGCGCCGCGGGCGGTGCGTGGTTCCCGGGGTCGGGAGTGATCATGGTCACGGGTCGGTTCCTGGCTTGTTCGGCGCTGAACAGTGGCGGGCGGGGGTCGGAGGCGGGCGGGGGACAAAAGGTGCGGGCGGTCAGGGCGTGAAGGAGACGGGGAGGTTCGCGGCCTTCGCGCCGGTCGGCGGGATCTGCAGGGTCTTCAGGGCGAACTCCATGACCTGCTTGAAGACGGGACCGCAGATCTGGCCGCCGAAGTAACTGCCCTTGGTGGCGTTCTGGATGGCGCAGTACACGGTGACCCGGGGGCTGTCGGCGGGCGCGAACCCGGCGAACGACGACGTGTAGCCCTTGTAGGTGCCGGTGGCCGGATCCACGCGGTTGGCGGTGCCCGTCTTGCCCGCGACGCGGTAGCCGGGGATACGCGCCTTGGCGCCGGTGCCCTGCTCGTCGTCCACGACCGACTCCAGCATCTGGGCGAGGGTCTTCGCCGTCTTCTGGCTGACGACACGGGACTTGGCGGGCGCCTCGGCCGGGGTGAAACGGCCGTCCGGTCCCTTGGTGCCGCGCACCAGGGTGGGTTCGACGCGGACGCCGCCGTTGGCGATCGTCGAGTACACGGAGGCCGCCTGCAGCGCGCTCAGGGACATGCCCTGGCCGAAGGGGATCGTGTACTGCTGCGAGGTCGACCACGCGGCGGGCGCGGCGAGGATGCCCTTGGTCTCGCCGGGGAAGCCGAGCCCGGTGGGGCCGCCGATGCCGAACTTGCGCAGGTAGGAGTAGAGGACCCGGTTGGCCTCGGTCTGTGTCTTGCCGAGCTGGCCGGTGGCCAGGATGGTGCCGATGTTGCTGGACTTGGCGAGCACTCCGTTGAGGGTGAGGTACCAGGTGGGGTGGTCGATGTCGTCCTGGAAGAGCCGGTCGCCGCGGTGCAGCCGGTTGGGCACGGTGACATGCGTCAGCGGCGTCGCCGCGTTCTCCTCCAGCACGGCGGCCATCGACATGACCTTGGCGGTGGAGCCGGGCTCGTAGGCGTCCTGGACGGCGGCGTTGCCCAGGTCCGTGGCGTGGGCCTGGGCAAGGTCATTGGGGTCGAACCCGGGCGAGTTGGCCATGGCGAGGATCTGGCCGGTGCGGGTGTCCTGGACGATGACGTAGCCGCGGTCCGCCGCGGACTCCTTCACCTGCTCGGTGATGGCGTTCTGCGCGGCCCACTGGATGTCCCGGTCGATCGTCAGCTCGACGTCGGAGCCGGGCACCGCGGGGGTCTCGGTGGAGCCCGCGGTGGGCACCTGTCGCCCACCGGACTGGGCGTAGCGGATCTTGCCGTCCTGGCCGGCCAGGGTCGCGTTCAGCTGCTGTTCGATGCCGCCGCCGCCCTTGCCGTCGGCGTTGACCCAGCCCAGTATCCCGGCGGCGAGCTCGCCGTTGGGGTACACGCGCTTGGTGCTGGGGACGGCGAGGACGCCCGCGAGGACGTTGACCGTGGAGCTGTCCGTCTCCGCCTTCGTGGCGAGCGCCGACTTCAGATCCTTGATCTGCTTCCAGACCTGCGGGGTCTGCCGGTTCGCGAGCATCGTGTACCGCGCGGTCGGGTCCTTGGGCCGCAGCTTCCGCACGAGTGCGGACTGCTCCTGGCCGAGGATCGGCGCGAGGAGTGCGGCCGCCTGCTCGGGGCCGTCGCCGACCTTCAGCTGCTTGCGGTTGAACATCGTGGGGTCGGCCGTGATGTCGTACGCGTCCTCGCTGGTCGCGAAGGAGATGCCACTGCGGTCGGTGATCTCGCCGCGCTCGGCGGGCAGCACCCGGCCGATGTACCGGTTCTGCTCGGCCTTGGCGGTGTAGGTGCTCGCGTCGACAGCCTGCACCTGGAGCAGGCGGACGATGAAGGCGAGCAGGACCAGGGCGAGCGCGAGGCCCACCATGCGCAGCCGGGGGCGGGGGCTGCCGAGCCGGAGCACGCGCGCGGGCGCGGGGCGGGGGCCGGGGGCGGTCGGACGGCGAGCCGGGCGGGCGCCGGGGCCCGGGCGCCGCTGGGCGGAAGCGGGGCGGGCGGGCCGGGCGGGGCCGGGCACGCGCCGGCGCGGCGGTTCCCTGTCGGACACTTCCGTCACCTGCCGGGGGTCTCGTGGGCGGCTGCGGTCGGGGCGGTGCTCTGGGCCAAAGGATCGCTCGGCGCGGAGGTGGTGGGGGGTGTGGGGGACGGCGACGCGATCGTCTGGGAGAGCGTGATGGCCTCCGGCGGCCGTACGACGGCCGGAGCGTCCTGCGCCGAGTGTTGGGCGGCGGCCGAGGGGACGCCCTTCACGGTGCCGTCGGGGTTCAGGAAGGCCGGGTCCCCGCCGGGGACCATGCCGAGTTCGCGTGCGCGGCGCTGGAGGGCGTCCGGGGCGGAGTAGGAGTCGATGTCCCGCTGGAGCGCCTGCTCCTCGTCGGTGAGGCTCTTGGTGTCCTTCTGGAGGTCGTCCATCTTGAACGAGCCCTCGCTGAGCGCGGAGTTCATCACGAGCAGTCCGATGAGGCCGCCGCCGAGGAGGAGCACGACGAGGAGGACGAACGGAGTGCGGGCCGCCTGCTGCGGGCCGGCCGGGAAGAGCCGCGCGAGCCGGGCGGCCCTCCCCTTCAGTTCGGGTTTCCTGTTCACACGCCCACCCCCGGGTGGAATTGCGGACCCTCGGCTCACGCCCGTCATTCGATGGACTCCCTGATTCGCTCGGCCCCGCGCAGTCGCGCCGGGGCGGCGCGCCGGTTCTCGGCGACCTCTTCCTCGGTGGGAAGTTCGGCACCGCGGGTGAGCAGCTTGAGCCGGGGCTGGTAGCGCTCGGGCACGACGGGCAGCCCGGGCGGCGCGGTGTTGGCGGCGCCGGCCGCGAACACCTGCTTGACCAGCCGGTCTTCGAGCGAGTGGTACGACAGGACGGCGATCCGCCCGCCCACGTCGAGTGCCTGCACGGCGGCCGGGACCGCCCGCTCCAGGACGGAGAGTTCGCCGTTGACCTCGATGCGCAGCGCCTGGAAGGTGCGCTTGGCGGGGTTGCCGCCGGTGCGCTTGGCGGCCTGCGGCAGCGCGCCCCGGATCAGCTCCACAAGCCGGGCGCTGTTGGTGAACGGCTCCTTGGCGCGCTCGCGCACGATCGCGGAGACGATCCGCTTGGCCTGCTTCTCCTCGCCGTACGCCCGCAGGATCCGGACGAGTTCGCCGGGCGGGTAGGTGTTGAGGACCTCGGCGGCGCTGATGCCGGTCGTCTGGTCCATGCGCATGTCGAGCGGGGCGTCCTGGGCGTAGGCGAAGCCGCGGTCGGCCTCGTCGAGCTGCATCGAGGAGACGCCGAGGTCGAACAGGACGCCCTGCACGCGCGCGAGGCCGAGCCGGTCCAGGACGTCGGGGAGTTCGTCGTAGACGGCGTGCACGAGGGTGGCGCGCTCGCCGAAGGGGGCGAGGCGCTCACCGGACAGGCGCAGGGCCTCCTTGTCGCGGTCGAGGGCGACGAGCCGGGCCTCGGGGAACTGCGTCAGCAGGGCCTCGCTGTGGCCGCCCAGACCGAGCGTGCAGTCGACGACCACCGCTCCCGGCCGCTGCAGGGCGGGGGCCAACAGGTCCAGGCACCGCTGGAGCATCACCGGGACATGTCGACTCTGGCTCAAGGGGCCCTCTCAGATCCGGCGGGGGGTACGCACCACCGGTCCCCGCCCTCCGGTGAGGGGAAGGCCTGCCGGCGCGGGTTGGAATCCAGCGATGAGATCGCCAAAGAGATGGCCGCCTCCCGCTTCGCGCCACTTTAGTCCACGGTGTCTCGCGGTCAATCAACCGGCCTGCGCGTCGCCGAGCGGGGGTGGCCTACCTCACAAAACACGCGTGATGACGCTCTTTTTCCCTTCTCACAGCAGGCCCGCACGGCGTGTGACCAGTAACGTCATGGTTATGACGACTTCCGCATCCGTACCCGCAGAGTCCGAAAGCGCCATACGCGGCGGTACCGTGACCGACCGGCTGGTCGACGCGAACGGGCGGTACGCCGCCGCGTTCACCGATCCCGGCATGGACGCCCGTCCCGTCCTGCACGTGGCCGTCGTGGCCTGCATGGACGCCCGTCTCGACCTGCACGCCGCGCTGGGCCTGGAGCTCGGCGACTGCCACACCATCCGCAACGCGGGCGGTGTGGTCACCGACGACGTGATCCGCTCGCTCACCATCAGCCAGCGCAAGTTGGGTACCCGCAGCGTCGTACTGATCCATCACACCGGCTGCGGTCTGGAGGCGATCACCGAGGAGTTCCGTACCGAGCTCGAGATGGAGGTCGGTCAGCGTCCGGCCTGGGCCGTGGAGGCCTTCCGGGACGTCGACCAGGACGTCCGGCAGTCGATGCAGCGGGTGCGCACCTCGCCGTTCCTGATGCACACCGACGATGTGCGGGGCTTCGTGTTCGACGTGAAGACGGGCCTGTTGCGCGAGATCGACCCCTCGTGACCGCTGTCATTTCGCTGTTGATTTCCGCCCCTCGGACACCCAAACGGCCATAACACCGACATATCACGGACAGTTGTCCACAGGCGAGTGACACGAATCGGTAACGGCAGCAAGAATGCGGGTGTGACGCCACGCTGAGCACTTTGCGAACGGCGTCCGTGATTCGGGGTGGGCCGGTTTGCCGCACAGAGCGTCGGCCCGGAGAAAGTTTTGGGCCGAGGAGGGCCGGGTGACGACCTATGACGAGCGAGCGAGCCTCACAGATCTGACCGCCACTGTGGAGCGTGTCCGCAGTTCGGTGGAGGGAGTGATCGAGGGCAAGCCCGAGGTCGTACGGCTTTCGCTGACCGTGCTCCTCGCCGAGGGGCATCTGCTGATCGAGGACGTGCCGGGCGTCGGCAAGACGATGCTCGCCAAGGCGCTGGCGAAGTCCATCGACTGCTCGGTGCGCCGTATCCAGTTCACCCCCGACCTGCTGCCCTCGGACATCACCGGTGTCTCCATCTGGGACCAGCAGCGCCGGGACTTCGAGTTCAAGCCGGGCGCGATCTTCTCGCAGATCGTGATCGGCGACGAGATCAACCGCGCCTCGCCCAAGACGCAGTCGGCGCTCCTGGAGTCGCTGGAGGAGCGCCAGGTCACCATCGACGGGACGACGTACGAGCTGCCCAGCCCGTTCATGGTGGTGGCCACGCAGAACCCGGTCGAGATGGAGGGCACCTACCCGCTGCCCGAGGCGCAGCGCGACCGCTTCATGGCCCGCGTCTCCATCGGCTACCCGAGCCCCGAGGCCGAGCTGCAGATGCTCGACGTGCACGGCGGGGTCAACCCCCTGGACGATCTCCAGCCGGTCGCCCACGCGCACGAGATCGTGAAGCTGATCGACGCCGTCCGCGGTGTCCACGTCGCCGACTCGGTCCGCCGCTACGCGGTCGACCTGGTCACGGCCACGCGCACCCATCCCGACCTCAGACTCGGCGCCTCCCCGCGCGCGACGCTGCATCTGGTGCGCGCCGCCAAGGCGACCGCCG
Organism: Streptomyces sp. NPDC031474; assembly: GCF_055581185.1. Taxonomy (NCBI): domain Bacteria; kingdom Bacillati; phylum Actinomycetota; class Actinomycetes; order Kitasatosporales; family Streptomycetaceae; genus Streptomyces; species Streptomyces sp. NPDC031474. The sequence goes on from NZ_JBVIJX010000001.1 coordinate 389,428, forward strand.
CCCTCAGCGGCCGGGACTACGCGCTGCCTGACGACGTCCAGAACCTCGCCGTGGCCGTCCTGGCCCACCGTCTGCTGCCCACCGCGCAGGCCCAGCTGAACCGCCGCACGGCCGAGCAGGTCGTCGAGGAGATCATCCAGCGCACCCCGGTGCCGGCCACTCCCCAGCAGCACGGGTACGGGCTGGGCCACGGCACACAGGCGTACGGCCAGCAGCAGCCGCGGAGGCTGTGATGACCACCGGGGGGACCGGACAGCCCTCGACCGGCCGCGGCGAGGGCCTGAAGAGCGGCGCACGGACGGCCCTGGCCGGACTGACCACCCGCGGCCGCTCCTTCCTGGCCGCCGGTATCGCGGCTGCCATCTGCGCCTATGTGCTGGGACAGCCCGATCTGCTGCGGGTCGGGCTGCTGCTGGCCGCGCTGCCGCTGATCTGCGCGGCCGTCGTCTACCGCACCCGCTACCGGGTGGCCGGCAGTCGCCGGCTGTCTCCCGCGCGCGTGCCCGCCGGCAGCGAGGCCCGCGTCCATCTGCGGATGGACAACGTCTCGCGGCTGCCCACCGGCCTGCTGATGCTCCAGGACCGGGTGCCGTACGTGCTCGGCCCGCGTCCCCGCTTCGTCCTGGACCGGGTGGAGGCGGGCGGCCGCCGCGAGGTGTCCTACCGGGTCCGCTCCGACCTGCGCGGCCGCTACCCGCTGGGCCCGCTCCAGCTGCGGTTGAACGACCCGTTCGGCATGTGCGAACTGACCCGCTCCTTCTCGACGTACGACACGCTGACGGTGATCCCGCGCGTCGAGGCGCTGTCGCCGGTCCGGCTGACCGGCGAGGCCAAGGGGTACGGCGACGGGCGGCAGCGCTCGCTGGCGCTGGCCGGCGAGGACGACGTGATCCCGCGCGGCTACCGCTACGGCGACGACCTGCGCCGCGTGCACTGGCGCCTCACCGCGCGCTACGGCGAGCTGATGGTGCGCCGCGAGGAACAGCCCCAGCGCTCGCGCTGCACGGTGCTCCTGGACACCCGGGGCCTGGCCTACCAGGGCGCGGGCCCGGACTCGGCCTTCGAGTGGGCGGTCTCGGGCGCCGCGTCCGTGCTGGTGCACATGCTGGAGCGGGGCTTCTCGGTACGGCTGCTGACGGACTCCGGCAACTCGGTGCCCGGCGAGGGCGCCGACGGGTTCGCCGGGGCGAACCAGGAGTCGGCGGACGCGGCCGGGCTGATGATGGACACCCTCGCGGTGGTCGACCACTCCGACGGCACGGGCCTGTCCCGGGCCTACGACGTGCTGCGCGGCGGCAACGAGGGGCTGCTGGTGGCGTTCCTCGGTGATCTCGACGAGGAGGAGGCGGCGGTGGCCGCGAAGATGCGCCAGCGCAGCGGAGGCGCGGTCGCCTTCCTCCTGGACGGCGACAGCTGGGTGCGTGAACCGAACGGCGGGCCCGATCCGATGAACAGGCAGGAGGAGCGGCTGCGGATGCTGCGCGAGGCGGGCTGGACGGCCCTGAGCGTGCCGCGGGGCGCTTCGCTGAACGAGCTGTGGCGTCAGGCGGACCGCGACCGGGCGGGCGTGATGACGGCGGGCGCGGCGAGCGGCGGGGAGGCAAGCGCATGAGCGGGCGGGCTCGACTGACGCTGTGCTCCGCGGCGGCGACGCTGTTGGCCTCGTGCGCCCTGCTGCCCCTGGTGGAGCCGGCGACGTGGCTCCTGCAGGCGGCGTTCCTGCTGGCGATCCAGTCCGGGGTGGGCGCGGTGACCCGGCGGGTGCCGTTGGCCCGGCCGCTGACCGTGGCCGCCCAGGCCCTGGTCACGCTGGTGCTGCTGACGCTGGTCTTCGCCCGGGAGCACGCCCTCGCCGGTCTGATCCCCGTCCCGGAGACCTTCCGGTACTTCGGCGACCTGCTCCAGACGGGCGCCGACGACGTGGGGCGGTACGCGATCCCGGCCCCGTTGTCCGACGGCATCCGGCTGATGGTGATCGGCGGGGTGCTGGTCGTCGGCCTGGCGGTGGACACCCTCGCGGTGACGTTCCGCAACGCGGCCCCGGCGGGGCTGCCGCTGCTGGCGCTGTACTCGGTCGCCGCGGGGCTGTCCGACGGGGCGGCCGACTGGCTGTGGTTCCTGGTCGCCGCCGCCGGCTATCTGATGCTGCTGCTCGCCGAGGGCCGGGAGCGGCTCTCGCAGTGGGGCAGGGTCTTCGGCGGGGCTCCGCGCGCCGCGGGTGCGCAGCCCGGGCCGGTTGCCCCGGTGCGCACCGGCCGGCGCATCGGCATGGCCGCGCTGGGTGTCGCTCTGGTGGTGCCGCTGTTGCCGCTGCCGGCGATCCAGGGCGGTCTGCTGGACGGGGCGGGCGTGGGCGCGGGCGCGGGCAACGGCAGTGGGGGCACGATCTCCGCGGTGAACCCGCTGGTGTCGCTGCGCGACAGCCTGAACATGGACGAGGACCGCACGGTCCTGACCCTGAACACCGACACCGGCAACATCTCGGACCTGTACCTGCGGATCGTGTCCCTGGACGACTTCGACGGCACCACGTGGAAGCCGGCGAAGCGCCACATCGTCGCCGTGCCGGACGAGTTGCCCACGCCCGTCGGCCTCGGCCCCGAGGTCAAGCGCGCGAAGTTCACGACCCGGATCGCGGCCGCTTCCGGCTATGCGCAGGACTGGCTGCCGATGCCGTACCCGCCCAGCAGCGTGCTGATCAAGGGCAACTGGCGGTACGAGCCGGTCGGGATGACCCTGGTCGGCGACCACGGCCAGAACACCAGCGGCAAGGCGTACCAGGTGACGAGCCTCGACGTGCAGCCGACGGCGGAGCAGCTGGCCTCGGCTCCCAAGGCGCCCAGCTCGATTCGGAAGGACTACACCAAGGTCCCCGACTCCCTGCCGAAGGTGGTCGCGGAGCAGGCCGCTGAGATCACCAAGGGCGCGACGAGCGACTACGAGAAGGCGGTCAAGCTCCAGGACTACTTCGCGGTGACGGGCGGCTTCGAGTACGACACCCAGGTCGAGGTCGGCAGCGGCCCGGGCGCGATCGCCCGCTTCCTGCGGGACAAGCAGGGCTTCTGCGTGCACTTCTCCTTCGCGATGGCCGCGATGGCCCGCACGCTGGGCATACCGGCGCGGGTCGCGGTGGGCTTCGCTCCGGGGTCCCCGCAGGCGGACGGCTCGGTGGCGGTGAGCCTGAAGGATGCGCACGCCTGGCCGGAGCTGTATTTCGAGGGCGTGGGCTGGACCCGCTTCGAGCCGACCCCGACCCGGGGCACGACGCCCGCGTACACGCTGCCGGAGACCTCGGGCACGACGGTCCCCGACCTGCCGCAGGCCTCGCGTTCGGCGAACGCGGCGCCGTCGGCTCAGCCCTCGGCGAGCACCAGTTGCTCGGCCGAGGACAAGAAGCTCGAGGGCTGCGCAGCCGCACTGCCGGTGAACCAGGCGGGACAGAACGGCGGCGGTGCCCCGTGGTACGAGATCGCCGGCTGGACGCTGCTGGGGGCCGCGGCGCTCGCTCTGCCGCTGCTGCCGATGCTGTGGCGGCTGAGACGGCGTTCAGTGCGGCTGGCGTCCGCCCAGCACTCCGCGTCCGCGGCGTCGGGGGCTCCCCCGGGCCGCCGCAGGGACGGCGAGGGCCGGCAGGCGGACGACGCCGGTCCGGCGGTGCTGCTGGACGTGCCGGCGCAGGAAGCCGGTGAGGCGGCCGTCGGGCACGTCCTGGCGGTGTGGCGGGAGCTCACCGACACGGCGTGGGACTTCGGCATCGAGCCGGACGAGGCGCTGACGCCGCGGCGCGCGGCGGCGCGGATCGTCCGGACCGGCGAACTCGACGACACGGTGGGCCGTGCGGTGCACCGGGTCGCGGGCGCCGTGGAGCAGGTGCTGTACGCCCCGGAGCCGAGGGCCGAGGCCGGGCTGGCCGACGAGGTCCGCAAGGTCCGGGGGGCCCTGCGGGAGAAGGCCGACTGGACCACGCGCGTGCGTGCCGTGGTGGCGCCCCGATCGGCGATCCGCGCGCTCTGGGACCTGAGCGACCGCTGGACGGCTTTCAAGGCGTCCTGGGCGGCCCGTCTGACGGCTCTGGTGCGCCGGCCCTCCGGCCAGCAGAGCGGCTGAGCTCCGGCCGGCCATCAGCTCCTCCGGCCGGCGCCGAGCTCATGCCGGCAGGGCGGCTGCGAACGACGTTGAGGGGGCGACCACCCGGCCGGGTGGTCGCCCCCTCAACGTCGTTCGTGTACGGGCGGTGTCAGTGGCCGCCCTGCTCGTCACGGCGGCGCTGCCAGCGCTGCTCGATCCGGTCCATCATCGAGCGCTTCTGCCGAACCTGACCGCGGGTGTGCGGGGCGCCCGAGGCGCCGGCCGCGGGATGTTCGCCCGGCTTGGGCGCCTTGCGCCAGCCGGTCACGGCGAGCACCGCACAGCCCAGCATGACGAGGAAGCCCACCACGCTCAGCCAGACCTGTTTCGCGACCATACCGGCCATGAGGAGCGCGATTCCCACGAGGAAGCCAGCGACCGCCTGGTAGACCCGCCGCCGGGTGTACGTACGCAGCCCGCTTCCCTCGAGCGCCGACGCGAACTTGGGATCTTCGGCGTACAGCGCTCGCTCCATCTGCTCGAGCATGCGCTGCTCGTGCTCCGAGAGCGGCACGGAGTCCTCCTCATCGTGCAGTCGCCGGGGCGACCCGGGGGGTCCCTTCAGGATAGGCAGGGAATCGCCCCCGTGAAACCCGCCCCTCTACGCCAATTGGCCAACCGGAGCCCGTCATGGACGTCCCGGCTCGCTGAGGTTTCCATTCCCCGGCGGCCGACCCGTCATGCCGGGCGGTCTCCCTCGATCATACGGCGCACAGCGCCGGAACGGGGGGCCTGTGGCGTACTCCATGCCCAGCCAAGGCCCTGATCAGGGGTGCGCCCCGGGAGGCGCTCAGGCCCCTTCGGTCCCCCGCGTCTCCCCGAGCACATGGAGTTGGGTGGCCACGGAGTGGAATGCGGGGAGTTCGGCGGCCGCCTCCTCCAGCTTCAGCAGGGCTTCGAGGGCTCCCGGCTCGGTGTCCACCAGCACGCCGGGGACGAGGTCGGCGAAGACCCGCACGCCGTGGACGGCGCCGACCCGAAGGCCCGCGGCCTCGACCAGTTCGGTGAGCTGCTCGGCGGTGAAGCGGCGCGGCACGGGGTCGCCCGCGCCCCAGCGGCCGTCGGGGTCGGTGAGGGCCTGGCGGGCCTCCTTGAAGTGGCCGGCGAGGGCCCGCGCGAGCACGGCGCCGCCGAGTCCGGCGGCGAGGACGCTGAGGACGCCCTCGGAGCGCAGGGCCGCCACGGCGTTGCGGACGCCCTCGGCGGGGTCGTCGACGTACTCCAGGACGCCGTGGCACAGGACGGCGTCGTAGCCGCCGCGGTCGACCACGTCGAAGAGTCCGTGGGCGTCGCCCTGGACGCCCGTCACGCGGTCGGCGACGCCGGCCTCGGCGGTGCGGCGTTCCAGGGCGAACAGCGCGTTGGGGCTGGGGTCGACGACGGTGACGCGGTGCCCCAACAGGGCGGCGGGCACCGCGAAGTTGCCGCTGCCGCCGCCGGTGTCGAGGACGTCCAGTGACTCGCGGCCGGTCGCCTTGACCCGGCGTTCGAGGGCGTCCTGAAGGACCTCCCAGACCACGGCGGTACGGAGGGAGGCGCGGGGTCGGGGGTGGGAGGTGGGCGGGCGCATCGGGTCCGACACGGCAGTTGACTCCTCGGCGCGGCACCGCCTCTTGCGCGGCGGAGCGAACGGGCTGCCTCCCCGCAACCGGTCCGGCCCGGGGTTCGGGCGGGCCGCGGGAAGACTTCAGGCGCCTTCCACCTTATTGCCTCCGTATCGGCTCCGGCGCCCTGCCCGGCCCTGGTGGCGCGACACGGCGGCGGGCCACGCCGGCCCGTGTCCGGCGGGCGCCTCAGCCCGCGTCCGGCAGGTCGCGCTCCGCGCCGGAGCCGCCCGGGCCGTCCTCTTCCCGGCGCCCCTCCTTTCGCCCCTCCCGGTGCCCCTCCTGGCGGGGTTGGGGCAGGATCGGCTGGAGCACCAGCATGCGTTCGACGAGGCGGAGGAACATCGCCACGTCGCGGATCAGGTCGTCGGCGTCCCGGCGGCTCGCCGCGCCCTGGATGCCCGCCTCGGCCCGGGCGCGGCGCCGGGCCCCGGAGGCGAACAGCGCGCTCCACTCGGTGAGTTCGGGCGCTATCTCGGGGAGCACTTCCCAGGCGCTGCGGATGCGGGCCCGGCGGCGAGGGGAGGGTTCGGGGCGGCCCCGGGCGGCGAGCACGGCCGCCGCGGTGCGCAGGGCGGCGAGGTGGGCCGTGGCGTAGCGCTCGTTGGGGGTTTCGAGGAGGGCCGCCTCGTCCAGCCCGGCGCGGGCCTGGGCGAGGAGGTCGAGGGCGGCGGGCGGGGCCGTGGTGCGGCGCAGCACGGGGTGCACATCGCTCGCGGGGCCGGTCAGTGAGGGGGCAGGGCCGGTGGCGCGGCGCCGGTGTGCGGCGGCTGCGTGGTGGTGGGCCATGACGAGCCTCCTGTCGTCAGTTGACGGCACGGGTCCTCATACGGGGGTCCCGTATGTACTCATCGTGCGGTATGCCACTGACAATCCGTTCTGACCTGGGCTTTTGCTTCGCGCGAAGGTTCGGGATAGTTTTTGCACTGACTAGTCAGTTCAAATTCGGGTTCTCAGGGGGACCAGTGGACGGAGTCGGTGTCACAGCCGACAGCCTCGGGCTCCGGGGCCCCCGCGGGTGGGCGTTCCGCGGCATCGGCGTCGACGCGGAGCCGGGCTCGCTGATCGCGATCGAGGGACCGTCCGGCTCCGGCCGGACGAGCCTGCTGCTCGCCCTCACCGGACGGATGAAGGCCACCGAGGGAACGGCGACCGTGGGCGGCGCACGGCTGCCGAGGCAACTGGCGGCCGTGCGGCGCGTCGCCGGGCTGGCGCACGTCGCCGGTGTGACCGACCTCGAACCGGCCCTGACCGTCGGGGAGCACCTGCACGAGCGGGCGCTGCTAGAACGGCGGTTCGGCGGCTCCGTACGGGAGTTGCTGCGCCCGCGCGCGGAGCGGGCGACGCGGGCGCGGCTGCGGATCGAGACCGCGCTCGCCGCCGCCGGGCTCGACCCCGAAACCCTGCCCAAGGGAACGCGGACCGCCGTCCGGGACCTGGAGCGCCTCGAAGCCCTGCGGCTCTCCGTGGCGCTGGCGCTCATCGGGCGTCCCGGACTGCTCGGCGTCGACGACGTCGAACTGAAGCTGACGGGCGCCGAGCGGGAGGAGGCCTGGGCACTGCTCAGGTCCCTCGCCGAGGCGGGCACCACGGTCCTCGCGGTGTGCGGCGAGGCCCCCGAGGGCACCGTCCCGGTCCCCACGCGCGCGGACGCCGTCCCCGCCGGCCAGGAGACCGCCACCGCTGCCGAACAGGAACCCGAGCAGCGGCAGGAACCCGAGCAGGAAGAGGAAAAGACGGATGCGCTCGCCGAGACTGGCCGCGCTTGAGCTCCGGCGCTTCGGCCGGGGCCGACTCCCCCGGGCCGCGCTCGTGGCGCTCCTGCTGCTGCCCCTGCTGTACGGCGCGCTGTACCTGTGGTCCTTCTGGGACCCCTACGGCAGGCTCGACCGGATCCCCGTGGCGCTCGTGAACGACGACACGGGGGCGAGCGCCGACGGGAAGCGGATCAGCGCCGGGGACGACCTCAGCAAGGGCCTGCGCGACAGCGAGGTCTTCGACTGGCACGAGGTCAGTGCCGCCGAGGCACGCGCGGGCGTGGAGGACGGCCGGTACTACCTGTCGCTGACCATGCCGGCCGACTTCAGCCGGCGCATCGCCTCCAGCGCGGGCGCCTCCCCCGAGACGAGCGCCCTTCAGGTGCGCACGAACGACGCGAACAACTACATCGTCGGGCAGATCTCACGGACGGTCTTCAGCGAGGTGCGCACGGCCGCGTCCACGAAGGCGTCGCGGTCCTTCCTGGACAAGATCTTCGTGTCGTTCTCCGACATCCACGGCGCGACCGCGAAGGCCGCCGACGGTGCCGACGACCTCAAGGGCGGCATCGGGAAGGCCGAGGCGGGCTCCAAGGACCTCGCCGACGGGCTGAGCGACGCCAAGGACGGCAGCGGCAAGCTGGCGAAGGGTCTGAAGAAGCTCGACACGGGCGCCGACAACCTCCAGGACGGCTCGCAGAAGGTCGCGGACGGCACCCAGACGCTCGCCGACAAGGTCAACGGGGTCGCCGACGCGGTGGGGCCCTACCTGAAGGACAACGAGAAGACCATCGGGGACACCGCCCAGCTGGTCGCCGACTCCGCCAAGGTGATCGGCGACAACCTGGAGACCCTGGTGAAGGCGGCGCCGACCGCCGCCGAGGGCGCCCACACGGCCTCGGACACGCTCGCCGCCGTCCACAAGGCCCGCTGCGAGACGCCGTTGCTGCCCGACCCCGCCTGCGCCGACCTGGCGAAGGCCAAGGACGCCGCCGCCGACGTGGCGAAGGTCGCCGACGACCTCAACACCCTGATCGCCGACCAGGACGGCGACCTGAAGACGCTCCGCACCAACCTCGCCACCCTGCGGACGCAGGCCCAGGCGCTCGCCGACAGCGCCCCGCACCTGTACGAGGACCTCACCGACGCCGCGTCCAAGGTCAACGCGCTGAACACCGGCGCCGCGAAGGTCGCCAAGGGCGCCAAGCAACTGAACACCGGGCTCGGCACGGCCAAGACGGGGTCCGTCGACCTGGACGCGGGCGTCGGCAAGCTGGAGACGGGCGCCCAGGACCTCAACGGCGGCATGTTCAAGCTCTCCGACGGCTCCGGGAAACTCGCCGACGGCCTGCACGACGGCGTCGCGCAGATCCCCGACTACGACCGACGACAGCGCGACGCGCGCACCGCCGTCATGGCCGACCCCGTGCGGCTCGCCTCCCAGGATCTGCACAAGGCCCCCAACTACGGCACCGGCTTCGCCCCGTACTTCATCCCGCTGTCGCTGTGGGTGGGCGCCATGGTGGCGTACATGCTGATCGCGCCGATGAACCGGCGCGCCCTCGCCGCGGGCGCCCCGGCGTGGCGGATCGCGCTGGCGGGCTGGCTGCCGGTGGTCGCGGTCGGGGTGCTGCAGACGACGGCGCTGATGGCCGTGCTGCACTGGGCGATCGGCCTGAAGACGGCACGGGCGGCCGGCACGGTGGGCTTCCTGTTCCTCGTGACGGCGTGCTTCGCGGCCCTCGTGCAGTGGCTCAACGCGCGCTTCGGAGCGGCGGGCCGGATTCTCGTACTCGCCCTGCTGATGCTGCAGTTGACGTCGGCGGGCGGCACGTACCCCGTGCAGACCAGCCCCGGCTTCTTCAACGCGATCCACCCCTGGCTGCCGATGAGCTACGTCGTCGAGGCCCTCAGGAGGCTCATCACGGGCGGCGGTCTGGAACCCGTGTGGCACGCGTGCGTGGTGCTCGCCGCCTTCACCGCGGGCGCCCTGGCGCTGACCGCCCTGTCGGCGCGCCGCCGCCAGGTCTGGACGATGGACCGGCTGCACCCGGAGCTGAGCCTGTGAAGATCCGGCGTCCGGGAGGCCGCGTTCCTGTGACAATCAGGACCATGGAAAGCAGCACCACCCCAGGCGGCCGCACCCGCCGCGAGACCACCCGGCAGAAGCTCTACGAGGCGGCCGTCACCCTCATCGCCGAGCAGGGCTTCTCCGCGACCACGGTGGACGAGATCGCCGAACGGGCCGGCGTGGCGAAGGGCACGGTCTACTACAACTTCGCCAGCAAGTCGGTCCTCTTCGAGGAGCTGCTGAGGCACGGCGTCGGTCTCCTCACCGCCTCCCTGCGGGAGGCCGCCGAGCGGACGGCGCGGGAGGGCGGCAGCAAGGTCGACGCGCTGGACGCGATGGTCCGCGCGGGCCTCGTCTTCATCGACCGCTACCCGTCGTTCACGCAGCTCTATGTGGCCGAGCTGTGGCGCACGAACCGGGCCTGGCAGTCCACGCTCATGGTGGTCCGGCGGGAGGCGGTGGCCGTCGTGGAGGGGGTGCTGCGCGAGGGCGTCGAGAACGGCGAGTTCAGCGACGAGATCGACGTGCAGCTGACGGCGGCCGCGCTGGTCGGCATGGTGCTGGTGGCCGCCCTGGACTGGCAGGCCTTCCAGCCGGAGCGGTCCCTGGACGACGTCCACTCGGCGCTGTCGCGGCTGCTGCAGGGGCGGGTCAGCGGACACCGCTGACAGGGCCGCACGCGCGCGTGCACCGCGCCCCGCAAACGCCGGGAACGGCCGCGCGCGGGCACACGAAAGCGCCGGTCCGTGGTGGCCACGTCCCCCGTGGGCCGCCTCGAACCGGCGCTTCCTCGTGCTCCCCCGTTTCCCCCCGATCCCCCCGTGTCTCCCCCGTTGAACCCCCGTTCGGTCTTCCCCCGGGGTGCCCCCCGTGCCTCGCTCCCGCCGAACTGGCCGGCGGAAGGAGCGGATCGAGGGCCGCTCCGTTCCGGCGCCCCGTGTCGCCGGTACCGGAGCCGCGCCCCTTCTCCGTGCCTCCACTCTCCCGTTCGCGCAGGTCGCCCCCATCCGCGCGCGTACTCAACTCACCCCCTAGGTACGCGTACTCAGGCCTGCGCACTCATCCCCAGGACGCCGCAGTGCCGACTGGATACGATCGCGTCCGTGTCCGTACTCCCCCTCGTGTTCACCAGCGGCTGGGCCAGCGGCGTCAACGCCTACGCGGTGGTGCTGCTCCTCGGCGTCTTCGGTGCGACCGGCCTGAGCGACGACGTCCCGCAGACGCTGCAACGCCCCGAGGTGCTCGTCGCCGCGGGCGTCCTGTTCCTGTGCGAGGCGGTCGCCGACAAGATTCCCTACGTCGACTCGGCGTGGGACTCGGTGCACACGGTGGTCCGGCCGCTGGCCGGGGCCTGGGTGGGGACGCTGCTCGCCGGGCAGAGCGGTTCGCTCTCGGACGTGGCGGCGGGACTGCTCGGCGGTTCGACGGCGCTGGCCAGCCACACCGTCAAGGCGGGCACCCGGATGGCGGTCAACGCCTCGCCGGAGCCCTTCAGCAACGTGATCGTGAGCCTCGCCGAGGATCTCGGGGTCGGCGGGATCGTGACGTTCGCGATGTTCCACCCGGGCGCGGCCGCGATCATCGCGGGCGCCTTGCTGCTGGCCGGACTGACGGTCCTGTTCTTCCTCGTCTCCCGGATCCGCCGCTTTCTGCGGCGCCGGGCGCAGCGCCGGGAGGAACGCCGCCTGCCAGGGCGGACACAGTCCCCGCCGTGGTGAAACGCCGCTGGTCACGGGCCCGTGACGGCGCTGTCAGTGGCGGCCGATAAAGTCGCGGGCATGGGACGGATTGCGGTGATCGGCGCCGGGATGGGCGCGCTGGCGGCGGCCGCCCGGCTGGCCGTGGCGGGCCACCGGGTGACGGTGTACGAGCGGACGGAGACGTACGGCGGTGCCGTGCGCCGCTTCGAGCGGGCCGGCTTCGGTTTCGACACCGGCCCGGGTCTGCTCCCCCTCCCCGCCGTCTACCGCGACCTGTTCGTCAAGACCGGCAAGGAGCCGTTGGAGGCCTGCGTCGAGCTGGTGCAGGTCGACCCGTCCGCACGGCATGTGTTCGCGGACGGCACCGAGGTGTCCCTGCCGAACGCCTCGCGCGCGGGGGTCGTCTCGGCGCTGGACGAGGCGCTGGGGGCGCGGGCCGGGCAGCGCTGGGGCGACTTCCTGGTGCGGGCCCGCGAGGCCTGGGACCGCACCCGCCGCCCGCTCCTGGAGGAGCCCCTGTGGCCGAACTGGTCGGTGCTGGCCGACCGTGAGCCCTACCCGGCGGTCCCGCACAAGCGGCTGCTGCGCACCCGGCAGGCGGGCACCCTCGGCGAGGTCGGCGCCTGGGAGCTGCGCGATCCCCGGCTCACCGCGCTGCTGGAGGGCCATGCGCTCGCGTACGGTCTGGATCCGCGGGTGACCCCGGCGAGCGCGGCCGTCCTGCCGTACCTGGAGCACGCCTTCGGCACGTGGTACGTGCGCGGGGGGATCCGGGAGCTGGCCCGCGCGGTGTACGAGCGGTGTCTGGCGCGCCGGGTCGCGTTCGTGTTCGACGCCGAGGTCACCCGCGTCCTGGAGAAGGACGGCCGTGCTGCGGGTGTGGAGTTGGCCGACGGCGCGGTGGCGGAGGCCGACTTCGTGGTCGCCCCGGGCTGCGTCGAGGGTCTGCCGGCGCGCGCGGACGGCGAAGTCGTCCCTCAGCAGGGTCTGCCCAGTCGGCTGACCGTGCTGCTCGCGCTGCGCGGTGCCCGGCCGGCGGGGACCGCCCACCGGACGGTGGTGCACACGGCGGACCGCGAGGGGGAGTTGGAGAGTCTGTTCGGGGCTGCGCCGACGGTGCCCGCGGGGCCGACGGTGACGGTCCTGCGGCCCGACGACCCCGGGCTGGTGCCTGACGGCGACCATGAGGCGGTCACGCTCAGTGCCGTCGTCCCCGCCGGGGCGGAGATACGTGACGCACACGTGGAGGCGCTGGTCGCCGTCGCCGAGCGGGCCGTCCCCGGTCTGCGGGACCGCGTCCTGTGGCGGCAGGTGCGCACGCCCGCCGACATCGCGCGGGAGACGGGCGCGGCGGGCGGGGCCGTCCCGGCGCCGGCGCTGGCCGCGGCCGGGGGGCGCCTGCTGCATCCCGCCAACTCCACGGGCCTGCCGGGCCTGTTCACCGTCGGCGGCTGGTCGCACCCGGGCGGCGGACTCCCGCACGCGGGCATGTCGGGCGCGCTGGTGTCCGGCCTGATCGTGGAGGGCCCGCAGTTCCGGGGCTCGCAGTGAGCCCCCGGTAGCCGTCGGGCGGGGGCATCCCGAGACGAACGCGGCCGTCAGAACCGATACTGCTGCTCGTCGAAGCCGTTCCCCTGGCCCTGACCCTGGCCCTGGCCCTGCCCTTGCTGCTGGCCGTCGCCCTGGTAGGGGTACGGGTGCTGCTCGGCGGGGAGTTCACCGCCGAGCGGGTCGTCGGTGTTGCGCTGCTGCGGGACCCAGACGCCGCCGGCCGGGGTCTCCCCGTAGCCGCCGTTGCCGTACTGGTCCTGGCCGTAGCCCTGTTGCCCGTACTGCTGCTGGTAGCCGGCGTCGTAGGAGCCGCCGCCGTAGGTCTGGGTGCCGATGTACGGGTCGGAGTAGGCGGCGTACTGCTGCTCGCCGGTGGCGTCGTAGCCGTACTGCTGCTGGTGGTATCCGGCGTAGGTGTCGTAGCCGTAGTTCTGGTCCGCGCCCTGGCCGGCCGCCGCGTACTGGTCCTGGGGCTGGGCCTGGGCCTGGCCGTTCGCGGCGGCGTACGCGGCATCGCTGTATATGCCGTAGGAGCCGGTCTCGTCGGGCAGGGGCTGCGGCTCGTAGACGGACGTCGTCCCGGCGGCCGTCGGGTCGCCGCCCCGGGCGGCGGGCGCGAAGACGTCGTCGTGGTCGTAGTCGTCGTCGCCGAACGTGTTCCGGTCGCCGAAGGCGTTCTGGTCCCGGCCGAACGCGTCGCTGTCCGTGCCGTACGGGGTGTCGGAGCCGGGGCCTGCCGCCTCCATACCGGTGACGTCGAGGGCCGGGTCCTGGGGCTCGGCCTTGCCACGGCGGCGCTTGGGCAGCTTGCCGACGAGGCCGCTCGCGCCACCACCGCCGTCCGCCCCCGCGTCCGTGTCGGTGCGCCGGAAGGCCCAGCCCTCGGCGAACCCGCGCCGGAACGAGAGCGTGACGTACGTCTGGCCGACCGCGAAGGCGACAGCGCCCAGCGCGATGACGACGACCGCCGGGATCAGGACACCGAGGACAACGCCGAGGAAGCCCACGAAGGCCAGCAGTCGCCAGCGCAACCGCGCCTTGTACTGCAGCAGCACCTCACCGAGCAGCCACAACGCGACGATGCCGAACGCGATGTAGAGGACCGTCCAGCCCATGTACGCCCCTCTCCCAGTGGCCGCTACGCAGTGTGTCGTATATCGGTGCGACCGGTCTAGGCCTGCGGCGGGTGGTGCAGGCCCAGGTTTTCGTAGATTTCCAGCGTCGCCGTGGAGCTGTTGAGCGTGATGAAGTGCAGTCCGGGCACTCCCTCGGCCAGCAGCCGGGCGCAGAACTCCGTGGCGAAGTCGATGCCAATGGAGCGTACAGCGGCCGGATCGTCTTTGGCTGTGAGGATCCGCTCTTTCAGGGCGTCCGGGAAGTGGGCGTTACTGAGCTTGGGCAGGCGTTCCAGCATCTTCACGCTCGTCACCGGAAGAACCTCGGGAATGACCGGAGTCACACAACCGGCCGCCGCGACCCGGTCGCGCAGCCGCAGGTACGACTCGGGCTCGAAGAACATCTGCGTGATGGCGTAGTCGGCGCCGGCCCGGCACTTGTCGACGAAGTGCGCGACGTCCGTGTCCCAGTCGCCGGAGCGCGGGTGCATCTCGGGGAAAGCGGCGACGCCCACGCAGAAGTCGCCCGACTCCTTGATGAGCCGGACGAGTTCGGCGGCGTACGTCAGGCCGCGCGGGTGCGGCACCCAGGCGCCCATCGGGTCGCCGGGCGGGTCGCCGCGCACGGCGAGCATGTTGCGGATCCCGGCGTCCGCGTACTGGCCGATGATGTTGCGCAGTTCGGCGATGGAGTGGTCCACGGCGGTGAGGTGCGCGACCGGCGTGAGCGTGGTGTCCACGACGATCTGCTGGGTCTCCTTGACCGTGCCGGCGCGGGTGGAGCCACCGGCGCCGTAGGTCACGGAGACGAAGTCGGGGGCGACCGCCTCGACCCTCCTGAGCGCGCTCCACAGGTTCCGCTCGCCCTTGGGCGTTTTGGGTGCCGAGAACTCGAAGGAGTACGTCGTCTTGCCCGCGGCGAGCATGTCACGCACAGTACGTGCGCGGTCCGTCCTGGTGGATGCGGTTCCTAGGGCCATACCCGCAGGTTAGCCAGGGGTGGGCGGTCCCCCAACCGGACTGGGCAAATTTGCCCGAATTGTCGACTTGTTGTCCATCCCTTGGACAACCGTGCGCTACGCGTGGCTCAGCCGCTTCGCGAACTCCGCGGCCGCGGCGCCGGGGTCGTCGGCCTCCGTGATCGCCCGGACGACGACGACCCGGCGGGCGCCCGCCGCCAGCACCTCGTCGAGGTTGCCGAGGTCGATGCCGCCGATGGCGAACCAGGGGCGGTCGGCGCCCAGCGAGGCCGTGTGCCGGACCAGGTCGAGGCCGGGGGCGTGCCGGCCGGGCTTGGTGGGGGTGGGCCAGCACGGGCCGGTGCAGAAGTAGTCCACGCCCTCCTGGACGGCGGCGGCCCCGGCTTCCGCCTCGGAGTGCGTGGAGCGGCCGATGAGGACGTCCTCGCCGAGGATCGCGCGGGCCGCGGGGACCGGCAGGTCGCCCTGTCCGAGGTGGAGGACGGCGGCGCCGGCGGCATGCGCGACGTCCGCGCGGTCGTTGACCGCGAGCAGCTTGCCATGCCGGGCGCAGGCGTCCGCGAACACCTTCAGATGCTCCAGCTCCCCGGCCGCCTCCATGCCCTTGTCGCGCAGCTGGACGATGTCGACGCCGCCCGCGAGGACCGCGTCCAGGAACTCCGGAAGGTCGCCCTGACGGGTGCGGGCATCCGTGCACAGGTACAGACGGGCGTCGGCCAGGCGGCCGCCGGCGGTGTCGGGCATACGAAGTCCCCCCGGGGTGGTGGCGTACGAGGGCGGGCGAGCCCCCGTACGCCGGGTGATGGGTGCGAATCCTCGGCTCAGACGGCGAGCGCCTGGGCGCGGCGCTTCACCTCCGTGCCGCGATTCTCACTCAGGGCCTGGGCCGGCGTGCCGGGCAGGCTCGGGTCGGCGGTGAAGAGCCACTCGAGCATCTCCTCGTCCGTGAAGCCGTCGTCCCGCAGCAGGGTCAGGGTCCCGGACAGGCCCTTCACCACCTTGTCCCCGTCGATGAAGGCGGCGGGAACGTGCAGCGCGCGGTTCTCGCCACGGCGTACGGCGATGAGCTGGCCCTCCTTGACCAGCTGCCGGACGCGCGTCACCTCGACATCGAGCATTTCGGCGATGTCGGGCACGGTGAGCCAGGCGGGGACGAGAGCATCGATCTTTGCGTCAATCTCGGTCACGGGAACAAGCCTGCCATCTGCCACTGACAGTCGGAAGCCGGGCCGGTCCGACCAGGTGCTCACGCGGAGGCCGTCGCCGCCTTCAGCGGGCGTGCCGGGTCCGCCAGAAGCCGTGGGTTCATCGGTGTGGCGGCCTCGATCAGCCGTCTGCCCTGGGCGAGGTCGCGGGGGCGCCCCACGGCCAGCAGGGCGACCAGACGGTCCTCGCGCAGCCAGCACACCGTCCAGGCCGGTCCCGACGGGTCGCCGCGCCACAGGGTGCGGTCGGCGCCGGTGTGATGGCCCGCGTACTGGACGAAGCGGCCGAACTGCTCGGACCAGAAGTACGGCACCGGGTCGTAGACGGCCGGGGGCTCGCCGGTGGCCCCGCCGAGGATGTTCGCCGCGACCGTGCGCGGCCCCTGGAGGGCGTTGTCCCAGTGGTGGACGAGAAGCCGCTCGCCGTACCGGCCCGAAGGGAAGGAGGCGCAGTCGCCGACCGCGTACACGTCCGGCACGGAGGTGCGCAGGCAGGCGTCGGCCACGACCTCGCGGTGCGCGCCGAGCTCGACACCGGAGCCGGCCAGCCAGGCGGTGGCGGGGCGGGCGCCGATGCCGACCACGACGGCGTCGGCGGGCAGCCGCGAGCCGTCGTCGAGGACGACCGCTCCGGGCTCGACGCGCTCCACGCGCGCGTGGGTGCGCAGGGCCGTACCGCTGTCGGCGTACCAGGCGGCCATCGGGGCTGCCACCTCGGCGGGCAGCGCTCCGGCCAGCGGCCGGTCGGCGGCCTCCACGACGGTGACCGCGCAGCCGGCCTCGCGTGCGGCCGTGGCGAACTCGGCGCCGATCCAGCCTGCGCCCACGACCACGACGTCGTGCTGCCGGGCGAGCACGGGCCGCAGCCGTTCGGCGTCGTCCAGGGTGCGCAGCAGGTGCACGCCGGGCACGCCCTCGGCGCCGGGCAGCCGGATCGGTTCGGCGCCGGTGGCGAGGACGAGGACGTCGTACGGGACGGGCCCGGCCTCGGTGTCCAGCTCGTGGTCGGCGGGGCGCAGGCCGAGGACCTCGCGGCCCAGGACCAGCTCGATGCCGAGGCCTTCGAAGTCGACGTCGAAGGCGGAACCCTCGGACTTGCCGAGCAGGACGGCCTTGGACAGCGGTGGCCGGTCGTAGGGCTGGTGGGGTTCGGCGCCGATCAGCGTCACCGTGCCGTCGAAGCCCTGTTCGCGCAGCGCGACCGCGGTCTGCACCCCGGCCATGCCCGCGCCGACGACCACCACACGCCGCCCGGCCGGGCCGCCTTCTTCCTGCCTCTGCTCACTCACCTGATCACCTTAGACAACTGACTATTCGTCAGTCAGCCGTCGTGTTCCGTGACCTGCTCCACAATGCTGGTGCCGCTGCCCGTCTGCGACTCCCACTCCCAGGTCTCCTCCAGGCGGACCCGCCCGTCGGGCAGCTCCACGACCGTCGACGCACAGTGCCCCGAGGACGTCGTCGCGTCCTGCTTGAGCTGGACGTAGCGGAAGTCGAGCCGGTCCCCCTGCCGGGTACCCACCAGATGGCCGCGTACGACGTCGCCGCCCGCGTAGTCCGCCCAGATCACGCCGTCCTGCTCGCGGTAGGCGAAGCGGGTGCGGGTGCCGACCTGGCCCGGGGCCTGGTCGGCGACGGGGGCGAGGACGAGACCGTCGAGCGAACGGGGCACGGGCGGAGGCTCCCTTACTGAGACATACGGCATCGGGCTAGGGTGGCCAACCTAGAGCACTCGCGGGAGCCCGGACGCACCGGGCTGAGAGGGAGGCTGGCGGCCTCCGACCGTACGAACCTGATCCGGGTCATGCCGGCGAAGGGAGGGGCTGGACGCCCATGTCGTCTCCACGAACGTCAGACGTCCTCGTCATCGGGGGCGGGATCATCGGGCTGGTCACGGCCTGGCGGGCCGCGCAGCGCGGCCTCGCCACGGCGGTGGTCGACCCGGAGCCGGGCGGCGGGGCCGCCCAGGTGGCGGCCGGGATGCTGGCCGCCGTCACGGAACTGCACCACGGCGAGCAGACCCTGCTCGGCCTCAATCTCGCGTCGGCACGCCGCTATCCGGACTTCGCGGCGGAGCTGACGGAGCTGACCGGCCACGACCTCGGCTACCGGCGGTGCGGCACGCTCGCGGTCGCGCTGGACGCCGACGACCGCGCCCATCTGCGCGAACTGCACGCCCTGCAACGGCAGTCGGGGCTGGAGTCGGAATGGCTGTCGGGGCGTGAGTGCCGCCGTCTCGAGCCCATGCTCGCGCCGGGGGTGCGCGGCGGGCTGCGGGTGGACGGCGACCACCAGGTCGATCCGCGGCGGCTGGCCGCGGCGCTGGTGGCCGCGTGTGAGCGGGCGGGAGTGGTGTTCCGGCGGGCGTGGGCCGAGCGGCTGTCCGTGGTGGGCGAGCGGGCCGCGGGGGTCGTCACACGGGACGGTACGGCGCTGGGGGCGGGGCAGGTGGTACTCGCCGGCGGCAGTCTGAGCGGGCGGCTGGCCGGGGTCCCGCAGGACGTGCTGCCGCCGGTGCGGCCGGTGAAGGGGCAGGTCCTGCGGCTGACCGTGCCACAGCGGTACGCGCCGTTCCTGAGCCGGACCGTGCGGGCGGTGGTGCGCGGCAGCCAGGTCTATCTGGTGCCGCGGGAGAACGGCGAGCTGGTCGTGGGCGCGACCAGCGAGGAACTGGGCTGGGACACGACGGTGACGGCGGGGGGCGTGTACGAGCTGCTGCGCGACGCCCATGAACTGGTGCCGGGGATCACCGAGCTGCCGCTGACGGAGACGCGCGCGGGGCTGCGCCCCGGGTCCCCGGACAACGCGCCGCTGCTCGGGCCGACCGGCCTGGAAGGGCTGCTGCTGGCCACCGGGCACTACCGCAACGGGGTGCTGCTGACGCCGGTGACCGGTGACGCGATGGCGCATGTCCTGGCCACCGGGGAGCTCCCGGACGAGGCCCGTCCCTTCACGCCCCGGCGCTTTTGCGCCGCCGCACTCTCGGAGCAGCCCGCATGAACATCTCGGTGAACGGCGAGCGGCGGGAGTGCGCTCCCGGTACGGCTCTCGACAGCGTCGTACGGTCTTTGACGCCGGCGCCCTCCGGGGTGGCCGCCGCGCTCAACGAAACGGTCGTCCCGCGCGCGCGGTGGTCCGCGACGGCGCTCAGCGAGGGCGACCGGGTGGAAGTCCTGACCGCCGTGCAGGGAGGCTGAGCGCCATGGCCGACGATTCCTTCGTCCTCGGGGGTACGTCCTTCTCGTCCCGGCTGATCATGGGTACGGGGGGTGCGCCCAGCCTGGAGGTGCTGGAGCGGGCGCTGGTCGCCTCCGGGACCGAGCTGACGACGGTCGCGATGCGGCGCGTCGATCCCTGCGTGCACGGCTCCGTGCTGTCGGTGCTCGAGCGGCTCGGCATCCGGGTGCTGCCGAACACCGCGGGGTGTTACACGGCCGGGGAGGCGGTGCTGACGGCGCGGCTGGCGCGGGAGGCGCTGGGTACCGATCTGATCAAACTGGAGGTCATCGCCGACGAGCGGACGCTGCTGCCGGATCCGGTCGAGTTGCTGGAGGCGGCTCAGACGCTGGTGGACGACGGGTTCACGGTGCTGCCGTACACGAACGACGATCCGGTGCTGGCACGGAAGCTGGAGGATGCGGGGTGTGCGGCGGTGATGCCGCTGGGCTCGCCGATCGGCTCCGGGCTCGGCATCCGCAACCCGCACAACTTCCAGCTGATCGTCGAGCACGCGCGTGTGCCGGTGATTCTGGACGCGGGAGCCGGTACGGCGTCGGATGTGGCGTTGGCGATGGAGCTGGGGTGCGCGGGGGTGATGCTGGCGTCGGCGGTGACGCGGGCGAGGGATCCCGAGCGGATGGCGTCGGCGATGCGGGCCGGTGTCGAGGCGGGACGACTGGCCCGCCTGGCGGGCCGGATCCCCCGTCGCTACTTCGCCGAGGCGTCGTCCCCCACGGCAGGCCGGGCGGCGCTGGACCCCGAGCGTCCCGCCTTCTGACCGCCGGCCCACTCGCCCACGAAATCCAGCCACTCCAACCCGCCCCAGGGGGATCCGGCCCGCGGCGGCTTCTCGCTCGCGTCACAGGTCGGCTGCAGTCAGGAGGCGATCGTGAGGGAGGCTGCGGTGGTGTCGGTCCTGGCTCGTACACTCGCCTGCGTGGACACGACCCTTCAGGACCCTCTGGTCGGGCAGGTGCTCGACGGCCGGTATCGCGTCGAGGCGCGGATCGCCGTCGGCGGGATGGCCACGGTCTACCGGGCCGTGGACACCCGCCTGGACCGCGTGCTCGCGCTCAAGGTGATGCATCCGGCGCTCGCCGCGGACGGGGTGTTCGTCGAGCGGTTCATCCGCGAGGCGAAGTCCGTCGCGCGACTCGCCCACCCGAATGTCGTTCAGGTGTTCGACCAGGGTGCGGATGCGTCGTATGTCTATCTCGCCATGGAGTACATCGCCGGCTGCACGCTGCGTGACGTGCTGCGCGAGCGCGGGGCACTGCAGCCGCGGGCCGCGCTGGACATCCTGGAGCCCGTGCTCGCCGCGCTCGGCGCCGCGCACCGGGCCGGGTTCGTGCACCGGGACATGAAGCCCGAGAACGTGCTCATAGGGGATGACGGGCGGGTCAAGGTCGCCGACTTCGGGCTGGTGCGGTCCGTGGACACGGTGACCAGCACCACCGGGGCCGTCCTCGGGACCGTCTCCTATCTCGCTCCCGAGCAGATCGATCAGCCCGGCGCCGCCGATCCCCGCGTCGACGTCTACGCGTGCGGGGTCGTGCTCTACGAGATGCTCACCGGTGAGAGGCCGCACGACGGGGACTCCCCGGCGATCGTGCTCTACAAGCATCTCCACGAGGACGTTCCGCCGCCGTCGGCCCTCGTCCCCCAACTGCCGTTCGAGCTGGACGAGCTGGTCGCCTCGGCCACCGCCCGCACGCCCGACGTCCGGCCGCACGACGCCGTCGCGCTGCTCGCGCAGGTGCGAGGAGCGCGTGCCCCGCTCACCGAGGACCAGCTGGACGCGCTGCCGCCGCAGGCCGTCTCCGCCGGTCACGACATCGCCGAGGACCGGACGAGCGTCATCCCGCGCTCCCTGACGGTGCCACGGCCACTGCCCGTCAACGAGGACGAGCCCGCCGACGAGGCCGCCCTGAACCGGACCTCCCTGTTCCGGAGTCCGCCGCCCCTGCCGCCCCGGCGCCGTTCCGTGCGGCGGCCCGGGCGCGGAGTGCTCGCGCTCATCACCGTGGCCCTGCTGGTGTTCGGCGTGGGCGCGGGCGTCTGGTACATCAACTCCGGGCAGTTCACCAGGGTGCCGGCGGTGCTGACGCAGAAGGAGGCCGAGGCCAGGAAGCGGCTGGAGGCGGCCGGGATCAAGGTCGGCAAGGTCCGGCACGAGTACAGCGACACCGTCCGGCGCGGCACGGTCCTGGACACCGACCCCGATCCGGGCGCCCGCATCCGCAAGCACGGCTCCGTGACGCTCACCGTCTCCGACGGCCCCGAGATGGTGAAGGTGCCGGACGTGCAGGGCTCCCGGCTGGACAAGGCCGAGCAGCTGCTGAAGACGGACGGCCTGGAGCCGGGTCTGGTCACCCAGGAGTTCAGCAAGGACGTCATCAAGGGCTTCGTGATCAGCACGGACCCGCAGGCGGGGGCGAAGCGCCGCGCGGGCACCGCCGTGTCCCTCGTCGTCAGCAAGGGCAGCCCGATCGACGTCCCGGACGTCACCGGCGAGGACCTCGACGACGCCAGGGCGGACCTGGAGGGGGCCGGCCTGAAGGTGAAGGTCTCCGCCGACGAGGTGAACTCCGAGTTCGACAAGGGGCAGGTCGCGGCGCAGTCCCCGGCGGCGGACGGCAAGGCCGCCGAGGGCGACACGGTGACGCTGACGCTGTCCAAGGGGCCGGAGATGGTCGAGGTCCCGGACGTGGTGGGGGCGAGCGTCGACGACGCGAAGTCGCTCCTCGAACAGTCCGGGTTCAAGGTCAAGGAGGACCGTGGGCTGCTGGGGCTGTTCGGCGACACCGTGAAGAAGCAGTCCGTGGACGCGGGCGACACCGCGCCCAAGGGGTCGACGATCACGATCACCATCCGGTGACCGGCGGGGCGGCCGGACATGACACCCTGAACGGGTGAGTCCTGAAGCCCCCTGCCCCTCCCCCGCCGCCACCTCCTCCGCGTCCCCTTTCGCCTCCCGCAACCCCGTCGGCGGTCATGTCCCCGTGGCCGGCGGTCTGCACGACGTGGGCATGTCGTACGCCCATGACCTCAGGGCCGAGACGGTCCAGGTGTTCGTCGCCAACCCGCGCGGCTGGGCCACGCCCGTCGGGAACCCGCGGCAGGACGAGGCCTTCCGCGAGCGTTGCGCGGCGGAGTCGGTCCCGGCGTACGTACACGCGCCATACCTGATCAACTTCGGCTCGCACACCGAGGCGACGGTGGAGAAGTCGGTGGAGTCGCTGCGGCACTCGCTGCGCCGCGGGCGGGAGATCGGCGCCCTGGGCGTGGTCGTGCACACGGGGAGCGCGACGGGCGGCCGGGACCGGTCCGTGGCGCTGAAGCAGGTCCGCGAGCACCTGCTGCCGCTGCTGGACGAGCTGACCCACGACGACGACCCGTTCCTGCTGCTGGAGTCCACCGCCGGCCAGGGCGCCTCGCTCTGCTCCCGGACCTGGGACTTCGGGCCGTACTTCGAGGCGCTGGACGCCCATCCCCAGCTGGGCGTCTGCCTCGACACCTGCCACATCTTCGCGGCCGGGCACGACCTGACCGGTCCCGCCGGCATGCACCAGACCCTGGACCTGCTGGTGGACACCGTCGGCGAGGGCCGGCTGAAGCTGATCCACGCCAACGACTCCAAGGACGTCGTCGGCGCCCACAAGGACCGGCACGAGAACATCGGCGCGGGTCACATCGGCGAGGACCCGTTCCGGGCGCTGATGACGCACCCCGCGACCGTGGGCGTCCCCCTGATCATCGAGACCCCCGGCGGCAAGGAGGGACACGCGGCGGACGTGGAGCGGCTGAAGAAACTGCGCGACGGCTGAGGCGGTCGGTCCTCGTTCCCGCACCCGTACCCGTCGCCCAGGCCCCCGCGGGTCAGAGCTCGGGCCCGTCCCCCGGGCCCTCCTGGTAGGAGTAGCGCTGTTCCTTCCAGGGGTCGCCGATGTTGTGGTAGCCGCGCTCCTCCCAGAAGCCGCGGCGGTCCGCGGTCATGTACTCGACGCCGCGGACCCACTTGGGGCCCTTCCAGGCGTAGAGGTGCGGGACGACCAGGCGGAGCGGGAAGCCGTGTTCGGCGGTGAGCAGCTCGCCGTCCTTGTGGGTGGCGAAGATCGTGCGCTCGGCGGCGAAGTCGGCCAGGCGCAGATTGGAGCTGAACCCGTACTCGGCCCACACCATCACATGGGTGACGCTCGGCGCGGGCGGCGCGAGCTCCAGGATGGTCCGGGCCGGGATCCCGCCCCACTCGGCGCCGAGCATGCTGAACTTCGTCACGCAGTGCAGATCGGCCAGGACGGACGCGTACGGAAGGGCCGTGAACTCCTCGTGGTTCCAGCAGCGCTTCTCACCGTCGGCGGTGGCGCCGAAGACCCTGAACTCCCAGCGCTCGGGCCGGAACCTGGGCACCGGACCGTAGTGCGTGACGGGCCAGCCCCGCTGCAGTCGCTGTCCCGGCGGAAGCTCGGACACCGCTTCTCCTCCAGACGTGCGCTCCACCGGATGACCCATGCCTCCATCCTGACAGACCCCGGACGGTGCACATGACCAGCCATGACCACCCATATCCCGAATCGGGCAACTGCTACTAAGCATGCACTAACTTACTAAGTACGCACTTACTGGACGATCTTCGACACCGGTGAAATCATGCGGCGGCAACCTCCCCGATCCCCCACGTGGAAGGAGCCTCTGCGATGCAGGGCGACCCCGAGGTCATCGAGTTCCTCAATGAGCAGCTCACCGGCGAGCTCACCGCGATCAACCAGTACTTCCTCCACGCCAAGATGCAGGAGAACTTCGGCTGGACGAAGCTCGCGAAGTACACGCGGCACGAGTCCTTCGACGAGATGAAGCACGCGGAGGTACTGACCGACCGGATCCTGTTCCTGGAGGGGCTGCCGAACTACCAGCGGCTGTTCCATGTGCGCGTGGGCCAGACGGTCAAGGAGATGTTCGAGGCCGACCGGCAGGTCGAGGTCGAGGCGATCGACCGCCTGAAGCGCGGCATCAAGGTGATGCGTGAGAAGGGCGACATCACCTCGGCGAACATCTTCGAGTCGATCCTCGAGGACGAGGAGCACCACATCGACTATCTCGACACCCAGCTGGAGCTGGTGGACAAGCTCGGTGACGCCCTCTACATCGCGCAGCTGATCGAACAGCCGGAGAGCTAGCCGCCCCTTGAGGGCTAGGCCGCTTCCCTGAGGTCGGGGAGCTCGGCGAGGGCCGGTTCACCGCGGTCGGCGACGGTGAGGTCCCGGCGCGAGCAGGCGCCCCGGCCGAGGATCGCCTGGATCCGGCGGACGCAGGAACCGCAGTCGGTCCCCGCCTTGCAGGCGGAGGCGATCTGGCGGGGCGTGCAGGCGCCGCCGTCCACATGCTGCTGGACCTGCGCTTCAGTCACTCCGAAGCAGCTGCAGACGTACACGCGGATTCACCTCCCGCCGAGATCGATAAGGCTAACCTAACCTTACCCGGCGCTCAGAGACCGCAAAAGTGGAGTGGGGCGCGGATCGTATGTGATCCGCGCCCCACTGCCACGACCGACGACTACTGGTCCCGGTACATCTCCGCCACGAGGAACGCCAGGTCGAGGGACTGGCTGCGGTTCAGACGGGGGTCGCAGGCCGTCTCGTAGCGCTGGTGGAGGTCGTCGACGAAGATCTCGTCGCCGCCGCCCACGCACTCGGTGACGTCGTCACCCGTCAGCTCCACATGGATGCCACCCGGGTGGGTGCCGAGGCCCTTGTGGACCTCGAAGAAGCCCTTGACCTCGTCGAGCACATCGTCGAACCGCCGGGTCTTGTGACCGGAGGCCGCCTCGAAGGTGTTGCCGTGCATCGGGTCGGTCACCCACGCCACCGTCGCACCCGACGCCGTGACCTTCTCGACCAGCTCGGGCAGCTTGTCGCGGACCTTGTCGGCGCCCATACGGACGATGAACGTCAGCCGGCCCGGCTCCCGGTCGGGGTCGAGGCGCTCGATGTACTGCAGCGCCTCCTCGGCCGTGGTCGTCGGGCCGAGCTTGATGCCGATCGGGTTGCGGATCCTCGACGCGAACTCGATGTGCGCGTGGTCCAGCTGCCGGGTGCGCTCACCGATCCACACCATGTGCGCCGAGACGTCGTACAGCCGGCCGGTGCGCGAGTCCACACGGGTCAGCGCGGACTCGTAGTCCAGCAGCAACGCCTCGTGCGAGGAGTAGAACTCGACCGTCTTGAACTCCTCCGGGTCGACCCCGCAGGCGTGCATGAAGTTCAGCGCCTGGTCGATCTCGCGGGCGAGCTGCTCGTAGCGCTGCCCGGACGGGGACGACTTCACGAAGTCCTGGTTCCAGGCGTGCACCTGACGCAGGTCGGCGTAGCCGCCGGTGGCGAAGGCGCGCACCAGGTTGAGCGTGGAGGCGGACGCGTTGTACATCCGCTTCAGACGCTCGGGGTCCGGGATGCGGGCCGCCTCGTTGAAGTCGAAGCCGTTGACCGAGTCGCCCCGGTACGTCGGCAGCGTCACCCCGTCACGGGTCTCGGTGCCCTTGGAGCGCGGCTTGGAGTACTGGCCGGCGATCCGGCCGACCTTGACCACCGGCACCGAGGCCGCGTACGTCAGCACCGCGCCCATCTGCAGCAGCGTCTTCAGCTTGTTGCGGATGTGGTCGGCGGACACCGCGTCGAAGGCCTCCGCGCAGTCGCCGCCCTGGAGGAGGAACGCCTCTCCCTTGGCGACGGCCGCCATCCGGGCGCGCAGCTGGTCGCACTCGCCCGCGAAGACGAGCGGCGGATACGACTCCAGCTCCGCAACGACTGCGCGCAGAGCCTCGGTGTCGGGGTACTCGGGCTGCTGCGCCGCGGGCAGGTCTCGCCAGGTGTTGCCAGCGCTCGCGCTGGTCTTAGCGTTCACGGTCACGCCTCCACATTACGGGGTCGTGTCGAGTCGTTTTCGCACGGCTCGACAGGTGAGACACACTCCTGCTCACCTGCGCATGGGGTAGGGTGCGTCGCATGTTCGCGCATTCGACCCAGAACTGGTGGTGGACCGCTCATCCGGCGGCCCACTGACTGCGCGTACGCAAGACTTCGCGAAGGCCGCCCGAGGGGCGGCCTTCGGCGTTTGTCGGGGTCCGTTCCTCTCCACCTCACAGCGAGAAGGAAAACGGACCCATGCACCTGCTCGACCTGCTCGACGATCCCCGCCCGTTCGCCCTGCTGCGCCGCCGCACCCCCGGGCGCGACGAGAACACCGTCGAGGTGTTCCTCGGCCCGGTCTCCACCCACGACCGGCTCGCCGACCTCCCCGACGAGGGCCTGGCGCTCATCCCGTTCCGGCAGATCCGCGAGCGCGGCTTCGACGTCCGCGACGACGGCACCCCGCTGGCGTTCCTCACCCCCGAGGAGTCGCATGAGTTCCCGCTCGCCGAGGCTCTCGCCCAGCTCCCCGCTCACGACGTCGACGTACGGGACGGCGGCTTCGACGTGGCCGACGAGGAGTACGCGGAGATCGTCGGGCGGGTCCTGCGGGACGAGATCGGTCGGGGCGAGGGCGCGAACTTCGTGATCCGGCGGACGTACGAGGGCGCGATCAAAGGGTTCGGCCGGGCCGACGCGCTCGCGCTGTTCCGCCGGCTGCTGGAGGGCGAACGGGGCGCGTACTGGACGTTCGTCGTGCACACCGGGGACCGCACCCTCGTCGGGGCCAGCCCCGAGGTGCATGTCCGGATGTCGGGCGGCACGGTCGTCATGAACCCGATCAGCGGGACGTACCGGTATCCGGCCGAGGGGCCCACCCCCGAGCAGCTGCTCGGCTTCCTCGCCGACGGCAAGGAGATCGAGGAACTGTCGATGGTCGTCGACGAGGAGCTCAAGATGATGTGCACCGTCGGGGACATGGGCGGGGTGGTGATCGGGCCCCGGCTGAAGGAGATGGCGCATCTCGCGCACACCGAGTACGAGCTGCGCGGAAAGTCCTCCCTGGATGTGCGGGAGGTCCTGAAGGAGACCATGTTCGCGGCGACCGTCACCGGCTCCCCGGTGCAGAACGCCTGCCGGGTCATCGAGCGCCACGAGCCCCTCGGGCGGGACGGCGTCGCACGGGGCTACTACGCGGGTGCGCTGGCGCTGCTCGGCCGTGACGCCGGCGGGGCCCAGACCCTCGACTCCCCCATCCTCATCCGGACCGCCGACATCGACGCGGCCGGACGGCTGCGGGTGCCGGTGGGGGCCACGCTGGTGCGGGGCTCCGACCCGGCGGGCGAGGTCGCCGAGACACACGCGAAGGCGGCGGGCGTCCTGGCCGCGCTCGGCGTACGGCCGGGCAGGCCCCGGGCGGAGCACACCCGCCCCCTGCTGGCCGACGACCCCCGGGTGCGGGCCGCGCTGGACGGGCGCCGGGCCTCGCTGGCGCCGTTCTGGCTGCGGATGCAGGAGCGGACCGAGGAACTGTCCGGGCACGCGCTCGTCGTCGACGGCGAGGACACCTTCACGGCGATGCTCGCGCACATGCTGCGGTCGAGCGGCCTCGACGTGAGCGTGCGGCGGTACGACGAGCCCGGGCTGCGGGAGGCGGTGCTCGCGCACGAGGGGCCGCTCGTGCTGGGCCCCGGTCCCGGCGACCCGTGCGACCTGGCCGACCCGAAGATGCGGTTCCTGCGGGAGCTGACGGCCCACGTCCTGCGGGAACACCAAGACGGGGTCCTCGGGGTCTGTCTCGGGCACGAGCTGATCGCGGCGGAGCTGGGCCTGGACATCGTACGGAAGGAGGTGCCGTATCAGGGGGCGCAGACCGTCGTGGACCTGTTCGGGCGGGCGGAGACCGTCGGGTTCTACAACAGCTTCGTGGCGCGGTGCGACGACGAGTCACAGCGGGAGCTGGCAGCGCACGGCGTGGAGGTGAGCCGGGCCGCGAACGGCGAGGTGCACGCGATGCGCGGGCCCGGGTTCGCGGGCGTGCAGTTCCATCCGGAGTCGGTGCTGACGCTGAACGGGGCGTCCGTCGTACGGGAGTTGGTGGCGCGGGTGCGCGCGACGCACCTGCGCGCCCGGTAGGTCAGCCGAAGAACACGCCCACTTCCGCGTACAGCTTCGGGTCGACGGTCTTCAGTCTGGCCGTCGCCTCCGCGATCGGTACGCGGACGATGTCCGTGCCGCGCAGGGCGACCATCTTGCCGAAGTCGCCCTCGTGGACGGCGTCGATGGCGTGCAGGCCGAAGCGGGTGGCGAGCCAGCGGTCGAAGGCGCTCGGGGTGCCGCCGCGCTGGACGTGGCCGAGGACCGTCGTACGGGCCTCGTTCCCCGTCCGGCGCTCGATCTCCTTGGCGAGCCACTCGCCGACGCCGGACAGCCGGACGTGTCCGAAGGAGTCCAGCGAGCCGTCCTTGAGGACGACGTCGCCGTCCCTCGGCATCGCGCCCTCGGCGACGACCACGATCGGGGCGTACGACGCCCGGAAGCGGGAGGCCACCCAGGCGCAGACCTGCTCGACGTCGAAGCGCTGCTCGGGGATGAGGATGACGTTGGCGCCGCCGGCCAGGCCCGAGTGGAGGGCGATCCAGCCTGCGTGACGGCCCATCACCTCCACGACCAGGACCCGCATATGGGACTCGGCGGTGGTGTGCAGACGGTCGATGGCCTCGGTCGCGATGCCGACGGCGGTGTCGAAGCCGAAGGTGTAGTCGGTGGCCGACAGGTCGTTGTCGATGGTCTTCGGGACGCCGACGCAGGGCACCGCGAACTCGTCGCAGAGGCGGGCGGCGACGCCGAGGGTGTCCTCACCGCCGATGGTGACGAGGGCGTCCACGCACTGCTCGGCGAGGGTGTCCCTGATCCGGCGGACGCCGTCCTCCTCCTTGAGGGGGTTGGTCCGCGAGGAGCCGAGGATCGTGCCGCCGCGGGGCAGGATGCCGCGCACGGCGGGAATGCCGAGGGGCACCGTCCTCCCGTTGAGGAGCCCCCGCCAGCCGTCCCGGAAGCCGATGAACTCGTGGCCGTAGCTCTGCACGCCCTTGCGGACGACGGCCCGGATGACGGCGTTGAGGCCGGGGCAGTCCCCGCCTCCGGTCAGTACTCCGACGCGCATGGACGGGTCCCTTCGCCGTGAGTCATGACCGTGAGCCATGACTGCCTGACGAGGAGTCAGTGTCGCGCGCCCCTCACTCGTCGTCGAGACCTCGCTCAAGGGCGTACCGGACCAGTTCCACCCGGTTGTGCAGCTGCAGCTTGCCGAGGGTGTTCTGGACGTGGTTCTGGACCGTGCGGTGGGAGATGACGAGACGTTCGGCGATCTGCTTGTAGCTCAGGCCCTTGGCGACCAGGCGCAGCACCTCGGTCTCGCGGTCGGTGAGGCGGGGCGCGTCGGGTTCGTCGCCGGCGGCGGGGCCGGGTTCGGAGGCGAGTCGGCGGTACTCGCCGAGGACCAGTCCGGCCAGACCCGGCGTGAAGACGGGGTCGCCGACGGCCGTGCGGCGCACCGCGTCCAGCAGTTCCTCCGTGGACGCCGACTTCAGCAGGTAGCCGGTCGCGCCGGACTTCACCGCCTCCAGCACGTCGGCGTGCTCGCCGCTCGCCGACAGCACCAGGACCCGCAGGGCCGGGTTGGCGGCGACGACCTCCTTGCACACCTGGACGCCCGGCTTCGCGGGCAGATTCAGATCGAGCACCAGCACGTCGGGCGTGGTGGCCCTGGCCCGGCGCACTGCCTGCTCACCGTCGCCGGCGGTGGCGACCACGTCGAAGCCGGACTCGGCCAGGTCCCGGGCGACCGCGTCGCGCCACATGGGGTGGTCGTCGACCACCATGACCTTGATCAGGCCCTGTTCTGCGCGCTTGTCTTCACTCATCGCCGTCCTGCCTTCCCCCGCTGCACGTTCGTTTCCTTCGGCACCGTCAGCTCGACCTCCGTGCCCTGCCCCGGTGTCGAGATCAGCTCGGCGCTGCCGCCGAGGTCGCGCAGCCGGCCGCGGATCGACTGGGCGACCCCGAGCCGCCCCTCGCCCTCGGCCTGCGCGAGCCGCCCCTCCGGGATGCCGGGCCCGTCGTCCCGCACGGTGACGATCACCTCGTCCGGCTCGTCCTCGACCAGGATCCAGGCCCGGGCGTCCTCCCCCGCGTGCCGGCGGACGTTGTCCAGGGCGGCCCTTACGGCGGCGGCCAGCTCCCGTGCGGCGGGCGCGGGCAGCAGCACCGGCGCGCCGGGCTCGGCGAGGTTGACGCGGGCGGCGGCGAAGGGGGCGAGCAGCGCGCGCAGGTCGACGGGCGCGCCCGCGTCGTCGTCGGTGTCCTCGTCCACCACGCGGACGACGGCCCCCTCGGCCTCGTCCTCCGACACCCGGGAGAGCGGCAGAAGCCCGCCGGAGACCAGCGTGCGCAGCGCGACCTCCTGCTCGCCGGCCATCCGGCCCAGCTCGGCCGCCTCACCGCCCAGGACCGCGCCGCGCCGCTGCACCATCGCCAGCACCTGGAGCACGCCGTCGTGGATGTCCCGGGCGAGCCGCTCGCGTTCCCTCGTGGCGGCCTCGATCTCCAGGGCGCGGGCGAGGGTGCGCTCGGAGGCGCGGGCGACCTCGACGACGTAGCCGATGGCGATGGAGGCCACCCAGACGAGGATGACGTTGTGGACGGTGTCGCGGGCCGGGTGACCGCGCTCGATCAGGTTGGCGGCGGCGACGGGCGTGGAGGCGAACGCGGCCCAGCGCCAGCCGCCCTTGATGGCGAACGCGAGGACCGACCCGGCCGTCCATATCGACGGCAGGGTGGGGCCGCCGTCCTGGATGTGCTGGTCGTTGACGACCAGCGGGGTCAGGACGATCCCGATGAGCGCGACGGCGAGGTCGAGGGTGAGGAAACGCTTGGTGCAGGCCGCCGCGTTCTGCACCCGGGGCAGGGTGGCGAGCGTCCACCCGAGCAGGACGACGTAGTAGGCGATGGCGATGCCGGGCCGGTCGTAGTCGTCGTAGGCGGTGGCGAACAGGCCGACCGCGTACAGCATCGTCAGCACCCGGTAGGCGGTGAGCGCACGCCACAGCGGCAGCTCGACCGACATCCTCATGACTTTCTCGCGCCTGGCCATCCGTCCAGTCCCCCCGCCCCCGGAGCGCCGACTACCGCTCTTGTTCCTTCTCGGCCCGCACTTCCTCTGCCTGCTCTTCGTCGGCCGTCTCGTCCTCGGCCTGCTCCTCCTCGGCCCGTTCCAGATCGGCCTGTTCCTTCGCGGCCTGTTCCTTCTCGGCCTGGGCGAGGGCCGCCTTCGCGGCCTTCTCCGCTTCCTTGTCGGCCTTCGCCGCGTCCGCTATCCGGCGCTTCGCGGCGGTCGCGTACATGTCGACGTACTCCTGGCCGGAGAGCTTCATGATCTCGTACATGACCTCGTCGGTCAGCGCGCGCAGCACGAAGCGGTCGTGGTCCATGCCCTGGTAGCGGCTGAAGTCCAGCGGCCTGCCGATGCGGATGCCGGGCCGCATGACCTTCGGCAGGACCTTCCCCGGGGGCTGGATCTTCTCGGTGTCGATCATGGCGACCGGGATCACGGGCGCGCCGGTGGCGAGCGCCACGCGCGCGAGGCCGCCCGGCTTGCCACGGTAGAGACGGCCGTCGGGCGAGCGGGTGCCCTCCGGGTAGATGCCGAACAGCTCGCCGCGCTCCAACACCTCGATGCCGCTCTTGACGGCGGCCTCACCCGCGCCGCGCGCGCCCGAGCGGTCCACCGGGAGCTGGCCGACGCCCTTGAAGAACGCCGCCGTCAGCCGCCCCTTCACACCGGGCGTGGTGAAGTACTCGGCCTTCGCGATGAACGTGACCTTGCGGTCGAGGACCGCGGGCAGGAAGAACGAGTCCGAGAAGGAGAGATGGTTGCTCGCCAGGATCGCGGGGCCCTCGGCGGGAATGTTCTCGAGGCCTTCCACCCAGGGCCGGAAGGTGACCTTCAACGGTCCCCCGATAGCGACCTTCATCGCGCCGTACAACAACCGAGTGCCTCCTGTGTGTGTCATCAGACCTTATCCCGGAGTCCCGGCAAAGGCTCCGACGACCCTGGTCGGTGTCAGTGGGGTCGCGTACGGTGAAGCACACGTCCCTCCCACGAAGAACAGACGAAGAACAGGAGACCGAAGTTGCCGGTCCTTCCTGGAGCCGAGCCGTACCGCCATGAGGGCGGGGAGGTCGGGGTCCTCCTCTGTCATGGTTTCACCGGTTCCCCGCAGTCGCTGCGCCCCTGGGCGCGCCACCTGGCCGGGCAGGGCCTGACCGTCTCGCTGCCCCTGCTGCCGGGACACGGCACGCGCTGGCAGGACATGGCGCTCACCGGCTGGCAGGACTGGTACGCGGAGGTGGACCGCGAGCTTCGCGCCCTGCGCGCCCGCTGCACGCGCGTGTTCGTGGCGGGCCTGTCGATGGGCGGCACGCTGGCCCTGCGGCTGGCCGCGAAGCACGGCGAGGGCGCGGGCGGGATCGCGGGCGTCATCGTCGTCAACCCGTCGAACAAGCTGCACGGCCTGTCCCCGTACGCCCTCCCGGTGGCCCGCCATGTCGTCCGGTCGACGAAGGGGATCACCAGCGACATCGCGAAGGAGGGCGTCCTGGAGACCGGTTACGACCGGGTGCCGCTGCACTCGGCGTACTCCCTGCGCACCTTCCTGCGTCTGGTCGACACCGAGCTTCCGCAGGTCACCCAGCCGCTGCTGCTCCTGCACAGCGTGCGCGACCATGTCGTGCCGCCGGCCGACTCGGCCCGGATCCTCAGCCGGGTCTCCTCGACGGACGTGACCGAGATCCTGCTGGAACAGAGTTACCACGTGGCAACGTTGGACCTCGATGCGGACCGGATCTTCGAGGAGAGCTACGCGTTCATCGCCCGGATCGCGCCCAGTGTCGGCAAGGAAGGGACGGCCGTAGGTGGCTGAGCACGACTCCGACCGCGAGGACCGGGAGAACCGGGACGAGCGGGACGGCCTGGAGGGCCAGGAGGGCCAGGAGGGCCGGGAGGGCCGCGAGTCGCAGGAGCAGAACGTGCCCTTCGACGAGGACGCCGCGTGGGCGGCGATCGTCGCGGGGTACGGCGAGGAGCCGCCGGACCCGCCGGGGGCGAAGCCGTTCAAGTCGATCGAGAACCTGGCGCTCCTCGAGGTCGGGACCAACGACGAGGCGCCGGCGGCGGACGCCGGGACGGAACCCGGCAAAGAGCCCGAGAAGGAGCCCGGCGAGGAGAAGAAACCGGCCAAGCCGCTGGGCAGCTCGATCGCCTTCGCGCCCGGTGTCGGCCCGCGCGACTACACGGCTCCCGAGCCTGCGGAGGAGGACTTCGACGAGGACGACGAGGGTCACTTCGTCCCGCCGGAGCCGCCGCCGCTGCCCGCCGCCGACACCACGGCCAAGTTCGCCTGGCTCGGGGTGATCGGCGGACCGGTGCTGCTGCTGCTCGCGGTGCTGCTGGGCTGGGAGATGACGTGGTGGCTGTCGACCGTGGGCATCGGCGGCTTCCTCGGCGGCTTCGCCACCCTGGTGATGCGCATGCGCACGGACGACGAGGACGAAGGCGATCCAGGACGGGGTGCCGTCGTCTGACACGACTCGTCTGACACGGCTCGTTTGACGCGGGGCGTCCGGGACGGGTGGTCTGAGGCGGGACGTTTGAGGCGGGGCGTTTGAACGGGGCCGCCTTGACGCGGGTCGTTCACCGCGGGCGTTCGACGCGGGTGGTTCGACGCGGGTGGTTCGACGCGGGTGGTTCGACGCGGGTGGTTCGACGCGGGGCGTCTGACACAGGGGCACGCTGACTCGGGACGCCTGAGGCGAGGGCGCTGACGCGGGACGTCTGAGGCGGGTGGTCTGGCGCGGGGGGCGCCGACGCGGGGCGTGTGACACGGGACGTCTGAGGCGGGGCGTCTGACGTGGGGGCGCTGGTGCGGGGCCGCAGAGGTGAGTCGTCTGACGTGGGGGCGCTGGCGTGGGGCGTCTGCGGCCGGGTGTTTTGAGACGGGGTGTCTGCGTCTGGTGTTTGAGGCGGGGCCTCTGCGTCTGGTGTGTGTGGGGGGCTATGTGGTGGGGATTTTGAGGGCGGCTAGGACCGGGAGGTGGTCCGTGGCTGTTCTCAAGTCGTTCTCGGTGATGCCCGGCAGGCCGAGGGGCACCCCGCAGCCCAGCACCTCCACGCCCTTCGTCACGAAGATTCCGTCGATGCGGCGGGTCGGTCCGGTGGCCGGGAAAGTGTGCTCGGCGCCCCAGGGGGCGGCGGTGCGGCAGTCCCGGAGGGTGGTGGACAGGCGGGTGAAGGCGGGTCCCTCGGGTCTCTCGTTGATGTCGCCGCCCGCGACCGCGTGCTCCACGCCCATCCCGGCGAGCCGGTCGAGAAGCATGCCGCCCTGGTCGTAGCGCTCGTCCTCGCGGAGGCTGAGGTGGCAGCTGACGACGCCGAGGCGGGCGCCCCCGAAGCGGACCACGGCGGTGGCGAGGCCGCGGCGGAACTCACCGGGGGTGAGGGGCAGCAGGACGTCCTCGGTGCGTTCGACGGTCGCCCGGAGCGAGCAGAGGATCGCGGGGCCCGCGGCCGTGCCGCCGCCGGTGAGGATCACCTGGCCGGAGACCGAGGCGAGACGGGCCAGTTTCTTGCGCCAGCGGAAGAAGATCGGCGATTCCTGGACGAGGACCAGATCGGGGGCGCAGGCGGTGATGACGCGGGCGAGGGCGTCGGTGTCGTCCCGCATGGAGCGGATGTTGTAGCTCAGGACGCGGATGACGGAGGAACCGTCGGGCTCGGTGCGGGAGTTGGGGAGCAGCGTCATGGTGATCAATTTACGCCGGATGGCCGGGACCCGCCGTTCGGATCGGCGGGACAGGTCCCAGAGGCGCGAGGTCTGTGCGCGGCTACCGGTTGGTCGTGGTCGCTCGCGCCCACCGCGGCGGAGCCTCAGCTGTATGACAGCCCCGCGCCCCTGGGCGGCCGTCACATGATGGGGTCGGGCTCTCTCGCCAGGTCCGCTGCGCCGACCAGGCCGGCCTCGTTGCCGAGTTGGGCGGCGATCACCTCGGCGACCGGGCGCCAGTTGCCGCCGACCAGCCAGCGCTTGTACGACTTGCGGATCGGGTCGAGGACCAGTTCTCCCTCGTCGGAGAGGCCGCCGCCGACGATGAAGGCGGACGGGTCGAAGAGCGAGGCCAGGTCGGCGAGGCCGGCGCCGGCCCAGCGGGCGAGCTCCCGGTAGGAGTCGACGGCGACGGGGTCGCCCTGGCGGGCGGCCATGGAGATGTGCTTGCCCTCGATGCCCTCGGGGCTGCCGTCGCCCAGGCCGAGCAGGAGCTCGGCGTTCTCCGGGGTGGCGTTGGCGCGCTGCTTGGCGTAGCGGACGAGGGCGCGGCCGGAGGCGTACTGCTCCCAGCAGCCCTGCGAGCCGCAGCCGCACAGCAGGCCGTCCGGCACCATGCGGATGTGGCCGAACTCGGCGGCGACGCCGAAGTGGCCGCGGCGCAGCTTGTTGCCGATGATGATGCCGCCGCCGAGGCCGGTGCCGAGGGTGATGCAGATGACGTTGCGGTGGCCCTTGCCCGCGCCGAACTTGTACTCGCCCCACGCGGCGGCGTTGGCGTCGTTCTCCACGACGACGGGGAGGCCCACGCGGGCCTCGACCTTCTCCTTCAGCGGCTCGTTGCGCCAGTGGATGTTGGGCGCGAAGTAGACCTCCGAGCGCTGGCGGTTGACGTAACCGGCGGCGCCGATGCCGACGCCGACGATCTGGTGCCCGACGCGTGCGCCCTCCACCGCCGAGGCGATGGCGTCCACGATGCCCTCCGGCGTGCCCGGGGTCGGCACCTTGTGGGTCGAGAGGATGTTGCCTTCCTCGTCGACCACGCCGGCCGCGATCTTCGTGCCGCCGATGTCGACGCCGATGGTGAGTCCCATGAATCCCTCAGTTTCGGTCGAGCCCCGCTACGGCCAACCGTACCCGAGGCCCTGCCGTGGAAGGGCCTCAGTCCAAGTCGATGCGCTGGCCGGGACCGGTGTCGTCGCCGCCGTCGCGGCGGGGGTCGTCGCGCGGGTCGTCCGCTCCGGTCGTCCAGCGCCGTTCCTGGGTCTGGACGGCGGAGCGGTAGGCGGCGAGGAGTTCGGTGCCGGCCGCCGCGAGGTGGTCGAAGACGTCCGGGTTGCGCTCGATGACGGGTTCCACGGCGGCCTTGGCCTGCTGGACGACCTGGCGGACCACCTGCTGGGCGGCCGGCCCGGCGACCGCTCCGAGCAGCGGGGACTGGATCGACGACAGCTTCTCGCCGACCGCGTCGACGAGCCTGCGCAGTTCCTCGGCGGCCGAGCCCTGGGGCGGGCCGTACTGGGCGCGGCGGCGGGCCTTCTCCTCGGCCAGGTCCTCGGCGGCGGCGGTGGCCCAGGCGTCGGCGTCGCTGGCGCGGGGCCCGTCGTCGATGTGCTCTGTCCCGGCGGGCTCCCCGGCGGCGTCGGGCGTGGGACGCTCTTCGCTCATGGCGGACTCCTGACGACTCCTGGTGGACGACTCCTGGTGGACGACGCCTGATGACGGCTCGTTCTTACGACGTTACCCGAACGGCGGTACGTCGTTCATCGTGCCCGCGGCTCATCGTGCCTGTGGCCACAGGTCGGGGTCGGGGGCGAACCGGACGCACAGCTCGCCGTCGCGCAGGGCGGCGCCTTCGACGGTGCAGCGGCGCAGGACGGAGGGCAGCGCGACGATGCGGCGGAAGGGTCCGACGGTGACGACGAGTTCGTCGCCGCGGCGCACGAGGTCGAGGTCATCGCGTATGGCGCCGGGCAGCGGGAGGTGCCAGACGAGTACGCCGTCCTGCGCGAGCCGGTCGGTGACGGGCCACTCGACCGGGGAGGTCGTCGGGTTGACGGCGGGCACCGCGAGTGCGGTGAGGTCGTCGGCGCCGCGGGGGTCGTGGCCGAGGTGGGCGACGGGCCGCGCCGTCCCGCCCCACTCCCCGAGGGCCTTGTGCTGCTGGGCGACGAGCCTGCCGAGCGGGCCGAGGGGGCCGTCGGCCGCGGCCGCCTCCGGCAGGACGCGGTTGGCGACGAGGGACTCGACGGGCAGGGCCCGCAGGGCGAGGCCGAGCCGGGCGTCGCGGACGGCGTCGGCGCCGGCCGGTCCCGGCTCGGCGACGAGGCGGACGGCGGTGGCGGGGTCGGCGAGGACGGCCTCGACCGCGGCCAGCTCCAGGTCCCAGCGGGCGGTCGTCTCGTACAGCCACTCGGCGGGCATCGGCACGCCGGCGAGCCGGCCGAGCATGGGGCGCAGGGCGCGGGCGGCCTGCCGTTCCGGCGGGAGCAGGCGGCGCAGGTAGCGGCGCAGCTCCTCCGGGAGGGCCAGCAGGGCGAGGGCCTGCGGGAAGGGAGGCAGGTCGACGACGAGGAGTTCGTGACGGCCCTCGCCGTCGGCGAGGGCGGCGTCGCGCAGGGCGCGCAGGAGGGTGAGCTCCTCGGCGCCCGGGAGGGGGGTGACCTCCTCCGGGTCGAGCCGGGAGGCGCCGAGCAGGTCGAGGACGGTGGTGGCGCGGTCCTGGAAGCCGGCCAGGTCGTCCCGGAAGCCGGCCGCCGCGTCGGGGCGCCAGGCGGTGAGGTGGGGGGTGACCCGTGTGGGGTGCGCCCCGGTGCGTACTCCGAGCGCGGCGCCGAGGGTGTCGGTGCGGTCGGCGCTGAGGACGAGCGTGCGGGTGCCTCCGGCGGCTGCGTGGTGTGCGGTGGCGGCCGCGATCGTCGTACGGCCGCTGCCGCCGGGGCCGGTGATCAGGAGGGTGCGCATGGGGGTGAACGGTACCGGTCGTACCGTCCTGGGGGCTGCGCCCACAGACCCCCCTTCGGCCCGTGAGGGGCCTCGTCCTCAATCGCCGGACGGGCTACCGGCGGAGCCGCCTACTTCTCCCCCGACTCCACGCGCTTCTTCAGGCCTGCCAGGGCGCGGTCGATGATGACCTTCTCGGCCTTGCGCTTGATCATGCCCAGCATGGGGATCTTGACGTCCACGGTCAGCTGGTAGGTGACCTCGGTCGCGCCGGCGCCGGCCGGCTTGAGGAGGTAGGAGCCGTCGAGCTGGCGCAGCATCTGGGACTTCACCAGGGTCCAGGACACCTCGTGCTCGCCGGTCCAGGTGTAGCCGAGGACCTGGTCGTCCTTGATGGCGCCGGCGTCCATGACCAGGCGGACCTGCTCGGCGCGGCCGCGCTCGTCCGTCTCGAGGACCTCGGCCTGCTTCACCTCTCCCGTCCAGTCCGGGTAGCGGGCGAAGTCGGCGATCACCGCCATGACATCGGCCGGTGCCGCCTCGATCGTGATGCTCGAGCTGGTGTGTTCCGCCATCGCGGTGGCTCCTCCAGATGCGGGCCGGTACGTGTACGTGTGTGCAGCGTGAAGGCTACCTCGCGCCCGACCAGCCGCCTTCACCCGGAGTGGGCTCGCTGTCGGGGGAGCGTCGGGGGACCGTGGGGGCACCGTCGCGGTCACCACTGCAGCGCCCACGGCTTGCCGCTGCCCGCGAAGTGCCCCACGTTGACGCACTCGGTCGCCCCGATGCGCATCCGCCGGGCGAGCGGCTGGTGGACATGACCGAAGAGCGAGTAGCGGGGGCGGGTGCGGCGGATGGCGTCCAGCAGGGCGCGGCTGCCCCGTTCGAAGCGGCGCGCCACGGTGTCGTAGACGAGTTCGGGCACCTCGGGCGGGATGTGGGTGCACAGCACGTCGACCTCGCCGACGGCCTCGATCTTCGCGGCGTACTCCTCGTCGCTGATCTCGTACGGGGTGCGCATGGGCGTCTTCAGTCCGCCGCCCACGAAGCCGAAGACGCGGCCGCCGATCTCCACCCGCTCCCCGTCGAGGACGGTCGTGCCCGGTCCGGCGAACTCCGGCCACAGCTGGGGGATGTCGACGTTGCCGTAGGTCGCGTACGTCGGGTTGGGGAACGCCGCGAACATCTCGGCGTACTGCTTGCGGACGGCCTTCTCGATGAGCGCGGCCCGGTCGCCGCCGACGCCGCCCCACAGCCGGGCGCCGAGCTCGCGGGCCTCCTCGAAGCGGCGGGCGGTGCGCAGCTCCACGATGAGATCGGCGTTCTCCTCGCCGAAGAGGTCGGGGAAGATGCCGCGCGAGTGGTCGGCGTAGTCCAGGAACAGCACCAGGTCGCCCAGACAGATCAGCGCGTCCGCGCCCTCCCCGGCCCGGGCCAGGTCGCGCGCGTTGCCGTGCACGTCGCTGACCACATGGATGCGTGTTCTGTGGTTTCCGGACGGTGTGGATGCCATGGCGATCAAGGGTAGGCGTGTGCGGCATACGTGAACAGTGGCGGCCGGGATACCGGTTACTGGCCAGTCAGTAAAGCGGTGGACTACTGTCAGCCGGGAAACACCAATCTGTGTGACGCAGCGAACATCTCGTCGGACCCCCCTGTCGAAGAGGCCATACCGGCGGGTAACGTCCGGGCAGTCCAGTCGTGCTCTGGATTTCAACCATCGAGATCCACCGAGTCCCGAGCACACGCCCGAGCCTTGGACCGCACCGTCGCATCGCACAACGTCGTGGCGCCGGCGCCCTATGAGGAGCAGCAGTCTTGCGCGAGTTCAGCCTTCCGGCTTTGTACGAGGTCCCTGCGGACGGCAATCTGACCGACATCGTCCGCAGAAACGCCGCGCAGCATCCCGACGTCGCCGTCATCGCCCGCAAGGTGGGCGGCGCCTGGCAGGACGTGACGGCGACGGCCTTCCTGGCCGAGGTGCACGCCGCGGCCAAGGGCCTCATCGCCTCCGGCGTGCAGGCCGGCGACCGGGTCGGGCTGATGTCGCGCACCCGCTACGAGTGGACGCTGCTCGACTTCGCGATCTGGTGCGCGGGCGCGGTCACCGTGCCGGTGTACGAGACCAGCTCGCCGGAGCAGGTGCAGTGGATCCTCTCCGACTCGGGTGCGACGGCGATCGTCGTCGAGCTGGACAGCCACGCGGCCGCCGTCGAGTCGGTGCGTGAGTCGCTGCCGGCGCTGAAGCATGTGTGGCAGATCGAGGCGGGCGCGGTCGAGGAGCTCGGGCAGCTCGGCCAGGACGTCTCCGACCAGGCCGTCGAGGAGCGCAGCTCGCAGGCCAAGGCCGACGATCCGGCGACCATCGTCTACACCTCCGGCACGACCGGCCGGCCCAAGGGCTGTGTGCTGACGCACCGCAGCTTCTTCGCCGAGTGCGGAAACGTCGTGGAACGCCTGCGGCCGCTGTTCCGCACCGGTGAGTGCAGTGTGCTGCTCTTCCTGCCGCTCGCGCATGTCTTCGGCCGGCTGGTGCAGATCGCCCCGATGATGGCGCCGATCAAGCTGGGCACCGTCCCGGACATCAAGAACCTCACCGACGAGCTGGCGTCCTTCCGGCCGACGCTGATCCTGGGCGTGCCGCGGGTCTTCGAGAAGGTGTACAACTCGGCGCGCGCCAAGGCGCAGGCGGACGGCAAGGGTGCGATCTTCGACAAGGCGGCCGACACCGCGATCGCGTACAGCAAGGCGCTGGAGCTCCCGGCGGGCCCGCCGCTCGCTCTGAAGATCAAGCACAAGGTGTTCGACAAGCTGGTCTACAGCAAGCTGCGCGCGGTCCTCGGCGGCAAGGGCGAGTACGCGATCTCCGGCGGCGCCCCGCTGGGCGAGCGTCTCGGTCACTTCTTCCGCGGCATCGGCTTCACCGTCCTGGAGGGCTACGGCCTGACGGAGTCCTGTGCCGCGACGGCGTTCAACCCGTGGGACCGGCAGAAGATCGGCACGGTCGGGCAGCCGCTGCCGGGCTCGGTGGTGCGGATCGCGGACGACGGCGAGGTGCTGCTGCACGGCGAGCACCTGTTCAAGGGGTACTGGAACAACCCGGGCGCGACCGCCGAGGCGCTGGCCGACGGCTGGTTCCACACCGGTGACATCGGCACCCTCGACGAGGACGGTTACCTCCGCATCACCGGCCGCAAGAAGGAGATCATCGTCACCGCGGGCGGCAAGAACGTCGCTCCGGCCGTGATCGAGGACCGTATCCGCGCGCACGCGCTGGTCGCGGAGTGCATGGTGGTGGGCGACGGGCGGCCGTTCGTGGGCGCGCTGGTCACCATCGACGAGGAGTTCCTGGGCCGTTGGGCCGCCGACCACGGCAAGCCGGCGGATGCGACCGCGGCGTCGCTGCGCGACGATGCCGACCTTCAGGCCGCCATCCAGTCGGCGATCGACGACGGCAACGCCGCGGTCTCGAAAGCGGAATCGGTGCGGAAGTTCCGCATTCTCTCCTCCCAGTTCACGGAGGACTCGGGCCATCTCACGCCGTCGCTGAAGCTCAAGCGCAACGTGGTGGCGACGGACTATGCGGGCGAGATCGAGGCGATCTACGCCAAGTAGCGGCCCCTGAAGGCCTGCTGACGGAACGTCATGGCGCGGTGTCCTCCACGAGGACCCGCGCCATCGTGCGTTCGGCGAGTGCGGTGATCGTGACGAACGGGTTCACCCCGATGTTGCCGGGCACCAGCGAGCCGTCGGTGACGTACAGCTTCGAATACCCCTTCACCCGGCCGTAGCCGTCGGTCGCCTTGCCCAACACGCAGCCGCCGAGCGGGTGGTAGGTGAAGTCGTCGGCGAAGACCTTGTTTCCGGAGCCGAACAGGTCGTACCGGTAGATGGTGGAGTTCGCCGAGTTGATCCGGTCGAACAGTTTCTTCGCCATGCTCACGGAGACGGCGCTCTGCGCGGCGCTCCAGCCGAGCTTCACCCCGCCGGAGGAGGCGTCGTACGTGAACGCCGCCCGCTGCGGGTTCTTGGTGATCGCCAGGTAGAGGCTGACCCAGTGTTCGAGTCCCGTGGGCAGCGGGGCGATCTCCGCGAAGACGGGGTTGGCGGTGTTGGCCCAGTCGTCGATGCCCATCACCGGCATGGTCGACTGGTTGGCGCCGACGGTGTCCCACAGGTGGTTGGCCCGCCCGAGCATCACGTTGCCGTTGGTGCCCCAGCCCGCGCCGACGGACGCGTCCAGCGCGGGCAGTGTGCCCGTGTCCCGCGCCCGGACGAGGAGTTCGCTGGTCCCGAGGCTGCCGCCGCCGAGGAAGAGATAGGTGCAGCCGTACTGCTTGGTCTCGACGACCTTGCCGGTGACGTCGATGCGGTCGGCGGTGAGGAGATACGTCCCGTCGGCCGCCCGGCTGATCCCGCGCACCTTCTCCATGGTGTGGATGGTGACGTTGCCGGTGCCGAGCGCCGACGCCAGATACGACTTGTCGAGGCTGCGTTTTCCGTAGTTGTTTCCGTAGATGACCTCCTGGCCGAGGGCGGACTTGACGGCGGTTCCGGCGGCTTCGCGCTGCATGTAGCCGAAGTCGTAGACGCTGGGCACGAAGGTGGTCTTCAGGCCGGTGTTCGCCGCGTGTTTCCGGGAGACGCGGGTGAACTGGTACCACTCGGTCGACTCGAACCAGGCGGGGTCGACGCTGTTGACGCCGAGCATGGCGCGGGCGCGCGGGAAGTACGTGGAGTACATCTCGCCCGCGTCGACGGTGGGGAACTGCTCGGCGAAGTAGGACTGGAGCGGGGTGACGGCCATCGAGCCGTTGACCAGGGAGCCGCCGCCGACGCCGCGGCCCACGAAGACGGACATGTTGTCGAAGTGCACCCGGTCCAGAACGCCGGGGTAGAGGCTGATGTCCTTGTTGACGACGTCCAGCCACAGGAAGGTGGCCAGGGGCGCTTCGGTGCGGGTGCGGAACCACATGGACCGCTGGTCGGGGTTGGCGGTGTTGCAGAACACCTTTCCGTCGGCGCCGGCCGTGTTCCACAACCGGCCCATCTCCAGGACGAGGGTGCGGATGCCGGCCTGGCCGAGGCGCAGGGCGGCGACCGCGGCACCGTAGCCGGAGCCGACGACGATGGCGGGGGCGGATTCGACGGCGGCGGGCTCGGCCGCCTGGGCGGACTGGAGTCCTACCCGGGTGAAGCCGAGGGTGGCCGCCGTCTGGAGGGCGGCCATACCAAGGATTTGACGTCTCGTCAGCTGACGCTGCATCAGTTTGGCTGTCATGTGCGCAGCATCAGCGGATTTCCACCCTCCGCCTAGAGCAAAAGGAGAAAAGTCTAGAGCAATGTTTTCAGCTTCTCCGCGAGCAGGTCCCAGCGCCACTTCTCCTCGACCCACTGCCGCCCCCGCTCCCCCATCCGGCGGCGCAGTTCGGCGTCCCCGAGCAGTACGGCGATCCGCTCGGCGGCCTCGGCGGGCGAGCCGCCCCGCACGACCCAGCCCGTCTCCCCGTCGAGCACGGCGTCGGGCGCGCCGCCGGAGTCCCCGGCGACGACGGGCAGCCCGGTCGCGGAGGCCTCCAGGTAGACGATCCCGAGGCCCTCGACGTCCAGCCCGCCCCGCCGCGTCCGGCACGGCATCGCGAAGACGTCCCCGGCGCCGTAGTGGGCGGGCAGCTGCGACCAGGGCACGGACCCGGTGAACCGCACGGAGTCCGCCACCCCCGTCTCGGACGCGAGCCTGCGCAGGTCCCTCTCGTAGGGGCCGCCCCCGACGATCAGCAGGACCGCCTCGGGCTCGGCCGCCAGGATCCGGGGCATGGCGAGGATCAGCGTGTCCTGCCCCTTGCGCGGCACCAGCCGCGAGACGCACACGACCACCGGCCGGTCGGCCAGCCCGAGCCGCGCCCGCACCTCGTCGCCGCCCGAACCCGGGTGGAAGGTCTTCTCGTCGACGCCCGGCGGCAGCTGCACCATCCGTCCGGCCGCCTCGGCGCTCAGCGCGGTCGCTATCCGCGAGCGCGTGTACTCGCCGAGGTAGGTGATCGTGTCCGTGGTCTCGCCGATCCGGCCGAGGAGCTGCCGGGAGGCGGGCAGCTGCGCCCATCCGGCCTCATGCCCGTGCGTCGTCGCCACCAGCCGCTCGGCGCCCGCCCTGCGCAGCGCCGACGCCATCAGCCCGAGCGGCGCGGCCGCCCCGAACCACACCGACGCGCACCCGTGCTCGCGCAGCAGCCCGACGGCCCGCCGGGTCGCCCCGGGCGTCGGCAGCAGCATCGTCGTGGAGTCCCGTACGACGGTGAAGGGCTGCTCGGCATCGAAGGCGGCCGTCGC
Organism: Streptomyces sp. NPDC031474; assembly: GCF_055581185.1. Taxonomy (NCBI): domain Bacteria; kingdom Bacillati; phylum Actinomycetota; class Actinomycetes; order Kitasatosporales; family Streptomycetaceae; genus Streptomyces; species Streptomyces sp. NPDC031474. Next base: position 433,818 of record NZ_JBVIJX010000001.1, read on the forward strand.
CTCGACGCCCTCGCGGGACCGCTTCCAGGTGGAGGCGTAGACGACGAGACGGTCCGGGTCGAGCCGGAGGGCCATGTTGTGCAGGAACGCCTGGATACCGCCCGGCCGGGGCGGAAAGTCGTTCGTCACGATCAGGGTCTTGTGCATCGCAGCCGACCTTATCCAAATGCCGTTCACAGCTGTGCGGGGCGGCGGCGCACAGGCCGGCGGGAGATCATGTGCGCCATGGAGACGACGGACGCGAGGCGGCCCCTGACGGGTCTGAGGAGGGGGTTACGGCGCGACCGGCCCTGTCCCCGACGCCTCGAACCGGCGCAGCTGCGTACCCGTCCTGTCGTCGCCGGCGGGCTCGTGGCGCCTCAGCCGAGCTGGGCCCGCAGATACGCCTGCCAGTCCGCCGTGAACTGCGGCAGGGTCGTGCCCAGCACACTCTTCAGAGCCCCCTCCACGGCCCCCGGCCGCTTGTCGTGCTCGCCCACGGCCCGGTAGAACGCGTCCAGCTTCACCTCGCCCCAGCGCCCGGCGATCATCCGGCAGGCCAGCCAGCCGCCCTCGTACGCTGCGGCCAGCCGGCTCGCGTCGCCGGAGAAGCCGAAGTCGTCGTCGGTGGGCAGCGCCGCCGGGACACTCCCGCCGTTGACCGTGTGCTGGAGTTCCGGGGCGGCCTCGGCGGGGGTGCGGCCGGTGTCGCGGTAGCCGACCCAGTCGGCGTAGCCCTCGGACAGCCACAGCGGGGTGGCGGCGTTGGTGTGGGCGCGGGTGGCGACATGGGTGGTCTCGTGGGTGAGGACCACCTGCCGGCCGACGCGGCCGAGCATGCCGTACGCGTCGGGGTTGACGATCACCCGGTCCGCGGGCGCCTTCGGACCGCCGCCCGTCTCGCCCGTCGTCACCGCGGCGATCCCCCGGTAGGAGGAGGCGGGCGAGCCGAGCAGCCGCGCCATGCCGTCCAGGGAGTGCGGTACGAGGACGACGACGTGCCCTGCCCAGTCGGTGCCCCAGGCCGCCGACACCGCCGGGACCGCGTCGTCGGCCAGGTCCGCGAAGGACCGCAGCCGTTCGCCGGACTGGCCGACGCCCAGCACGATGCTGTGCTCGCCCCGGACGACGTCCACCGTGCCCTGGTCCCACAGCTGCTCGCCGGTCTTCTTCGCGGGCTTCTCCGAGGTGAGTGACCACCGGCCGTCCGCGTCCCGGGTCAGGACCAGGGTGCGGGGCGTGGTCACCGGGGCCTTGTCGTAGCCGTCGACCCGGTAGCTCAGTTCGGCGTCCGCGGTGGCCGAGTCGCCGTCCCGGTGGACGGCCGTCACGCGGTACGACCAGGCCGCGAGCGGGACGGCCCGCACGGCGGCGTACCCGGCCGCGGTGCCGGTGGCCGCGTAGGCGATCGCGTCATGGGCGAGGACCGCGGCGGCCCGCCGGTCGAGAACCCGCTGCACATCGGCCCGCACGCGGTCCGGCGCCGGGCGCGCCCCGCAGCCGACCAGGGAGACGAGCAGCAGACAGAGCCCCAGAACCCCGGATCCACGCGCCCGCCTTCGACCAGCCATTCTCCCGATCGTACGGCGGCGGTCCCGCGCGGGCTGCGGTCAGGGCCTGGTGACGGACGACACCGGCATCATCCCGACCGGGTCGTAGCGCACCGCCGCGCCCGGGTACGGGGCGTGGATGACCTGGCCGTTGCCGGCGTACATGCCGACATGGCTGGCGTCCGAGCGGTAGGTGACGATGTCGCCGGGCTGGGCCTGGGACAGCGGAACCCGTCGGCCGGCGTGCGCCTGGGCCTGCGAGGTGCGCGGCAGGGAGACCCCGGCCTGCGCGTACGACCACTGCATGAGGCCCGAACAGTCGAAGCCGGAGGGGCCGTTGGCGCCCCAGACGTAGGGCTTGCCGAGCGCGGAGCGGACGGCGGCGAGGGCGGCGGCCGCGCGACCGGACGCCGGGACGGCGCCCGCGAAGTCGGGCAGGTCGTCGCGGCCGGAGCGGGAGGCCCGGTCGTAGGCGGCGCGGTCCGCGGACGGCAGGGAGTTGAGCAACTGCCGTGCCCTGGCGAGCTTCTGCTCCACGGTCCGCTTGTGACTCGCCACCGCCTTGCGGCTCTTGTCCAGCTCGGTGAGCTTGGCGGCGGCCTCGGCGCGCTCCTGGGTGAGCTCACGCATGGCGCCCTGGAGTTCCCTGAGTTCACCGGCCTGGTGGGCGGTGATCCGGTTCAGGACGGACGCCTTGTCGAGGTAGTCCTCCGGGTCGTCGGAGAACAGCAGCGCCAGGGAGGGGTCGAGGCCGCCGGAGCGGTACTGGGCGCCGGCCAGCGAACCGAGCTGCTCGCGCAGGCCGTTGATGCGCGCCTGCTGCCGCGCGATGTGGTCCTGGGCCTCGCCGACCTGCTCGCGCAGGGTGTCGGCGCGTTCGTCGGCCTTGTTGTAGGCCTCGGTGGCCTTCTCGGCCTCCTCGTAGAGACGGTCCACCTCGGCGCGGGTGCCGTCGGGCGCGGCCGTGGCCGGTACTGCGGAGACGGCGCCGAGTGCGGCGGCCGCGAGGGACAGCACGCTCAGGGCGCTGACGGCGCCCCGGTCGAACCCGGACTGTGCAAGGCGGCGATGGGACCCCACGGGAAGCCGCGCTCCTTCCACTGGTGGACAGGGAAACGCGGCCGACAGTAGCCCCGCGGTGGGGCACCGGCCAAAGACCTCGGTGGGCACGCACAGTGACGCCCCGCCGCTGACGCAGGTCACCGGCGGGGCGTGGGGTCACTTCTCGTCGTCATGATTCGCCCGTTCGGGCGGCATGGTGTCCTGATCTTGGAGTTGATCAGGCCGGGGTCAGACCCGGACGCCGAACATGAACGGGCCGCCGATCGTGCTCATCGACTCGTAGCGCACGACGGTTCCGGTGCGCGGGGCGTGGATGATCTGGCCGTTGCCCGCGTACAGACCGACGTGGTGCAGGTCGTTGAAGAAGAACACCAGGTCGCCGACCTTGAGGTCGCTTTGCGAGTAGATGCGCGTCCCGATGGTGGCCTGCGACTCCGAGGTCCGCGGGATGCCGACGCCTGCCTGTGCGTAGGCCCAGGAGGTGAGGCCCGAGCAGTCGTACATGGCGGTGCCGGTGGAGCCGTAGTGGTACGGCTTGCCGAGCTGGCTCTGCGCGGCCTGGAAGGCGGCCATGGCCCGGCCGGAACCGACGGGGGCGTCGCCGAGGTCGACACGTCCACCGGAGTCCCGGCTGGCGCGGGCGTCGGCGGCGGCGAGGTCGGCCTTCTCCTTGGCCGTCAGCGTGTTGAGGAGCTTGCGCGCCTCAGCGAGCTTGGCCTGGACTTCCTTCTTGTTCTTGCCCAGCGTGGCACGGGTGGCGGCGAGGTCCTTGAGCTTGCCGGAGGCCTCGGTGCGCTCCTGTGCGAGCTCGCGCTGCTTCTCCTGGATCTTCTTCAGCGCCTCGACCTGCTGGGCGCTCAACTGGTCGGCGGCCGATGCCTTGTCCAGGAAGTCGTCCGGGTTCGAGGAGAGGAGGAGCTGCAGGGAGGAGTCTATGGACCCGGTGCGGTACTGGGCGGCGGCCGCCAGGCCCATGGAGTCGCGCAGCTCGTTGAGATCCGCCTGCCCCCGGGCCACGTTGTCCTGGATGGTGGAGATCTCCTTCTGGAGCTTCTCCTGCTTCTCCTGGGCGCCGTTGAACGCCTCGGTGGCCTGCTCCGCCTCTTCGTAGAGCTTGTCGACCTTGCTCTTGACCTCGTCCTTGGTGAGCTTCTCGCTGGGTGCCGCGTTGGCGGCCTGCGAGCTCAGAACGACAGCAGCAGCGGCTGCGGTGGTCAGCACCGTCACGCGTGCGCGACTGGGCTGCTTCGGTCGACGGTGGGACGCCACGGAAACGGGCTCCTTCTTTTGAGTGATCACCCGTGTGGAGGTTCGATCACCAGACCTTAGTGACCTCGCCGTGATCAGTTCAAATCCTCAGGCGAAAAAATCCCATCACGCAACGCAGTTTTTTCCCACAACTCACGTGCAGTGATGCGCGATTGACACTACGTTGCGTGACGATTGCATCAATTCGGTCATTAAACCTGCAACTTCGACCTTCAGGACAGTCGCTTCAGAAGTACCGCGGAAGCCACCGGCCGGGCGCCCGCCCTGGCGACCCCGTCGGCCACCTCCCGGTCGGTCGAGGCCACGATGACCGGCCGGCCGGGCGGCTCCGCCCGCACCAGCTGGCGGATCAGCTCGTCGGCCGTGACCCCCGGCTTGGAGAACAGCACCCGCACCCCGCGCGGCGGCGCCAGCAGCACCGGAGCCGCGAGTTCGGCCCCGTCGAAGACACAGGTGACCTCGGCGCCGGTCTGCGCGGCGAGCTGCGAGAGCTGCCCCAGGAGCCGCAGTCGCTGCTTCTCCAGGGGCATCTGCGGATAGCCGGTCTTGGTGACGTTGTAGCCGTCGACGACGAGATGCGCCTGGGGCAGCGCGAGGAGCTGGTCGAGAATGGCCGGATCGTGCTCGGACAGGGCGCGGGCGGCGATGTCCTTCGGAGTCATCCGCCCCGGCTCGACCGCGTCGACGGTCTCCGCCGGCCGCACCGACACCGGCGGCAACGCCAGTTCCCGGCGCAGCCCCTGCGCCGCGTCCAGCACGGTGTCCAGCAGCAGCCGCACCCGCATGTCCTCGACGCTGCGGCCCTCGCGCGCCGCCCGCCGGGTGGCCTCCAGGGTGGCCTCCACCTCGGCGAGCCGCGCCTTCAGCCGCCGGCTCTCGCTCTCCGCGGCGGACACCTGCGTGTGCCCCTCGGCGCGCACCGTCTCCATCTCGCTCTGCACCTTGCGCAGCGCGGCCTCGCCGCGCTTGACGTCGCTGAGGGCCGAGCGGAGCTTACGGTGCAGCGACTCGGCCTCCTTCTTCGCCGCGTCCAGGTCGGCGCGCAGCCGCTCGGTGTCCGTCCGGGTCTGCTCACGGGCCCGGTCGAGCTCCTCGCGCAGCCGCTCCAGCTCGGCCCGGCTCTCCTCGTCGGCGCGTTCGGCGTCCGCCCGCTGGGCCTCCTCGCCGGCCGCGGTGACCAGCTTCACCCAGCCCGTGGGCCGCAGCACATAGGCCGCGGCCGCCACGTCGAGCGGGTCCGCGGCCGGGGTCGGCGAGCCGGAGTCGAGCGCGCCGGACAGCTCCGGCTGGGCCTCTCTGAACTTCTCGGCGATGCGTTGCCGGAACAGCGGATCGGTCTCCAGCGCGGCCGCCATCGCGTTGCCCGCGAACTTGGCCCGCCGGTTCGGGGCGAACCGGGCGTACTGCCGCAGCTGGGCGGGCAGCTCGCCGACGGTCAGCCCGCCGAAGCCGTCGGAGACGATCGTGACGACCCTGCGCCGCACGCCGTCCGGCAGCGGACGGTCGAGCATCTCGGCGGCGCCGTCGCCCGGCCCCCCGCCTGCGCTCTCCACCATCCGTCACACCCCAATACCTGTGCGGGCCCGCCTCCCGTCAGGAGCCGGCACCCGGCCGATCCACGAGTTCCACCTGGTCCACGGCGTTGCACCAGCGGCACCGCACCGACTCGATGGTCTCATCGACCACCTGGCGCTCCTCGACCTTCGGCTCGCCCGCGAGGTCGAGGTGGACGTACTCGACGACCTTCGACGAGCGCGTCACGTCGAACCGCGTGAGGTTGCCGCAGAGCGTGCAGCGCCACCGCGTCGTGGCGGTCGGCAGGGGAACCGTCATCGTGACTTTCCGCTTCCTTCTAGTGTGGTGCTTGCGTCGTGCTGCCAGTGTCCGGGTCGGGCGCAAGGCTCCCCCGTACACATGGCTCGTAACCCTACGGCCTGGCGGGTACTCGACGCCCGTCCGTCCACCGGGCCTGTACGGCGCAACCCGTCGCGGACACGGGGCACGGCACACCCTCCCGCACCGCGCCGACCCGGTCCTGAGCCGTCCAGCCGGACGCACCATACCCCGCTCACCAGCGCCGATGAGGCGTCGTCTCGCCCCTCCGAGCCGACCCGCCGTACGGGCCCCGGCGGCGAGGCGGTCCGTGCCGATGCGTCCCGTTACGACATGCTCTGTGTTCGTGATCAGTGACTGGAGCGGGAACGTCCGCAGAGCCCTCCGCAGACCCTCGGCGCCGGTGACCTACACGGTGATCGCCCTGTGCTGTCTGCTCTTCGTGATCGGGCCGGCGTCGGGGCTCAATCCGGCGTACGGATCCGGTGACGAGCTGCCGGCGGCGCAGCGGGCCTACTTCCGGCGCTGGGGTGTCGTGCCCGCCGAGCTCTTCGAGGGGTCGGCGCGAGGCGCCCTGACGCCGGCCACGGCGCTCTTCGTCCACGGCAGCTGGGTGCACCTGCTGGGCAACATGCTCTTTCTCTACGTCTTCGGGGCGATGACCGAGGACCGGATGGGCCGCGTCGAGTTCACGCTCTTCTACCTCGGCTGCGGCTACCTGGCCCTGCTGGGCTACGCCGCCGCCAACTCCGAGTCGTCGCAGTCCCTGGTCGGCGCCTCGGGGGCGATCTCCGCGGTCCTCGGCGCGTTTCTGTATCTGTTTCCCCGGGCGCGGGTGACCAGTCTCCTGCCGTTCCTGTTCTTCCTGCCGTTGCGCTTCCCCGCATGGGTCGTGCTGCCGTTCTGGGCGGCCCTGCAGTGGGTGGCGGTGGGGCAGGCCGCCCAGGGACCCGGGGTGGCGTATCTGGCGCACCTGGTCGGCTTCGCCCTGGGGTTCGTCTACGCCTGGGCCCGGTTCGGCCGCGGGACCACCCGGGCGGTGCCCGACTCCGGCGCGGGATGAGACGCGGACACCCGAAGAGGGGACACGCGAAGAGAGACACGCGCATACGGACACGCCAAGAGGGGAGCGTCGCCGCTCCCCTCTTACGTCTTTCACGTCCGACGATCACGTCTCGCGCGCCCGCAGCTGTCCTGCGCCCGGGATCAGAGCCCCATGGACTTGGCGACGATGGTGCGCATGATCTCGCTGGTGCCGCCGAAGATCCGGCCGGCCCTGTTGTCGGCGTACAGCCGGGTGATCGGGTGGTCCATCGTGAAGCCGAGACCGCCGTGCAGCTGAAGGCACTTGTCGAGCACCCCGGTCGCCGCCTCCGTGCAGTACAGCTTGGTCGCGGCCGCCTCCTCCGCGGTCAGTTCCCCGGCGTCGAACGCCTCCAGGGCCTGGTCGACGACCGCCTGCAGCGCGTTCACCGTGACCTTGCAGTCGGCGAGCACGAACTTGGTGTTCTGGAAGGCGGCGACAGGCTTGCCGAAGGCGGTGCGCTCGCGGACGAAGGCGGTGGCGAGCCGGACGGCCGCGGCGGCGTGGGCGTACGCGCCGACGGCGATGCCCAGCCGCTCCTGCGGGAAGATGCCGGCCAGACAGGCGAAGGCGTCGCCCGGCTCGCCCACCACGTCGCCGACGGGGACGCGCACGTCCGTGAAGGTCATCCCGACGATGTCGGACGAGCGCAGCCCGAGCGTGGCAGGCTCCGCGTCGACCGTCACGCCTGGGGCGCCGGTGTCCACGGCGAGCAGGGACATGCCGCCGCGCCGGTCGGTCCCGTCGGCCGCGGTGCGGCAGGCGACGAGCACCAGATCGGCCTGGGCGCCCCCGGACACATAGGCCTTGCTGCCGTTGAGCACGTAGTGCGTGCCGTCCTCGGACAGCTCGGCCGCCGTCCGGATGCCGGCCACGTCGGAGCCGGCCTCCGGCTCCGTGATCGCGATGGCCGTCATCAGCTCGCCCGTGACGAACCCCGGCAGCCAGCGCCGCTTCTGCTCTTCGGTGGTGTAGTCCACCAGGGTGGCCGGGAGCGCCAGGTGCGCGCTGGCTCCGCCGAAGGTGACCCCGGCCCGCGCGCACTCCTCGGCGATGACGGCGTTGAACTTGAAGCCCTTGGGACCGGCCCCGCCGAACTCCTCCGGGACACCGAACCCGAAAATGCCGAGTTTGCCCAGTTTGCGATAGAAATCACGCGGCACTCGGCCGGCGGTTTCCCATTCCGGATAAACGGGTACGACCTCCGCCTCGATTAACTCGCGCACCTGAGTACGGAAGGCTTCGTGCTCGTCCTGGAAAACAGTGCGTCGCACCGCTCATCCCCCTGCTGCTCTGATCGGTGTCCTCGCCAACGACTCGAACGTAATACGGAGTCGAGGGCAGTGTCCAGGGAGGGCGGGCCTTGTCACCCACGGCCGCCATGTGCCTAGTATTCGACCACCGGGATCTCGGCCGCTTCGGCGGACCGGCGGTCCTGCCTGCCGATTTCATGGGGGAGACTGGCATGGAACCACCGGGCAACGAACCTCTATTCAATGCGCGCGATCCGCGATTGCGCACCGACCCGTATCCGCTCTACAAACGCCTCCGGGACGCGGAACCGGTCCATCGGACGCCGTACGGCCACTGGGTGGTCTCCGGATACGACGAGGTCGCCGCGATCCTGCGAAAGCCCGAATTATCCAGCGAATATCCGCAAGACCCGAAATGGGCCGCACAACGGGGCGGACAGGACAGCCCGATCGTGCAGGCCACCCGGAGCTGGATGCTGATGCGGGACGGGGAGGCGCACCGTCGACTGCGCGGCCTGGCCAACCCGGTGTTCACCGCCCGGGCCATCCGCGAGACGGCCCCCCGGATGACCGGCATCGTCCACCGGATCATGGACGAGATGGGCGACGGCCGGGACGTCGACCTCATCGGGTCCCTCGCGGCCCTCGTGCCCGTGACCGTCTTCTGCGGCCTGGGCGGCCTGCCGGTCGAGGACCGTGACCTGTGCCGGAAGTGGACCGACGCGCTGGGCCATGTCATCGACCCGGCCACCGACGACACCACCCGCCGGGCCATGAACGACGCGGCGGAGGAGTTCGGCGCCTATATCGCCGAACATCTTGCGCGACGGCGCGCGGATCCGCGGGACGACATCATCTCCCGCCTGCTGCTGGCGGACTTCGACGGCGGGAAGCTCTCCGACGACGAGATCATCGCCAACGTCATGATGTTCTTCATGGGCGGTCACGAGACGACCGTCAACCTCATCGGCAACGGCATGCTCGCCCTGCTGCGCCATCCCGACCAGCTGCGCGCCCTGCGCGCGGAGCCCGGCCTCGTCGACAACGCCGTCGAGGAACTGCTGCGGTACGACGCGCCCATCCAGCTCGTGGCCCGCATCACCACCGGTGACATCGAGGTGGGAGGCGTCCCGATCCCGGCCGGCGCCAAGGTGATGGTCCTGCTCGGCGCCGCCAACCGCGACCCGCGGCGCTACGCCGACCCCGACCGCCTCGACCTGCGGCGCGCGGACATCCGCCCGCTGTCCTTCGGGGGCGGCCCGCACTACTGCATCGGCGCGCTGCTGGCGAAGGCCGAGGCCCGCCTGGTCTTCACCGAGCTGCTGCGTCGGCACCGCGACATCAGACCCACCCGCGAGGACGTCGTCTGGCGCCCCCAGGTCAACATCCGCGGACTCAGAGAACTCCGCGTCGATCTGATCCCCTGACGCCGGCCGACCTGCGGTGCGCCGGGCGCTGTCGCCCCGCGGACCCCGTCAGGCCGAGACCTTCCCGGCGGGCGGCCGACCGTCCCTCTGCCCGCCCATCATCCGGCCCGTCGTCGGTATTTCCGTCCGAACGCCGTTTCCCATACCGCCGTGGGCGCCCAGCGCTCGGCGCGGCGCAGGGATGCCGGCGTATGCCGTCCTGTGCGCGGAACCGATTTGACGTGCCCTACGAGTGGGGATGTAGCGCAGAAACATGAGCACCCACACCATATCTCCCGACGTACTGGACCCGGTCGCCACGAGGGCCGCCGTGGACACCGTCATCTTTGATTTCCTGGACAATCACCGAAAGAACTCCGGGCAACGACAGTTGACCCATCTTGTGAAATTGCTTGAAGAATTCATGGTGGGCGGCAAGCGAATACGGCCGATTCTCACCGTGCTGGGCTGGCAGGCGGCCGGCGGAGAAAACGACTTGACGACCGTGGTACGTGTGGCCGCGTCACTCGAGATGTTTCACGCGTTCGCACTCATCCATGACGACATCATGGACGACAGCGACACCCGGCGCGGTCGTCCGACCATCCACCGGATACTCGCCGGAAAACGCGGCGACGACCGCACCGAGCGTTTCGGAATGGGCGGCGCCGTGCTGCTGGGCGACCTCGCCTTCGCCTGGTCGGACGACCTGCTGCACACGGCCGACCTCACCCCCGCGCAGTCGGCGGCGGTGCTGCCGATCCTCACCGAGATGCGCACCGAGGTCATGCTCGGCCAGTACCTGGACCTGCGGGCGACCGGCGAGCTCACCGACGACGTCGACGCCACGCTGACCGTCAACCGCTACAAGACCGCCAAGTACACGGTGGAACGACCGCTGCACATCGGCGCCGCCCTCGCGGGCGCCGACGCCCCGACCCTGGCCGCCTGCACGGCGTTCGCGCTGCCCCTCGGGGAGGCCTTCCAGCTCCGCGACGATCTGCTGGGCGTGTACGGCGAGATCCGGGACACCGGCAAGTCCCGCCTGGACGACCTGCGGGCCGGCAAGAACACCACCCTGGTCGCGCTGGCGCTGCGCGCGGGCGACGCGGCCCAGCGCGCCCGGCTGCGCACGCTGATCGGCGATCCCGGCCTGGACGAGACCGGCGCCGAGGAGGTCCGCGCGATCTTCGCGGCCACCGGCGCCCGGGACACCGTCGAACGCATGATCGACGACCGTTACCGGCGGGCGCTGGGCGTGCTGGACGCCGCCCCCTTCACCGCCGACGCGGTCACCGCCCTCAAACACCTCTCCGCCACGGCCACCAGGAGGAACTCATGACCACGGAGCTGACCGCACCGACCGCACCGGCCCCGGCGGAGACGGCCCGCCACTGGCAGGAGTGCACCGACCGGTTCGCCGCCCTCTTCGACCGGCACGTCGGGTACGAGGCCCAGAAGACGCCGATGACGGACGCCGAGCTGCGCGAGGTCATCGACGCCTGCAACCGCGCGGTCGCCCCGCTCGGCAAGAGCGTCTCGGACAAGCGCTGGATCTCCTACATGGACGTCGTGCGCTGGTCGCAGAGCGCCCGCCACATCAAGGACATGGAGGCGTTCAAGGCCGTCTGCGTGCTCAACTGCGTGACCTTCGTGTGGGACGACATGGACCCGGCCCTGCACGACTTCGACCTCTTCCTGCCCCAGCTGCGTGCGGTGTGCGAGCGGTACTACACCCCGCAGGACGCGGAGTTCGCCTATGAGGGCGCCCGCGCCTTCGTCACCAGCGACCACATGTTCCGTGACTCGGAGCTCAAGACGGTGCTCTGCGGCACCTCGCCCGAGCAGTACTTCCGCTTCCGCGTCACCGACGTCGGCGTGGACTTCTGGATGCGGATGTCGTACCCGATCTACCGCCACCCCGAACTGACCGAGCACTCCAAGACGGGGCTGGCCGCCCGGATGACGGCCCGTGGGCTGGCCATAGTCAACGACTTCTACTCCTACGAACGCGAGCAGGCCCTCGGGCAGATCACCAACTGCTTCCGGCTGTGCGACATGTCCGACGAGGCCGACTTCCAGGCGTTCTTCCAGGCCCGGCTCGACGACATGGCCGAGGACATGGAGTGCATCAAGGCGTTCGACCCGCTCACCCGGGACGTGCTGCTCGACCTCATCCAGGGCAACTTCGTGTGGACCACCCGGGACCGGCGCTATCAGGCCGCGGTCAACGACGTCAACTCACGGATCCAGTAGGGGACCCGGGATGCCCACCACTCCCAGGTCGCCCTCGGTGGAACGGTCCTGGCGGATCGGCGCCGCGCCCGGCGCGGTGCCGCTGCTCGGACACGTCCCCGCGCTGTGGCGCCGCCCGCTGGAGTTCCTCGCCTCGCTCCCCGCGCACGGCGACCTCGTCGAAGTCCGGCTCGGTCCCACCCGCGCCTATCTCGCCGCCCACCCCGAACTGGTCCGGCACGTCCTGCTCAACCCGCGTGTCTTCGACAAGGGCGGCGTCTTCGACAAGGCGCGCCAGCTCCTCGGCAACAGCCTGTCGGTCTCCCGCGGCGAGGAGCACCGCTTCCAGCGGCGGCTGATCCAGCCCGCGTTCCACACCACCAGGATCGCCGCCTATACGACGGCGGTGGCCGCGGACACCCGTACCGTCACCGACGGCTGGCGGGCCGGCGAGACCCGGGACATCGGCGACGCCATGCACGCCCTGCTGATGCGGGTCGCCGCCCGCACCCTGTTCTCCACCGGGCTCGACAAGGACACCGTCGAAGAGGCCCGGCAGTGTCTGCGGACGGTCTCGCACGGCATCTACCGGCGAACCGTCGCCCCGCTGGGCGTCCTGGAGAAGCTGCCCACACCGGGAAACCGCGCCTACGACCACGCCAACACGCGGCTGCGGCAGATCGTGGCGGACATGATCGCGCTGCGGCGCCGGTCCGACGCCGACCACGGCGACCTGCTGTCCACCCTGCTGCGGGCGGAGCACCCCGAGACCGGGGAGAAGCTGGACGACGACCAGATCCTGGACCAGGTCGTCACCTTCCTGGTCGCCGGCAGCGAGACCACCGCCTCCACCCTGGCGTTCGTCTTCCACCTGATGGGCACGCTCCCCGAGGTGGAGCAGCGGGTGCACGCCGAGGTGGACGGCGCGCTGGAGGGCCGGACACCGGTCTACGACGACCTGCCCGCGCTGCCGTACACGCGCAACGTCATCACCGAGGCGCTGCGCCTGTACCCGCCGTCGTGGATGGCGATGCGGGTCGCGGCCGAGGACGTGGAACTCGGCGGCCGGACCATCCCCGCCCGGACGATGATCCTCTACAGCGCCTACGCCCTGCATCACAATCCCGAGCTCTTCCCGGACCCCGAGACCTTCGACCCGGGGCGCTGGGAGGGCGAGCGGGCGACCCAGGTGCCGCGCGGGGCGCTGCTGCCGTTCGGCGCGGGCAGCCACAAGTGCATCGGCGACGTCCTCGCGCTCACCGAGACGGCGCTGATCGTCGCGACCGTCGCCGCGCGCTGGCGGCTGCGGCCGGTTCCCGGCAGCCGGCTGCGCCCCGAGCCGAAGGCCACCCTGGAGGCGGGCCCGCTGCCCATGGTCCTGGAACGCCGCTGACCCGCCTTTCCCCTTCTTCTCCCTGCTTCTCCCCTTCCCGTCTCTCCCGTCTCTCCCGTCTCTCCCGTCTCTCCCGTCTCTCCCGTCTCTCCCGTCTCTCCGTCCGTACCGTCTCAGGGGGCGCATCCGGCATGAAGACCCAATCCGACCCGGTCAGGCGCAGGTGGCGGATCGCCAAGGCGCCGGGCCGGCTTCCGCTGGCGGGCCACGCGCTGCACCTGGCGCGCCGCCCGCTGGAGTACCTCTCGTCGCTGCCCGCCCTGGGCGACCTGGTCGAGCTGCGGCTGGGTACCCGGCTCACCTATCTGCCCTGCCATCCGGAGCTGGTGCAGGACGTGCTGCTGAACGCACGGGTCTACGACACCGGAGGCCCGGTGAAGGAGAAGGCCCGCCCCATCCTCGGCAACGGGCTGATCACCTCCGACTGGGCCGACCACCGCAGACAGCGGCGGATGGTCCAGCCGGCCTTCCACACCACGCGCATCGCGACCTACGCCGAGGTGATGCGCGAGGAGTGCGCCGCTCACGCGCAGACCTGGCGGCCGGGCCGGCCGGTCGACGTCGGTGACGCGATGCAGGAGCTGACCGCGCGGGTGACGGCACGCGCGCTGTTCTCGACGGAGATGGCGCCGCACTCCGTGGCGGAGATCCAGCGCAGTCTGCCCGTCATGGTGCGCGGCGCGTTCCGCCGGGCGCTCGATCCGACCGGTCTGATCGCCAGGCTGCCGCTGGCCGCCAACCGTGAGTTCGACGCCGCCCTCGGCCGGCTGCACACCCTCATCGACGGCATCGTCGGGGACTACCGGCGCTCCGGCGAGGACCGCGGCGACCTGCTGTCGGCGCTGCTGGCCGCGCGGGACGACGAGGACGGCGGCGCGCTGACCGACCGGGAGGTCCACGACCAGGTCATGACCCTGCTGCTGGCCGGCGTGGAGACCACCGCGAGCGCCCTGACCTGGGCCTGGCATCTGCTGGCCGCCCATCCCGAGGCGGAGGCGCGGCTGCACGCCGAGGTCGACGAGGTGCTGGGCGGCCGGCCGCCGACGTACGCCGACGTGCCTAGGCTCGCCCACACCCAGCGGATCTTCACCGAGACCCTGCGCCTGTACCCGCCGGCCTGGATGTACACCAGGATGACCACCCAGCCCACCGAACTGGCCGGCCACCGGCTGCCGGCCGGGACGGACATCCTGATCAGCCCCTACGTCATCCACCGCATCCCGGAGTTCTTCCCGCGCCCGGAGGCCTTCGACCCGGACCGGTGGCTGCCCGAGCGCGCCAAGGACGTCACCCGTGGCTCGTATCTGCCGTTCGGGGCGGGCAGCCGCAAGTGCATCGGCGACGTCTTCGGGATGACGGAGGCGACGCTCGCGCTGGCCGCCCTCGCCTCCCGCTGGCGTCTGCGGCCCGTGCCGGGCGCCACCGTCACGCCCCGGGCCGAGATGAGCCTGACGGCCGGGCCGCTGCCGATGACGCCCGAACCGCGCTAGCGGAAGGCGACGGGGAGCGCGTGCAGGCCACGGAGCATCAGGCTGGGGCGCCACCGCAGGTCGGCGGGGTCCGTGTCCAGGGCCAGGCCGGGGCAGCGTTCCAGCAGGGTGCGGAAGGCGATCGCGCCCTGCATGCGGGCCAGCGGGGCGCCCAGGCAGTGGTGGATGCCGTAGCCGAAGGCGGTGTGCCCGCGGGTGTCGCGGCGGATGTCGAACCGGTCGGGCTCGGCGAACCGCTTCGGATCGCGGGACGCGGCGGCCAGCACGACGGCCACGGAGTCGCCCGCGCCGATCACCGTGCCGTCGATCTCCACGGGCTCCTTGGCGTAGCGGAACGCCGTGGTCTCCACCGGCCCCTCGTAGCGGAGCATCTCCTCCACGGCGTTCTCCAACAGCGACCAGTCGCCGCGCAGCGCCGCCAGCTGATCGGGGTGGCGCAGCAGGGCGAGCGTTCCGCTGGACAGCAGGTTGGCCGCCGTCTCGTAGCCGGCGACCAGCAGCACGAAGGCCATGCCCAGCATCTCCTCGGGCGTGAGGCCGTCCTCCTCCTCGCCCAGGCGGCCGGCCAGCGCGCTCAACAGGTCCTCGCCCGGCTCGCGCCGCTTGGCCGCGATGAGCTCGGCGAGGTACCCCGCCATGGCCTGGGCCGCGGCGGCGGCGACCTCGGGCCGGGTGAAGTCGGTGCTCTCCAGATACCAGTCGTGGAAGGTCTTGCGGTCGCTCGCCGGCACGCCGAGCAGTTCGCAGATCACGGCCAGCGGCAACGGCAGCGCGAACGACTCGACCAGGTCCGCGCGGCCCAGCGGCAGCATGGCGTCCACCAGTTCGTCCGCGATCCGCTGGATCTTCGGACGCAGCGCCTCGATGCGCCGGGAGGTGAACTCCTTCGCCACGAGCCCCCGCAGGCGGGTGTGCTGCGGCGGATCCGTCTGCACCATGTTCAGGCCGATCGAGTTGCCGCCGTCGTCCTGCCACCCGGCCGAGTGCCTGATGTCGTTGGACAGCCGCGCGTCGGCCAGCGCCGACCGCGCCTGCGCATGGCCCACGACCAACCAGAACTCCCCCGACGCGGCGGTGCGGACCCGGTGCACCGGCCCCTGCGCGCGCATCCGCTCGTAGACCGGATACGGATCGTCGACGAAAGGCCGGCCGAGTGCTGTCAGATCTTCGAATCCCGTCACGGACAACGGTGTTCCTCGCTTCGAACTCGCTGGTGCGGCTGAGCGGGGAGTGCTCCCCCGGTGGACGGCGCGACCCTAGCAACGAAACGGGGAGCTGTCCCCGGTTTTGCTGTTAGGGTGCCGCGCATGGACGGCGGAGACGAACGGCGGACACCTCGGCGCAGTGACGCGCGCCGCAACCGCGAGACGCTGATCGCCGCCGCCCGGGAGATCTACGCCGAACGCGGGGTGGACGCGCCGCTGGACGACATCGCCCGCCGGGCGGGGGTCGGCAATGCGACGCTCTACCGGCACTTCACCGACCGCGCCGCACTCATCGAGACCGTCTTCCACGACGCGCTGACCCCGATCCTGGACGCGGCCCGCGAGACCCGGGAGCGGGCGGACGCCTGGAGCGGCCTCACCGCCTACCTGGACCGGGTCTTCACGCTGCTGGCCGCCGACCGGGGCGCCGGCGATCTGATGACCACCGGCATCCGGGGCGTGCCCACTCTCGACGCCCTGCGCGAGGAGAACCGGCGCACGCTGGAGACGCTGCTGCGCCGCGGCCAGGAACAGCGCACGATCCGCCCCGACCTCACCGTCGAGGACCTGCTGTTCCTGCTGGCCGCGCTGGGCCTGGCCACGCCCGCCGCCCCCGGGTCCTGGCGGCGCCACCTGGCCCTGATGCTGGACGGTCTGCGCCCCGCGGCCGCCCACCCCCTGCCCGCGC
Source organism: Streptomyces sp. NPDC031474 (assembly GCF_055581185.1). Taxonomy (NCBI): domain Bacteria; kingdom Bacillati; phylum Actinomycetota; class Actinomycetes; order Kitasatosporales; family Streptomycetaceae; genus Streptomyces; species Streptomyces sp. NPDC031474. Next base: position 450,265 of record NZ_JBVIJX010000001.1, read on the forward strand.
CACCGCTCGACCAGGAGCAGTTCGAGGCCGCCCTGCACCGTCTCGGCGACGCCGACCGGGCGGCGACCCGACAGCAGAAGCCCCTTCGTCCACCGAGATCGGAGACCTGAACCACCATGACCCGTCAGCGCCCCATATCGCCGTTCGAGAGCATCTACTTCCTGGACCTGGGAGCGGCGGGCCTCCCCCTGTACGACATGCCGGCGTTCGTGGAGTCCCTGGTACGCGGCCGGCTGGACCCGGCGCTGATGCGGCGGGCGCTGGGCCTGCTGACCGAGCGCCATCCGATCCTGCGCTGCGAGGTGGCGGCCGGCGAGGCGGGCCTGCTGCTGCGGGTCCGCGACCGGGTCGAGCCGCCGCTCACCCTGCTCGACGGCATCGAGGACACCTACGCCGAACTGATCAACACGCGGCCCGACTGGACCGAGAGCCTGCTGCACGCCTGGCTGCTCACCGACGGCGAGCGCTCCCAGGTGGTGCTGGGCGTCCACCACGGGGTGGCCGACGGCCGTTCGGCGTTCGCCCTGCTCGACGAGTTCTGGCAGCACTACACCGCCCTGGCGGCCGGCGCGAGCCCGTCCGTCGAGCGACGCGAGGAACTGCCCGAGGCGATCGACACCCGCCTGGCGGGCGCCCTGCCGGACGCGGAGGTCGACGCCGTGGTCGACGCGATCGCGCAGGGCGCGGCGGCCGAGACCAAGCCCGCGGTCCTGCCCACCGAGGGTGTGGGGCGCCCCGACCGGCCGGCCGCGACGCGCCGCTTCGTGGTCGACCGGCTGGAGTTCGGCGCGCAGACCACCGACGCCGTGGTGGCCGCCGCCCGGACCCGCGGGGTGACCGTCAACAGCCTCGTCACAGGGCTGGTCCTGACCGCCGTCCGCGCACAACTCGCGCCCGAGCAGGGCCCGTTGACGATGACCTGCGGTCACGGTGTGGACCTGCGCACCCGGCTGACGCCCGAGCTGCCCCTGAGCACCGTGCTCAACTGCATCACCGGCCTGCAGACCACGCTGGCCGTCGGCCACGACGACCGGCCGGAGAGCGTGGGCCGGGAGGTCGCCGACCAGGTCGCCGGCGCGCTGGCCCGGCGCGACCCCGAGCGCTTCCTGCTGGCCGCGCTCAGGGCCGGCGCCCGGGGCGTCGCGGTGCCCGTCCCGGTCGTCAGCTACGGGATCTCCAACGTCGGCCGGATCCCCGCGCACCCCGTGCCCGAGGACGTGGAGCTGCTCCGCTTCGGCGGGACGGCCAACGCGCCGGGCATGCCCCCCAAGATCGGCGTCGCCAGCTTCGGCGGCCGGCTGCTCGTGCAGAACGAGTACGACAGCTGGACCTACGCCCCCGAGCAGATGCGGCAACTGCGCGAGACGCTGCGCGGATCGCTGACGGATCTGGCCCGCTGACGGATCCGGTCTGCCGACGGCGGCCGCGCCCGCGGCTCTCCCTTTGGTGAGCCACCCCTCACGTCATAGAGTGAAGCCCGCCCAGCTCCGGCCCCCCGAGGGAGAGAACCAGCCGTGATCACCGCGATCGTCCTCATCAAGACCAGCGTGGACCGGATCCCCGAGATCGCCGAGCGGATCGCCTCGCTGGATTCCGTGAGCGAGGTCTTCTCCGTCACCGGGACCTACGACCTGATCGCCATGGTGCGGGTGAAGCAGCACGAGGACCTGGCGGACGTCATCCCGGGCAGCATCAGCAAGATCCCCGGGGTGGAGGCGACGGACACACACGTCGCCTTCCGCACCTACTCGCAGCACGACCTGGAGGCGGCGTTCGCGATCGGCCTGGACTCCTAGGCCGTGTTTCGAAAGTCCCGTCTGCCCCAGGACTCTGCCCCAGGACAGGTCCTAGACCCTAGACCGCCGGGACGCAGCGGCCGTCCTGTGTGCGGTACTGCCACCGTGCGCCGTCGGCCACCAGTTCCCGCACCGCGTCGACGAACCGCTCCACGTGCTCGTCGGGGGTGCCGGCGCCGAAGCTCACCCGGATCGCGTTGAGGGACTTCTCGCCGGGGGCAGCCTCGGGGGCGCCGCACTCGCCCTGGCTCTGCGGGTCACTGCCCAGGAGGGTGCGGAGCAGCGGGTGGGCGCAGAAGAGGCCGTCGCGGACTCCGATGCCGTACTCGGCGGAGAGGGCGGCGGCGAAGTGGGAGCTGTTCCAGCCCTCGACGACGAAGGAGATCACGCCGACCCGCGGGGCGTCGTCGCCGAAGAGGGAGAGGATCCGGACCTCCGGCACCTCGGCCAGCCCCGTCCGCACCTTCTCGATGAGGTACTGCTCGCGGGCCACCAGCGTGTCGAAGCCGGCCTCCGTCAGCGCCGTGCAGGCCGAGGCGATGGCGTAGGCGCCGATCACGTTCGGGGAGCCGGCCTCGTGGCGGGCGGCGCTCTCGTGCCACTGCACGTCCACTCCCCCGTCCTCGCGCCGGGTGACCTTGCGGCTGGCGCCGCCGCCCGCGAGGTACGGGTCGGCCGCGCGGAGCCAGTCGGCGCGGCCGGCGAGGACGCCGGAGCCGAAGGGCGCGTACAGCTTGTGGCCGGAGAAGGCGACCCAGTCGACGTCGAGGTCCTGCACCGACACCGGGTGGTGCGGGGCCAGCTGGGCAGCGTCCAGGACGATGCGGGCGCCGTGGGCGTGGGCCGCCGCCGCGAGCTCACGGACGGGCCACAGCTCGCCGGTGACGTTCGAGGCGCCGGTGACGCACACCAGGGCCGGGCCGTATTCCCCTTCGTTGGACATGGTGCGGTCGGCGAGGGCGCGCTCCAGGGCCTCGACGGCCTGGCGGGGGGTGCGGGGGGCGTCGAGGTAGGTGACCCGGGCGTCCTGCCAGGGCAGCAGCGAGGCGTGGTGCTCGGTCTCGAAGACGAAGACCTGGCAGTCGGCCGGGAGCGCCTGCGCCAGCAGGTTGAGGGAGTCCGTCGTGGACCGGGTGAAGATCAGCTGGTCGTCGGCGCGGCAGTCGAGGAACTCGGCGACCGTCCTGCGGGCGTTCTCGAAGAGGTCCGTGGAGAGCTGGGAGAGGTAGCCGGCGCCGCGGTGGACGCTGCCGTAGTAGGGGGCGTAGGCCGCCACGTCGTCCCAGACGCGCTGGAGGGCGGGGGCGCTGGCGGCGTAGTCGAGCGCCGCGTAGGCGACCTCGCCGCCGGTGACGAGCGGGACGGTGACATCCCGGCCGAGAACGGGCAGGGCGCCCGAAAGGTCACTGCGAACGGTCCGGGCGGCGGCAGCGGTGGAGACAGACATGGCGAACTCCCGTGAGAGGCAAGGGGGAACCGCCGTGCGAGCGGGTACGGCTCAAGCACGGAGGAAGGTGAAAAGGGGGATGCGGAGGCGGGGCTCTACGCCCTATCGCATTCGCTTGCTCACGGAAGACTCCCTCGAACGACCCAGGACCCCTGGGCTGTGCTTGCTCGAAAGAGCGTGAGGGGCCCGCGCTTGCCGTAGACCTCGCTGCCTACGGCCTGGTCTTCACCCGGGGCACCCCGCCACGGAAGGAGGGTTGCCGGACAGTCGGCCGGGGCCTCATGACTGTCACTCATGACCTGGTACGGAAACCTACGTGAGGTGATCGCGGTCCCGCAACCCGTGTCCGGATCGCGGGACCGCGTCACCGACGGCTACGCGTTGCTGGCGGCCACCCAGCGCTCCAGGGACCGCTTGGCCGCGCCGGAGTCGATCGACTCGGCCGCCCGGTCCATGCCGGCCCGGATCTGCTCGGCCAGCGGCCCTGCGCCCGGGTCGAGGGCGACCAGCGCCGCCGCCGAGTTCAGCAGCACGGCGTCCCGCACCGGGCCCGTCTCGCCCGCCAGGAGGCGCCGGGCCACCTCCGCGTTGTAGGACGGGTCCCCGCCCCGCAGCGCCTCCACCGGGACCAGGTCGAGGCCGACGTCCCGCGGGTCGAAGGTCTCCTCGCTCACCTTGCCGTCGCGGACGACCCACACATGGGAGGTGGCCGTCGTGGTCAGCTCGTCCAGGCCGTCGTCGCCCCGGAAGACCAGAGAGGAGTTGCCGCGCTCGGCGAAGACACCCGCGACGACCGGCGCCATGCGCGGGTCCGCGACCCCGACCGCCTGGCTGCGCACCTGTGCGGGGTTGGTCAGCGGGCCCAGCACGTTGAACACCGTGCGGATGCCCAACTGGCCGCGGGCGGCGCCCACATGACGCAACGCCGGATGGAACTTGACCGCGAAGCAGAAGGTGATCCCGGCCTTCTGGGCCACCTCCGCCACCCGCGCCGGGGTCAGCTCCAGGTTGACGCCGAGCTTCTCCAGGACGTCCGAGGCGCCGGACGCGGAGGACGCGGCCCGGTTGCCGTGCTTGACGACCGTGGCGCCCGCGCCGGCCACGACGATCGCCGACATGGTGGAGATGTTGACCGTCTTCGCGCCGTCGCCGCCCGTGCCGACGATGTCGACGGTCCGGCCGGGCACCTCGATCAGGTTGGCGTGCTCGTACATCGCCCGCACGAGGCCGTTGATCTCCTCGACGGTCTCGCCCTTGGCCCGCAGCGCCACCACGAACCCGGCGATCTGCGCGTCGGTCGCCTCGCCGCGCATGATCCGGTCCAGCGCCCAGAACGTGGCGTCGGCGCCCTGGTCCTGGCCGTACAGCAGGCTGTTCAGCACCTCGGGCCAGGAACGGTCCGCCGCGGTGTCGCCTCCAGCGGGGGTCACAGCGCTCATAGCCGCTCCTGTGCGTGTCGTCGTGCGTCGTCGTGGGTCGTCCGGACCCGTGTGAACCCCACCCTATCCAGCCCGTGGGCACGGCAAAGGGCCCCGTCCGAAGACCGGACGGGGCCCTTTGGGGCGGCGTGGCGACGCCTGGGATCAGTGGTGGCCGTGGCCGCTCGTGATCTCCTTGTACTCCTCGACAGTGGGCTTCGGGATCTGCTGGTCCTCGCCGAAGTACGCGTTGCTGATCTTGGCGCGGAGCTTCTCCGAGCCCTTCACCTTGCGCTCGACGCCGTTCTCGTCGACGGTCGCGCCGATCGCGGCCGGCGCGTACTGCTCGTGCGCGGTGAGGGTGTGCAACTGCTCCTGGCTGAGCGGCTCGTGGATCTCGACGAACTCACCGTGCGGCAGCCGCTTGATGGTGCCGGTCTCGCGACCGTGCAGCACCTTGTCGTGGTCGCGACGCTGCAGGCCGAGGCAGATCCGCTTGGTGAGGATGTACGCGATGACCGGTCCGACGAAGAAGAAGATCCGGACGAACCAGGTGATCGAGTTGATCGACAGGTGGAAGTGGGTGGCCCACAGGTCGTTGCCACCGCCGACCAGCGTGATCATGTACATCGTGACCCAGGCGACGCCCAGCGCCGTACGGGTCGGCGCGTTGCGCGGGCGGTCCAGGATGTGGTGCTCGCGCTTGTCGCCGGTGATCCAGGACTCGATGAACGGGTAGGCCGCCATCGCGCCGAGGACCACACCGAAGAGGACCAGCGGGATGAACACGCCCAGGACGAGCGTGTGACCCCAGAGGTTGATCTCCCAGCCCGGCATGAAGCGGATCAGACCCTCGGCGAAGCCCATGTACCAGTCGGGCTGGGCGCCGGTCGACACCTGGTCCGGACGGTAGGGGCCCATGGCCCAGATCGGGTTGATCTGCGCGATCGCCGCGATCGCCGCGATGACACCGAAGACCAGGAAGAAGAAGCCTCCGGCCTTGGCCATGTACACCGGCAGCAGCGGCATGCCCACGACGTTCTTGTTGCTCTTGCCGGGGCCCGCGAACTGCGTGTGCTTGTGGTAGAAGACCAGGATCAGGTGGCCCACCACCAAGCCCAGCATGATGCCCGGCAGCAGCAGGATGTGGATCGAGTAGAACCGCGCCACGAAGTCGTGGCCCGGGAACTCCCCGCCGAACAGGAACATCGAGATGTACGTGCCGACGATCGGCATCGACAGGATGGCGCCCTGGGTGAAGCGGACACCGGTGCCGGAGAGCAGGTCGTCCGGGAGCGAGTAACCGGTGAAGCCGGTGAACATGCCGAGGACGAACAGCAGGAAGCCGAACAGCCAGTTGATCTCACGCGGCTTGCGGAACGCGCCCGTGAAGAACACGCGCATCATGTGCACGAACATGCCGGCGAGGAAGATCAGCGCCGCCCAGTGGTGGATCTGCCGGATGAGCAGACCGCCGCGCACGTCGAAGGAGATGTGCAGGGTCGAGCTGAACGCCTCGGACATCAGCTGTCCCTGGAGCGGGACGTAGCTGCCGTGGTACTCCACCTCGTTCATCGACGGGTGGAAGAACAGCGTCAGATACACACCCGTCAGGATGATGATGATGAAGCTGTAGAGGCAGATCTCGCCCAACATGAACGACCAGTGGTCGGGGAAGATCTTGCGCATGTTGGCCTTGGCCAGGGAGTAGATCCCGAGCCGGCCGTCGGCCCAGTCGGCGACGCGCTCGCCGGCCGGAGCCTTCCCGCGTTCGCGGGTCCCAGTGGACTCTGTGGTGCTCATCCGCGCTCCCAGAAAGCAGGACCGACGGGCTCTTCGAAGTCGCCGAGCGCCTCGAGGTAGCCCTCGTCGTTCACACCGATGCGCAGCTGCGGCAGGGCGTGACCGGCGGGGCCGAAGATCACTCGGGCACCGTCGGAGAGGTCGAAGGTGGACTGGTGGCAGGGGCACAGCACGTGGTGCGTCTGCTGCTCGTACAGGGAGATCGGGCAGCCCACGTGGGTGCAGATCTTCGAGTACGCCACGATGCCCTCGTGCGACCACTCGAGTTCGCGCTTGTCCTTGATGTTGTCCGGCTGCAGCCGGACGATCATCAGGGCCGCCTTGGCGATCTCGTTCTGGAAATCCTCGTCGTGCTCCTCCAGGCCCTCGGGCTTGGCGAAGGTGAGCGAACCGACGGCGACGTCCGAGGGACGCAGCGGCTCGTTCGTGTTCATGTTGACGAGCAGCTTGCCCTTGGCCCACAGCGTGTGCCGCAGCTTGTCCTCGGGCAGCGGGCCGAGGTCGCGCAGCAGCACGACGCCGGAGAGCGGCACCAGGGCGACCGCGCCGAACAGCGTGTTGCGGATCAGCTTGCGGCGGCCGAGCGCGGACTCCTTGGCGCCCTGCCTGAAGTCCGCGTGGACCTTCGCACGGACCTCGGGGTCGGCCGCGATCGCGTGCCGCTCGTCGGCGACCTCCACGTCCGACATCAGGGTGCGGGCCCAGTGGACCGCGCCGGCGCCGATCGTGAACAGCGCCGTGCCCAGCGTCAGCCCCAGCGCGAAGTTCAGCGCGCTGAGGTGACCGATCGGGAACACGAAGATCGACTTGTCGGCGGGGATCGTCACATACGAGGCGATGAAGCCGACCGTGGCGAGCATCGACAGCGTGAACAGGAAGGCGACCGCACGCTCGGACCGCTTGGCGGCCCGCTCGTCGATGTCCTGGACGCGGTGCTCGTGGGGCGGCAGGCCGGGGTCGGCGAACGGGTTCTTCTCGTCCGCGACGCCTACCGCCGTACCGTGCGCGTGGCCCTGCTCAGCGGGCAGGTTCTCTTCTGGAATGTCTTGGCTACTCATGACTTCTTGGCCTTTGCGGTCCGAGCGGCGACCCAGACGGCGACCGCGATCATGGCGCCGAGGCCGAAGATCCAGGAGAACAGGCCCTCACTGACCGGCCCGATGCCGCCCAGTTCCAGACCACCGGGGTTGTTCGTCTCGTCGCTGTTGACCGCGTGCAGGTACGCGATGATGTCCTTCTTGTTCTGCTCCGACAGGGTGGTGTCGGGGAAGGAGGGCATGTTCTGCGGGCCGGTCTGCATGGCCTCGTAGAGGTGCTTGGGGTCCACGTCCTCAAGGGTCGGAGCGAACTTGCCCTTGGTGAGGGCGCCGCCCTTGCCGGTGAAGTTGTGGCACTGCGCGCAGTTGGTGCGGAACAGTTCGCCGCCCTTGGCGATGTCCGCGCCCTCCGGGCCGTACTCGGCCTCGGTCGGGACGGACGGGCCGGCGCCGAGGGAGGAGATGAACGCGGCGAGCTGGTCGATCTCGGCCTGCGAGTAGATGACCTTCTTCGAGGGCACCTGGGCGCCCTGGGAGGTCGCCGCCGGCATACGCCCGGTGCCGACCTGGAAGTCGACGGCCGCGGCGCCCACGCCGACCAGGCTCGGACCGTCGGAGCTGCCCTGACCGCCGGTGCCGTGGCAGCTGGCGCAGCCTACGGCGTAGAGCTTCTTGCCCTCATCGATGGCGAGGGACTGGGCGGTGTCGTCTGCCTGCGCCTTGCTCGCGGGCGCGAGCGCGGCATACAGCCACCCTGTGCATGCCAGCGCGAGGACTAGGACGACGAGCGCCGCCAGCGGATGGCGTCGTCGTGCGGAGAGCTTTTTCACGGATTACCCCGGTGTCAGGATCTTCTGCGTCGATGCTTGCGGAGGTGCGGGAGCGGGCCCGGCTACTTGATCAGGTAGATCGTGGCGAAGAGGCCGATCCAGACGACATCGACGAAGTGCCAGTAGTAGGACACGACGATGGCCGCTGTCGCCTGCTCGTGGGTGAACCTCTTGGCCGCGTAGGTGCGCCCGAGAACGAACAGGAAGGCGATGAGGCCGCCCGTCACGTGCATGCCGTGGAAGCCGGTGGTCAGGTAGAACACCGAGCCGTACGGGTCGGAGGAGAGCGAGAGCCCGTCCTTCTTCACCAGCTCCGTGTACTCGAAGATCTGCCCGCCGATGAAGATCGCACCCATGATGAAGGTGACGATGAACCACATCCGGAGCTTCTTCACATCACCGCGCTCGGCGGCGAAGACGCCGAGCTGGCAGGTGAGGGAGGAGAGCACCAGGATCGTGGTGTTGGTGGCCGAGAACGGAAGGTTCAGGGACTCGGCCATTTCCTTCCAGTGATCAGGACCCGTCACCGATCGCAGGGTGAAGTACATCGCGAAGAGGGCCGCGAAGAACATCAGCTCGGAGCTCAGCCAGATGATGGTTCCGACGCTGGTGAGGTTCGGCCGATTGACCGACGGGTGCGCGTGCCCGGTTTCTACTGTCGTTGCTGTCGCCACGACCGACATTATGTCGGTCCCTTATCCCGCCCTCACTCCGGGGGGTGCCGTTCGGAGTGTTCGCACCGTGTGTACTGCCCGGATGGCCCATCGAAGTCGCGTTCCAACCGGTGTTGACGGGGTGTTCAAGGGAGTAGCATCCGCGACATCGGTTCTGTCCGTACGACGCTTACGACGCTGATGTCACGGAGGAAGCATGCAGGCGACCGCCACGGTGCTGGTCTACAGCGACGACTCCAACACTCGCGAGCAGGTACGGCTCGCGACCGGGCGCCGGCCCGCTCCGGACGCCCCTGTGGTGGAGTTCGTGGAGTGCGCGACGCCGGCCGCGGCCGTCAAGGAGCTGGACAAGGGCGGGATCGACGTCTGCGTCTTCGACGGCGAGGCCGTGCCGATGGGCGGCATGGGGTTGTGCCGACAGGTCAAGGACGAGGTGTTCCAGTGTCCGCCGGTGCTGGTGCTGATCGGGCGGCCGCAGGATGCGTGGCTCGCCACGTGGAGCCGGGCCGACGCGGCTGTGACGCACCCGGTGGAGCCCGTGGAGTTCGCCGCGGCTCTTGCTTCCCTGCTGCGGGAGAAGAGGCTTCAGCAGAGCGCGTAGCGCCCAAGGGGCGGGGGCGTCAGGTGGTACGGCGTCGCCCGCGCCCCTGCCGGCCTACACCGCCGTCGGGCTGAGGCGTGCTGTTACCTGGGCTGCTTCCTGCTTGGCGCCTGTCAGGGCGCTGCCCTGGGTCCACTTGGCCCAGTCCAGGTTCCAGTCGCCGAAACCGTTGCCGAAGGTTTCCATGGTGTCGCCGTTGCTGTTGACGACCTGGACGACGTCGCCGGCGCGGATGTGGTTGAAGAACCATGCGGCGTTCGACGTGCTCATGCCGGTGCAGCCGTGGCTGACGTTCGCGTAGCCCTGGGAGCCCACGGACCAGGGGGCGGCGTGCACGTACTCGCCGCTCCAGGTGACGCGGGTGGCGTAGTAGACGGGCAGGTCGTAGGAGTCCGATGAGCCTGCGGAGATGCCCACGGTGGTGCTGCGCATCCGGACGAAGTACTCCTTGCCGAGCACGACCTTGACTCCGTTGCGGGTCTCGAAGCCGGGCTTTCCGGTGGTGACGGGGATCTGGTTGATCTCCTCGTCGTTCTTGAAGACCGTCATGGAGTGCGCCGCCGCGTCGGTCACGGCGACGACCCGGTCGCCGATGGTGAGCTTGAGTTCCTTCGTGGGGCCGCCCCACAGCCGGTCGCCGATCTTGATGCCGTCCAGGTTGCTGTGGGCGCGGACGACGGCGTGGGCGGGCCAGTAGTCCTTGGGGCGGTAGTGGAGTTCCTTGTCGTCCACCCAGTGCCAGCCGCCCTGCACGGCGGGCGTGGAGTCGACCTTGAGGGCCCGTTCGACGACGGCCCGCTGGGCGGGGTCCTTGACGGGCTGGTCCAGCTTGGCGGTGACGGGCTGGCCGACGCCGTACTCCCCCGCGTCGGGGCCGAACGCGACGGTCAGGCGCTTCTTCGTGGTGGGCTTGCCCGTCTCGAAGCTGAGCACCCGGCGGCCGGGGGCGCCGTCGTCGTCCTCGGTGCTCACGCGGACCGTGTAATGGACGCCTGCGGCCAGCGGCTCGGTGCTGTGCCAGCGGCTGCCGTCGGCGGAGAGTTCGCCCGCCACGTAGCGGCCTGCGCCGTCCACGGCGGTGACGTCCGTGATGCGGTCGTCGTCCTCGGCGGTGACCTCCAGGGGCTTGTCCGGATCGACCTTCTTCCCGTCGCCCTTGAGGCCGGTGAAGGAGATCTGGTCCGTCGCGTCGTACGGGCGCGCGGAGAGGGGGTCGCCGTCCGAGCCGCAGGCGCTTGCGACCGCGCCCAGGGCGATCACCAGCAGGGTGCAGCCGACGACGGTGCGGGGGCGGGGTTGGTGGCTCATGACTTCACGCTAGGGAGCCGCGTGAACCACGGCGCGCTGGGTGACACGGACGGAGGACACCCGATACGGCAAAAGCGTGAGCCCGGACCCTCCTGACGGAGTGTCCGGGCTCTCGCCTCGTTCAGGACGTGCTACTGGGTGCGGTTCTCACCGCGGTAGTACTCGAAGACCCAGCCCCACAGGCCGATGAGGATCAGCGGCAGCGAGAAGTACAGCAGCCACCAGCCGACCGCGACCCCCAGGAAGGCCAGGGCGCCGCCGATGCCGAGCGACAGCGGCTGCCAGCTGTGCGGGCTGAAGAAGCCCAGCTCGCCGGCGTCGTCCGCGACGTCCGCTTCCTTGTTGTCCTGCGCGCCCGCGTCCACCCGCCGGGCGGTGAAGCCCAGGTAGAAGCCGATCATGATGCACAGGCCGAAGGCCAGGAAGAGGGCCGTGGTGCCGGCCGGCTCCTTCGACCACACGCCATAGACGACCGCCATGGCGAGGACGAAGACGCTCAGCCAGACGAACATCTTGCCCTGGATCTTCACTTGCCGGCCTCCTTGCTGCCCGTGATGGCACTGGCGCCGTGGCCGGCGTGCTCCAGCTGCTCGAGCGCGGCGATCTCCGGGTGGTGCAGGTCGAACGCCGGGGATTCACTGCGGATCCTCGGCAGGGTGAGGAAGTTGTGGCGCGGCGGCGGGCAGGACGTGGCCCACTCCAGGGAGCGGCCGTAGCCCCACGGGTCGTCGACGCCGACCGGCTTGCCGTACTTGGCGGTCTTCCACACGTTGTAGAAGAACGGCAGGACGGACAGACCGAGGACGAACGAGCTGATCGTCGAGATCGTGTTCAGGGCGGTGAAGCCGTCCTGCGCCAGGTAGTCGGCGTAACGGCGCGGCATGCCCTCGGCGCCCAGCCAGTGCTGGACCAGGAAGGTGCCGTGGAAGCCGACGAACAGCGTCCAGAAGGTGATCTTGCCGAGGCGTTCGTCGAGCATCTTGCCGGTGAACTTCGGCCACCAGAAGTGGAAGCCGGAGAACATCGCGAAGACGACGGTGCCGAAGACGACGTAGTGGAAGTGCGCCACCACGAAGTACGAGTCGGACACGTGGAAGTCCATCGGCGGCGAGGCCAGGATGACGCCGGTCAGACCACCGAAGGTGAAGGTGATGAGGAAGCCCGTCGCCCACAGCATCGGTGTCTCGAAGGACAGTGAGCCCTTCCACATCGTTCCGATCCAGTTGAAGAACTTCACGCCCGTCGGCACGGCGATGAGGAACGTCATGAAGGAGAAGAACGGAAGCAGCACGCCACCGGTGACGTACATGTGGTGCGCCCACACCGTCACGGAGAGACCGGCGATCGAGATGGTCGCGGCGATCAGGCCCATGTAGCCGAACATCGGCTTGCGGGAGAACACCGGGATCACTTCGGAAATGATTCCGAAGAATGGTAGGGCGATGATGTACACCTCTGGATGGCCGAAGAACCAGAAGAGGTGTTGCCATAGCAACGCGCCGCCGTTGGCGGCGTCGAAGACATGGGCGCCGAACTTGCGGTCCGCCTCCAGGGCGAACAGCGCGGCCGCGAGGACCGGGAAGGCCAGCAGGACCAGCACACCGGTCAGCAGCACGTTCCAGGTGAAGATCGGCATGCGGAACATGGTCATGCCCGGTGCGCGCATGCAGATGATCGTGGTGATGAAGTTGACCGAGCCGAGGATCGTGCCGAAGCCGGAGAAGGCCAGACCCATGATCCACATGTCGGCGCCGATGCCCGGCGAGCGGACCGCGTCCGACAGCGGGGCGTAGGCGAACCAGCCGAAGTCGGCGGCGCCCTGCGGGGTGAGGAAGCCGGCGACGGCGATGAGCGAGCCGAACAGGTACAGCCAGTAGGCGAACATGTTCAGTCGCGGGAAGGCGACGTCCGGCGCGCCGATCTGGAGCGGCATGATCCAGTTCGTGAAGCCGGCGAACAGCGGCGTCGCGAACATCAGCAGCATGATCGTGCCGTGCATCGTGAACGCCTGGTTGAACTGCTCGTTCGACATGATCTGCAGGCCCGGTCGGGCGAGCTCGGCGCGCATGAAGAGCGCCATGACGCCGCCGATGCAGAAGAACGCGAACGACGTGACCAGGTACAACGTACCGATGGTCTTGTGGTCGGTGGTCGTCATCCACTTGACCACGACATTGCCGGGCTGCTTGCGCCGGACCGGCAGCTCATTCTCGTAGGAGTCTTCAGCTGCCGCGGCACCCTGGGGTTCGTTGAGGATGCTCACAGGTTGTTCGTCTCCCGGTTCTTCTCGTGCGGCGTCTGCTCGATGCCCGCGGGAACGTAACCGGTCTGCCCCTTCTTCACGAGGTCCTTGAGGTGCTGCTCGTAGCGCTCCTGAGAGACGACCTTCACGTTGAAGAGCATCCGGGAGTGGTCGACGCCGCACAGCTCGGCGCACTTGCCCAGGAAGGTGCCCTCGTGGTTGGGGGTCACCTGGAAGGCGTTGGTGTGGCCCGGGATGACGTCCTGCTTCATCAGGAACGGCACCACCCAGAAGGAGTGGATGACGTCACGCGAGGTGAGGATGAAGCGGACCGTCTTGCCCTCGGGGAGCCAGAGGGTCGGGCCCGGGTTGTGGGTTTCCGGGTTCTTCTCGCCGGGGGTGCCGCAGGTGTAGGTGCCGCCCGCGTTGTCCGGGAAGTCCTTCTTGAACCGGTCCGGGATCGCGGCCAGGTTCTTGTCGGTCTTCGCGTTCCCGTCGGAACCTTCGACGTTCTCGATGTAGTTGAAGCACCAACTCCACTGGAAGCCGACCACGTTGACCGTGACGTCGGGCTTCTTGTCGAGGCTCAGCAGCTTCGACTCGTCGCGGGCCGTGAAGTAGAACAGCACCGAGACGATGATGATCGGCACAACCGTGTACAGCGCCTCGATGGGCATGTTGTACCGGGTCTGCGGAGGAACTTCGACCTTGGTGCGGCTGCGCCGGTGGAAGAAAGCACTCCACAGGATCAGGCCCCACACCAGCACGCCGGTGGCCAGCGCGGCAGCCCAGGATCCCTGCCACAGGGAGAGGATCCGCGGAGCCTCTTCCGTGACCGGGGTGGGCATACCAAGGCGGGGGAAGTCCTTGTATGTGCAACCGGTGGCGGTCGCCAGGACCAGGCCCGCGGTCATTGCCTGCAGCAGCTTCCGCCGCATCGGGCGCCGCGGCGAGCGGTCGGAGCCGTTGGGACTCACGTAGCGCCTTCCCGAGAGTCTCGCCCGCGCGGTTGGCTGCGGCCTGCCTTCTCGCTGGTCGGTCGCCGCCCTGCGTCGGGCAGGGGTTTGGATGTTTATGCGGACCAAACCCTAGCCGACGCCCTCCGGGGGTTCGCGGGGAGGGTGGCATACGCGCCGCCGGTCACCCCGAAGGGGTGGGGACGGGTGGCCGATAGCGCCTAATAGCTCGTCAATGCGGCTTGTATGGCGGCGGCGGGACCGCCGTGGCCGATCGCGCCGTGCGCGGCGGAGCCGCGGATCGAAACGGTCCCACGCCCCCGGGAGCCCGTCCACGTCTTAACGTTGCCGTGTGCCCTACTTCGACGCCGCCTCCGCCGCTCCCCTGCATCCCGTGGCCCGCCAGGCTCTGTTGGCCTCGCTCGACGAGGGGTGGGCCGACCCCGCCCGGCTGTACCGGGAGGGGCGGCGCGCGCGGATGCTGCTCGACGCCGCCCGCGAGGCGGCCGCCGAGGCGGTGGGGTGCCGACCGGACGAACTGGTCTTCACCTCCTCGGGAACGCGGGCCGTGCACTCCGGCGTCGCGGGCGCGCTGGCCGGGCGTCAGCGGGTCGGACGTCACCTGATCGTGTCATCTGTCGAACACTCCTCAGTGCTCCATTTGGCTGACGCGCATGAGCGGGACGGCGGCACGCTGACGCGGGTGGCCGTCGACCGGGCGGGAGCCGTGACCGTCAAGGCGTATGCCGAGGCCCTGCGGGCCGACACCGCGCTCGCCTGTCTGCAGTCGGCCAATCACGAGGTGGGGACCGAGCAGCCGGTGGCCGGGGTGGCCGAGGTGTGCCGGGCGGCGGGGGTGCCGCTGCTGGTGGATGCGGCGCAGTCACTCGGATGGGGCCGGGTGGAGGGCGACTGGTCGCTGCTCACGGCCAGCGCGCACAAGTGGGGCGGGCCGTCGGGCGTCGGGGTGCTCGTGGTGCGCAAGGGGGTGCGGTTCGCCGTCCAAGGCCCGGCGGACGAGCGGGAGTCGGGGCGGGCGGCCGGGTTCGAGAACCTTCCGGCGATCGTGGCCGCGGCGGCCTCGCTGCGGGCGGTGCGGGCCGAGGCGTCGGCCGAGGCGGTACGGCTGCGGGCGCTGACGGCGCGGATCCGGGCCCGGGTGGGCGCCGTCGTCCCGGAGGTGGAGGTCGTGGGGGATCCGGAGCGGCGGCTGCCGGGGATCGTCACCTTCTCCTGTCTGTACGTCGACGGGGAGGCGCTGCTGCACGAGTTGGACCGGGAGGGATTCTCCGTGTCGTCCGGTTCGTCCTGCACCAGCAGCACGCTGACTCCCAGCCATGTGCTGAAGGCGATGGGGGTGCTGAGTGAGGGAAACGTGCGGGTTTCGTTGCCGGCGGGGGCGGCCGAGGAGGATGTGGAGAGGTTCCTCGCCGTGCTGCCGGGGGCCGTGGCGGGGGTCCGGGAGAAGCTCGGGGCGCCCATGTCCGCGCAGGTGGCGGACGTACGGGGCGAGGAGCTCGTGGTGGACGCGCTGGGCAGGCGGTGCCCGATTCCCGTCATCGAGCTGGCGAAGGTCATCGGGGACGTGCCGGTCGGGGGCACGGTGCGGGTGCTGTCCGACGACGAGGCGGCCCGGCTCGACATCCCCGCGTGGTGCGAGATGCGGGGACAGGAGTACGTCGGGGAGGAGCCGGCGGACCGTGGCTTCGCCTACCTGGTCCGCCGGCTCTCCTGAGTCACGCCAGGTGCGTGCGGACCTCGGCCGCGGCCTCGTCGCCGTAGGCCTTGGTGAAGCGGTCCATGAAGTGGGCGCGGCGCAGCTGGTACTCCTGGGTGCCGACCGTCTCGATGACAAGGGTGGCGAGCATGCAGCCGATCTGCGCGGCGCGCTCGTGGGAGACGCCCCAGGCGAGGCCGGAGAGGAAGCCGGCGCGGAAGGCGTCGCCGACGCCCGTCGGCTCGACCTTGGCCTCCTCGTCCGGGCAGCCGACCTCGATCGGGTCGTCGGCGATGCCCTCGATACGGACGCCCCGCGAGCCGAGGGTGGTGACCCGGTGGCCGACCTTGGCGAGGATCTCGGCGTCGCTCCAGCCGGTCTTGGACTCGATCAGGCCCTTCTCGTACTCGTTGGAGAACAGGTACGTGGCGCCCTCCAGCAGCATCCGGATCTCGTCGCCGTTCATACGGGCGATCTGCTGGGAGAAGTCGGCGGCGAAGGGGATCGAGCGGGAGCGGCACTCCTCGGTGTGCCGGAGCATCGCCTCCGGGTCGTCGGCGCCGATCAGGACCAGGTCGAGACCGCCCACCCGGTCGGCGACGGTCTTCAGCTCGATCAGGCGGGCCTCGCTCATCGCGCCCGTGTAGAAGGAGCCGATCTGGTTGTGGTCGGCGTCGGTGGTGCACACGAAGCGGGCGGTGTGCAGGGTCTCGGAGATGCGGACCGAGTCGGTGTCGACGCCGTGCCGGTCCAGCCAGGCCCGGTACTCGTCGAAATCCGCGCCCGCGGCGCCGACCAGGACCGGGCGGGTGCCCAGCTGGCCCATGCCGAAGGCGATGTTCGCGCCCACGCCGCCCCGGCGCACGTCCAGGTTGTCGACCAGGAAGGACAGCGAGACCGTGTGCAGCTGGTCCGCGACGAGCTGGTCGGCGAAGCGGCCGGGGAACGTCATGAGGTGGTCGGTCGCGATGGAGCCGGTGACTGCGATGCGCACGGCGTGGACTCTCCTGTGGAATCAAAGGGGTGCTGCGCGATGGCGGACGGTTCACGCTACCCGGTCACCCGGGCCTGCTGAAGCAGCCGAAACTACCCGATAGTAGATCTTTCTTCGCGAGCCGGGACGTGCATACGGTTCGGTCATGACGAACCTCAAGGTCCACGCCCCCGTTCCGGCCGACCTCGACGGCGGCCTGGCGTCGCTGCGCGGTGACTGTGCCCGGATGGCTCCGCACTGGGCCGCCCCGGAGAAGATCACTTCCCGTCCGGTCTCCCCGTCACTCATCCACGGCGTGAGCGTCCCGGCGAAGTCGGCGCGGCTGCTGGAGGCCATGCTGGACGACGTCGCCCTTGATTACGGGAACTAGGGGGTTTTCCCTCGGTTTCTCTCGGCTTTCCTCGGCAGGGCGCTCGGAAGGGAACCGTGCGCTCCCCTGTCGCGTCCCATCGCCGTCCCCCGTAAAGGGGATGTGAGGTACGACAGCAGGGCAGCCGAAGGAGCGATGCGGTGAACACCGAGCGACCCGAGAACGACGACGCCGCGCGCGAGCCGGAGCAGACGGACACCGAGGGCGGTACGGCGAAGGGCGCCGGGGGCGCATCGGCGAAGGCGGACACCGCGGCCGGTGCGGCGGACACCGAGGCGAAGGCGGACGCCGGGGCCGGTGCGGCGGAGCCGAGCGCCGTTCCCGAGGAGACCCCGGCGAGTGAGGTATCCGAGGGAGCTCCGGGCCACGAGGTTCCCGAGGAGGCCACGGCCCGTGAGCTGCCCGAGGATGTTCCGGGCCGCGAGATTCCCGAGGAAGCCGCCGCCCGTAAGGTTCCCGAGGGAACTCCGGCCCGTGAGGTTCCCGAGGACGCCGAGGCGCGTGAGGTTCCCGAGGGAACTCCGGCACGTGAGGTTCCCGAGGACGCCGAGGCGCGTGAGGTGTCCGAGGGTGCCCGACTCCGTGAGATTCCTGAGGAAGCCGCGGTCCGTGAGGCTCCCGAGGATGAGGGGGTCCAGGTGGGCGGGGTGGGTGAGGAGGCGGAGGCCGCTGTCGGCTCTCGGCGGCGTTCCCCCGTGCTCATCGCCTCCGTCGCCGCCGCCGTGCTGTTGGTGGGCGGCGGCGGGGCGTACCTCACCTCCGGTGTCGTGAGCAGCTCGGGCGGCGGGTCCGGCGGGTCCGGTTCCGGGTCGCCCTCCGGGGACGGCGCCCCCGCCGCGCTTCTCCTGGACGACTACTCCGCAGGCACGGGTACCTCCAACGGCGGTGCGAACGGCATCGCGCCCGGCGAGCCGAACCCCTACGGGGTGACCTACAAGGCCGACGGCACGCTTCCGGACGGTCCGGGCTCCGCACCCGTGTACTGGCCCAAGGGCGCGGTCACCAAGGACGAGGTGGTCCGGCTGGCGAAGGTCCTGGGGGCCGAGGGGACGCCGGTGGTCGACGGCGAGGCCTGGAAGGTCGGCGCCGCCGACGGTTCGGGGCCGGTGCTGCGGGTGAACCGCCAGGCACCGGGAATCTGGACCTTCACCCGGTACGCGCCCGGCACCGACAACTGCACGGGCGGCACCGTCAAGTGCACCCGGGATCCCGCGGGCGCGGCCGGCGACACGGTGAGCGAGGCGGTCGCGAAGCAGGCTGCGGCGCCGATCCTGAAGGCGGTGGGCCAGGACGACGCCAAGGTGGACGCGAGCCAGATCATGGGCGCCCAGCGGGTGGTGAACGCCGATCCGGTGTTCGGCGGTCTGCCCACCTACGGCTGGACGACCGGCATCAGCGTCAGCGCGCAGGGCGAGGTCGTCGGCGCGAACGGCCAGTTGCAGGCGCCGCTGAAGGGCGACACGTATCCCCTGCTGAGCGCTCGGGAGGCGCTGGCCGCGCTGAACGGGGCGCCGGGGAGCAATCACCGGATGGGCATCGGAGGCTGCGCCAGCCCGGTGCCGCTGAAGGACCGGCTGGAGAGTCCGTGCGGTACGTCCACCGCGGCGCCGCAGCAGGAGACGGTGACGGTCGAGGACGCGGTGCTCGGGCTCGCCCCGCACACCTCGGGCGGCCGGCAGGTGCTCGTGCCGTCCTGGCTGTTCGACGTGAAGGGCGCGGGGGCCGCCGCCGGGTACACGGTGACGCAGCCGGCCGTCGAGCCGGCGTATCTGAAGTCCGCGACGACGCCCACGCCGACGCCGACCGGCAGCGCCCCGAAGACGCGTGACGTGCACCCGGACGGTTACACCGCCGAGGGCAAGGAGCTGATCGTGACCTTCACCGGCGGGGTGTGCGCCGACTACAAGGCGACGGCGACCGAGAGCACGGGCGAGGTGAAGGTCACCGTCACGGAGACGCCCTGGCCGAACAAGATCTGCATCCTGATCGCCAAGCAGTTCCACAAGACCGTGCGGCTGGACCAGCCGCTGGGCAGCCGGACGGTGGTCGGCACGGACGGCAAGGCGATCCCCCTGGAGAAGCCGGGGGCGCGGCTGCCGCAGGTCCAGTAGCGGTCGGCGCGGCGAACGCGAAGGCGGCGGCCCCTTTAGAAAGGGGCCGCCGCCTTCGTTGTGCGCTGATGCCTTCAGCAGCTACAGCTACTTGGAATTAGCTGAAGGAGTCGCCGCAGGCGCAGGAGCCCGTCGCGTTCGGGTTGTCGATCGTGAAGCCCTGCTTCTCGATGGTGTCGACGAAGTCGATGGACGCGCCGCCCAGGTAGGGGGCGCTCATGCGGTCGGTGACGACCTTGACGCCGTCGAAGTCCTTGACGACGTCGCCGTCGAGGGACCGCTCGTCGAAGAAGAGCTGGTAGCGCAGGCCGGAGCAGCCACCGGGCTGAACGGCGACACGCAGGGCCAGGTCGTCACGGCCTTCCTGGTCGAGCAGGGCCTTGACCTTCGCCGCGGCGGCGTCGGACAGGATGATGCCGTCGGTGACGGTGCTGGTCTCGTCCGATACGGACATCTACATCTCTCCCGGGTTGTACGGAGACTGCTTGCCGACGGTTGCAACCGACGGGGCCGCGGATTCATTCCGGGCCGAGCTCTTGTCTTTTTCGTTCCCTTCTCATGCTCGCACACACGGTTGCGGGCGGAAAACGCCTCACCGGGATTCATGTCACATCGACGCTATGACCATCGTCAAAGTGACGTGAAGCGGGTTATGATAGATAACGTCAGTTCGACGAAAAGTAGAAAGGGTGCGTGTCGTGACCACCGCCCAGACCACGGAGCTCGACGTACAGCCGTCTCCGCTCGCCCTGTTGCTGCTCGGCCGTGAGGCCGACCCGAGGAGCGAGCGGGGTGTCGAATGCCCCGGCGACCTGCCCTCCCCGTCCGACCCGGACCTTGTGGAGCGGGCCCGCGCGGCCAAGGAGAAGCTCGGGGACAAGGTCTTCGTGCTCGGCCACCACTACCAGCGCGACGAGGTCATCCAGTTCGCGGACGTCACGGGCGACTCCTTCAAGCTGGCCCGGGACGCGGCCGCCCGCCCGGAGGCCGAGTACATCGTCTTCTGTGGTGTGCACTTCATGGCCGAGTCCGCCGACATCCTGACGTCGGACGACCAGAAGGTGGTCCTCCCCGACCTCGCCGCCGGCTGTTCGATGGCCGACATGGCGACGGCCGAGCAGGTCGCCGAGTGCTGGGACGTACTGACCGAGGCCGGCATAGCCGAGCAGGTCGTGCCCGTCTCCTACATGAACTCCTCCGCGGACATCAAGGCGTTCACGGGCAGGCACGGCGGCACGATCTGCACCTCCTCCAACGCCCAGCGGGCCCTGGAGTGGGCCTTCCAGCAGGGTGAGAAGGTCCTGTTCCTGCCCGACCAGCACCTCGGCCGCAACACCGCGGTGCGGGACATGGGCCTGTCCCTGGAGGACTGCGTCCTGTACAACCCGCACAAGCCGAACGGCGGGCTGACCGCCGAGCAGCTGCGCGACGCGAAGATGATCCTGTGGCGGGGCCACTGCTCGGTGCACGGCCGCTTCAGCCTGGAGTCGGTCGAGGACGTGCGCGCCCGTATCCCCGGCGTGAACGTGCTCGTGCACCCCGAGTGCCGGCACGAGGTCGTGGCCGCGGCGGACTACGTCGGCTCGACCGAGTACATCATCAAGGCGCTGGAGGCGGCCCCGGCCGGCTCGAAGTGGGCGATCGGGACCGAGCTGAACCTGGTGCGCCGGCTGGCGAACCGTTTCGCGCCCGAGGGCAAGGAGATCGTCTTCCTCGACAAGACGGTCTGCTTCTGCTCGACCATGAACCGGATCGACCTCCCCCACCTGGTCTGGACCCTGGAGTCGCTGGCCGAGGGCAACCTGGTCAACCGCATCGAGGTCGACCGGGAGACCGAGACGTTCGCGAAGCTGGCCCTGGAGCGGATGCTGGCACTGCCGTAACCCCGGCGGCGGGCCCCCTTCCCCCGCGGGGGAAGGGGGTCGGCGCGGCGGACCGACGCCCGACGCCAGCGTCGGCGACGGCCGGGCTCACTCCGCCCTTGGTCGTACCAGTCCCGACTCGTAGGCGATCACCACGAGCTGCGCCCGGTCGCGCGCGCCCAGCTTGGCCATGGCCCGGTTGACGTGTGTCTTCACCGTCAGCGGGCTGACCTCCAGGCGCTCGGCGATCTCGTCGTTGGAGTGGCCGCCGGCGACCTGCACGAGGACCTCGCGCTCGCGCACGGTGAGCGCCTCCAGCCGAACGGAGCGGGCGGGGTCGTGCTCGTCGTCCGCCGCGCCGCCCTGGGCGAGGAAGCGGGCGATCAGGCCCTTGGTGGCGGTCGGCGAGAGCAGGGCCTCCCCGCCCGCGGCGACCCGGATCGCGCTCAGCAACTCCTCGGGCTCGCTGCCCTTGCCGAGGAAGCCGGAGGCGCCGGCCCGCAGCGACTGCACCACATAGTCGTCGACCTCGAACGTCGTCAGGATGACCACGCGGACGTGCGCGAGGGAAGGATCGGCGCTGATCAGCCGGGTCGCGGCGAGACCGTCGGTGCCGGGCATACGGATGTCCATCAGGACGACGTCGGCGCGCTGCTCCTTCGCCAGCCGGACCGCCTCCGCGCCGTCGGACGCCTCGCCGACCACCTCCATGTCGGACTCGGAGTCGACGAGCACGCGAAACGCGCTGCGCAGCAGCGCCTGGTCGTCGGCGAGCAGGACACGGATGGTCATGCGCTCTCTCCCGTGGTGGCCGTGCGGGTCTTGATCGGCAGGATCGCATGGACGCGGAAGCCGCCTCCGTAGCGGGGGCCCGTGGTGAGGGTGCCGCGCAGGGCGGTGACGCGTTCGCGCATGCCGAGCAGGCCGTGACCGCCGCCTTCCTGAGGCGACTCCTCGCCGTCCGGGCGACCGTTGTCGAGGACGGTGACCTCGATGTTCGGCCCCACGCGCACGACGCTGACCTCGGCCTTCGCCTCGCCTCCGGCGTGTTTTTGAACGTTGGTGAGAGCTTCCTGGATGACCCGGTAGGCGGCCAGGTCGACGGCGGCGGGGAGCTTGGTCCCGTGATCGGTGCGGGCCACCTCGACCTGGAGGCCGGCGTTGCGGAAGGTGCCGGCGAGCTCGTCGAGGCGGTCCAGGCCGGGCGCGGGCTCGGTGGGGGCCTCGGGATCGCCGGACTGGCGCAGCAGGCCGACGGTGGCCCGCAGTTCGTTGAGCGCCGAGCGGCTGGCCTCGCGGACGTGCGCGAGGGCCTCCTTGGCCTGGTCGGGCCGCTTGTCCATGACATGCGCGGCGACTCCGGCCTGCACGTTGACCAGCGCGATGTGGTGGGCGACGACGTCGTGCAGGTCGCGGGCGATGCGCAGGCGCTCCTCGGCGACCCGGCGGCGGGCCTCCTCCTCGCGGGTGCGTTCCGCGCGCTCGGCGCGGTCCCGGATGGCCTGGACGACGGCCCGGCGGCTGCGGACCGCGTCCCCTGCGGTGGCGCCGATGCCGGTCCAGGCGAGGATGCCCAGGTTTTCCTGCGCGTACCAGGGCAGTGGTCCGGCGAGCATGGCGGCGCCGGTGAGAACCGTCATGGTGAGCAGGCCGGCCCGCAGGCTGGTGGCGCGGTCGGTGCCGGCGGCGACGGTGAACAGCGCGATCACCGCGGACATGGCGACGGGGGCGCGGGGGTCGCCGGTGACGGACTCGATCGCGGAGGCGGCGCCGGTGAGGGCGAGGACCGCCATGGAGGCGCTGCGGCGGAAGACGAGGGCGACGGCGCCGAGGGTCATCAGCAGCAGGCTGAGCGGGTCCGGGCTGTGGATGCTCCAGCTGACGCTGTGCTCTCCGTGCGGGTCGACGAAGGAGCCCGCCAGCATGCAGAGCAGGACGCCTGCGGCGAGCGAGGCGTCCAGGGCCAGGGGGTGGGCCTTGAGCCGGCACTCGGCCCGGGCAAGGAGGGTCACCTCGTAGATACCGTCACTTTCCTTGCCGTGGCTGGGGGCTGCCGCCCCCGGACCCCGCTTCGGCCCCGAAGGGGGCTCGTCCGCACACGCCGGACGGGCTAGCACCGGACTGGCTGGAACCGGACTGGCTGGAACCGGACGGGCCAGAAGAAGATCACCCCGGGATCAGGCCGTCGTCGCTCAGCATCTCCCGGACCTCCTCCAGGCTCGCGTCCGGGGCCGGGAGGATGAGTTCCGAGGGTTCCAGGGCGTCGTCAGGCAGGGGGTCGCCCAGCCGGCGGACCGCGTCCAGGAGGGCGCCGAGGACGCGGTGGAAGCCTTCCTCGTCACCGCGCTCCATCTCGGCCAGCAGCTCGTCGTCCAGCTTGTTCAGTTCGACGAAGTGGGAGTCGGCCAGCGTCCACTGGCCCTCCCCCATGATCCGTACGATCATGTCGCCCTCCTCGGCTCCGGGCCCCGGCGCCGGTTACTGCTTGTCGAAGCGCGGGGTGTCCTGCGGCTGCTGCTGGGACTGCGACTGGCTCGTGCCGCCTTCGATGGCCTGCTGTCCGGAGGACGAGCCCCCGGCGAGCTCCGCCTTCATGCGCTGCAGTTCCAGCTCCACATCCGTACCACCGGAGAGGCGGTCCAGCTCGGCCTGGAGGTCGTCCTTCGCCATGCCCGTCGGGTCGTCCAGGGCGCCGGAGGCCATGAGCTCGTCGAGGGCGCCGGCGCGGGCCTGGAGCTGGGCGGTCTTGTCCTCGGCGCGCTGGATGGCCAGGCCGACGTCGCCCATCTCCTCGGAGATGCCGGAGAAGGCCTCGCCGATGCGGGTCTGGGCCTGGGCGGCGGTGTAGGTGGCCTTGATGGTCTCCTTCTTCGTACGGAAGGCGTCCACCTTGGCCTGGAGGCGCTGGGCCGCGAGGGTGAGCTTCTCCTCCTCGCCCTGGAGCGTGGCGTGCTGTGTCTCGAGGTCGGTGACCTGCTGCTGGAGGGCGGCGCGGCGGGAGAGCGCCTCGCGGGCGAGGTCCTCACGGCCGAGCGCGAGGGCCTTGCGGCCCTGGTCCTCCAGCTTGGTCGACTGCGACTGCAACTGGTTCAGCTGGAGTTCGAGACGCTTGCGCGAGGTGGCCACGTCGGCGACACCGCGGCGGACCTTCTGGAGGAGCTCCAGCTGCTTCTGGTACGAGTAGTCGAGGGTTTCGCGCGGGTCCTCGGCCCGGTCAAGGGCCTTGTTCGCCTTCGCGCGGAAGATCATCCCCATACGCTTCATGACACCGCTCATGGGCTTCGCGCGCCCCCTTCTGACGTCCAGCCTGAACCTCTGCGACAGAACCCACAGTACGGGCCCTGCATCCATTGACGCACTGTTCGGGGACGGATGCGCTCATCCCCAAGGACGACTGACCGCGCTCCTGCTCCGGCGTGAGGAGTAGGTGACCTTCAGGGTGAGCGACCGATCACCCTGTGCCCCTTCTTCCTCACTCCTGCCCGGTCTGTCCCCTCTACAGACGACTGGTGTTGCCGGATCGTTCCCCTCCGGGCTGGGGTCCATGCCCGGGAGCGCTTACCCTTGGGTTTTGTGTTCCGTAGCCGTGCCAAGGAAGAGAAGGCCCCCGCCGACGCGGTGGTGACCGACTCCAAGCAGACCCGCGACCCGCAGGCCCCCAAGGGCAGGCCCACGCCCAAGCGCAGTGAGGCCCAGTCCCAGCGCCGCAGCGTCGCCAGCACCTCGACGTCGCGCAAGGACGCCGCCAAGCGTCAGCGCGAGGAGCGCCGTGCCCAGCTGGACCGCCAGCGCCAGGCGCTGGCGGGCGGTGACGAGCGTTACCTGCCGGTCCGTGACAAGGGCCCGGTGCGCAAGTACGCCCGCGACTTCATCGACTCGCGGTTCAACGTGGCGGAGTTCTTCCTGCCGATGGCCGTGGTCATCCTGGTGCTGAGCATGGTGCGGGTGGGCTCGCTGCAGACCATCGCGCTGCTGCTCTGGCTGGTCGTGATCGTGCTGATCGTGCTGGACTCGTTCGTCACCGCCTTCCGGCTGCGCAAGCAGCTGGCGGAGCGCTTCCCCCAGCAGAACCGGCGGGGCGCGGTGGCGTACGCGCTGATGCGCTCGCTGCAGATGCGCCGGCTCCGGCTGCCCAAGCCGCAGCTCAAGCGTGGAGGACGGCTCTGAGCGCTGCGGCCTTCTCCGGGGGAGCGGCCGAGGCCTGGCTGAGCAGGCTGGGCGGGCTGCGTGACGTCGTACGACAGGAGCTGGTGGCCCGGCAGCTCGACGAGCAGATAGCGGCGCGCTACCCGGTGGGGCAGCGGCTGCGGGTCCTCGACGTCGGGATGGGCCAGGGCACGCAGGCGCTGCGGCTGGCCCGGCTCGGGCATCAGGTGACCGGTCTCGAGCAGGACGCGACGATGATCGCCGCGGCCCGCGAGGCGCTGTGCGGCGAACCCGAGGGCATCCGGGAGCGGATGCGGATCATCGAGGGCGACGGCCGCGACACCGGAGTGCACTTCCTGCCCGGCAGCTTCGACGTGGTGCTGTGCCACGGCGTGCTCATGTACGTCGCGGAGCCGGATCCGCTGCTCGCGGGGCTCGCGCGGATGCTGGCGCCGGGTGGTCTGCTGTCGCTGCTGGTCAGGAACGCGGACGCGCTGGCCATGCGGCCGGGCCTGTCCGGCGACTGGACGGGCGCGCTGGGCGCCTTCGACTCCGTCGCCTACCGCAACCGGCTGGGGCTCGACGTACGGGCGGACCGGCTGACGACGCTGACCGGCACGCTCGCCGGGATCGGCGCACCGCTGCAGGCCTGGTACGGCGTGCGGGTCTTCACGGACACGGCGGCGGACGGGGCGGAGATCCCGGGCGACGTCGAGACCCTGCTGGCCGCCGAGGAGCGGGCCGGGCGGACCGACCCCTACCGGCAGGTCGCGGCGCTGCTGCATCTGTGCGGGGTGCGCGGCTGAGCGGTCGCGCTCCGCTCGTACGAGTGAACGGCGTACGGGGTGGCCGTGGTGGGGCCACCCCGCTGTGCGGCTACGCCTCGTTCGCGTGCAGGCTCATCGGGCCGTAGATCTCGGTGGAGTCCTCGAACAGCCGTACCTGGTCCGCGCCGCCTTCGAGGAGGTCCTTCCACACTTCCCCGATCCAGGACTCGGCGTCCCCCTGAGTGGTGAACTCCTCGGGCTGCACCGCGGGTTGGACCTCCGTCCCGTCGGCCTTCTCGAACCGCCACGTCCATGCCGCCATGTACGCCTCCCAGCTGTGACCACGTGCAGAGCAGAAGCCGGATCTTGGTCCGGCTCCTGCCGAGCAGCCTAGTCGGATGCGCAAGACCAGGTCAGACAGGCGAAAATCAGCTCCGTGGAAGTCACTCTGCTCGGTACCGGCGCCCCCGCGGGCCTGCCCCGCCCCGACTGTTCCTGCTCCGTGTGCGCGACCTCGCTCGGTGCGCACGCGCGCGCGGCGACCGCGTTGCTCGTGGACGGGACGCTGCTGCTCGATCTGACGCCGGGCGCCGCGTTCGCCGCCGCGCGCGCGGGTCACTCGCTGGGCGGGGTGCGGCAGGTGCTGCTGACGCATCCGCACGACGGGCCACCGGTGGAGGTGCCGGCCGGGCTGCCGCAGCCCGGCCGGGTGCCGGACGGGCGGGAGTTGGCGCTGCTGACGGGGCATCGGG
This sequence comes from Streptomyces sp. NPDC031474, assembly GCF_055581185.1. Lineage (NCBI taxonomy): Bacteria > Bacillati > Actinomycetota > Actinomycetes > Kitasatosporales > Streptomycetaceae > Streptomyces > Streptomyces sp. NPDC031474. The sequence continues at coordinate 477,096 of NZ_JBVIJX010000001.1, forward strand.
TGCGGGCCGTGGCGATGGACGCGCCGGGCACCGGGTACGCGGTCACCGGCCCGGACGGGCAGCGGCTGCTGTATCTGCCGCCCGGGGGCGCGCCGGCGGGCCTGGAGGAGGGGTCGGGGGCCGCCGAGCGGTACGACATGGTCCTCGCGGATCTCGTGGGGCGGCCGGACGCGCTGGCGAAGCTGCGGGCGGTGGGCGCGGTGGGGCCGACGACGGACGTGGTCGCCGTCCACCTGGACCACGACGTGCCGCCGGGCGTGGAGCTCGCGCGGCGCCTCGCGGCGGCGGGGGCGCGGGCGGTGGCCGACGGGTCGACGCTGACGGTGGGGGTGTACGAGGAGGTGCCGGACGTGCCGAGGCGGACGCTGGTGCTGGGCGGGGCCCGGTCGGGGAAGTCGGTGGAGGCCGAGCGCCGGTTGGAGTCCTTCCCGGACGTGCTGTACGTCGCCACCGGGGGGACGCGCGGCGGCGACACCGAGTGGGCGTCGCGGGTCGCGGCGCACCGGGAGCGGCGGCCGGGGTCCTGGCGGACGACGGAGACCTGCGATCTGGTGCCGTTGCTCGGGGCGGAGGGGGCGCCGCTGCTGATCGACTGTCTGTCGCTGTGGCTGACGGACGCCATGGACTCCGTCGGGGCGTGGGACGACGCGGTGTGGGCGGACGGCGGCGAGAAGGCGCTGCGCGCGCGGGTGACGGAGTTGGCGGCGGCCGTGCGCTCGGCGCGGCGGACCGTCGTACTGGTGTCGAACGAGGTCGGCTCCGGGATCGTGCCGGCCACGGCATCGGGGCGGCGGTACCGGGACGAACTGGGCCGGCTGAACGCGACGGTCGCCACCGAGTGCGAACAGGTCGTACTGGTGGTAGCAAGCCAAGCCCTACTACTACGCGGCTGACCGTCCGGTCCCGTTCCGCAACCTCCGCCCCGGAGCCGACCGCGGGCTCCGAGCCGCGGGTTCCCGGTCACGGGGCTCCGGACCGCGGTTCTCGGTCGCGGGACTCCGGACCGCGGGTCTCGGTCGCGGGACTCCGGACCGCGGGTCTCGGTCGCGGGACTCCGGATCGGGGCTCCGAGCCACCGGGTTCCCAATCGCGGGGCTCCAGCCGCGGGTTCTCGGTCGCCGGGCTCCGGATCACGGGCTCCGAGTTGCCGGGTTCTCGGTCGCGGGGCTCCGAGCCGCCGGGCTCCTGGGCGCTGGGCCCCGACTCGCCGGGCTCCAAGCCTCCCGGCACCGGGGCACGGGCCCCAACTCGCCAGGCCCCGGATCGCGGGGGGCCGGGCCGCCGGGGCCGGGGCGCGGGTTCTCGGTCGCGGGGCTCCGGACCGCCGGGCACCGGGGGGCGGGGCTCCGACTCGCCGGGCTCCAAGCCTCCCGGCACCGGGGCGCGGGCCCCGAGTCGCCGGGCTCCGGATCGCGGGGGGCCGGGCCGCCGGGGCCGGGGCGCGGGTTCTCGGTCGCCGGGCTCCGGACCGCCGGGCACCGGGGGGCGGGGCTCCGACTCGCCGGGCTCCAAGCCTCCGGACTCCAGATCGCGGGCTCCGGGCCGCCGGGGTCGGACCGCCGGGCACCGGGGCGCTGGGCCCCGACTCGCCGGGCTCCAAGCCTCCGGACTCCAGATCGCGGGCTCCGGGCCGCCGGGGTCGGACCGCGGGTTCTCGGTCGCAGGGCTCTAGATCGCCGGGCTCCCGGCCGCCGGGGTCCGGATGGCGGGCTCCAGATCGCGGGCTCCGGGCCGCGGGCTCCGGGGGGGGGCGGGGCTCCGACTCGCCGGGCTCCAAGCCTCCGGGCACCGGGGCACGGGCCCCAACTCGCCAGGCCCCGGAACACGGGGCTCCGGGCCGCCGGGCACCGGGGGCGCGGGCCCCGACTCGCCGGGGGTCCGGAACACGGGGCTCCGAGCCACCGGGTTCCCGATCGCGGGGCTCCAGGCCGCCGGGCACCGGGGCGCGGGCCCCGGATCGCCAGGCTCCGGAACACGGGGCTCGGGGCCGCCGGGGTCCGGGGCGCGGGGCTCCAAGCCGCCGGGCACCGGGGCGCGGGCCCCGGATCGCCGGGGTTCGGATCGTGGGGGGCCGGGCCGCCGGGGCGCGGGGGTTCTGGGGGCTTAGGGTTTGCGGGCGATGAGGCGGTAGGCGTTTGAGAAGCGGGTGCGGCGCAGGGCTGGGGCCAGGGCGTGGTCGAGGGTGGCGGCCAGGGCCGTCAGGGGGCCGGCCGCGCGGCGCAGCCGGGTCCGGTTCAGGTAGAGCGAGGCCGCCGTCGCCAGGTCGTGCGGGGTGTGCGGCGCCCTGCGGTCCGTCACGACGATCTCGCAGCCCCGGGCCTGGAGTTCCGTGCGGAGGTTGGCCAGGGGGATCAGGTGGAGGTGGCGGGGCTGGTCGTGGGAGTGCCACCACTTGCCGAGGACGGCGGCGGACGCGCTGGAGGGGTCCGGGAGTTCCAGGAGGAGGTGGCCGCCGGGACGCAGGGCGGTCAGCGCCGCCGCGAGCTCCTTCCTCGGCTCCCGGGTGTGTTCCAGGTGGTGGAGCATGCTGACCACGTCGTAGCGGCCCCTCACGCGGGACAGGACCTCCGGTGCCGTCAGATGGCCCACGTGGGCCTCCTCCAGGCGGCCCGCGGCTCTCGCCCGCTCCACCCTGAGCGTCGGATCCACCCCGTCGAACGCCGTGTAGACGAACAGTTCCTTCGCCGCCGCCGGGAAGGGCGCGTCCCCCGTTCCGACGTCCAGCCAGCTCTCCGGTTCGGGGAAGGGCAGCATGGCCCGTGCCGTGGCCCTCAGCTGCCGGTGGCCGGCCCGCTGGTCGCCCTCCGCGCCGTACAGCTGGAGTCCCTCGGTGGTCAGGCGCGGGTTCTGGAAGGCGTGGGCGCAGTCCCGGCACTCGTCGACCACGAACGTGCCGGGTCTGCGGTGGCGCAGGTCCGGTGCGCGCAACCGGGTGCGCAGGCGTTTCGAGCCGCACCAGGGGCAGTCGTCGCGGCGCGGCTCGTGGACGGGCCTGGGGGGCATGAGCGGCTCCGGGGGAGGACGGGATGAGCACACGACAGGCGAACGACAATTTGCGGCAAAACGGAACGTATGGGATACCGATCTCCGGTGCAATGACGTCACGGGGGCGCGGTGGGGGCGTGGTGACGATGTAGCGCTGAACCGTTCGATCAGTGCCGGTACTGTTCGGCGAATGAGCTCGCTTAATCTCGACGACTTCACCGATCTGATCGAGCGCCCCGACGGCGGGGTGCGCCGCGACGCGGAGGCGCGCCGGGAACGTCAGGTCGTGCCGCCCGGTTCACTGGGGCGCCTGGACGACCTGGGTGAGTGGCTGGCGGCGGCGCAGGGCGCGGCGCCCGTGCGGCCGGTCGAGCGGCCACGGGTGGTGCTGTTCGCCGGCGACCACGGCATCGCCGAGCTCGGCGTCTCCGTCCGACCCGCGGGCAGCGCCGCGGAGTTGGTGCGCGAGGTCCTGGAGGGCGGCCGTCCGGTCTCCGTGCTCGCCCGCCGTCTCGGCGTGCCGTTGCGGGTCGTGGACATGGCCCTGGACTGCGACCCGGACCTGTTCCCCGAGGACGTCGTACGGCATCGGGTACGGCGCGGCAGCGGCCGGATCGACATCGAGGACGCGCTGACGGTCGAGGAGGCCGAGGCCGCCTTCCGGGCGGGCATGGCCGTCGCCGACGAGGAGGCCGACTCCGGCACGGATCTGGTCGTGCTCGGCGACGTGAGCGTGGGCGGGACGACGGCGGCGGGCGTGCTGGTCGCCGCGCTGTGCGGGACGGACGCGTCCGTGGTGACCGGGCGGGGCGGCGAGGCGATCGACGACCTGGCGTGGATGCGCAAGTGTGCCGCCATCCGGGACGCGTTGCGCCGGGCGCGGCCCGTGCTCGGCGAGCAGTTGCAGCTGCTGGCGACGGTGGGCGGCGCCGACCTCGCCGCCATGACGGGCTTTCTGCTCCAGTGCGCCGTGCGGAAGTTGCCGGTCGTCCTGGACGGCGTCGTGGCGGCGGCGTGCGCGCTCGTCGGGCAGCGGATCGCGTTCCGGGCGCCGGACTGGTGGCTGGCCGCACACAAGAGCGGTGAACCGGGGCAGGCGAAGGCACTCGATCGGATGGCTCTGGAACCTCTCGTTGACCAGGGCGTGAGGGTCGGCGAGGGCGCCGGCGCCCTGCTCGCACTGCCGTTGGTGCAGGCAGCGGCGGCACTGGCCGCGGAACTCCCCGAGAAGCCGGAGGTGTCCGAGGACAAGACCGACGGCTCCGAGGAGGACCCGACGCAGGAGTAAGAGCCCGGGGGAAAACGGACAGGCGGCGCCAAAAGAGCGGTTTCCCGGAAGTGCACCCATATGATCACCACTCATGGGCAACACCCGGGGCGCCGCCGCCTTCGCCGTCTGGTACCTGCGGGCCGTCGCGTTCGTCAACTTCCTCAGTGCGGTGTGGGTCTCCCTGGGGCAGGACGTGCGGCGGCACAACCAGGAGAACCTGTTCACGCCGTATCTGCTGACGGCCGGCTTCGCGTCCGGGGTCTTCACTGCGTTCCTGGCCGTCACCATGCGGCGGCGCAAGCGGGCAGCGTGGATCCTCAACCTCGGTCTCAGCGGGGCGTTCCTGGGGCTGTTCTCGCTGGCCATGACGTTTCCGGAGATCAGACGCTGCCCGCAGAACTGGGTCTCCCTCGCACTGACCGCCGCGTTCGTGATCGCGCTGCTCGCCGGGCGGCGGGAGTTCTACGCCAAGGGCGACCGGTCCAACCCGAAGCTCGCCGCGGCCGTCGGAGTCGGCGGACTGCTGGGCGCCTCGCTGCTGGCCGCGCTGGTGGTGACGGTCACCAACCGGGCCGCTGCCCCCTCCACCTTCCTGGAGCGCTGGCGCTACGGCACGCTGCGGCTGGTCTCCGTCGCCGCCGACGACTACCGCGTCCCCGGCATCGCCACGCCCACCTGGGTGGACGTCGCCGTCAACGTGCTGAGCACGGTCCTCGTCCTCGCCGTGCTGTACGCGGCGTTCCGCTCCCGGCGCGCCGTCGACCCGCTCACCGAGGACGACGAGAAACGGCTGCGGGAGCTCCTCGACCGGCACGGTGAACGGGACTCGCTCGGCTACTTCGCGCTGCGCCGCGAGAAGAGCGTGTGCTTCTCGCCGACCGGCAAGGCGGCCGTCGCCTACCGCGTCCTCGGCGGGGTGTCGCTGGCGTCCGGGGATCCGCTCGGGGATCCGGAGGCCTGGCCGGGGGCGATCGAGCCGTGGCTCGCCGAGGCGCGGGCGCACGGGTGGATCCCGGCGGTGATGGGCGCGAGCGAGGAGGCCGGGACCGTGTACGCCCGGCACGGACTGGACGCGCTGGAACTCGGGGACGAGGCGATCGTCGAGGTCGCCGAGTTCACTCTCGAAGGACGTGCCATGCGGACCGTCCGGCAGGCGTACAACCGGGTCCGCCGGGCCGGGTACACCGTGCGGGTACGGCGGCACGAGGACATCCCCGCCGACGAGATGGCGTACCTGCTGCGGCGCGCCGACGACTGGCGCGACGGGGCCACGGAGCGCGGGTTCAGCATGGCGCTGGGACGGCTCGGGGACCCGGAGGACGGCCGCTGCGTGATGCTGGAGTGCACCGACGCCGACGGTGAACTGCGGGCCCTGCTCTCGTTCGTGCCGTGGGGACCGCACGGCCTGTCCCTCGACCTGATGCGCCGGGACCGCGCCTGCGACAACGGCCTGATGGAGTTCATGGTCCTCGAACTCCTGCGCAGGGCCCGGGAAACGCAAGAGATCCGGATCACCCAGGTTTCGCTCAACTTCGCCGTGTTCCGGTCGGTCTTCGAAAGGGGCGCACGCCTCGGCGCCGGGCCGGTGCTGAGGCTGTGGCGGTCGCTGCTCAGCTTCTTCTCGCGCTGGTGGCAGATCGAGTCGCTGTACCGCGCCAACGCCAAGTACCGGCCCATCTGGGAACCCCGCTTCCTGCTCTTCGAGAAGAGCGCGGACCTGCCCCGCATCGGGATCGCCGCGGCGCGGGCGGAGGGGTTCCTGGAAGCGCCGGGGCTGCCGAAGTGGCTGCACCGCAAGCACCTGGAGACCCACCGATGAACCGGATCGCCCGCTGGGCCCGCACCGAATGGGGTGCGCTGTACCTGGCCGTACGCGCTCCGTTGGTGCGGCGGCGCCGGGGGGCGGCACGCGTGAGCCTGTCGCCGATGACTCTCACGCCGATGACTCTCGCGCCGATGACTCTGGCGGCGGTGTGTCTGACGTCGGTGACGCAGGTCGTGCAGAACCAGTCTTGGGGCTATCAGCCGGTCCAGAACCTCGGTGCGGTGCGGGCGGAGGACGCCTTGTGGCTCGCCCTGCTGCGCACCCCGCTCTCGCTCTTCGTCCCGGCGCTGGACCTGCCGGTGTGGGGCGCCCTCGCGCAGCTTCTGCTGGTGTTCGGCGTCGCGGAGCTCTGCCTCGGCTGGTGGCGCACCCTCGTCATCGCCTACGCCGCCACCCTCGCCGGCACCCTGTACGCCCGCGTGGGCATCGCCCTGGGCCCCGACAGCCCCTTCGGCCTGCCGGTGGCCGACGCCCGCATCGTGGACACCGGGCCGTCGGCGGCAGTGGTCGGCCTCGCGGTGTTCCTGGGCTGGCGCTATCGCGCCCGCGCGACGGCGGCCGCGGTGGTCGTCGCCATGGTGGTGGAGGTCCTGCTGAAGAACAACCTGGCGGGCAAGGAGCATCTGGCGGCGATCGGGGCGGTGGTGGCGCTGTGCGCGTGCCGGCGCAGGGCGGGACAGCCGGCCGACGTCCCTCCCCCGCCCGTCGGCGCCCTCACTCCCCCTTACGGGACTGAGCGAGCTCGGCGTCCGTCTTCCCGCCCAGCCAGTCCCCCACCCGCCGCCGGGGCCCGGCCCACCGCCGGTCGTGGCGGTAGGCGCGCAGCACGGCCTTGGCCCGCGCACGCGGACGACGGCCGTAGAACCTCCGGGCCCACGGCGACCCCGGCCGGGCCAGCCGAATGAAGCCCAGCAGCCCCACGAACGGCACGAACACGCTGAAGACCGCCATCTTGGCCTTGCCCTTCGCCAGCACGGCCAGCGAGAACAGGAAGTTCACGATCACGGTCGAGATGACGCCCCCCCGGTCCTGAAGCTCCTCGTCGCTCATGTCGTTGACGCCGAACGGCGAGAAGCCCACCAGCAGCAGTCCGACCAGGGCCACGGTCAGCACCACGGCCTCCAGGCTCTTGCGGCCCGCCTCCGTCCAGTACACGTCGTCGAGATGCAGGATCAGCGCGAACTCGTCGAGGACGAGGCCCGTGCCGATGCCGAAGACGATCGCGAAGGCGCCCGAGCCGAAGCCCCGCAGGCCGCTCGCCACCGCGCCGAAGCCGCCCGCGACGGTCAGCACCACGCCCGGCACCACGTGGTGGATGTGCACCCCGCCGGAGCTGATGTTGCCGAACGGTCCCCTGCCCGCCCGAATCAGACGCGTGATGACCCGGGTGATCAGGAACGTGAGCACCAGCGCGGCCAGCGCGAGGAGCAGCGGGAGCTTGCCCGGTTCGACGATGTTGCGCTGCAACCACTGGCCCATGCCGCCAGTTTCCCGGCGGAAGGGGCGGGCTGCCTCGCCGGTGCGGCGTCCGGGCTAGTCTGCCGCGGTGTCCATGACCTCGCCCTTCGACGGCCTTCGGTTCGCCTTCGGTACCCTCAGCGTGCTCCCGGTCAGGGTGACCCGCTGGGATCGGCAAGCCGCCCGTGGGGGCATGCTGAGCGCCCCGCTGGTCGGGCTGGCCGTCGGCGGCTGCGCGGCCGGGCTCGGGCTGCTGCTGCTCCGGCTGGGCGCGAGCCCGTTGCTGGCCGGCGTCGCCTCGGCCGCCGTGCCCGCCGTCCTCACCCGTGGTCTGCACCTGGACGGGCTGGCCGACACCGCGGACGGACTCGGCAGCGGCAAGCCCGCCGAGGACGCGCTGCGCATCATGAAGCAGTCCGACATCGGCCCGTTCGGCGTGCTCACGCTCGTCTTCGTGCTGCTCGCCCAGGTGGCCGCGCTGACGCAGCTCTACGAGGTCTCGTGGGCCCTGGGCGCGCTGGCCGCCGTCGTCTCGGCGGCCGCCGCCCGGCTGGCGCTGACCCTGGCGGCACGCGACGGGGTGCCGGCCGCGCGGCCGGAGGGGCTGGGGGCGGCGGTCGCGGGCGTGGTCCCGGTGCGGGGTGCGGTGATCGCCGCCGCCGCGGTCACGCTGGCGGCGGCGATCACAGGTGCGTGGCTCGGACCGTACGGGGGCCACGGCGTCGTCGCCGTGATCGGGCCGGTCGAGCCGGGTCCCCTTTTCGAGCCGTACGACGCCGTCCGCCCGGCGCTCGCGATCCTCGCCGCCCTCGCCGCCGCCGAACTCCTCCTACGGCACTGCACGCGCCGCTTCGGCGGGGTCACCGGGGACGTTTTCGGCGCCCTCGCCGAAACGGCGGCGACCACCGCGCTCGTGGTCTTCTGCCTGGCCCACCAGGGGACCTAGTCAGCTATTGCTAGCAGGCCTCGCGCCACACTCCCAGTTCGTACTTCTTCAGCAGGGAACTCAGGCGCAGGCGGCGGGAGTCGGCGCAGAAGTCGCTGGTGGGGAGTTCGTACTCGACGTGGAAGACGGCCTTGCCCGCCTCGATGAAGGGGGTCAGGTCCTCGCACTCGTCGTACTGGGCGCACTGTTCGTTGACGGCGAAGTCGAAGTCGTCGACGAGGGCGGGGATCTGGTCGAGGTCGTTCTTCAGGCCGACGGACATGCCCCGGTCGTGGGCGAGGCCGGCGATGAGACGGTTGTAGCGGAGCTGGTCGGCGGCCTTGATCGGGAAGCCGGTGGTGTTCTTGTAGCCGTCCATGTTGTCCGGCTCGACGGCGTCGAAGCCCTTGGCCCGGCACATGTCGAGGCGGGCCGCCATCAGCGGTTCGAGGACGTCGGTCCGGCGGATGTCGAGCCAGCGTTCGCCGTCCCAGCCGTTGCCTTTGCCGATCACCGATCGGGGGAACTTCGCGGCGTCGGGGCGCCAGTCCTCCCAGGCGCCGGTGGAGAGGTAGCAGATGACCTTGCGGCCGTCGTCGTGCAGCCCGGCGACCGTGTCCTTGGTCTGGTCGAAGCCGTCGATGTCGTAGACGGGCACGTCGACGGAGGTGTCGAGGCGTCCGCTGAGCTGCCACTGCCAGTCGATGCCGGGGGCGGGCTGCCAGACCTTCCCGCTCGCCGACGTCGCGCCCGATGACGGGCCGTCAGGCCCATCCTGCGGTGGGTCGTCCGGTGCGGAGGCGCAGCCCGCGAGCAGCAGGCCGAGAAGGGGCAGCAGAACGGTCGGGCGTCTCACCGGGCGGGCTCCAGGATGTGCGGCAACGTACTCAAGGATGATCGCCTTCTGACGCACCGGAACCCGACGGGTGTGACCCAGTTCATGGAGTGCGAGGATCGAGAAGTGGCTACGACGCCACCGACGGGTGAACACTCGCGTGCTGGGCGAACGCACACGCACGCGTACGCTCATTGCGGGATTCGCCGCACCGGTCCGCCGCGCCGGTGAGGCAGACCCCGGATACGACCGCACCCTCTGCCCGGCTCTAGGGTCGGCTGTCGGGCCTGGTCGACCCACACCCTCCGGCCACAGCAACTCCACATCGGAAGCGAGATTTCACCACCGTGACTGCTCTCACTCTCAGCACCGCCGCGGCGCCCGGCCTCCGGGCCGACGCGATCGTGATCGGTGTCGCCAAGGGCGCCGCATCCAGGTCTGGCGACCTGATCGTTGCCCCAGGCGCCGAAGCCCTCGACAAGGCCTACGACGGCCGACTCGCCGGCGTCCTGGAAACCCTCGGCGCCTCCGGGGCCGAGGGCGAGGTGACGAAGCTGCCCGCCCCGGCCGGCTTCAAGGCGCCGCTCGTGCTCGCGGTGGGGCTCGGAGCCGAGCCCGAGAAGGACGCCGGTTTCGACGCCGAGGCGCTGCGCAGGGCCGCCGGCGTGGCCGCCCGCGCCCTCGCCGGCGCCAAGAAGGCCGCGTTCGCCCTGCCGGTGACCGACGCCGCCGACATCGGCGCGATCGCCGAGGGCGTGCTGCTCGGCGCGTACTCCTTCGACGCCTACAAGCAGACCGGCCCGGCCGGCAAGGACGCCAAGGCCAAGAACGGCAAGAACGGCAAGGCGCCGCTCGCCGAGGCCGCCCTGCTGGGCGGGAAGCCGCGCGACGCCGTCCACAAGGCCGCGCTGCTGCGTGCCGCCGCGGTCGGTGAGGAGCTCAACCGCGCCCGCGACCTGATCAACATGCCGCCGAACGACCTCGACCCGCAGGCGTTCGCCGCGCTCGCCCAGACGGCGGCCAAGGAGCACGGCATCAAGGTGCAGGTGCTCGACGACAAGGCCCTCGCCAAGGGCGGCTACGGCGGCATCCTGGGCGTCGGCTCCGGCTCGGCCGCCGCCCCGCGCCTGGTGAAGCTGTCGTACACCTCCGCCAAGGCGAAGAAGCACCTCGCCTTCGTCGGTAAGGGCATCACCTACGACTCGGGCGGCATCTCGCTGAAGCCGGCCGGCCACAACGAGACGATGAAGTGCGACATGAGCGGCGCGGCGGCGGTCTTCGCCGCGGTCGTCGCCGCCGCACGGCTCGGGCTCGAGGTCAACGTCACCGGCTGGCTGGCGCTCGCCGAGAACATGCCGTCGGGCTCCGCCACCCGCCCGGGTGACGTGCTGCGCATGTACAGCGGCAAGACCGTCGAGGTCCTCAACACCGACGCCGAGGGCCGGCTGGTCCTGGCGGACGCGCTGTGGGCGGCCTCCGAGGAGAAGCCGGACGCGATCGTCGACGTGGCGACCCTGACCGGCGCGATGATGCTGGCGCTGGGCAGCCGGACCTTCGGGATCATGGCCAACGACGACGCGTTCCGCTCCGCGGTGCACGAGGCCGCCGAGGAGGTCGGCGAGCCGGCCTGGCCGATGCCGCTGCCGGAGCACCTGCGCAAGGGCATGGACTCCAGCGTCGCCGACATCGCGAACATGGGTGAGCGGATGGGCGGCGGGCTGGTGGCCGGGCTCTTCCTGCGGGAGTTCGTCGGCGAGGGGATCACCTGGGCGCACCTGGACATCGCCGGGCCCGCGTTCAACGAGGGGGGTCCCTTCGGGTACACGCCGAAGGGCGGTACGGGTACGGCGGTGCGGACGCTGGTGCGGCTCGCGGAACTGACCGCCTCCGGCGACCTGGGCTGACGTTCGCCTGACAACTCGGTCCATTCCGTCACATGGCGACCGCAGGGGCGTGGGGGCTGGTCGCGCAGTTCCCCGCGCCCCTTTGGGGCGCTCATCTGAACGTGGGACGTCTCACACCCCGGCCCCGTGTCTCGTCTGCCTCCGACAAGTGCGAGGATGGGGCTCGGCAGGACAGGGCCCCCACCACAGGGCCGATAACAGAGCGGCCGGACACCAGCCGCCGACCGGTCACTGGAGACCGGCGTGGCGCACATGCATGGAGGACGTGACGTGGCGAACGACGCCAGCACCGTTTTCGACCTAGTGATCCTCGGCGGTGGTAGTGGCGGTTACGCCGCGGCCCTGCGCGGGGCGCAGCTGGGCCTGGACGTCGCCCTGATCGAGAAGGACAAGGTCGGCGGCACCTGCCTGCACCGGGGTTGCATCCCCACCAAGGCCCTGCTGCACGCGGGCGAGATCGCCGACCAGGCCCGCGAGAGCGAGCAGTTCGGCGTCAAGGCCACCTTCGAGGGCATCGACATCGCCGGGGTCCACAAGTACAAGGACGGCGTGATCTCCGGCCTGTACAAGGGCCTGCAGGGACTCGTCGCCTCCCGCAAGGTGACGTACATCGAGGGTGAGGGCCGGCTGTCCTCCCCCACCTCCGTCGACGTGAACGGCCGGCGGATCCAGGGGCGCCATGTGCTGCTGGCGACCGGCTCCGTGCCGAAGTCGCTGCCGGGCCTGGAGATCGACGGCAACCGGATCATCTCCTCCGACCACGCCCTCGTCCTGGACCGCGTGCCGAAGTCCGCGATCATCCTCGGCGGCGGCGTGATCGGCGTCGAGTTCGCCTCGGCGTGGAAGTCCTTCGGCTCCGACGTCACAGTCATCGAGGGTCTGAAGCACCTCGTGCCGGTCGAGGACGAGAACTCCTCCAAGCTTCTTGAGCGCGCGTTCCGCAAGCGCGGCATCAAGTTCAACCTGGGCACCTTCTTCTCGAAGGCCGAGTACACCGCCGACGGCGTCAAGGTCACCCTGGCCGACGGCAAGGAGTTCGAGGCCGAGGTCCTGCTGGTCGCGGTGGGCCGCGGGCCCGTCTCCGCCGGTCTGGGCTACGAGGAGCAGGGCGTCGCGATGGACCGCGGCTACGTCCTGGTCGACGAGTACATGCGCACCAACGTCCCGACGATCTCCGCGGTCGGCGACCTGGTGCCCACGCTCCAGCTCGCGCACGTCGGCTTCGCCGAGGGCATCCTGGTGGCGGAGCGTCTGGCCGGTATCAAGGCCGTCCCGATCGACTACGACGGTGTCCCGCGGGTGACGTACTGCCACCCCGAGGTCGCCTCCGTGGGCATCACCGAGGCCAAGGCCAAGGAGATCTACGGCGCGGACAAGGTCGTCGCTCTGAAGTACAACCTCGCCGGCAACGGCAAGAGCAAGATCCTGAACACCTCGGGCGAGATCAAGCTCGTCCAGGTCAAGGACGGTGCCGTGGTCGGCGTCCACATGGTCGGCGACCGCATGGGCGAGCAGGTCGGCGAAGCCCAGCTGATCTACAACTGGGAGGCGCTGCCGGCCGAGGTCGCGCAGCTCATCCACGCCCACCCGACGCAGAACGAGGCGCTCGGCGAGGCCCACCTGGCCCTGGCGGGCAAGCCGCTGCACGCGCACGACTGACCCTCGGTCGAAACACGTCGAAGCGACGACTCAGACTTCCGCAATTCGTAAGGAGCAACCGAAACCATGGCGGTTTCCGTAACCCTTCCGGCGCTCGGCGAGAGCGTCACCGAGGGCACTGTCACCCGCTGGCTGAAGGCCGAGGGTGAGCGCGTAGAGGCCGACGAGCCGCTGCTCGAGGTGTCGACCGACAAGGTCGACACCGAGATCCCCTCCCCCGCCGCCGGCATCCTGGCCTCCATCAAGGTCGCCGAGGACGAGACGGTCGAGGTCGGCGCCGAGCTGGCCGTCATCGACGACGGCACGGGCGCGCCTGCTGCCGCTCCGGCGCCGGCCGCCGAGCCCGTCGCGGCCCCGGCTCCCGAGCCCGCCCCGGCCGCCCAGCCCTCCACCGAGCAGGCCGCTCCCGCCCCGGCGCCCACCGCCGAGGCCGCCGCCGGCGCCGGTTCCGCGCAGGGCACGGACGTGGTCCTGCCCGCACTCGGCGAGTCCGTCACCGAGGGCACCGTCACCCGCTGGCTGAAGTCGGTCGGCGACAGCGTCGAGGCCGACGAGCCGCTGCTGGAGGTGTCGACCGACAAGGTGGACACCGAGATCCCGGCGCCCACCTCGGGTGTGCTGCTGGAGATCACCGTCGGTGAGGACGAGACCGCCGAGGTCGGCGCCAAGCTCGCCGTCATCGGCGCCCCGGGCGCAGCCCCCGCGGCTGCTCCGGCTCCCGCCGCCCCGGCCCCGGCGCCCGTCGCCGCCCCGGCGCCCACCCCGGCTCCGGCCGCTCCGGCTCCGGCGCCCGCCGCTCCGGCGCCCGCGCCGGTCGCTCCGGCTCCGGTCACCCCGGCGCCCGCGCCCGCGCCCGCCGCGCAGGCCACCGACGAGGGTGCGTACGTGACCCCGCTGGTGCGCAAGCTCGCCGCCGAGAACGGCGTCGACCTGGCCGCCGTCAAGGGCACCGGCGTCGGCGGTCGGATCCGCAAGCAGGACGTCCTCGCCGCCGCCGAGGCCGCGAAGGCCGCCGCCGCCCCGGCTCCGGCCGCTGCCGCGCCTGCTGCCGCCGCCGCGAAGAAGGCCCCGAAGCTCGAGGCCTCCCCGCTGCGCGGCCAGACCGTCAAGATGCCGCGCATCCGCAAGGTCATCGGCGACAACATGGTCAAGGCGCTGCACGAGCAGGCGCAGCTGTCGTCGGTCGTCGAGGTCGACGTCACCCGCCTGATGCGGCTGCGCGCCCAGGCCAAGGACTCCTTCGCCGCGCGCGAGGGCGTCAAGCTCTCCCCGATGCCGTTCTTCGTGAAGGCGGCGGCCCAGGCGCTGAAGGCCCACCCGGCCGTCAACGCCCGGATCAACGTGGAAGAGGGCACGATCACCTACTTCGACACCGAGAGCGTCGGTATCGCGGTGGACTCGGAGAAGGGCCTGATGACCCCGGTCATCAAGCACGCGGGCGACCTGAACATCGCCGGCATCGCCAAGGCCACCGCCGACCTGGCGGGCAAGGTCCGGGCGAACAAGATCACCCCGGACGAGCTGTCCGGCGCGACCTTCACCATCTCCAACACCGGCTCGCGCGGCGCGCTGTTCGACACGATCATCGTGCCGCCGAACCAGGTCGCGATCCTCGGCATCGGCGCCACGGTCAAGCGTCCGGCCGTCATCGAGACGGAGGAGGGCACGGTCATCGGCGTCCGCGACATGACGTACCTGACCCTGTCCTACGACCACCGCCTGGTCGACGGCGCCGACGCGGCCCGTTACCTGACCGCGGTCAAGGCGATCCTGGAGGCGGGCGAGTTCGAGGTCGAGCTCGGCCTGTAACCCCTGAGGTTCAGCCATGGGTGCCCCCGTCCGGAGCTTTCCGGGCGGGGGCGCTTGTTTTCCGGTCTGGGCCGTTCTGGGCAACCCGGCCCACTGACGGCACTTCTGCCACTACATTTGACGTCATGAGTGCCATCACCTTGCGCATCCCGGACTCCATGGACAAGGCGCTGCGGGACGCCGCCGCCGACGCCCCGTCTCTCAACGACTACATCCTGAAGGCCGTACGTCGACAGATGACGCTGGATGCCGCACGCAAACTGGCCGCGCTCGGCCCGCTCGACCTGGAAGGGGAGGGCGACGCGCTGTGAGCATCCAACGGGGGGACGTGTGGGACGTCGACACCGGCAAGGGCGTCCGCACGGTACTGGTTGTCAGCCTTGACGGGCTTGCCGACGCGTACGGGGTGGTCGTGACCCTGGTCCTGCACGCCCCGGCCGCGCACCCCGACACGGCCATGAGCGTCCGCCTCACGTCGCCCATCGACGCCTCGGTCGTCGCGGTCAACCTGCTCCAGCTCACCGCGGCCCGGTTCGACGCCGCGACGGTGCACGGCAACATCGGCCCGGAGCAGTTGGCGCTCGTCGACAACGCACTGCGCGCGGTTCTCGACCTCTAGGGCCCGCGCTCTCCCCAGGGGGCCGGTGCATGCGGTCGGCCCCCGTCCGTGCGTGTAAGTCTCGTCTCACCTGCGTAAAGCACCCCCGCGCGCCCTTCTGGAAAGCGCTCACGGCCGTATTGTCTAAGCGTCAAACGCCCCCGGGGCCGAGGGGCGGCCCCTGCTCGAAGGAGCCCTCATGACCGCGCCCGTCGTCCACTCGCTGCGCGAACAGATCCGCGAGCACATCGTGGAGGGGATCGTCAGCGGGCGCTGGAAGCCGGGCGAGCGGATCGTGGAGCGGCGGATCGCGACCGAGCTGGAGGTCAGTCAGACGCCGGTGCGGGAGGCGCTGCGGGAGCTGGAGTCGCTGCGGCTGATCGAGTCCGCGCCGAACAAGGGGGTGCGGGTGCGCAACCTCACGGCCGCCGACCTGGAGGAGAGCTACCCCGTCCGGGCCGGTCTGGAGGCGATCGCGGCGGAGCTGGCCGCCCAGCGGCTCGCCGAGGACTGCTCGGCCCTGGAACCGCATGTGGTCGCCCTGTACGAGGCCGACCGCAACGCCGACGGGACGGGCCAGGTGCGGCACACCGTCGGCTTCCACCGGGAGCTGGTGCGGGCGGCCGGGAACTCGGTGCTGCTGCACACCTGGGAGGGTCTCGGCATCGAGGTGTTCACGGCGCTGTCCATCCGCTGGCTGGGCACCGTGCAGCAGTCGTACGCGGAGGAGCACGAGGAGCTCGTGGCCGCGTTCAAGCGGCGCGACCCCCGCATCGCGGAGTTGGTGAAGGCGCATGTCCTGGGCTGCGCGCCGCGGGCATGACCCGGCCGGCACCAGTCGAGCAGTCAGCCGCTCACCTGCGCCCACCTGCGGAAACGACGGAAAACGGGCGGCACCCGGTGCCTGCCCGAAAGGCACCCCGTGCCGACTTTCTCGTAATCGAGAGGTTTTGCCCTTCAACCCTTTGATCGATCATCGATCAGGGAGTTACAGTCGCCGACGGGCCGACGGCGCAGTCGCACACCGACGCGCGCCCGAGCCCACGCCCTGTCCTGCCAAAGACCAAGGGCACCCCCCCATACCCCATAGGGAACCCCTTCGACTGAGGAAGGCGGCGACATGACCGACCCCAAGGCCATCCAGCCGAGCGCGCTCGACCAGCTCCCCGACCGGGACCCGGAGGAGACCGCCGAATGGCAGGCCTCGCTGGACGCCGTCACCAAGGCGGCCGGGCCGCACCGTGCCGCGTATCTGATGCGGCGCACGCTGGAGCGTGCCGAGGGCAACGGCATCGCGCTGCCCAAGCTGCTCGAGACGGACTACGTCAACACCATCCCCACCGCCGCCGAGCCCTCCGCTCCCGGTGACCAGGAGATGGAGCGGAAGATCACCGCGTGGAACCGCTGGAACGCGGCCGCGATGGTGACCCAGGGCAGCAAACACGGCGTCGGCGGCCACATCGCCACCTTCGCCTCCGCCGCCTGGCTCTACGAGACCGGCTTCAACCACTTCTTCAAGGGCAAGGAGGCCGACGGCTCGGGCGACCAGCTCTACATCCAGGGCCACGCCTCCCCCGGCATCTACGCCCGCGCCTTCCTCGACGGCCGGCTGAACGAGTCCCACCTGGACAACTTCCGCCAGGAGGCCGGCGGCAACGGCCTCCCGTCGTACCCGCACCCGCGCCGTCTGCCCTGGCTGTGGGAGTTCCCGACCGTCTCCATGGGTCTCGGTCCGCTCTCCGCCATCTACCAGGCGCGCTTCAACCGCTATCTCACCAACCGCGGCATCAAGGACGTCTCCGCGTCCCACGTGTGGGCGTTCCTCGGTGACGGCGAGATGGACGAGCCCGAGTCCACGGCGGCACTCGCACTCGCCTCCCGCGAGGGCCTGGACAACCTGACCTTCGTCATCAACTGCAACCTGCAGCGGCTCGACGGCCCGGTCCGCGCCAACTTCAAGATCGTGCAGGAGCTGGAGGCGCAGTTCCGCGGCGCCGGCTGGAACGTCGTCAAGACGCTGTGGGGTTCCGCCTGGGACGAGCTGTTCGCGCTCGACACCACCGGCGCCCTCGTGCGCCGCCTGCGCGAGGTACCCGACGCGCAGGTGCAGACGTACCAGACGCGCGACGCCGCCTACATCCGCCAGGACTTCTTCGGCAAGGACCCGGCGCTCGTCGAGATGGCCAAGCTGCTGTCCGACGACAAGATCCTCGAGTGTTTCCACCTCTCCCGCGGTGGCCACGAGGCGCGCAAGGTGTACGCCGCGTACAAGGCGGCCGTCGAGTTCAAGGGCGCGCCGACCGTCATCCTGGCCCAGACCGTCAAGGGCCACACCCTCGGCGAGGGCTTCGCGTCGAAGAACGCCAACCACCAGATGAAGAAGCTGACGGTGGACGAGTTCAAGGCGATGCGCGACCTGCTGGAGCTGCCGATCTCCGACGCGCAGTTCACCGACGGGGTCGTGCCCTACGGCCACCCCGGCGCCGACTCCCCCGAGGTGCGCTACCTCCAGGAGCGGCGCGCCGCGCTCGGCGGCCCGGCCCCGGCCCGCCGCACGCATGCGCTCGCCCCGCTGCCGGCCCCCGCCGAGAAGACCTTCGCCTCCTTCGACAAGGGTTCCGGCTCCCAGAACGTGGCCACCACCATGGCCTTCGTCCGGCTGGTCAAGGACCTGGTCCGCGACAAGGAGACCGGAAAGCGCTGGGTGCCGATCGTCCCCGACGAGGCGCGCACCTTCGGCATGGAGAGCCTCTTCCCCTCTCTGGGCATCTACTCGCCCAAGGGCCAGACGTACGAGCCGGTCGACCGTGACCAGCTGATGTACTACAAGGAGGCCAAGAACGGCCAGATCCTCAACGAGGGGATCACCGAGGCCGGTTCGATGGCCGACTTCATCGCCGCGTCCACCGCGTACTCCACGCACGGTGAGGCGATGATCCCGTTCTACATCTTCTACTCGATGTTCGGCTGGCAGCGCACGGCCGACCAGATGTGGCAGCTCGGCGACCAGCTCGGCCGCGGCTTCCTCGTCGGCGCCACCGCGGGCCGGACCACGCTGACCGGCGAGGGCCTCCAGCACGCCGACGGCCACTCCCCGGTCATCGCCGCGACGAACCCGGCCGCTCTCTCCTATGACCCGGCGTTCGCCTACGAGATCGCGACGATCGTCAAGGACGGTCTGCGCCGGATGTACGGCGAGGCGGCCCCGGGCGAGGACCCGAACGTCTTCTACTACCTGACCGTCTACAACGAGCCGATTCCGCAGCCGGCCAAGCCGTCCGGCGCCGGCGTCGACGAGGGCATCGTCAAGGGCCTGTACCGCTTCAACACGGCGGAGTCGGCGGGCGTGGACGTGGCGGGGGCCAACGCCCCGCGCATTCAGCTGCTGGGCTCGGGCACGGCGATCCACTGGGTCCTGACGGCGCAGAAGCTGCTCGCCGAGGAGTGGGGTGTGGCCGCCGACGTGTGGTCCGCGACCTCCTGGACCGAGCTGCGGCGGGACGCGCTGGAGGCCGACGCGGCGCTGCTGCGCGGCGAGGAGCGCGTGCCGTACGTCCGCCGGGCTCTGCAGGGCGCCGAGGGCCCGGTCCTGGCGGTCTCCGACTACATGCGTCAGGTCCCGGACCAGATCGCGCAGTGGGTCGAGCAGGACTACTCCTCGCTGGGCGCGGACGGCTTCGGGCTGTCCGACACCCGTGAGGCGGCCCGCCGCCACTTCGGCGTCGACGCGCAGTCGATCGTCGTGGCGGCCCTGGCCCAGCTCGCCCGGCGCGGCGAGGTCAAGGCGACGGCCGTGAAGGAGGCGCGCGAGCGCTACGGGCTGTAGGCCCGGGGTTTTCGGTTGGTGAAGGGGCCCGGCGGCTGAAGCTCGCCGGGCCCCTTCACCGTTTTCCGGTCGTGCGGCGGCCGCGGGCGGGCGGGGGCCGGCCGCGCGGTTCCCCGCGCCCCTCAACCGGCCACGTCCGGTCCGCTGCCGACGACCCGGCATCATGGCCCCATGCGCGCTGCCCGCCTCATCAAGATGGTGCTCCTCCTGCAGTCCCGGCCCACGATGACCGCCGCCGAACTGGCCCGGGAGCTGGAGGTGTCGGAGCGTACGGTCACGCGGGACGCACAGGCGCTGTCGGAGGCCGGCGTGCCGGTGTACGCGGAGCGGGGGCGGGCCGGGGGCTACCGGCTGATCGGCGGGTACCGTACGCGGCTGACCGGGCTGGGGCGCGGCGAGGCCGAGGCGCTGTTCCTGAGCGGGGTGCCGGGGGCGCTGCGGGAGATGGGCCTGGAGGACGTCGCCTCGGCGGCGCGGCTGAAGGTGTCGGCGGCTCTGCTGCCCTCCTTGCGGGACGCACCGCGGGCGGCGGCGCAGCGGTTTCATCTGGACGCGCCGGCGTGGTTCCGGGAGCCGGAGACTCCGGGGCTGCTGACGGTGATCGCGGACGCGGTGTGGGACGACCGGTGTGTGCGGGCGCGGTACCGGCGCGACGCCGGGGAGCGTCGGCGGGAAGTGGTACGGGAGTTGGAGCCGTACGGGCTCGTGCTGAAGGCGGGCGTCTGGTACCTGTGCGCCAGGGTGCGGGAGGAGGGCCGGGGCGGCGGGGCGTTCCGTACGTACCGCATCGACCGGTTCGTCGGCGTCGAGAACCTGACGGATCGTTTCAGCCGGGACGAGGAGTTCGACCTTCCCGGGTTCTGGGCCGAGCAGGCGCAGCGGTTCGCGCGTTCGATCCTGCGGGACGAGGTCGTGCTGCGGCTGTCGGAGGCGGGCCTGCGCGGGCTGGCGCACACGGTGGACCCGGTGGCCGCCCGGGACGCGCTGGCGACGGCCGGGGAGGCGGACGGGCGGGGGTGGGTGACGCTCACGCTGCGAGTGGAGTCGCAGGACGTGGCGCACGCGCAACTCACGGCGCTGGGGGCGGAGGTCGAAGTGGTCTCCCCCGAGCCCCTGCGCAAACGCTTCGCCGAGGACGCGGCCCGACTGGCGGAGCTGTACCGGACGGGGTGAGAATCCCGGCCACTCCGGGTGCGTCCGGCACCCTGAGGCACGATGCTGGACGCGTGATGGACGAGACGGAGTTCTGGGAGCTGGTGGACGCCTCCCGCGAGGCCGCCGAGGGCGATCCCGAGGAGCAGGCCGACCTGCTCGTGGAACGGCTGCTCAGACTGGACCCGGAGGCCGTGCTCGACTTCGCCCGGCACTTCGAGTCCCGCTACAACCGCGCCTACCGCTGGGATCTGTGGGGCGCGGCCTGGCTGTTGCTGGACGGGGCGAGTGACGACGCCTTCGACTTCTTCCGCTGCTGGCTGATCGGGCAGGGCCGCGAGGTCTTCGAGGGCGCCCTGCACAACGACCCGGACTCGCTCGCCGACCTGCTGGAGGACTTCGACGAGGAGATCGACGGCGACGGCGAGGAACTCGGCTACGCGGCCGACGAGGCCTACGAGCAGCTCACCGGGACCGTCGCCCCGGACCTGGGCATTCCGCCCGCGCCCTCCGAACCCGAGGGCACACCGGTGAACTTCGAGAACGAGGGGGCGCTGGCCGAGCGGTATCCCCGGCTGTGGCAGCGCTTCAAGGAGTGAGCCTCGCGGCGGGTCGCGGCGGGGGTCACACCGCGAGCTTGCGGCGGGTGCTGTCCGTGGGGATGTAGGCCTGCGTCCGGTCGGCCCGCACCGCGTGGTGCATCGGCGCGCTGTTGGCCTGCTCCAGGGCGGACGCGGTGGCCGCTGCCGGGCCCAGGACGACCGCGGCGACGGCGCAGAGCACGGTCCAGGGACCGCGGGCGGCCCTGGTCCAGCCGGCGCCCTGCCGCGCGGCCTTCCGGCTCCCGCCGGCCCGTGTGGCTCCCGTTGACTCCATGGCCCCCGTTGACTCCATGGCCCCCGTGGCCCTCGTGGACCGAGTACGGCCGCTGTTCATGATCCCCACCTCCGGTCGGCTTGTGTTGTGCATGACCGTAGGACGCCGGCATGGGAGAACCCTGAACGCCGCCTAAGGCGTTCCTGTGAGCGTGCGCGCGGCCGTCGCGCCCGGGAGGCGGCCCTGGAGACGGGCGGCCGTCTCGCGGATCTCCGGCAGACGGGCGGTGAGGGCCCGGCCGGGGCAACTGGTCATGTAGCCGTCGTTGTGGCCCGCCAGGGCGGGGAGGGCGGCGGTGGTGCCGGCGCGGTAGCGGCTGAGGCTGTTGCTGGAGGTGAGCCGGACTTTCGCCCGCGGGTCGATGCCGGACAGGCCGAGTTTCCAGGCGGTCACGGCGGCGATCGCGTCGACCATCGGCTGCGGCACCGGCACTCCGGAGGTGAAGGTGCCCAGTGCGGCGATACCGGCCGTGCGGTGGTTGAAGCCCTGGGTGTGGGCGCCGGTGACGGGCCGGTCGACGCCGCCCGCGCGGCCCTCGTAGATCGTGCCGCAGCGGTCGACGAGGAAGTTGTAGCCGATGTCGTCCCAGCCCCGGGCGGCGGTCTGGCCCGTGTACAGGGAGCGGATGATGCGGGGCGCGTCGGCGCAGTCGTAGCCGTTGGGCGAGTCGGTGTGGTGGACGAAGACGGCGACGACCTTGTCGTCGTAGCGCGGGGGCGGCTGGGCGTGCCGGGCGAGGTCGTCCAGCCAGGCGGCGCGCGGCACGATCGGCGGCCTCCCCGCCCGGTGCGCGCCGGCGGGGAGGGCCGCGGACCGACGGCCGTCGGGGGCGGCCGGGCCGGCTGTGGCGGCGTGGTCGACACCGCCCGCGCACAGTCCCAGGGCGGCGACGGCGCAGAGCCCCGGCAGGCAGCCCAGGAGCACGAGGAGCGGGCCCGGTCTCCGCGCCGGGGGCCGCCCTCGGGTTCGCCGCCGGGCGCGGGCGGCCGCTCGAAGGGCGCACATGGACCCACTGTCGGCCGGTTCCGGTCCGCCCGCGATGTGTGCTGTGCCACCTGGTGGAACCATCCTCCCGGTGCACGCCGTTTTACGAGGTACACGCACACGTGGCCGGTTCCGGATGTACGCGTGGGCGTGATCGATGGGTAGCTGATCACTGGGCCCTTCCCGCACGTACTAGGGGATCCGACAGAAAGGGGGCCGTGTGGACCTGCTCGACATCCTGCTGACGCTGGTGGTGCTGGCCTACGCCGGCTCCGGTTACCGGCGTGGGCTGGTGGCCGGCTGTGTCTCGCTGGCCGGGTTCGTGGGCGGCGCGGTGATCGGCGTGTGGGTCCTGCCGTGGCTGATGGACCTGGTGACTCCGGGGACGACGGCGGCGACGGTGACCGCCGTGTTCACGGTCCTCGTCCCCGCGGTGGTGGGGCACGAGCTGGCGGGTCGGCTGGCGCTGCGGCTGCGCCGGGAGCTGGACCGGGGGCCGCTCAGGGTGGCCGACGGGGTCGGCGGGGCGGCGGCGAACGCGGTGGCGGTGCTGATCGTGGCGTGGGTGGCGGCGAGCGTGCTGGGCGCGTCCTCGTCGCCGGTGGTCACGTCGTCGATACGGGACTCACGACTGCTGGGGGCGGTGCAGGACGCCATGCCGGACACCACGCCCACCTGGTTCTCGCGGGCCACGTCGGCGCTGACCCAGGCGGGCTTCCCGCAGGTCTTCAACCCGTTCGAGAACGAGTCGACGGCCGAGGTCGCCAAGCCCACCGGCGACAGCGTCACACCGAGCGCGACCAACGCGGCGAAGACGAGCACGGTGAAGATCGAGGGCGCCTCGGGCGACCAGGGCCGCGAGGGCAGCGGCTTCGTGTACGCCAGCGAGCATGTGATGACCAACGCGCACGTGGTGGCGGGCATCGACGACCCGACCGTACGGATCGGCGGTGTGGGGCGGTCGTTCGAGTCGCGCGTGGTGCTCTTCGACCCGGAAAGGGACGTGGCCGTGCTGTACGTGCCGGGCCTGAACGCGCCGGTGCTGCGCTTCGACGACGACGCCTCCCGCGGGGACTCGGCGGTCGTCGCCGGCTATCCGCAGGACGGCGACCTGAACCTCCAGGCGGCGACGGTCGCCAACCGGGTGAAGGCGACCGGGCGGAACATCTACAACGACGAGATCGTCACCCGCGAGATCTACTCGATCCGCTCCACCGTCCGCCCCGGCAACTCCGGCGGCCCGCTGCTGACGACCGACGGCCGGGTCTTCGGCGTCGTCTTCGCCCGCTCCACCTCCGACGACGAGACGGGGTACGTGCTGACGGCGGCCGAGGTCGCCGACGACGCGGCGCGGGCCGCGACGGCGACCCGGCGGGTGGACACGGGCAACCTGGTCACCTCGTGAGCCCTGACCGGTACCGGCCTCGTGGGTTCTGTGGGGCTACAGGGAACGGCCCATGAACACGTCGTCCACGTACTTCCCGTCCAGCAGGAACTCCTCCGGCAGCACGCCCTCCACCACGAACCCCTCGGACTCGTAGAGCGCGCGGGCCGGGGCGTTGTGGCCGAGGACGCGCAGGGTGATGCGGCGGGCGCCCAGCCCGCGGGCCTCCTCGACGGCGGCGCGGATCAGCGCCCGCCCGACGCCCCGGCCGCGCACCTCGTCGAGGACGGCGAGGCCCCGGATCTGCCGGACGTGCCGGTTGCAGTCGAGCTTGGTGGGACGGCCGAGGCGCAGGTAGCCGACCACGCGGTCGTCGAGTTCGGCGACCAGGATCTCCTCGGGCGGGTGACTCTCGTCGAAGAAGGGGTCGTAGGGCGGTTGCGGCTCGGGCATCACGGCGTGCAGCGGAGACCAGGTGAGACGGTCGACGAGACCCAGCGCCCCGTCGTCGGCGAGCACGGCGGTGCGTATGCGAAGTGCGGAAGGTTCGGGCATGGCCGACACCCTAGAACGCGGTGGCACCGACCGAACCGGGGTTTTATCCGCTCACCGGGCAGGATGGCCGCATGGAACGTACGCGAATCGCGGTGGCCGGTGCGTCCGGCCTGATCGGCAGCGCCCTGGTGCGGTCCCTGACCGCAGACGGGCACGAGGTGGTACGGCTGGTGCGCCATGCGCCCCGGGGCGCGGACGAGGTGCGCTGGGATCCTGAGCGGGGGCAGGTGGACACGGCCGGGCTCGCCGGCTGCGACGCCGTGGTCAACCTGGCGGGGGCGGGGGTCGGGGACCGGCGCTGGAGCGAGGCGTACAAGAAGCGGATCCACGACAGCCGGGTGCACGGCACGTCCGCGCTGGCACAGGCGCTCGCCTCGCTCGACGAACGGCCGCGGGTGTTCGTCAACGGCAGCGCGATGGGGCTGTACGGCGAGACGGGCGAGCGGATCGTGGACGAGAGCGCGCCCGCCGGGAGCGGCTTCCTGCCGCAGCTGTGCGTGGAGTGGGAGGCGGCGGCCGCTCCGGCCCAGGAGGCGGGCGTCCGTACGGTCTTCACCCGGACCGGGCTGGTCGTGGCGCGCGGGGGCGGGGCCTGGGGCAGGCTGTTCCCCCTCTTCAAGGCCGGGCTCGGGGGGCGGATGGGCGACGGGCGGCAGTACTGGTCGTACATCGCGCTGCACGACGAGGTGGCGGCGATCCGGCATCTGATCGACCGTGACGACCTGTCGGGGCCGTTCAACCTGACCGCGCCCGAGCCGCTGACCAACCGTGAGATCACGGCGGCGATGGGGCGGGTGCTGCACCGGCCGACGCTCTTCACGGTGCCGACGCCGGTGCTGCGGACGGTGCTGGGCGAGATGGCCGGGGACGTGCTGGGCAGTGCGCGGGTGGTGCCGAAGCGGCTGCTGGAGTCCGGGTTCACGTTCGCGTTTCCCGGGATCGAGGACGCGATCCGGGCAGCCTGACCCCCTGCGTGACCGTATGCGACCGCCGTGCGACCGTGCCCTGTCCATGCGCGACTGTTCCTGACCGATCACGGCCCTAACCTCGATCCGAACTCGGGCATCCCGGACGGCCGTTGGGGGCATGACGTCTCCACCGGCCGCGCAACCTCGAGGAGGGGCACGTGCTTGAGCCCGCGTACCAGGCAGACGTCGTCGTGGTGGGAGCCGGAGTCGCCGGACTCTCCGCGGCGCATCGGCTGACCAGCGCAGGAGTAACGACCGCGGTCCTGGAGTCCGCCCCCTGGGTGGGCGGCCGCATGTCGACGGAGAAGGTCGACGGGTTCCGGCTCGACCGCATCGGGCAGCTGCTGTCCACGGCGTATCCCGAACTGGCCCTGACACCGGGGCTGGACGCGCTCGTACTGCGCCCGTTCGCACCGGGCGTCCTGCTGCACAGCGACGGGCGACATCACCGCGCGGGTGCGCCATCGGGTGCGGGGAGCGCAAGGGGCGCACTGCACGCCGTACGCGCCCTGGCGAGCGCTCCCCGGCCGGGTGCGCTGCCCAGGCCCCGCACCGGCGGCTCCGCGCCCGTACGGGCCGGCGCGCCGCTGGGCAGCGCCGTGGACCAGGCCCGGCTGGGCGCGGCGCTCAGCCGGCTCGCGGCCACGCCCGCCGAACGGCTGCTCCGCCGCCCGGAGTTGCCGGCCGCCCGGGCCCTCGCCGCCCGTGGGCTGCCGGCCCGCACGATCGACGGCTTTCTGCGTCCGCTGCTCGCCGCGCTGCTGTGCGACCCGGAGCTCACCACGTCCAGCCGGTGCGCGGACCTCGCGCTGCGCGCCTTCGCGGCCGGGCGGCTGTCGCTGCCGGAGGGCGGGGCCGAGGTGCTGCCGGAGCTGCTCGCGCGGACGCTGCCGCAGGGCAGTGTGCACACGGGCGTGCGGGTCACCTCGGTCTCGACGACCTCGGTGACCACCGCCGAGCACGGTGAGTTCCGCTGCCGTGCAGTCCTGGTGGCCACCGACGCGCGCACCGCGGCGGAACTGCTGCCCGGGCTGCGGGTGCCCGACTTCCACCCGGTGACGGTCGTCCACCACACCACGGACGAGCCGCCGCAGACGGGTGCGTCGCTGCTCCTGGACGCCGACCGGGGCGGCCCGGTCGCGCACACGACGGTGGTCAGCCGGGTGGACCCGAGCCGGGCGCCCGGGGGACGGGCGCTGATCTCGTCCACGGTCCTCGGCACGCCGCCGCCGGGCGTCGACGCCGCCGTACGCATGCATCTGTCCCGGCTGTACGGCACCTCGACCGCGCGGTGGGAGACGCTGGCCGTGCATCACACCGCCGAGGCGGTGCCGGCGATGCGGGCGCCGCACGACCTGCGGCGGACGGTGCGGCTCCTGGCGGGGCTGTACGTGTGCGGGGACCATCGGGACACCAGCACCGTCCAGGGCGCACTGCACTCCGCGCACCGGGCGGCGGCGGCGATCGTCTCCGACCTGACCGCCGCCGGTTCCCTGCACGCGGCCGACCCGTTGCCGACCCCCCGCCAGGAACAGGCAGCGGCCTGAACGGGCGGGCCGGGGTCGCACCTCACCACCCGACGCGGTGGGCGCAGTGGGTCGGAAGGGACCGAGAAAAGAGCCTCAGCCCAGGGCTGCCACCTTGTCCCGGTAGGTGCGGACCGGGGTCGCGTCCCGGTAGGGCTCCAAGCGGCGTTCGAAGTCCCTGACGTACTCCAGGGCGCGTACGGAGCGCATCTCGGCCGCCTGGCCCGCCGCCTCGGCGGCGAGCTGGCAGGCCTGGTCGAGCTCGCCGAGGCCGAGGCGCGCCGAGGCGAGGACGACCCGGCAGAACAGCCGGCTGCGGGCGTACGCGGCGGGACGCAGCTGGAGCGAGCGTTCGGCATGCTGCACGGCCGCCCGGAACTGCTGCAGGTCACGGTGGCAGTGCCCGAACTCGTCGGCGAGCTGCGCCTCGTCGAAGAAGCGCGCCCAGTACGGCACCTCGTCCCCGGCCTTGGCCGCCTCCAGCGCCCGCTCGGCCCGTACGAGCGCGGCGGTCGAGGCCCGCACCTCGCCCAGCACGCCGTGCCCGCGCGCCTCCGCCGAGTGCAGCAGCGCCTGCACGACCGGCGGGGCGCCCGTGCCGACCCCCTGCTGGGCCACCCGCGCGAGCTGCACCGCCTCGCGCCCGTGTCCGAGATAGACGGCCTGACGGCTCATGGTGACCAGGACGAAGGAGCCGTACGCCCGGTCCGCGGCCGCCTGGGACAGGCGCAGGGCCTGGACGAAGTAGCGCTGGGCCAGGCCGTGCGCGGCGATGTCGAAGGAGGTCCAGCCCGCGAGCCGGGTCAGGTCGGCGGCGGCGGCGAACAGCCGGCGGCCGGTCTGCTCGCCGTAGGAGCCGCGCAGCATCGGCTCGCACTCGTGCTCCAGGTAGCGCACGAGGGCCTGCCGGGCGTGGCCGCCGCCGTACCTGTCGTCGAGGGTGCGGAAGAGCTCGCCGACCGAGCGCAGTGCGGAGATGTCGCCGCCGGTGACCCGCTGGCCGGGCCCGCGCTCGGTGGCGTGGCCCCGCTGCCGGGGGACGGCCGCCGGTGCGGGCGAGGCCTGGGCGGGCGCGGGCGTGGCCGGCGGGGACGAGGGTTGCTGGGGTGTGGCGGGCCGGGCGGACGGACGGCCCTGGACGGGCACCCGGGCGGGCGGCTCGCTGCGGGCGACCTTCTCGTCGGCCCGCCCGATCAGCCAGTCGCGGCTCGGCACGACGAGCCCCGCCGGGGTGAAGGCGATCTTGCGGAGCTCGGCGTGGCTGCCGGAGTCCTTGCGCCAGAGCCCGCCGACGATGTCGATGGCCTCCTCGGGGGATCCGGCGAACTCCAGGCCCGCGTAGACGGGGGCGCAGGCGTCCAGACCGAGGTCCTGGGCGGTGAGCCGACGGCCCAGCCGCCGGGTGAAGACCTCGGCGATGAGGGCGGGTGTGGTGCCCCGGGGCTGCTGCCCGCGCAGCCACCGGGTGACGGACGTCTTGTCGTATCGGAGGTCCAGCCCGTGTTCGAGGCCGAGCTGATCGACGCGACGGGCCAGTCCCGCGTTGGAGAAGCCCGCTTCTGCGATGAGCGCGGCGAGCTGGCGGTTGGGAGTGCGCTGCGCGGGTCGTTCCGTCATCTGCGGTGCGGTCTCCTGCCTCCCGGGCCTGTGACGTGCCCGGATGAAGTGCGCTGATGCTGTGATCAGCCCTTTTGGCCTCTGAACGGCGCGAATGTAGCGGAGAGTAAGCAGCCGCTCGCACATCTCGGGGCTCATTCATCCGATCGTGTGAGGATTGACCGTGCGGCTGACGCGGAGGGCCCGAAGGACGCGGAGGGCGCGGACGTACAGTGGCTTGGGCGCGTGACGCGCCTGACGACTTTCAGGGAGGCGCTTGCCGTGAGCGAGTTGCGGTTCGTCCGGATGGGGTTCGGCGGGGACGCCGTCGAGTACCGGGAGGCGTGGGACGAGCAACGCCGGGTGCACGCGGCCCGTTTCGCCGACGAGGTCCCGGACACCGTGCTGCTTCTGGAGCACCCCCCGGTCTACACGGCCGGCCGGCGCACCGCCGACGACGAGCGGCCCCTGGACGGCACTCCGGTGGTCGACGTGGACCGCGGCGGCAAGATCACCTGGCACGGGCCGGGCCAGCTGGTGGGCTACCCGATCCTGAAGCTGCCGCGCCCGGTGGACGTCGTCGCCCATGTGCGGCGTCTGGAGGACGCCCTGATCCGCACCTGCGCGGAGTTCGGCGTGGAGACCTCCCGGGTCGAGGGCAGGAGCGGGGTGTGGGTGCTCGGCGACCCGGTGGAGCAGCGCCCCTCGCTCGGCGGTCTGTCGCTGGACTTCGACCCCCGGCTCACCGACGAGGAGTTCGACCCCCGGCTGAACGGGCCGGAGTACGCGCCGTCCAACGCCGGTCAGCGGCGGGAGGACCGGAAGGTGGGCGCGATCGGCATCCGGGTCGCCAAGGGCGTCACCATGCACGGCTTCTCGTTCAACGTGAACCCGGACAACAAGTGGTTCGACCGGATCATCCCGTGCGGCATCCGGGACGCGGGCGTCGCCTCCCTCGCCGGCGAGCTGGGCCGCGACGTCACGATCGAGGAGGTCCTGCCGGTGGTGGAACGGCACCTGAGGGACGTCCTGGAGAACGCGGAGCCCAAGCCGCGGGAGATCGAGAGAACACCGGCAGCCTGACGCCGCAGCGGGCTTTCAAATCCACGGGCGTACCCTGGGGGACGCCGAAGAATCAATCGTTAGGGAGCCGGTCGTGTCCGCAGTCGCACCCGACGGACGCAAGATGCTGCGCCTGGAGGTCCGCAACAGCCAGACCCCCATCGAGCGCAAGCCCGAGTGGATCAAGACCCGGGCGAAAATGGGCCCCGAGTACACGAAGATGCAGAACCTCGTGAAGAGCGAGGGCCTGCACACCGTCTGCCAGGAAGCCGGCTGCCCGAACATCTACGAATGCTGGGAGGACCGCGAGGCCACCTTCCTCATCGGCGGCGACCAGTGCACCCGGCGCTGCGACTTCTGCCAGATCGACACCGGCAAGCCCGAGGCGCTGGACCGCGACGAGCCGCGGCGCGTCGGTGAGTCCGTCGTCACGATGGACCTGAACTACGCCACCATCACCGGCGTCGCACGCGACGACCTGGCGGACGGCGGAGCGTGGCTCTACGCGGAGACGGTCCGCCAGATCCACGCGCAGACCGCCGAGCGCGAGGCCGGCCGCACCAAGGTCGAGCTCCTCGCTCCCGACTTCAACGCGGTCCCGGAGCAGCTCGCCGAGGTCTTCTCCTCGCGGCCCGAGGTCTTCGCGCACAACGTGGAGACCGTCCCGCGGATCTTCAAGCGGATCCGCCCCGGCTTCCGCTACGAGCGTTCGCTGAACGTCATCACGGCCGCCCGCGACTACGGCCTCGTCACCAAGTCGAACCTGATCCTCGGCATGGGCGAGACCCGCGAGGAGGTCAGCGACGCGCTCCGGCAGCTGCACGAGGCCGGCTGCGAGCTGGTCACCATCACGCAGTACCTGCGGCCCTCCGTGCGCCACCACCCCGTCGAGCGCTGGGTCAAGCCGCACGAGTTCGTCGAGCTGAAGGAGGAGGCCGAGCAGATCGGCTTCTCCGGCGTGATGTCGGGTCCGCTGGTACGGTCCTCCTACCGTGCCGGGCGCCTCTACCAGATGGCCGTCGAGAAGCGCGGTTCCTTCATCGCCGCGCAGGCTGTCTGACGCGACGTCACCTCGCTTGCGCCGTACGGCCGCAGGCCGAGTGTGTGAATTCGCGCACAAGAACCTACTAGCCGGTAGTGACCGATATGACGCGGTCCCGACCGTCCTCGCAGATGAGGGCGTCGTCGGGGCCGCGTCAGCGTTTCGGCCCTGCGCATCAAGGCTTCATTCGTGTTTGACCGGTCGGTCACGCCCTGGTAACACCAATCAGTGACGCTCGTATCACATCACGTGCACCACGCCGCCCTTACCCGAAGCCGTCCGAGGGGGACACCCACCATGCAGGCCGCGCCCGTTCGCGCCACCGCGATCCCGACCTTCAGCACCGCACTGCGCGCCGTCGAGTCGCTGCTCATGAGCAGCGGCCAGCGCACCGCCCGTCGCAACGCCTGGACCTCCGTGCTGGAGGACCGCCGTCGCGCCAAGGACCGGGTCGAGGCGCAGCGCGTCCTCGAGGCGGTCACCGCGCCCCTGACCTCCACCCACCCCTGACCTCCAGCCAACCCCTGATCCCCCGCCGCGCAGCTCCCCTCCTGCCGTCGTAGGCGCTTGAGAGGGCACGTAGACTTCGTGGCATGGCGAGAAGTGACAGCGCGGCGGACGCCGCTAACCCCGGGCGACTGAAGCAGATCGCCCTGACGTACAAGATGACCCGCAAGGCCGACAAGACGATCGGCCTGGTACTCGCGGGCGTCTTCCTCCTCATCTTCGGTGTCTTTCTCGCGATCGGTTTCCTGATCGGCCACCCGGTCTATCTCGGCATCCTGGGCTTCCTGCTCGCCTTCCTCGGGACGGCGATCGTGTTCGGGCGCCGGGCCGAGCGGGCCGCGTTCGGTCAGATGGAGGGACAGCCCGGCGCGGCCGCGGCCGTCCTCGACAACATCGGCCGGGGGTGGACGACGACCCCCGCGGTGGCGATGAACCGCAGCCAGGACGTGGTGCACCGGGCCGTCGGCAAGGCCGGCATCGTGCTGATCGCCGAGGGCAACCCCAACCGGGTGAAGAGCCTGCTGGCCGCCGAGAAGAAGAAGATGAACCGCATCGTCGCGGACGTCCCGGTGCACGACGTGATCGTCGGCACGGGCGAGGGTCAGGTCGAGCTGAAGAAGCTGCGCACCACCCTGCTGAAGTTCCCGCGCGTCCTGGCCGGCCCGCAGGTCACGGCCACCAACGACCGGCTGCGCGCGATGGGCGACCTGATGAGCAACATGCCGCTGCCGAAGGGGCCGATGCCCAAGGGCATGCGGCTGCCGAAGGGCGGCGGCGGCAAGGCCCGCTGAGTCGCCTGTCCCAGGTCACGACATCACGAAGGGGCGCCCCGATCACTCGGGGCGCCCCTTCGTTCGATACCTCTTCGTCTCAGATCCGTACTTCCACCGTGCGGGCCAGTCGGTCGTGCAGGCCTCGGCCGTCGCGGTCCCAGACCAGGGCGGGGACGGCCAGGCAGAGCAGGACCGTGCGCGCCACGGAGCGCAGGGGGCTGACGGCGCCGGTGTCGGCGGAGACCACGCGCAGGCCGAAGAGGCGCTTGCCCGGGGTGAAGCCGACAGTGGCGACCGTCAGGACGCTCATCACGAGGAAGAGGAGCAGGGCCCAGTTGCTGGTGGCGGGCCGATAGCCGTCCGTGATCAAGCTGTATGCGATCAAGACACTGAGGCCCCAGTCCACGGCCAGGGCGCCGAGCCGCCGCCCGGGGCGGGCGATCGAGCCCGGCCCCTCCTCCGGCAGACCGAGCTGCTCGCCCCGGTATCCGAAGTCGGCACCGGCGTCTTCCATGGCCGCGCGGGGTCCGGAGAGCCACGAGCCGATTGCGTCCCTGTTGTCCACGCGTCCACGGTACTGCGCCCGTTTCGCGATACGGACAGGTGGGGTACACCGGGCACGGTCCGGTTAACTTGTGCGAAACAAATGGGTCACGCCCGAGAAATCACGCGTCCCTAGGGTCGACGACAGCGTGTGCCACCGCACTGGCCGCACGAACGAACTACCACCCCGGCTCGACGGCCGGGAGTAGGAGGAGCTGGATGTTCCAGAACGCCGACGAGGCCAAGAAGTTCATCGCGGACGAGGACGTCAAGTTCGTCGACGTCCGCTTCTGCGACCTGCCGGGCGTCATGCAGCACTTCACGCTGCCCGTCGAGGCGTTCGACCCGGACGAGGAGCTCGCGTTCGACGGCTCGTCGATCCGCGGTTTCCAGGCCATCCACGAGTCCGACATGGCGCTGCGCGCCGACCTGTCGACCGCGCGCGTCGACTCGTTCCGCCGCGACAAGACGCTGAACATCAACTTCTTCATCCACGACCCGATCACGGGCGAGCAGTACTCCCGTGACCCGCGCAACGTGGCGAAGAAGGCGGAGGCGTACCTGGCGTCGACCGGCATCGCCGACACCGCGTACTTCGGTCCCGAGGCCGAGTTCTACGTCTTCGACTCCGTGCGCTTCGCGACCGGCGCGAACGAGTCCTTCTACCACATCGACTCCGAGGCCGGCGCCTGGAACACCGGTGCGCTGGAGAACAACCGCGGCTACAAGGTCCGCTACAAGGGCGGCTACTTCCCGACCCCGCCGGTCGACCACTTCGCCGACCTGCGCGCGGAGATCTCCCTGGAGCTGGCCGCGTCCGGCCTCCAGGTCGAGCGCCAGCACCACGAGGTGGGCACCGCCGGCCAGGCCGAGATCAACTACAAGTTCAACACGCTGCTCGCCGCGGCCGACGACCTCCAGCTCTTCAAGTACATCGTGAAGAACGTCGCCTGGCGCAACGGCAAGACCGCGACCTTCATGCCGAAGCCGATCTTCGGCGACAACGGCTCGGGCATGCACGTCCACCAGTCGCTGTGGAGCAACGGCACCCCGCTGTTCTACGACGAGGCCGGTTACGCGGGCCTGTCGGACACCGCCCGCTACTACATCGGCGGCATCCTCAAGCACGCCCCGTCGCTGCTGGCCTTCACCAACCCGACGGTGAACTCCTACCACCGTCTGGTCCCGGGCTTCGAGGCGCCGATCAACCTGGTCTACTCGCAGCGCAACCGCTCGGCGGCCATGCGTATCCCGATCACGGGCTCCAACCCGAAGGCCAAGCGCGTCGAGTTCCGCGCGCCCGACTCCTCCGGCAACCCCTACCTCGCCTTCTCGGCCCTGCTGCTCGCGGGTCTCGACGGCATCAAGAACAAGATCGAGCCGGCCGAGCCGATCGACAAGGACCTCTACGAGCTGGCTCCCGAGGAGCACGCGAACGTCGCGCAGGTCCCGACCTCGCTCCCGGCCGTCCTCGACTCCCTCGAGCGCGACCACGAGTTCCTGCTCGCCGGTGACGTCTTCACGTCCGACCTGATCGAGACGTGGATCGACTTCAAGCGCGCGAACGAGATCGCCCCGCTGCAGCTGCGTCCGCACCCGCACGAGTTCGAGCTGTACTTCGACGTGTGATCGGACCGCGCGTGCACCACGCGTGAGCCGTCCCGGCGCCCCCGCTCTGTTTCACAGGGCGGGGGCGCCGTCGTATGGTTTCTGGCACTGCTGTTCGATAACGGGGTACGGGGAGATACGGGGATGCCCGAACACGACGACGCGGAGCGGGAGTTCGACCTCCGGTGGGCGGACGACGCGACGC
The DNA here is from genome assembly GCF_055581185.1 of Streptomyces sp. NPDC031474. NCBI lineage: Bacteria > Bacillati > Actinomycetota > Actinomycetes > Kitasatosporales > Streptomycetaceae > Streptomyces > Streptomyces sp. NPDC031474. Next base: position 510,971 of record NZ_JBVIJX010000001.1, read on the forward strand.
ACAAGGAACCCTCGGCGCGGGCCCGCATGCTGGCCGCCCGCTGGAAGGAGAACCCGCCCGAGCCGGTCCCGTTCCGCGGCGACCCCGGGCCGGTCACACCGCGCCGCTCGTCCTGGGCGTCGACGGCGCTCGTGCTGGGCTGTGTGATCGCGGCGATCCTGCTGCTCGGGTACCTGCGGTTCCGGGCGCCGTATTAGAACAGGGGCGTGTAGGGAGCAAGGGCAATTGCTCTTACTGCCAGGGCTGTTGGGCCGCTCGGTGCTAGTTTTGTGTCTCTTGGCTCACCGTCGGTATTCAGGTCGGCATCAAGAACGGTTGGTCCGGTGACAACAGCCCGCCCTTCGCGTACCGCCGTCGTCGTGACAGCGCTTCCCGTTGAGTTCTCCCCGTTGCTGGCCTGTCTGCGGTCCGAGCACGCCCGGCCCAAGGGGCAGCGGAGAGTCAACGCCACGGTCGTGCAGACCTTCGAGCTCGACGGCGTCTACGCCTCATGGACCGTGCACCTGGCCCAGGTGGGCGTGACGAACGTCGTCGCCGCGCTGGGCACGCACGGTCTGCTGGAGGTGCTGCGCCCGGACGTCGCGCTCCTGGTCGGGATCGCGGGCGGCCTCAAGGACGACATCCCGCCGGGCGACGTCGTGGTCGCGACCAAGGTGTACGAGATCCACGGGGCCAAGGTGTCGGCCCAGGGGCGCGGCGCCCGTCCCGACGCCGTGGACACCTCGCTCGCCCTGTGGCAGACGGCGCTGTACGCGGACGTCCGCATCAAGTGCCACTTCAAGCCGATCGCCTCCGGCGACGTCGTGCTCGACGCCAAGTCCGGCGACATCCGGCGCCGCCTCAGCAGCACCTACCAGGATGCGGCCGCCCTGGAGATGGAGGGCTTCGGCTTCTGCAAGGCGGCGCAGCGCCACCGTACGGAAGCCCTTGTCGTGCGCGGGATCAGCGACCGCGCGGACGGCGGGAAGGGCGCGGCCGAGGCCGAAGGCGGCCAGCAGCGGGCGGCCGCCAACGCGGCGGAGGTCGCCGTCGCCGTGCTCCTGCAACACCAGCCCGAAAGCACCGGCCCCGCCACGCCGCCACCGGGAACGTCCGGGACATCGGAGGCTCGGGAAACGCCGGAGGCTCGGGAAACGCCGGGGACTCGGGAGACGTCGGGGTCCGCGGGGACGTGGGGGTCGGCAGGCGCTTCGGGGTCCGCAGGGGTTTCGGAGACCTCGGGGTCGACGGGGACGTGGGGGTCGGCGGGAACGTCGAGGTCGGCGGGGGCTTCAGGAGCTCCGGGGCCCGCGGGCTCCTCAGGGGCTTCAGAGACGTGGGTGTCCGCAGGAACTTCGAGGACAGCGGGGGCGTCGCAGTCGCCGGAGACGCCGGGGATCGCGGGGGCTCTGGGGCCAGCGGGAACCGCAGGAGCTTCAGGGGCGGCAGGGACGGCAGGGGCTTCGCGGGCAGCGGGAACCGCAGGAGCTTCAGGGGCGGCAGAGGCCGCAGGGGCTTCGCGGGCAGCGGGGCCCGCAGGGCCTTCAGAGACGTCGGTGTCCTCAGGGGCTTCAGAGACGTCGGTGTCCGCAGGGGCGTCGCAGCCATCGGAGACATCGGGGATCCCAGGGGCTCTGGGGGCGGCGGGGACCGCAGGAGCTTCAGGGGCGGCGGGGACCGCAGGAGCTTCCGGGGCGGCGGGGACCGCAGGGGCTTCAGGGGCGGCGGGGACCGCAGGGGGTTCGGGGGCAGCTGAGACGTCGCAGGCCTCGGGGGTGACCTCCGTGGGTCTTGCGGGGGGATCGGGGCCGTCAGGGGGGCCGGGCGGCCGCGCCCCGCGTCGGTCGTTCGTGGCGCAGCTGCGTACGGGCCGTGGGAAGGGCACCGGGAAGAAGGGCGTCAAGCGTGGCTGGAAGGGCCGGGTGGTGGTCTGGGTGCCGCTCACCGCGACGGCGGTCGCCCTCGGGCTCGTTGTGCAGTCGTGCGGGAGCGGGGAGACCCACGGCAAGGACGCCAAGCCGCTCTCCGGCCCCGTCTCCCCCAGCCTGGCGGCCTGTGAGCAGGCGAACGCCGCGCCCCTGACCATCGCCGCCTCCGTGGACAAGTCGGAGCCCCTGCGCCTGGCGGCCGACGCCTACGGCACCCGGACCGCGGGCGGGAAGTGCCTGGCGATCAAGGTCGAGGACAAGAACTCGGGCGACGGGATGCGCGCCCTGGTCGCAGGCTGGGGCGAGTCCGACGGGGCGAAGCCGGACGTGTGGGCCCCCGCCGGCAGCACCTGGCTCTCGCTGGCCAGGGCCGAGGCCAAGGGGGCGAACGCGCAGCAGTTCCCCGAGCAGGCAGAATCGATCGTGCAGAGCCCGCTGACCATCGCCATGCCGAAACCGATGGCCGAGGCGCTGAACTGGCCCGAGCGACGGTTCACCTGGAAACAGCTGGCCGAGTGGGCGAAGAACGCGAACGGCTTCTGGGCGGATCACAAGAAGCCCGAGTGGGGCGCCTTCAAACTCGGCAAGACCAACCCGCGCTACTCCACCTCCGGGCTGAACGCGACCGTCGCCGCCTTCTACGCCAAGACGGGCACCAGCGGTGAGCTGGGCATCCCGCACATCGACAATCCCGACAACCGCGCGTTCGTCAAGAGCATCGAGCAGGCCGCGGTCCACTACGGCGACACCACCCTCACCTTCCTCTCGAACCTCCGCGAGGCGGACCGGAGCAGCCCCCAGAAGGCCATGTCGTACATCTCCGCCGTCACGCTGGAGGAGAGCAGCGTGGTGGCCTACAACGCGGGCTACCCGTGCGGCGCGCTCAGCGCGGACCCCGACTGCAAGAGGACCGCCCTGCCGGACACCCCGCTGGTGTCGTTCTATCCGAAGGACGGCGTCCCGTTCTCCGACCACCCGTACATCGAGCTGAACGGGATGAGCTCCGCCAAGAAGGCGGTGGCCGACGACTTCCTGCGATACCTGCAGAGCCCCGAGGTCTACGGCAAGCAGTTCGCCCCCTACGGCTTCCGCACCCACGAGGGCAAGATCCCCAACGGGTCCACACAGCTCGTGCAGGCCGCCGGAGTCCTGCCCGAGGCGCAGTTCACCCGCATGCCGATGCCCAGGGGCGACGTCCTCGGCCATCTGCTGGAGATCTGGCCCGCGCTGCGCCGACGTGCCAACGTGCGCATCGTCATCGACACGTCGGAGTCGATGAACGACGTGATCCCAGGCGTCGGCGACACCAAGATGGAGCGGCTGAAGCAGGCCGAGTCCAAGCTGTTCGGCGAGTTCGTCGGCACCGACCGGGTCGGTCTGTGGAAGTTCTCCGACGCCTCCACCCTCCAGGGCGAACACGACTACAAGGAACTCGTGCCGCTCGGCCCGTACGACCAGAAGCTGGCCGGGGGCACCCGGGCCGGCCTGCTGGCCGACAACGTCAAGAACCTGGTGGCGGAGGGCGCGACCGGGCTGAACGACACCCTGGACGCCGCGACCGAGGCCATGCGGCACGACTACGACCCCCAGGCGATCAACGCGATCGTGCTGCTCACCGACGGCCGCAACGAGGACAGCGGGAGCCTGACGCAGGCGGAGCTGCTGAAACGGATCGGCGACCCGGCTCAGCACCAGATCCGGGTCTTCACCATCGCCTACGGGAGCGAGGCCGACGAGGACGACGCCAACGGCAGGAGCGCGCTCGAGGACATCGCGCACGCCAGCGGCGGCAAGGACTACGACGCCAAGAAGGCCGAGACGATCGAGCAGGTCATCACCAGCGTGATCTCCAACTTCTGACCCCCTCGTTCCCTTGCTGTGTTCCTTTACTCTCCGCAGGGCCGATCTCGATCTGTCCATGGGAGGGGCGGGAGCACAATGGACAGTGGGACGAGTGCCTGACTGCGGGGTGATGCAGATGCAGAGCCGTTTCCGGAGCGACCGGCGGCTGACCGTGCGGATGACGGTCACGATGTTCCTGCTCGGGTTGCTGTACGTGGCGTTCGTCGCCGCGTTGATCGTGTTGTTGAAGTCATGGCTGCTGGTCGTCGTGCTGATGGCGGCGATGTTCGTCGCACAGTTCTGGTTCTCCGACCGGATCGCGATGTTCGCCATGCGCGGGCGGGTCGTGGAGCGCGAGGAGTATCCCGAGCTGCATGCCGTGATCGACCGGCTGTGTGCGATCGCCGACATGCCGAAGCCGGTGGTCGCCGTCTCCGAGATGGGCATGCCGAACGCGTTCGCGACCGGGCGCAATCCCGACCACGCGGTGGTGTGCGTGACGACGGGCCTGCTGGGGCGGCTGGAGCCGGCCGAGCTGGAGGGTGTGCTCGCGCACGAGCTGTCGCACGTGGCGCACAAGGACGTGGCCGTGATCACGATCGCGTCGTTCCTCGGTGTGATCGCGGGGCTGATCGTGCGCTTCGCGTTCTACTCACAGGTGTTCGGCGGCGGGCGCAGGGACCAGAACACCGCCGCCGTCTTCGCCGTCGTGATGGGTGTCTCCGCAGCCGTGTACGCGCTCAGCTTCCTGCTCATCCGGGCGCTGTCCCGGTACCGGGAACTCGCGGCGGACCGGGCGGCGGCGCAGCTGACCGGCCGTCCCTCGGCACTGGCCTCCGCGCTGACGAAGGTCTCCGGCGACATCGCCCGGATCCCGACGAAGGACCTGCGGACGGCCCAGGCCTTCAACGCCTTCTACTTCACCCCGGCGACGGGCCGGGAGCCCGGCATCGAGCGGTACTTCTCCACCCACCCGAGCCTGGAGCAGCGGCTCGAACAGCTGGGGCGGATCTCCGCCGAGCTGGGCGAGGCGGCCACTCCGGGGAAGGCGGGCTGAGGCGCATGGGGCTGCTGGACATCCTGCTCGGCAGGACGAAGCCGGTCGTGCCCGACCTCGATCAGCTGTTCGCGCTGCCGTCCGCGGCGGTGACGCTGGAGGCGGCGGCCGGTTTCACCTCGACCGGGCAGGGTGCCGTGTGCTTCGCGACCGTCGAGGGCTCGGCCTTCGAGCAGACGCACCGCGAGGTACAGGCGCTCCTCGACGCGGACACCGAGCGCACCGGCCCCCCGGTGCGGCTGGTGCGCGACGACTACGGCTACTCCTGGCTGGTCTCGCAGCGCTCCCCCGACGAGCTGTCGCTCCTGGTCAACGACCTGCACGCGGTGAACAGCGCGATGGAGGTCAACGGCTTCGGCCCACAACTGCTGTGCTCCCTCGCCGGGTTCGAGGAACGGACGGGCGGGACGGGCGGGATGGACGGGACGGGCGGGGCGGCGGCCGGGGGCGGGCGTCGGCTGGCGCTCGTGTATCTGTACAAACGGGGTTCGTTCTATCCGTTCGCGCCGCTGCCCGGTGGTGGGCGGCGGCGCGACAACCCGCTGGAGCTTCAGGTGAAGGCCGCCCTCACGAACGACCTGCGGATCGAGCAGGACCTGAGCCGCTGGTTCCCGGTGTGGGGAGCCCCCGGCCTCTGACCCGCCCGCCCGCGCTGCTTCTCTGCCGGTTCTTCTCTGCCGGTTCTTCTCTGCCGGTTCTTCTCTACCGGTCCGTGCCGAAGTAGCGGTCGCCGAAGTCGCCGATGCCGGGGACCATGTACGCGTTCTCGTTGAGGCGCTCCTCGATCGCGGAGGTCACGATCCGCACCCCGGGGTAGCGCTCGCACACCGCGGTGATGCCCTCCGGCACGGTGATGAAGTTGACGAAGACGATGTGCTCCTCCGGCACGCCGAGTTCCCGCAGGACCTCGATGGCGGCGAGCGCGGTGCCGCCCGTCGCGAGCATCGGGTCGAGCAGGAGGACGTGGCGGTCGGCGATGTCGTCGGGAAGCGCCGTGTAGTACAGGTGGGGCTGCTTGGTCGTCTTGTCCCGCTGGATGAGGATCTTGCCGATCCTGATGCCGGGGACGACCGCGCGCAGTTCGGCCTCCATGCTCTCGCCGGCGCGGATGATCGGCACCCCGCACAGTTTCCGCGTGAAGCGCAGGCCCCGGTAGGTGCTGCCGACGGGGGTGGTGACGTCGTACGGCTCGAAGGGCAGGAGGTCCAGGGCCGCCTCGGTCAGCAGGCGGATGATGCGGCCGGCGTGGAAGACGAAGTCCTCGCGGCGGGCGTTCCGGTCGCGGACGACGGTGTGCAGGGCGCGGAGCTGGTCGGTCTGCGGGAGCAGGTGGACGTTGCGGTCGAGGTACGTCGCGAGCGTCGGCACGGTCGTCGGTGCGCCGGCAGTGGCGGTGGTCGTCGCGGTGGTCATGCGGGGCTCCTCGTGTCAGGTGGGGGTGGTCAGTCGACGGGGGGCTGTTCGAACGTGGAGGGGAGTTCCGGAGTCGCGGTGAACTGGCCGGCGGCGACGCGGTAGATCGACCTGCCTCCTGTGCGGCGCCACATCTCGCGCATGACGTAGACGAGCTTCGGGTTGTGCTCTTCCTCCTCCTCCACGGCCCGGGCGACGAGCCACTCCCACTCCCGGGCCCAGCGCGGATCGGCGACGTCGTCCAGGGCGGTGTCGAAGAGGCGGTGGAGCGCGGTCAGCTTTGCGGGCCGGGAGAAGTGGCCGCGGGAGAACAGCACGCCGAGGATCCCTGTCCAGTAGCACCGGACCGCTTCGGGTCGCTGTTCGGCGGGGAGGGCGTCCGCGATGTGCCGCATCGCGTGCAGCGCGGTCATCAGGTGCAGCAGCAGGAAGTCGCCCGGTTCCGCCAGGTACAGCAGGGTGACCAGGTAGGTGAGCTGGTCCCAACTGGCGTCCGGGTCCTGCTCGGTGACCCAGGCGGGGGTGTCGTGGATCAGCGGGTGGCCCTCGCCGAGCATCCGGGCGATCCGGTACTGCAGTCCGGACCTGAGGAGCTCGGGGTGGATGTCGGCCGTCGTGTCGTCGACCAGGTTCTCCACCCAGGCGCCGAGTTGGCGCCGGTTGTCCTCCCAGAAGCCGGCGATGCGCAGCAGCGAGTCCATCGGCAGCTCGGCGTCGTGCGCGCCGGAGGGGACACCGCGCTCGGGGTGGCAGTCGACGTAGGCGAAGGCCAGGTAGGAGATGCCCTCGATCGCCATCCGGCGGTTGCCGGCGTCCAGGGCCCAGCCCAGGTGGATGGTGGCGTGCTGGAGGGCTCCGGCCCAGCCCGGAAGGAGGTGCGGGAGGTAGCGCCGCAGGAGTTCCGGCATCCCGAGTTCCCGTTCGCGGCTGTCGAAGAACGCGCAGTAGGCGGCGAAGTCCTCGCGTCTGCCGAGGAGTTCGAGCCAGTTGTCGTCGTCGATGACGCACTGGGGCGCCCTGGCCGGTTCCACGGCGCAGCCGTACGGGGTGAGTGTGACGTAGTTGTCGTGGTAGGCCTTGATGCGCTGCGGGTCCACGCCGAGGCCGGCGAGGGCGACGACGGCGTGCTTGACGTGGTTGGTCAGATGGCCGTTGAACTCGATGTGGTAGGTGCTGTCGTCCAGCAGCCGCTCGACGGTGTCGTCGGCCGGGGCGCCGTCGTCGAGGAGGGCGAGGAGGTGGGTGACGACCTCGGGGAAGGTCTCGGCGACGTGCGTCGGGCGGGCCGCCTCCAGTTCCGGTCGTCGGTGCACTCCGTAGGTGACGGCGACCGAGGCGATGCCGGCCGCCTCGGCCATCCTCAGATCGTGGGTGGTGTCGCCGACCATCACGGCGTGCCCGGGGCGGGCCTCCAGCCGTTCGAGGATGAGCAGCCCCGACTCGGGGTGCGGCTTGGGGTGGGTGACGTCGTCGGCGCCGATCAGGACGGTGATGTGGTCGCGCAGGCCCGCCGCTGTCAGCAGGGCGTCGGCGCTGGCGTGGAACTTGCTGGTGGCCACGGTCAGCACGATGCCCCGGCGGCGCAGTGCGGCGAGGCCTTCGGCGACGCCCGGGAAGACCAGCGAGCGGGCGCGGGGCAGGATGACGGTACGGAACGCCTTCTGGTACTGCGCGACGCCCTCGGCGACCCGGGGGTCGTCCTGCGGCGCGCCCAGCAGCTTGCCGAACGCCTGCTCCAGCGGCAGACCGATGGTGGCCCGGACGTCCGCCGGGTCGCAGGGGTCGGCGCCCATCGCGTCGAAGGCGACGGCGAAGGCCTCCACGATCGCCCTCGGGGAGTCGACGAGGGTGCCGTCCAGGTCGAACATCGCCACACGGGTCACAGCTGTCTCCTGGGCCGGGTCCGGGTTCACTGGTTCTCCTCGCGTCGCAGGCGGGCGTGGGCGGCGGCGAGCCGGCCGCCGATCTCCGCGGTGTGGATGAGGACGGCCATGTTGGCCGTGGCGGACCGTCCCTCGGTGGCGCGGTCCACGGCGCGCATGACGTACTTCGTGACGGCGCCGCCCCGGACGCCGTCCCGCTCGGCGCCGTCAAGCGCTTCGCCGATGGCCGCCTCGATGTCCTGGCCGTCGATCGCGTCCTCCTCCCGGGTGGGGCTGGTGACGAGGACGCCGCCCGGGTTGCCCAGGGCCCAGTGGGCGTCGACGGCCCGGGCGATCTGCGTCGCGTCGTCCAGCCGGTGCGGGGCGCGCAGTCCGCTGGAGCGGCAGTAGAAGGCGGGGAAGTCGTCGTAGCCGTAGGAGATGACGGGGACGCAGTGGGTCTCCAGGAACTCCATGGTCAGGCCGAGGTCGAGGATCTTCTTGGCGCCGGCGCAGACGACGGCGACCTTCGACCGGGTGAACTGGATCAGGTCGGAGGAGATGTCCATGGTGGTCTCGGCGCCGCGGTGGACGCCGCCGATGCCGGCGGAGGAGAAGAAGGCGATGCCGGCGAGTTCCGCCGCGACCAGTGAGGAGGCGACGGTGGTGGCGCCGAGGCCGCCCGAGGCGAGGACGACGGGCAGGTCCCTGCTGCTCACCTTGGGGATGCCGGGGGTGGCGGCGAAGCGCTCGATGTCCGCGTCGGTCATCCCGACCAGGATGCGGCCGCCGTCGATGCCGATGGTGGCCGGCACCGCGCCGCCGGCCCGCACCGCCTCCTCGACCTTGCGGGCGGTGGCGGCGTTGTCGGGGTAGGGCAGTCCGTGGGTGATGACGTTCGACTCCAGGGCCACCACGGGGTCGCCGTCGGCGAGCGCCGCGGACACCTCGTCGGTGAGGACCAGGGGCACGGAGCGGTGTCCGCGGGCGGGCGCGGGTACGGGGACCGGGCGCGTCACGGGGTGGGTAACGGGGCGGGTCATGAGGGGTCTCCTTCCGGAACCTTCAGGTGCGGCGGGGGCTTCAGTAGTTGGGCGTCTTGCGGAGCAGGTCCTGGCGGCGGATGATCTCCGGCACGTAGACCCGCTCGTTCCACGCCTCCTGCTCGACCGGTTCGATGGCGATGGAGACGACGTCCTCCTTGCAGCCGAAGGCGTTCTGTACCGCGGCGGTGACCGCGGCGACGAGTTCCAGCTCCTGCGCCTCGGTGATGGGCACGGGGAAGTGCTTGATGTTGATGTGGGGCACTCCGACCTCCTGGGAGACGGCGCGGGGCGCATGGCCCGGGCGCGGGGACTGGGTGCGGCTGTGGAGCCGGTCGTTGACGAGGGCGGCGAGTTCGGCGACGTGCGGCTCGCGCAGCAGTTCGTAGTGGCCGGCTTGTGACTGGTGGACGGCGGGCGGCCGGGCGGACCAGCCGCCCTGGCGCTCGATGAAGGAGTAGTTGTCGTCGCTCGCCTTGACGAGCGTCACCGGCGCGTCCAGGCGCCGTCCGGTCAGCTCGTGGAACTCGTAGGTGAAGGAGTAGGTGCGCTGGACGATGCCAGTGACGGCCCGCACCAGTTCCTCGCCCAGGCCGGGGAAGCGGCCGGTGACGAAGGCGACGAAGGTGTCCTCGTCGCCGACGGTGCGCAGGCACTCGTCGAGCAGGGGGCCGCTGAGCGTGCCGGCGAAGACGGAGAAGAGGAGGGCGAGGAAGGCCCGGTCGCCGAAGTCCGCCTGCCCGCTGCTGCCGGCCTTGTCCTCGGCGCGCAGGCCCGGCGCGCCCGGGGCGAGGAGGAACAGGTGCTCCACGCGTTCGCCGGCCTGCTCCAGCTGGTACGCCGTCTCGAAGGCGACCCGGGCGCCGAACGAGTAGCCGCACAGGATGTAGGGGCCGTGCGGCTGGACGCCGCGGATCGCCTCGACGTCGGCCGTCGCCATCTCCCGGACCGTGGCGTAGGGGGTCTCGCCGCGGTTGATGCCGTGCGCCTGCACGCCGTGGACGGGCCGGTCGGCGCCCAGGGCGGCGGCCAGCGGGCGCAGGTTCATCGGGTAGCCGCCGAGCCCGGGCCAGCAGTGGATCGGGGTGCCCGTGCCGAGGGGCTGGAGGGGGACGAGCCGGGTGAGGGGCGCGGACGTGTCGGCGTCCAGCCGGGCGGCGAGCTTCTCGACGGTCGGGGCCTCGAACAGCACCTGGAGGGGGATCGTGCCGCCGAAGGCGCGGTTCATCCGGCTGACGAGGGCCACGGCGAGCAGGGAGTTGCCGCCGAGTTCGAAGAAGTCGTCGGTGACGGAGAGCTGTTCGTGCCGCAGCACCGCCTGCCAGACGTCGCGGACCCGGCGTTCGGTGCGGGTGCGGGGTGCGACGAACGTCCGCTCGGACAGGGACAGTTCGGCCTGCTGGGTGGCCTCCAGGGCCTTGCTGTCGATCTTTCCGTTGGCGGTCAGCGGCAGCCGGTCCAGGACGACGATCCGGTTGGGCAGCATGTAGCGGGGCAGCAGTCCGGCCAGGTCCTCCTTGATCAGCTCGGCCGGGCCCTGCATGTGGACCACGTCCTCCTTCATGTCCTCGCCGCGCAGCTGCTCGTCGCTGACCCGCCCGCCGACGAAGAAGTACGAGGGTCCCGTGGGCAGTTGGCAGTCGGTGAGGATCCGGTTGAGCCGCTTGGCCGAGGGCAGGTCGTTGCCGGTCCGGGAGCTGTAGCCGGAGGACATGAAGCCGAGGTTCAGGTCGTTCATCTGCAGGCGTTGCAGGGTGCGGCCCAGGTCGAGGTAGCGCCGCCAGGCGTCGGGGCTGGTCGCGACGAGGCTGACGGCGAAGCCGGAGCGCTCGTAGACCCGCTGGTTGATGGCGATGACGTGCTTCTTGAGGACGACGTCGTCGCTGATGCGGACGAGAGAGCCGTCGGCGTACCGGTACTGGCCGGCCGGGAGCCCGTCGACGCGGCCGGAGTGGGCCTGCACGTAGGTGTCGCAGGCGTCCGGGTCGCCGGCGGCGTCCCGGGACCTGAGCTCGAACGTGCCCAGGTAGTGGTCCTCCTCGGCGCAGTCGAGGCGGTCCTTGACGGCCGTACGGTACTCCGCGGCCCTGAGGCCGAGGCCGTGGGCCGGCAGTACCTGCTCGAACAGGCCGACCATGTGCCCGGCCTCGATCTCGAGGACCTCGCGGATGTTGTTGCGGTAGACCGGTTCGATCGCCCGGTGCTTGCCGAGGAAGTGGATCCGCGCCCCGGGCTCCGACGAGGCCGGCCCGACGAGCACCAGGTGGTGGTGGAGGGGGTGGTAGTAGTACAGGCCGGCGGGCGCCTCGCCCACGACGCCGTCGAGTTCGAGGTACAGCTGGGTGGCGTAGAGGGAGCCGGGTGAGGCGTAGGCGTACTTGGGCAGCAGCCGCTCGTCGCTGAGGTGCCGGCCGAAGTTGCGCAGGACGGCGCCGAGTTCGGCCCGGGTCAGGTCGGCGGGGATGCGCGCCGGGGGCTGCGGCCGGGTGCGCGGGGCCAGCAGCCGCAGGATGTCGTCCCGGCCGACGGGGCCGCCCTCGTAGAAGCGGTACGTCTTGCGGGCGAAGGCCAGGGCGCGCTGCTCGGGGGTGGCTTCGGCGCCGGGGAGTTCGACCACGGGCCGGCCGTCGAGCTCGGCGGCGTCGCGGCAGCCGGGGTGCGACAGCTGGGCCCTGACCTGGAGCCTGCTGCGCTTGGACTGGTGGTGGGAGCCGTGGTTGCCCTGGTCCATCAGGGCGGCTTCCTTGGGGTTGAGTTCCACGAAGGCGACGAGGTTCTGGAAGCCCGTGGTGGTGTCGTCCCGGAGCAGGACGGCGGAGCTGCGGACCCAGTCGTGCGTCTCGATCGTCTGGCGGATCTCGTCCAGCTCGACCCGGTAGCCGCGCAGTTTGACCTGGTTGTCCGCGCGTCCGACGAACTGCACGGTGCCGTCGGCGTTGAAGTGGGCCAGGTCGCCGGTCCGGTACAGGCGGGAGCCGGCGTCGGCCGAGAAGGGGTCGTCCACGAACCGGTCGGCCGTGAGGTCGGGGCGTCCGAGGTAGCCCCGGGCCACCTGGGTTCCGCCGATGTGCAGTTCGCCGACCTCGCCGATCGCCGAGGGCCGCCCCAGCGGGTCCAGCACGTGGAAGGAGGTCCCGTGGACGGGGGTGCCGATCGGCATGGTGCGGGGCCCGTCCGCGACGGCCGCACGGTCCACGGTGAAGGCCGAGGCGTTGATGGTGCACTCGGTCGGGCCGTAGAGGTTGACGAGCGTGCAGGACGGCATGGTGTCCAGGCACTGCTGGGCGAGGCTGCGGGAGAGCGCCTCACCGCCGCTGAAGATCTGGCGCAGGGAGCGGCCGGCGGGCAGGTTCTCGGTGTCGAGGAGCGCCTGCAGGAGGGTGGGCACGCACTGCAGGGTCGTCACGTCGTGTCGTACGACGGTGGCGATGATGGCCTCGGGGTCGCGGTAGATCCCGGGGGCGCCCATCACCACCTTGCTGCCGCAGGCGGGAGCGAGGATCTCCCATTGTGCGGCGTCGAAACTCATCGGGGTCTTCTGGAGAATCGTTTTGCTGTCGTCGATCCCGCAGGCCTCGCGCAGCCAGCGCATCTGGTTCACGATGCTGCGATGCTCGATCATCACCCCCTTCGGCTTTCCCGTGCTGCCGGAGGTGTATATGACGTAGGCGAGGTCTCCGGGCCGTATATCGGGGTCGGAATCCGGTTCCGCGGCGGGATCACCGGCCTTCGTCGAATGCAAGGCCTCTTCGAGGGTGACGGCGCGGACGCCGGCCGGTGACAGTTCATGGAGCCGGGGCCGGAGTAACTCCTGAGTGAGGACGATGTCCACTCCGGCGTCCGCCATCATGTAGGCGATGCGTTCTTCGGGGTATTCCGGGGAGAGCGGCACATAGGATCCGCCGGCCCAGAGGATTCCCCAGATGTTCGTCACCAGGTCGAGCGAGGGCTCCATGAACACGCCGACCCTGCTGTCCCGGGTCACCCCGGCGCCCCTCAGAAAGCGGCCCAGTGCCTGGCTGTGGTGCAGCAGTTGGGCGAAGGTCAGGCTCTGGTCCTCGTGGACGACGGCGGTCCGGTGGGGCGCGATCCGCGCCTGTTCGACGAGCAGGTCGGTCATCACGTGAGTGCTCATGGACCTCTCTTTTCCGCATGACAGGAGAACAGTGGTATTTCCTGGTCCGGCGTTCGGAATTCCTCGCCGGCCGGCGGCGGTGGCGGCTGCGGCAGCAGTGCCGGGTTCCTGCCGTTCGTCGATATTCGCGTGACGAACTCATGTGCTGGTGGCGCCTTCTGCTACGTGCTGATCAAAAGCCTAGGACGATCTTCACCGTGCGGTCAATGGGGCCCATGAACATTTCCGAGGAAAGCGAATTCCGGGCATGACGGAATTCAATAGGGCCGGATGGCGTGAATTTCGCCGCACAAGGGAAGCGAAATGTGAAGTCGACGCGAAGGCGCGAAGGCGCGAGGGAGGCCGGCGAGGGTGGGAGAACGGGAGAGCCGGAGAGCCGGAGAGCCGGAGAGCCGGAGAGAAGGGTGCCGCGTCAGCCGATCTGGCGGTTGCGGCCCGCGAGCAGGCCGGCGCCGATCTGGACCAGGGTCAGCAGCACGATGAAGACCAGCGGCACCCGCCAGCCGTCGCTGCGGTCGTAGAGGACGCCCACGACGACGGGTCCCGGCATCGACAGCAGATAGCCGAAGCTCTGCACGAACCCGGAGAGCCGGACCACGGTGGCGCTGTCCCGGCCGCGCATGCTGATCATCGTCAGGGCCAGGGGGAAGGAACAGTTGGCGACGCCCAGCAGGAACGCCCACAGCCAGGGCGCGTCGGCGGGCGCGGCCCACAGTCCCGCGTAGCCGGCCAGCCCGCACAGACCGATGGCCGCCGCGATCCCGCTCTGGTTGCGCAGTTTCCCGGCCGCGGCGGACAGCGCGAAGGACAGGGGCACCCCGAGCAGCGAGGTCCCGGAGAACAGCAGGCCCGCGGTCCCGGCGGACAGTCCGGCATCCCGGAACATCTGGGGCAGCCAGCCGATGATGATGTAGGCGGAGCTCGCCTGGAGCCCGAAGTAGGCCGTGAGCGCCCAGGCGGTGGGGTCACGTGAGATCCGGCTTCCGGGGCGCGTCGGCGACTCGCCACCGCCGTCGGCCGCGCCCACGGCCGCCGCCGCACTCCCCGCCGCGCCGCTGACCCCGGCCGCCTCCGCGGACCGCCGCGCCTTGTCCCCTGCCGGTCCGTGGTGGCGGGCGAGGGCGAGCCAGGGAGGGACGGCCATGGCGGCCAGGACCGCCCAGGCCCCGAGGCCGTACCGCCAGTCGCCGCCGAACGCCTCGGTCAGCGGAACGGTGACGGCGGCGGCACTGGAGGCGCCGACGTTCAACGCCATGGAGTACAGCCCGGTCATCGCGCCCACCCGGTCGGGGAAGCGCTGCTTGACGACGGCCGGGAGCAGCACGTTGGCGATGGCGATGCCCGCCAGCGACAGGGCGGTCAGGGCGACGAACAGGACGGTGCCGGCGGCGAACGGCCGCAGCGCGAGACCGACCGTCAGCACCGCCGCGCCGGCCGCGATGGCGCCGCTCGCCCCGTACCGCCGGGCGAGCGCGGGGGCCGTCGAGCCGATCAGCGCGAAACAGACGGCCGGGATGGAGGTCAGCAGTCCGGCGACCGTGCCGCTCATGGCGAGGGTGTCGCGGACCTCTTCGAGGACGGGCCCGAGGCTGGTGACCCCCGGGCGGAGGTTCAGCGCCGCGAGTACGAGTGCCACCACCGTCAGTCGGCGCGCTCCCCGGGAAGTGCTGAGGGAAGCTGCCTGGCCGGTGCGCGGGACGCGGTTCTTGAGCTCATCCTTCGGCATGGACATCATCGTAGACTCATCCCATGACTCGATGTCTAGTGTTTTCGTCATCCAGTTGTAGGACGACTTTTACGCGGAGTCGTAGGATGAGTACTGACATAGACTGACGGGATGAATCTGGATCCCGTTCGTCGAGAAGCGCTGTCGGACAAGGTGATCGCCCAGTTGCGGCGGCAGATCACCTCCGGAGCCTGGCCCGTGGGCTCACGCATCCCCACCGAGACGGAGCTGGTCGAGCAGCTCGGAGTGGCACGCAACACGGTGCGTGAGGCGATCAGGGCCCTGGCGCACACGGGTCTGCTGGACATCCGCCATGGCTCCGGCTCCTATGTGCGGGCGACCAGCGAACTCGCCGGCATGATGCGGACCCGGTTCGCGAAGGCCGACACCGATGACGTCGCCGAGGTGCGCGGCGCCCTGGAGATCCGTGCGGCGCGGCTGGCCTCCGCGCGCCGGACGCCGGAGGACCTGGAGCGGCTCGACGCACTGCTGGTCCAGCGGGAACAGGCCTGGTCGGCCGGTGACCGGGTCGGCTTCGTCAACGCGGACGTGGCGTTTCACCTGGCCGTCGTCTCGGCCTCCCACAACACGGTCCTGGCCGAGTTGCACGCGGACCTCGGCGAGGTGATCCGGGACTCGCTCCTGGACCACTTCGGCGACGCGCTGCGCCCCGAGCAGTTCCAGGACCACGCCCGTCTCGTCGACGCCATCCGCGCCCGCGACAGCGACAAGGCGGCGTACGAGTCCGGTTCCTACATGGACTGCGCTCCCACCCAGGCCGGCGAATAGACGCGGCATACCCTCGGCACATGAGCGAACTGACCCCTTTCACGCACGAGTTCGACGGTGAACGGCTCAGCGGCCTCCACGGCGGAGGTCGCCGTGACGAAAAGGCCGACGGCGGAAAGACCGACGGCGGTGGTCCGCACGGCGCCACCGCCGTCGTGCTGCACGGCGCGGGCAACGGCAGCAAGGAGCGACTGCTGCCGCTGCTCCGGGAGTTCACGGCCCAGGGCTGCCGCGTCCTCGCCTTCGACTTCTCCGGGCACGGCGAAAGCACCGGCGCACTCGGGGAGTTGAGCCTGCGCCGACGCTTCGAGCAGGCGTCCTCCGTGATCGACGCCCACGTTCCGGCACCCGCACCGCTGGCGCTCGTCGGGTTCAGCATGAGCGGACAGACGGTGGCCGACCTCGCCGCCGAGTACGGCCCCCGGGTGACGGCCCTGGGACTGTGCGCGCCCGCGGTGTACGCGGCGCAGGCGTGGGAGGTGCCGTTCGGGGAGGGCGACGGGGAGTTCAGCGCGATCATCCGGCGGCCCGGGAGCTGGCGGGAGGCGCCCGCCCTCGACGTGCTGCGGGCGTACGAGGGCCGGGCGGTGCTCGCCGTGCCGGGCGCCGACGCGGTGATCCCGCCGGAGGTGACCGCGGCCGTCCAGGACGCGCTCGCGGCCCGCGCCCGCTACACGAGGTTCGAACTCCCCGATGCGGGACACCGTCTGGGGCTCTGGTTCCACGACCACGCCGACGACCGACGGGAGTTTGTGACGTCCTTGCTGAACTCCCCGCGCGCGTAGCGCAGTTGACCTCATACTCCTGGCGTGGCCGTCACCACCCGCGCGTCGATCGCCGCGGCCAGCGTCGCATGGTCGGCGGCGGTCTGGGTGGCGTAGGCGAGGGCGAAGTCGGCGACGGCGCGTTCGAAGGTGTCGGAGCCGCCCAGGTAGCCGGCGATGGCGAGACGGTCACCGGAGCGGGCGTGCGCGCGGGCCAGGGCGGTGCCGCACAGCCGGGCGTAGAGCAGGAGGTCGGCCGGGGACATCCCGGCGACGGCGGCGGAGCCCTTCATGTCGCGCAGTTGGCGCCAGTAGAAGGCGCGGCCCTGCGGCCCGGTCATCCAGCCGAGGAAGATGTCGCCCGCGGCCTGCAACAGCCGCTGCCCGGCGACGACCCGGTGGCCGGGATGGGCGTAGGGGCCGGTCGGCAGGTATTCCTCCAGGACGGACGCGCGGGCCTCCTTGATCTGCAGGAACAGCAGATCGCCGCTGTCACGGCCGGTGAGCAGCACGATGAAGCAGCGCATGCCGACGCTGCCGACCCCGACGACCTTGCGGGCGGCGTCGACGAAGTGGTAGCGGTCCAGCAGCGCGCGGCGCTCCTCGGCGAGGGTGGACCGGTAGTCGCTGAAGATCTTCCGCAGCGAGGCGCCGTCGGAGGCGCCGGCGGGTTCGAGCAGCGGCGGGTCCTGGATGATGCGGCGGCGTCCGTCGACGACCTCGGTGAGCTTGTCGAGGGCCTGCAGGCTGGTGCGGCGGCGGGCCCGGCTGAGGCTCGCCCCGACCCGTTTGCGCCGGCGGGCGGAGCGCAGCAGGGGCACCAGCTGGTCGGCCTCGATGCGTTCGTACCAGACGGCGAGCTCGCCGAGCCGGGACAGCCGCCGTATGCCGGTGCGGTAGGCGGCCACGGACTCCAGGGCGGCGCGGTGCACCTTGGTCTCGGGGTGGCCGTTCTCGCGGGCGGCCACGGCGACGGAGGCGGCGAGCCTTTTGACGTCCCACTCGAAGGGGCCGGGGAACGTCTCGTCGAAGTCGTTGAGGTCGAAGAGCAGGGTCCGTTCCGGGGAGGCGTACACCCCGAAGTTGAGCAGGTGCGCGTCCCCGCACAGCTGGACGGTCAGGCCGGTGTGCGGCTGCGCCGCCAGATCGGCGGCCATGACGGCGGCCGAGCCGCGCAGGAAGGCGAAGGGCGAGTCGGCCATCCGCCCGTAGCGGACCGGCAGCAGCTCGGGCAGCCGGTCCCGGCCCTGCCGCTCCAGCACGGCGACGGGGTCGGGCCGGTCGACGGGCGGGAGCCAGGCGGCGTGGGCGGAGCGGGAGACGCGTCGGCGGGCGTCCCTGCCGCGCCGGGCACGCTCGTCGGGGGCGGTCATCCGTGTCTCCTGCACATCACGCCTGCCTCCCGGTCGGCACAGTGCCTGCGGCTTCCTGTTCGCAGTGAAGGCCGGGGGCGGGGCGCCCGCATGCCGGGTACGGCGAACGGGTGACGACGGCGAAGGGCCCGACTGTCAGTGGCGTCGGGCAGGATGCGGACAGGGACGAGTGCCGGAAGCGGACAGCGACGAGGGGTGGAGGCCGGATGGGTGACGGGCTGCGGTATGTCGGGGTGGCGGAGCGGCGGGCCAGGCTGGCTCTGCGGCACCGGCTGGCCCCCGGGGCGCGGGTCGCGACGCCCGAGGCGGTGGCCGACGCGCTCGTCGCCCTGCACGGCTCGGACCCGGCGACGGTGTATCTGGCGGTCGGCGCCCGCCTCACCGACGCGGCGGCGACCGTGCCGGACACCGACCGGGCGCTGTACGTGGACCGGAGCCTGGTGCGCATGCACGGGATGCGGCACACGGTCTTCGTGTTCCCGACGGAGTTGACGGCCGTCGTGCACGCCTCGACGGGTCTCGCGGTCGCGGCCCGGGAGCGGGCCACCCTGGTGAAGGACATGGCGAAGGCCGGCGCGCCGGACGCGGCCTGGCTGAAGGAGGTCGAGGAGTCGGCGCTGGCCGCCCTGGCCCGGCTCGGCCAGGCGACGGCGGCCGAGCTGTCCCGTGAGGAGCCGCGCCTGCGCGAGCAGTTCGTGTACGCGGCGGGGAAGAGCTACGAGGGCGTCCACACCGTGGTGACGCGGCTGCTGAGGGTGTTGGGCGTCGAGGGCAAGGTGGTCAGGGGACGCCCCCTGGGCTCGTGGACGTCGAGCCAGTTCCGCTGGGCCGTGGCCCCCGAGCACCCCGAACTCCCGGTGGCGGACGCCCAGTCGGAGCTGCTGAGACACTGGCTGACGGCGTGCGGCCCGGCCACCGAGGCGGACCTCAAGTGGTGGACGGGCTGGCGGGTCACGGACGTCCGCCGGGCGCTGACCGCGATCGGGGCACGGGCGGTGACGCTGGACGAGGGCACGGGGTACGTCGTCGACGGGGACGAGGAGCCGGTGACCGGCGCCGGGGAACCGTGGGCGGCCCTGCTGCCCGCCCTCGACCCGACCGCGATGGGCTGGCAGGGCCGGGACTGGTACCTCGCCCCGGAGCTGCGCCCCGCCCTGTTCGACTACAGCGGGAACGTCGGGCCGACGGTGTGGTGGAACGGCCGGGTGGTGGGGGCTTGGGCCCAGCGCCCCGACGGGCAGATCGTGTGGCGGATCCTGGACGAGGAGGGCGTGGGCGGCGACGCGAAGGCGGCGATCGAGGCGGAGGCCGCGCGGTTGGGGGCGTGGCTGGGGGCGACCCGGGTGACGCCGAGGTTCCGGACGCCGGTGGAGAAGGAGTTGGCGGGGCAGGTGGCGGGCTAGGGCGGGTTGGCTCACTGAGCCGTGCCGGGACCGGGCGCCGTCGTGAGCGGCGGCGCCCGGCGCCCGTCTCACCGCGAGTAACGCAACAGCGCTCGCACCATGTGGCACGTCGTGTCCGACGGCGGGTGAACGCCGATCAGCTGCGCCGTGCTGCGGATCTTCTCGTTGCGGGCCTGGTTGGGCATGTAGACCCCGAGGTCGAGCAGGGCGATGGCGAGGCGCATCGCCTTGAGGCGGCGGTTGTGCATGACGTACCAGTCGCGCGGACGCCCCGGCGGCAACGGCCGCTTCTCGACGGGCACATAGGGCAGATCGAGCTGGACGGGACGCTTCGCGGTGGACTGGGTCGGCAACGGCTTCGGCTTCAGTGCGGCAGCGGGCACAGGCATCCTCCTGTCGCGGTCAGGGTCCGGCCGGCACCTCCGGCGAACCCTCGAACACTGCTTCTATTCTACTGCCCACCACTGACAAACGCCCCTGATCACAAGGGCTTTCGGCGGCCTGGACCGCTACCGTGTGGCGCATGGAAATCTGGATCAACCCCGCCTGTTCCAAGTGCCGCAGCGCCCTCACACTCCTCGACGCCGAGGGCGCCGACTACACCGTCCGCCGCTACCTGGAGGACGTGCCGAGCGAGGACGAGATCAGGGACGTACTCGACCGTCTCGGCCTGGAACCCTGGGACATCACCCGCACCCAGGAGGCCGCCGCCGCGGAACTCGGCCTGAAGGACTGGCCGCGGGACGCGAGCGCACGCGGACGCTGGATCAGCGCGCTCGCCGCACACCCCAAGCTCATCCAGCGCCCGATCATCACGGCCGACGACGGCACCGCGCTGGTGGCCCGCACGGACGAGGCCGTTCGGGACGCCCTGTCCCGTTAGCCGGTCAGACAACGGTTTGCCGGTTGGTCAACGGTTTGCCAGTTGGTCAGCGGTTTGCCGGTTGGTCAACGGTTTGTCGGGCGGCGGGAGTCGAGGCCGTCCACGCTGTTACCCTCCGCCGCCATGACCTTCGGTGATCAAGGATTCCCGTACGGGCCACCGGACCCGTACGCCCAGTTCATGGCCGAGCAGGAGCGGATACGCAGGCGTAGGCGGACCCGGCGCACGGCGGTCGCGGGGACCGGCGTCGTCCTCGTCGCCGCCATCGCCGCCGGCGCCGCACTGATCGCGGACGAAGACGGCGGCGAGGGCAGGGGCGGGGACCGGGGCGACGTGAGCCGGGCCGTCTCCGCTCCCCCTGCGGCCGGCGCCCCTTCCGTGGACGTCACCCTTCCCTCCGACGCCCCGAGCTCGCTCCCCTCCCTGCTCGCCCGCCCGATCATCCGGCCGGAGCAGGCGTTCCCCTCCACGGGCGTACGGCTGAGGGACGGCTCCCGGTTCACCCGCGTCGATCTGGCCACCACCACCGACTGCGCCCGGGGCATGTCGCCCGAGCTGGCCCAGCTGATCGAACAGGGCAAGCCCTGCTCCCGGTTGACGGCGGCCCTTTTCACGGACGCCGACCGGCGCTCACAGGTGACGGTCACCGTGCTCAGCTTCGCGCGGGTCGAGGACGCCTCGCGGGTGTTCGCGATGGCCTCGATGGACCCGGTGACGTACCAGGTCGTCTCGCTCGATCCACCCCCGAAGGCCGGTCTGCCGACGGTGCCGCCGGGCTCGGCCGGGGTCTTCCGACGGGTCATGACCGTCCGCTCGGTGGTCTTCGCGAACGGGCAGTGGGGCGACGGCGCGGAGAGCGGGGAGGCCGAACTCACCGCCCAGACCGAGGGGTTGCTCCGGCACGTCAACGACACGGTCGTGGCATACGAGGACGGCAAGGGCGGCATGGGCGGCCAGGGTGACCAGGGTGACCAGGGGTGATCATCGCGCGTGACGCAGGTCACTTTCGTTGACTCCTGTAACCGCTGAGTAACCGCGTTCGGTATCTCGTACATAGCGGCGTACGCTCCCCAACCTCTCAGGAGGCGCGCATGTCGCGTAGGAGAAGTCTCGGCACGAAGAAGAAGATCGCGCTGCTGGTGAGCGCGGCGGCGGTGGCGGGAGGCGGGGCCTTCGTCATGGCGAGCACCTCGAACGCCGCGCAGACTCCGCAGAACGCCAAGCCCCTGGCCGCCGCGGACTCCAACGTCTGCCAGGGGCTCGCCACCGCCCTGGGCAACAACCAGAAGTTCATCGACGGACAGCGGGCCGCTCCCGACGCCCAGTCGACGGCCCGGATCGCCAACCGCGAGGCGGTCATCGCACAGATCAAGGTCCAGCAGCAGGCGTCCGGTTGCACCGTTGGGGAGTCGGCTCAGGACTCCCAGGCGACGCAGCCTTCGCAGGCGGCCTCCGCCCCGGCGGGAAACACCGGAAACCCCGGCACTGCCGGTAACGCGGGAAACGGCGGTAGCCCGGGAAACGGCGGTGCCGCCGCCTCGGGCCGGCAGGTCTGCAACGGGTCCACGGTCACCCTCTCCGGAGAGGGCGGTGCCCCGGCCGCGTCGAGTGACCGGTTCCCGGCGGGGACCAGGCTGAAGGTCACCAACCTGGACAACAACAAGTCCACGACCGTCGAGGTGACTTCGGTATCGGGCAGCTGCGCACTGCTCAACAACGCGGCCTTCGAACAGGTCCGTGAGCCCGGCAAGTTCCTCATCCGCCGGGCCGTGATCGAGAAGGTGGGGTGAGCCTCAGGAGCGAAGAATCCCGCTGAGGCGCCGACCCGTACCGGAGGGCCCATACCGGAGGGCCCGGGCCGTCGCCTCGTATGTGTCACAGGTCCTGCTGTTCGCGGCCACGAACAGCAGGACCTGCACGTCCGGGGCCCGAGAGGTGAGCCGCACCACAGAACCATCCAGGTAACACGGGGTTCACATTCGAGCAATGATCGGGAAATCGCCTGTTGACAAGCTGCCGGGCAAACAGGCGGCGCCCCAGTGCCGCAGCGCCGCAGCACCCGCACGTGCGTCAGACACACCCCCGAAGGAAGTGGCCCGTGACCTTCAAGGCTGAGTACATCTGGATCGACGGCACCCAGCCGACCGCCAAGCTCCGCTCCAAGACCAAGATCATCGCGGGTGAGCCCGCCGGTCTGGACGCGCTGCCGATCTGGGGCTTCGACGGGTCCTCCACGAACCAGGCCGAGGGCCACTCCTCGGACCGTGTCCTCAAGCCGGTCTTCACCTGCCCCGACCCGATCCGCGGCGGCGACGACGTCCTCGTCCTGTGCGAGGTCCTCAACATCGACATGACGCCGCACGAGACCAACACCCGTGCCGCGCTGGTCGAGGTCGCCGAGAAGTTCGGCTCCCAGGAGCCGATCTTCGGCATCGAGCAGGAGTACACGTTCTTCCAGGACGGCTACCCGCTCGGCTTCCCCAAGGGCGGCTTCCCGGCCCCGCAGGGCGGCTACTACTGCGGCGTCGGCGCCGACGAGATCTTCGGCCGTGAGGTCGTCGAGGCGCACCTGGACAACTGCCTCGCCGCCGGTCTCGCGATCTCCGGCATCAACGCCGAGGTCATGCCCGGCCAGTGGGAGTTCCAGGTCGGTCCGGTCTCCCCGCTGGAGGTCTCCGACCACCTGTGGGTGGCCCGCTGGCTGCTCTACCGCACCGCCGAGGACTTCGGCGTCGCCGCGACGCTGGACCCGAAGCCGGTGAAGGGCGACTGGAACGGCGCCGGCGCGCACACCAACTTCTCCACGAAGGCGATGCGCGAGGGCTACGACGCGATCATCACCGCGTGCGAGTCGCTCGGCGAGGGCTCCAAGCCGCTCGACCACGTCAAGAACTACGGCGCCGGCATCGACGACCGTCTGACGGGTCTGCACGAGACCGCCCCGTGGAACGAGTACTCCTACGGTGTCTCCAACCGTGGCGCCTCGGTCCGTATCCCGTGGCAGGTCGAGAAGGACGGCAAGGGCTACATCGAGGACCGCCGTCCGAACGCCAACGTCGACCCGTACCTGGTGACGCGTCTGATCGTCGACACCTGCTGCTCGGCGCTGGAGAAGGCCGGCCAGGTCTGATCCCCGGCTTTTCCCTGACAGGGGCGCCCACCCTCACGGTGGGCGCCCCTTCTGCGTATCGTGCGCTGTCATGGGGAGCGACGGGGCGGACCGGCGGAGATCGGCGCGCGCGTGCGGACGGGCGAGGGACGTGCCCGGCCTGATGCGGGCGTTGGAGTACGGGAACGCCTCCGAACGCGACGCGGCGCTGGACTGGCTGAGCTCCGCGACCTGGCGCGATGAGGAGGAGTTCTACGCGGCCACCACCCGCACCGTGCCCCAGGTGGCCCGGCTCGCCGTGGAGCTGCCGGACCACCGCACCGACCTGCTGGAACTCCTGAGCGACCTCGCGAGAACCGCCGAGCGGCACGACGGACAGAGACCGGTCCGGCAGGCCGTGGCGGACGCCCTGCCGCCCCTGCTCCACTACGCGCACGACGCCGACGTGGCCCTGCGCAGCGCCATGGTGCTGCTGATCGCCGGGTGCGGCCCGGAGCACGCCCGGCCCCTGCTGCCGCTGCTGCGGACCCGGCTGGCCGAGGAGCCCGACCCGCTGGTGCGGGGGCAGGTCGTGACGGCGCTCGCGCTGCTGGAGGACGACGACGGCCGACGGCAGGAGCTGCTGGCCGATCCCGAGCCCCAGGTGGCACTCGCCGCGGCCGAGGACCTGCTGCGCACCGCTGGGCTCCCCCTGCCCGACGCACTGGTGGACCACTGCGTGCGGGCGTACACGGCGGACCCGCACGAGCGGGAGAGCACCCGGTGGCCGGCGCCCTACAAACCGTTCACCGACCGGCTCCTGGAGGACCCCGAAGCCGCGCTGCGGGCTCTCGCCGGGGGCGTCCCGCTCGCCTTCGCCATCGCCGAGGCGTGGCGGGACCGCGAGGCCGAGGTGCTGCCCTGGGCGTTGCGCGAGATGGAGGGCGAGGCGTGGGAGCTGTCCCGGCTGGCGCAGCTGACGTGCGCGCTGCCGCCGGAGCTGCACGCGCGCGTGCGCGAGCACGTCCTGCCGTACCTGGCCGCGGACGGTCCGGCGCTGCGCGCGGCGGCCCTCACCGTGTTCGCTCGGACGCGGGCGCCGGAGTCCGTCGAGGAGGCCGTACGGCTCGTCGAGGAGTCGCCGCGCCCGTACCAGACCTACGGCGTCGCCACCGCGGTGGCCGAGGAGTTCGGGGCGCGGGCGCTGCCCGTCGCACGGGCGGTGGCCCGAGGACTGCACGCCGCTCCGCCTTATCTGCTGGGGATGCTCGAGCGGTTCCCCGAGGCGGCGACGGACGTGGTCGACGGGCTCGTCGCGTCGCTCGCCCGCACGGGCACCGGATACCCTCCGGCCGCGGTGGCCGTGCTGGGCCGGCTCGGTCCCGCCGCCGGTGACACGGCCGAGCGGGCGCTGCGGGCCTGCGTGACGGAGCGCGAGCACTCCTCGGTCTCGGCCGCCGCCGCGGTGGCGCACCACCGGGTCAGCGGCGACCCCTCACTCGCCCTGTCCTTCTTCCGCCAGGAGATGAGCACCGGGTCGCCGGGCGCGGTACTGGACTGGGCGAGTGAACTCGGCCCCGCCGCCGCCCCGTTGCTGCCGTTCATCGAGCCGGAGCTCGCCGAGGGGTCGCCCCTCGCCGCCCTGGCCGTCTGGCGCATCACGGGCCGCACCGAGGACACCGTGGAGCCCCTGGCCCGGCAGGCCGTCACATGGCAGATGTTCTCCCCCGGCCCACCCCACCCGTTGGTGACGCTGACGGAGATGGGCCTCGTCCCACGCTTCGCCGTGGACCCGCTGCGGCAGGGAGCCGAGGCGCCGCAACGGATGATCCGTGACCTCATGTACGGCAACGGCCTGCACCCGGACTACGTCGTCCGCGACGCCGTCCGCAAACTCCTCGCGAGCGCCCGGGTCGTCGACTGACGCCGACGCACGGCAAGGAAGCGTCCAAGCTGTGAGAGGAGGCTCCTGTAACGGGCGGGTGTCTGCTTCAATGGGGCCATGGCCAGCTTCCAGAAGTACACCGCGACGGGTCGCCATGACCTCGAGCCGTTCTGGCCTTCCCGTCAGCACCACGACTTCGACCGGGTGTGTTGCCGCGCGACGAACGCGTCGGCCCTCTAAAGCCGTACACCCCGGCCTTCGGCCGACGCGAGACGACGTACGTCCCTTCCGACGAACTTCTCGCGCGAAAGAGCTGACCTCTCATGGCGACCACTCGTTCTCTCTCCTCCGCCGCTCTCCCCTCCCCCGTCTCCCCCGGCTCTCCCGTCTCCCCCATCCAGAACGCCTCCCGGCACCGACTGCGGGCCGTCGATCCGGACGAGGTGGTGCAGGTCGCGGATCTCCTGCCGCCCGGCGCCACCTGGCTGCCGGCGCCGCAGCACACCCTGCCCAGCCTCCCGGGCCGGCCGGAGATGGTCGGCTACCTGGTGCTGATCCCGGCCGACCAGCAGCAGCCGTTCCAGCCGGTCCCGGTCCCGTCACCGCAAACGGGACCGCAGCCGCAGCAGGGCGCCGGTGCCCCGCTCGTGCGGGTCGACACCGTGCAGCGCACCGCCGAGGTGGACGGGCGGCAACTCGACCTGACCTACCTGGAGTTCGAGCTGCTCGCGCATCTGGTGGCGCACCCGAACCGGGTGCACACGCGCGACCAGCTCGTGACCACGGTGTGGGGCTACGGCCATGTCGGCGACGGCCGCACGGTCGACGTCCACGTCGCCCGGCTGCGCCGCAAGCTGGGCGCGCAGCACCGCCAGTCGATCCAGACGGTGCGCCGGGTCGGCTACAAGTACACGCCGCCGACCGGCCGCTGACCCCTCTGCCCTCGGCTAAGGAAGGTTCCGTCCCGCGTCGCGGCCGGGCAGAGTCACCGGCATGAGACTTCTGGTGCTGGGTGGTACGGAGTTCGTGGGACGCGCCGTCGTCGAGGCGGCCCTCGGGCGCGGCTGGGAGGTGACGGTCCTCAACCGGGGACGGCACGCTCCCGTCCCCGGCGCGCGGTCGCTGACCGGTGACCGCACCGCGCCCGGGGGGCCGGCCGCCTTGGCCGAGGTCGAGGGAGCCGAAGGGGACTGGGACGCCGTCGTCGACACCTGGTCGGCGGCGCCCCGCCCGGTGCACGAGGCGGCGCGGCTGCTGCGGGGCCGCGCCCGCCGGTACGTGTACGTGTCCAGTCGCTCGGTGTACACCTGGGCCCCGCCCGCCGGGTACGCCGAGGACGCGCCCGTGGTCGAGGGCACCGGGCCGGACGCGGGGCAGACCGACTACGCCCGCGACAAGCGGGGCGGCGAGCTGGCCGCCCTGGACGCCTTCGGCGCACAGGACTCCGTTCTCGTACGGGCCGGGCTGGTCCTCGGCCCGTACGAGAACGTCGGCCGGCTGCCCTGGTGGCTGGGCCGGATCGCGCGCGGCGGCCCGGTCCTCGCACCCGGGCCCCGGGACCTGCCCCTGCAGTACGTCGACGTCCGCGACCTCGCGGAGTGGACCCTCGGGGCGGTCGAGCGGGAGCTGAGCGGGCCGTACAACCTGGCGAGCCGTCAAGGGCACGCCACGATGGGCGCGTTGCTGGAGGCCTGCGTCAGGGCCACCGGCTCATCGGCCGAACTGCGCTGGACCGCCCCCGAGATCATCCTCGCGGCGGGCATCGAGCCGTGGACCGAGCTGCCCGTGTGGGTGCCGCCGGGCAGCGACATGCACGACGCCCTGCACGCGGGCGACGTCTCACGGGCCCTCGCGACGGGCCTCGTCTGCCGTCCCGTCGAGGAGACCGTCGCCGACACCTGGGCGTGGCTGGAGGCCATCGGCGGCACGGCACCCCAGCGCCCGGACCGCACGGTCAAGGGCCTGGACCCGGAGGTGGAGGCGAAGGTGCTCGCGACGGCCACCGGTGCGGCGGGCCAGGGAGGTGTACCTGGCACCACCTCCTGACCGGGGGCCTCGGCCCAGTGCCCCCCGCCCACGGCTCGGCCAGACTGACGGCATGAACACCAACACGAAGAGCGATGGCGGAAGTTCGAGGGCACGGGGGATGTTCCTCGCCGCCGCACGGGGGCTCGTGCTGGCCGTGGTGGCGCTGCCGTCGGCCGTCCTGTGCTTCACCCTCTCCCTTGTCTCACTGGCGCTGATACCGATCGGGGTCGGGCTCGTCACCACGCCGTGGGTGGTGAAGGGGGTGCGGGCCTACGCCGACCGGCGGCGCTCGCTCGCCGGACAGTGGGGCGGGGTGCGCATCGCGTCGGCGTATCGGCCGCTGCCCGACACCGCCAACCCGTGGACGCGCACCATCGCGCTGTTGCGGGACCCGGCGACCTGGCGGGACCTGCGGTGGCTGCCGGTGGACATGACGGCCGGGTTCCTGACCGCGCTCGCGCCCACCGTTCTGGTCCTCTATCCGCTGGAGGGGTTCGCGCTGGCGGCCGGGCTGTGGCGGGTGCAGGGCGCCTCCGACGGCCCTTACTGGTACACCTTCGTGCCGGTCAGCGGGCAGGTCTCCGCGTTCGCCGCCGCCGCTGTGGGCGCGGTCATCCTCGTCTTCGCGCACCGGTACGCCGTGAGCGCGTTCCAGGGACACTTCCGCCTCACCCGGGCCATGCTCACCCCCAGTCAGGCCGAACTGGCCGAGCGGGTGAGGGTGTTGACCGAGACGCGCCGGGACGCCGTGGACACCTCCGCCGCCGAGCTGCGGCGCATCGAACGGGACCTGCACGACGGCGCCCAGGCCCGGCTGGTCGCGATGGGCATGGACCTCGGCACCGTCGAGATGCTCCTCGACAAGAACCCGGGGAAAGCCAAGGAGCTGCTCGCGCAGGCCCGTCAGTCGTCCGCCGAGGCTCTCGCCGAACTGCGCGACCTGGTGCGCGGCATCCACCCGCCGGTGCTGGCGGAACGTGGACTGGGCGACGCCGTACGGGCGTTGGCGCTGCGGCTGCCCGTCGCGACGGAGGTGACCGTGGAACTCCCGGGCCGGGCCGAGGCGCCCGTGGAGTCGGCGGCCTACTTCGCCGTGAGCGAGGTGCTCACCAACGCCGTCAAGCACTCCGGCGCCGACCGGATCTGGATCGACCTGCACCACACGGACGGCCATCTGCGGATCTCCGTCACCGACAACGGCAAGGGCGGCGCGGTCATCGGGTCCGGTTCGGGCCTGCCCGGCATCGAGCGGCGACTGGGTACATTCGACGGCGTCCTGGCCGTCAGCTCCCCTGCCGGCGGTCCCACCATGGTGACCATGGAGATCCCTTGCGTGTTGTCCTAGCCGAGGACCTCTTCCTGCTGCGGGACGGTCTCGTCCGGCTGCTGGAGGCCTACGACTTCGAGATCGCCGCCGCCGTCGAGAGCGGGCCGGAACTGGAGCGGGCCCTCGCCGAACTGGAGCCGGACGTCGCCGTCGTCGACGTCCGGCTCCCGCCCACGCACACCGACGAGGGCCTGCAGTGCGCCCTTCAGGCCCGCCGCGAGAAGCCGGGGCTGCCGGTGCTGGTCCTCTCCCAGCACGTCGAACAGCTGTACGCGCGTGAGCTGCTCGCCGACGGCAGCGGCGGGGTCGGCTATCTGCTGAAGGACCGGGTGTTCGACGCGGAGCAGTTCGTGGACGCCGTACGCCGGGTCGCGGCGGGCGGTACCGCGATGGACCCCCAGGTGATCCAGCAGCTGCTGGCCCGGCGCTCGGGCGACGGCCAGGGGCCGGTGGACCGGCTCACTCCACGCGAACGGGAGGTCATGGAACTGATGGCGCAGGGCCGGTCGAACGCGGCGATCGCCGCCAACCTGGTCGTCACCGAGCGGGCCGTCGCCAAGCACACCGCCAATATTTTTCTGAAGCTGGGTTTGGAGGTCTCGGACGACGACAACCGCAGGGTACTGGCGGTGCTGGCCTATCTGGACCGGGACCGGTGAGCACCGCAACTGGTGTGCGCTGTGGGGGCGTTGGGGCCGGTTTGTCGTACGGACCTCTCATCAATTTCTGAGAAGGCTGAACACCTCTGGGGCGACGTTCGTAAGTGAGGGGGCAGCTTCACTCCTGTCGGGCGCCTCGGTGCTGCCCCGCAAGGAAGTCAGAGGAGTTCAGATGGGACGCAACACACGTAAACGCCGTTCGTCGATGGCCACGAAGGCCATGGCAGCATCGGCGGCCCTAGCGCTCGGCGGGGGCGGGCTGATCTGGGCGAACTTCTACGCCTCGGCAGATGATTCGAACAACTCGGGTCAGAACTCGACCTATGCCGCCACCGCGGCTGCGCAGGTCGCCACGATCTCCTGCCCCGATGTGGGGCAGAAGCTGACGAACGTTCCTGACCGGGCCAAGCAGGGCGTCGCGACCGAGCTCGCGAACCTCGACAAGCAGATCACCGAGGCGTACGCCCGGCTCGCCTCCACGCGCCAGGCTCAGGCGGGCGACGCCGGGTTCGTGCAGAACGCGATCGTCGGCCCCCTCAAGGAGAAGCGGGCCGCCACGATCGACCGGATCCGGATCGACATCCAGCGCGTCGGCGGCCAGTTCAACAACCAGCTGAGCCAGCTCGCGGCCTGCACCACGCAGGGGGCGAACACCAACGCCGGCCAGGCGGGCAACGGCGGCCAGCAGAACGGCGGCGGGCAGCAGCAGAACGGCGGCCAGCAGCAGAACGGCGGTCAGCAGAACGGCGGCCAGAACAACGGCGGCCAGCAGAACAATGGTGGCCAGCAGCAGAACGGCGGCCAGAACAACGGCGGCCAGCAGCAGAACGGCCAGGGCGGCAACGGCCCGGTCGCCGCGGACTTCGTGGACATCACGAAGGTCCAGGGCAACGCGCAGCTGGGCGTGGGTCAGAACGGTCTGCCCGCGAACGGCAACAGCGGTTCCAGGGGCACCTTCACCTCGAACTGCGGCACCAACCAGAACAAGAACCACAACACCGACAACGTGATCGTCGCCCCCGGTGTCGCCAACGGCGCCCACCACCTGCACGACTACGTCGGCAACCAGAACAACGACGCCTTCGCGAGCGACCAGGAACTGGCCGGGGCGGGCACCAGCTGCCAGAACCAGGGCGACAAGTCCTCGTACTTCTGGCCGGTCATCCGTGTGCAGGACGGCACGCAGGACTTCGACCAGAACAAGGACGGCGGTGGCAAGGAAGGCAACGTCGGCAAGATCCTGCTGCCGGCCCAGGCCCAGCTGAAGTTCGTCGGCAACAAGAAGGGCAACGTCGTCGCGATGCCGACGGCCCTGCGCATCATCACCGGTGACGCCAAGGCCTTCGTCAACGGCAACGCCAACGCGAACGTGAACTGGTCCTGCACCGGCTTCGAGAACAAGGTGCAGCTGCACGACAAGTACCCGATCTGCCCGCAGGGCAGCCAGGTGGTCCGCACCACCAACTTCCAGAGCTGCTGGGACGGCAAGAACATCGACAGCGCCAACCACCGCACGCACGTGGCGTTCGCCCAGGCCGACGGCTCTTGCGCCAACGGTTTCAAGGCGATCCCGCAGCTCCAGGTCCGGCTGGTCTACAACGTTCCGGCCCCGAAGCTCCAGAACGGCACCGTGGTGCAGCCGTACGCGGTGGACAGCTTCCCGGAGAACCTGCACAAGCCGGTCACCGACCACAACGACTTCATCAACTTCTTCTCCACGAACCTGATGAACAAGATGGTCAACTGCATCAACACCGGTCAGAAGTGCAAGTAACACACTGAAAGGCCGGCGGTGAGGATTTCCTCACCGCCGGCCTTTGTGCTGCCCGCGTTTCCGCGTGCGTTCAGTGACCGGAGTGCGTGGCGCCGTCCGAGGCCTCGTGCGAGGCGTGCGCGGAGTGGTCCGTGCCCTCCTCGATGTCCCCGCCGAGCGTCTTGCGCAGCGTCGTCACCGTGCTGGTCTGCTCGCCGACGGCGACCCACTTGCGGCCGACCAGGTAGTGACCGCCGTAGTCCTTCGCCCCGTTGATCCACTCGCGCTGGCCGCGGTCGGTGGCGAACGTCAGCAGGATGAACTTTCCGGCGTCGTTCTTGCAGAGCGCCTGGCGCAGCTCGTCGGCGTCGGTCTGCATGTCGGGGGTGCACTTCACCTCGGAGGCGATGTGCTCCAGGCTGCCGGTCGCCGTCTCCGGAACGGCGGCCTCCTCCTTGCCGCCGGAAGCGCATCCCGCCAGCAGCAGCGCCGCCGCGGCGGCCGCCGCCGCGAACATCGGTCGGGTCACCTTCATCTGTTCCTCCCTGCAAGAGCCTCGCTCTGGATACGGCTCCCGCGCGCGGTCCGCTCAAAATACCGGCGCCCCACCGGGCACGCCTGTGCCAAGGCGGACCGGTGAACCAAGACTGGGAAGATCGCGTGACCGCCGCCTGGGCCACCTTCGACGACTATCCCGAGGAGCGGGCGGCCGACTTCCGGGCCGTCGTCGACCCCCTCGTCGCCGAACTCCCCGAGGACAGCCCGCTGGGCCTTTTCGAGCGGGCCTGCGCCTGGGACTCGACCGGCCACAGCGACAGGGCGGCGCCCCTCTACCGGGAGGCGATCGCCCGCGGGCTGAGCGACGTGAGCGGTTACAAAGGCCGCCGGGCGAAGATCCAGCTCTCCAGTTCCCTGCGCAACATCGGACAGGCCGAGGAGGGCGTCAAACTCCTCACCCCCGAACTGGACGGCCCCTCCGACGAGTTGGACGACGCCGTGCGCGCCACCCTGGCGCTGTGCCTGTCGAGCCTGGGCCGCGACCGCGAGGGCCTGTCCCTGGTCCTCGGCGCACTGGCCCCCCATCTGCCGCGCTGCCAGCGCTCCATGGCGAACTACGCGAAGGCGCTCGTGGAGGGCTGAGCCGCCCGGCGGTGACCATCCACGGCGTCGCTCGTTCTGCTGGACGTGCAGTCACAGGATGTCGCCCCGCGCCCCGCACCCGGTTCCGCCACCGACCTGACCGTCGACGTCGAGCAGGCCGAGGCCGCGCTCGTCGAGCACTACCCGCGTCTGGTCCGGCTCGCCTATCTGGTGCTGCCGCCCGGCCTCGGCCGCGGTCGCCGCGTTCTGACCGCCCACGCCCTCGCCCAGCGCGCCCTGCCCCGGCGCCGCGCCTGCGCCCCCGTCATCCCGGCCCAGTCCACCGGCCGCGACGGCGACCCCGGATACGCCTACGTCCGCCTCCAGGTGGTGCGTACGGCGCTGGAGGCGGGGCTGCCGCTGACGCTGCGGGCGTGGCCCAAGCGCGCGCAACTCCCGCCACTGCTCCCCCAGGTGTGGGGTCTGCGGCTCTTCCCGCGCTCCGGCGGCGCCGACGAACTCGCCCTGGACCAGCGTCTGTCCGCCCTGTCGGGGCCGGCCCGGGCCGCCAATGTCCTGCGCGGCCTGGAGAAGCTCCCCGACGGCGATGTGCGCGAGGTACTGGCCGAGGCCGGCGTCGAGGACGTGGAGGGGGCCCTGCGCGAGGCCGGCCAGGTCCCCGCCGCGCAGTACGCGCTGCTCGCCTCCCCCGAGTTCGACGCCTGCTCGCTGCAGGCCCGCCCCACCGATCTGATGCGCCGCCGCCAGCACAGCAGGGCGGCGCTCGCCGCCGCGGCGGCCCTCGCGGTGTGCGGCGCCCTGGTCGCCCTGCCCGGCGGCGGCTGGGGACCCGACGGAGCGGCCGCCCCGGTGTACGCGCAGAACCCGGCCGCCGAGGCCGCACTCGACCCCGGGCGGCTGGTGAAGATCTCCCCCGCCGCCTGGAAGACCTCCGCGCGCACCGACTTCTCGGCCTGGCCCGCGCGCGGCCCGCTCACCGGCGACACCGCGCTGCTGCGCCGCGCCCTCGCCGTCTGGGCCCGCCCCGGCGAGAAGGTCCATGTCTCCGCCACCCCGGAAACCCCCTTCGGCGGCCCCGCCGGACCGCCGCAGCTCCTCTACGCGGGCGACGTCGACAACGCGCGCGTGGTGATCCTCTACGACGGTCTGCGCATCGCCCGCTACGCCGAGCCGAAGGACGGCACGGCCGGGGCGGCCCTGGACTTCGCGCGGGTCGACGGCGCGACCGGCGCCGAGGCGAGCGCGCTGGTGCTGGACCGGGCCGACGGCAACGTCCGCTATCTGACGGCTCCCTGGGTGACGAAGGCCGGCGAGCGGGACCTGTCGAAACCGGGCGCCGGGGTGATGGAGCTGACGCTGACGGACGGGATCACCTCGCCGCTGGCCAGTCCGGTCACCCAGACCGGCGCGTGCACGACGTGGAACGTGCTCCAGCTGACGGACGCCTCCGGCGCCCACCTCCTCAGCGACCTCGGCGAACTCGTCCCCGCCCGCCTCACCGCCGGCCGCCCGGCCGCACCGAAGGAAGCGACCGACACGGAGGCGCTGCGGACCTGGGCGCCGTTCGCCTGCTCGCTGGCCGACGCGCGCGGACAGGGCGTACGCACGGTCAACGCTTGGACGTACACCCGTCAGCAGCTGCCCGACGCGAGCGGGTCTGCGGCCTGGGTGTGCACCCGCGCCGAGACCTGGCGGGGCGACGGCAGCCGGGTGCTGGCCCAGTTCCACACGCCGGGCGGGCTGTTCGGGGCGGCCGTGGCGAAGGCCGGGGATGTACCGGCGTGCGGGCCGCGCGACCCGCATGTGCTGGCCGGGGTGCTGTGGAAGTCGAAGCGCGGCGACTGGTACCTGCTCGCGGCCGGCGACAAGGACACGGCGTCCATCCGGTCCACGGGCGGGGTGCGGGGGTCCGGGCAGGGCAACCACCTGACGGTCCCGGCGAAGCAGGGCGCCCAGGCCGGCCTGAAGGGCAGGCTGACGGACGGACGGTCGATCAGCGGCCTGCGCTGACGCGGAGCACGAAAAGTGACGGATCAGGGTGAACACCCGGGCCGGTCCCGTCCGTTCGGGGCCGGATTCGATCGGTAAGGTGTTCGCATGACTACCGGGGTTCGTCGCAGAATGGGAGTCGAGGAGCGTCGGCAGCAGCTGATCGGCGTCGCCCTCGAACTGTTCGCCCAGCGTTCGCCCGACGAGGTCTCCATCGACGAGATAGCCGCGGCCGCGGGCATCTCGCGCCCCCTCGTCTACCACTACTTCCCCGGCAAACTCAGCCTGTACGAGGCCGCGTTGAAGCGGGCGTCGGAGGATCTGGCGGGCCGGTTCGCCGAGCCGCACGAAGGACCGCTCGGCGCCCGGCTGCTGCGGGTGATGCGCCGGTTCTTCGACTTCGTCGACGCGCACGGTCCCGGCTTCTCGGCCCTGATGCGGGGCGGCCCGGCGGTCGGCTCCTCGACGACGAACGCACTCATCGACTCCGTACGCCAGATCGCCTACGAGCAGATCCTGTCGCATCTGGCCATCACCGATCCGCCACCGCGTCTCGAACTGATCGTCCGCTCGTGGATCTCGCTCGCCGAGTCGACCGCACTGATCTGGCTGGACGGGCGGCGCATCCCGCGCGAGGAGCTGGAGATCCAGCTCGTGCACGACTTCGCCGCGCTGACCGCCGTCAGCGCCGCCTACGACGACGAGGTGCGCACGCTGCTGCGCCCCGTGCTGGGCGGCGAGCCGGCCGACGGCCCCTTCGGCGACCTGGTCACCCGGCTCATCGCCCTCGCCTCATGAACCGGCCGACTCAGCTTTCGTACTTGCGGTACGACGGGTCGAGATCGCGGACCTCGGCGGAGGCGTGCAGCACGAAACCGTCGCCCGTCACATGCTCACGCAGCAGTTCCAGCACGGTCTCGGTCAGCTTCGTCTTCGTCTCGTCGGTGCGGCCGGCCAGCAGCCCGAGCGTGACGTGGACGACCGCGTGCCCCAGCTCCTCGGGCTCGTCGTAGCCGAACGCGGTGAAGGGGGCGGGACGGAACAGGGTCTTGCAGGCCTCCGGTTTGGCGGCCGCGATCTCGACCACCGAGGTGTGCAGGGCCCGCGCGAATCCGGCCAGGTCGAAGGCGGACGCCATCGTGGCCGAGTAGTCGACGGTGATCTGCGGCATGAACACTCCCCTGCTAGGACGAGAACTGGGCTCAGCCTAAGCCGTCAGCCGCAGGGCCAGCATGGCGATGTCGTCGTCCCGGTCGTGTCCGAAGTGGGTGAGGAGGGTGTCGCAGAGTGCGTCCAGGCCCGGCATGGCGCCGGTGGCGGCCGCGCGGAGGTGCTCCATGGACACCGCGAGATCGGTGCCCCGGGTCTCGATCAGACCGTCGGTGACCATGAGGAGCCGGTCGGTGGGCTCCAGGAACAGTTCGGTGGGCGGGGGGTGGGGCACGCCCAGGCCGAGCAGCGGGCCGGCCGCCTTGGCGTAGTCGGCGCTGCGGTTGTCCCGGACGATCAGCGGCGGGATGTGGCCCGCGTTGGCGATGCGGGCCCGCCCGGTGCCGGGGTCGAGCAGCACCAGGCAGAGGGTCGCCGTGACCTCGGGGTGGTAGCGCTGGAGCATCCGGTCGAGGCGCTCGGCGAGCACCGCCGGGTCGCTCTCGTCGACGCAGTAGGCGCGCAGCGCGTGCCGGATCTCGACCATCACGGTGGCCGCCTCCAGCGAGTGCCCGACGACGTCGCCGACCGCGGTCAGCACCCCGTCCTCGGTGCGCAGGGCGGCGTAGAAGTCGCCGCCGATCTCGGTCTCCCGGGACGCGGGCACATAGCGGACGACGACGTCGACGCCCGGCAGCTCGGGCAGCCGGTGCGGCTGGGGCAGGAAGCTGTGTTGCAGGGTGAGGGCGACATGCCGCTCGACCTGGTACATGAGCAGCGGCTCTGCGGCGAGGACGGCGGCCTGCGCGAGCCGCGCCAGCAGGGACTCCTGCTCGGGGTCCACCCGGCGGACCTCGCGGGTGGGCGTGGCCAGGCACACCACGGCCCGGCCGTCCTGGGTGGGGATCAGCACCAGCCGGGCGTCGTGCTGCACCCCCGGCCGGAAGAACCCGGTGGGCCACAGCGGCGCGGCCACCGTGGTGATCCGCACCCCCGCCTGCCCGTGGGCGAGGCGGCGCAGCAGGGCGATCACGGCCCGGTGGGCGCCCACGTCCGGCAGCGCGAGCGAGGTGCGGTTCCGGGAGGCCCCGCGGTACAGGTCGTCGTCCGGGCCGAGGACGAACGCGGCGGCGGGCGTGCCGGTGAGCCGCGCGGCGCCCTCGGCGGCGGCGTCGGCGAGTTCCTGCGGGGACCGCGCCGCCTGGATGGTGACGATCGTCTCCGACAGCGACGCCAGCCGCCGCGCCGCCGCCTGGTCGTCGGCCCGCAGCCGGGCGGCCCGCACCGCGGCCCGGACCACCGCGTCGATCTCCTCGGGCGCGGCGGGCATCGCCAGATGGGCCTCGCCGCCCGCCTCCAGTCCCTCGGCGCGGTCGCCCGGGGCCGCCTCACCGGCCGAGAAGTGCACGACGGGCAGACCGGCCATGTGCGGCCGGGCCTTGAGCCGACGGCACAGCTCGAAGCCGCTCATGTCCGCCAGGCCGACGTCGACTAGGGCCACGTCCGGCAGAGTGCCCTTGCGCAGCCGTACGTCCAGCTCGACGAGCGCCTCGGCTCCGGTGCCGACCGCGACGACCTGGTGGCCTGCCCGGCGCAGCACGGCGCCCAGGGCGAACCGCCCCGCCGCCGTCGGGTCCACGACGAGCACGGTCGCGTCGGTCCGTCTGCCGCTGACGTCCATGTGCCAACCCCGGACTCGCCGATGGAGCAGGCCTGGTTCGAGACCTGCTCCACCAAGGTAATGCCCTTGTCCAGGGCGTACCCCCAGGGCGTACCCCCAGGGGCGTCCTTCTAAGGCGTGTCCTTCTGGGGCTTCGTGCGCGAGAACACCGCCACGGTCCGGGCCGGCACGGCGAAGGTGCCCGATTTCGCCTCGTACGACGAGGACTTGACGGTGGTGTCCGTGCCGGACGCCTGCACGGGGTGCAGCCGGTAGCCCGTGCCGGCGAGCGCGCCGACCGTCTGCTTCTGTGCGGCCGGCGTCGCGTTGAACACGACGACCAGGTCCCCGATTTCCATGGTGATGACGCCGGGCGTCTCCTCCTTTCCGGACAGCGGGAAGGACAGCGCCGACTGCACCTGCGCGGCCGTCCGGAGGGAGAACGCCGGCTCTGTGGTGCGGATCCGCAGCAGGTCCTGGTAGGCGGCGGAGGTCGCGGTGATCTGCGGGCAGCCCACGCCGACGGTGGTCAACAGGGACTTGGCGTAGGGCCACTTGGACGCGTTGTCGGCGGCCGGCGGCAGCCCGCGCCCGAAGCCGTTGCCGGCGGCGCAGTTCCAGTGGATCGCGTTGAACCAGTCACCGCTGTCGAAGGAGTTGCGGTCCAGGGACTTGGAGCGCAGCAGGTCGGTGCCCGCCTGGGACAGCGCGGGCCCCTGGGAGAGGGCGGCGGTGGCCAGGGCGAGGACCTGCATACGGGATCGGTCGGACGCGGAGGTGCCGACCGGCAGCTTGTAGGCGAGGGCGTCGAACAGGGACTCGTTGTCGTGGGCGTCGACATAGGCGAGGGCGTCACCGGGCGCGTCCGCGTAGCCGGCCGGGGAGCCGTTGTAGTCGACCTCGGCGCCGGTGACGTCATGGCCGTCGGTGTCGGTGAAACGGTAGGCGGCGAGGTTTCCGGAAAGGCCGACCTTGATGAGGTCCTGGTAGTGCAGCAGTCGCGCCTTCTGCTGCGCCGAAGTGCCGTTCGCGGTGGAGGAGTTGGGGTCGGTGTAGAGACCGGACGCGAAGCCCTGGACGCCCGGGTCCTCGTCGAAGGGGCCGCCGCCGCGCACGGCGTCACGGGCGCGGTCGGAGAAGGTTGCGATACCGGTTCCGGCCATGTTCTTCTGCGTCGCCTGCACGAACCGGGCGTCGTCGGCGACCTCGCCGAAGTTCCAGCCCTCGCCGTACAGGATGATCTTCTTGCCGTCGACGCCGTCCTTGGCGAGGGTCAGCGCGTCGAGGGCCTTGCGCACGGCCAGGATGTTGGCCTTCGGGTGGTGTCCCATGAGGTCGAAGCGGAACCCGTCGACCTTGTACTCCCTGGCCCAGGTGACGACCGAGTCGACGACCAGCTTGCCCATCATGGCGTTCTCGGTGGCCGTGTTCGCACAGCAGGTGCTGTTGGCGACGGACCCGTCGGCGAGGAGTCGCTGGTAGTAGCCGGGCACGACCTTGTCCAGGACGCTGGTCGCCGCCTGGCCGCTCGCCGCGGTGTGGTTGTAGACGACGTCCATGACGACCCTGAGGCCGTCGTCGTTGAGGGACTTGACCATCTTCCGGAACTCGACCGTACGGCCGGTGCCGTCCGGGTCGGTCGCGTACGAGCCCTCGGGGACGGTGTAGTGGTACGGGTCGTAGCCCCAGTTGTAGGCGTCCTTCGCGGCGGTCTTCGTCACGCACTCCTGCTGCTTGTCGGAGTCGGCCGGGTAGGAGGCGAGGTCGCAGTCGGGTGTCGCCCGGTCGGCCTTCTTCTCGGGGACGGTGGCCATGTCGAAGGCGGGCAGCAGGTGGACGTACGACGTGCCCGCCCTCGCGAGCTCCCGCAGGTGCTTCGAGCCGTCGCTGTTCTTGTCGGCGAAGGCGAGATAGGTGCCCTGGTCCCTGGCCGGGACGCTGGTGTCCGCGGCGGAGTAGTCCCGGATGTGCAGCTCCTGGATCCGGGCGTCCCTCAGCGGTACGGCCTTGGGCTTGGCCAGGCTCGACCAGCCGCTGGGCGCGAGGGATCTGTCGTCGAGGTCGACGACGAGGCTGCGCGCGGAGTCGGTGGTGAGGGCCACCGAGTAGGGGTCGGTGACCTTGTTGGTGACGACCTTCCGGACGCTGGGCGCCCAGACCTTCACCACATACCGATAGGGCTTGCCCTTCCAGGACCCCGGACCCGTGACGGACCAGACACCGGTGGTGGAGTCGCGCTTCATGGCGACCGTGGAGCCGCCGAGTTCGAGCTTCACCGACTGCGCGGTCGGTGCCCAGACCGCGAGCGTCGGGCGGCCCTTGCTGAACGTCGGCCCGAGGTCGGCCTTCGTCGCCTTCGGGTACAGGTCGTCGAGCAGGCCGGCGATCTGGACACCCGTCGCCGCCAACACGGCTCCGTTGGCGGCCCGTTGGGAGGCCACCAGCTGCCCGCTGAGGGCTTCCTTCACACGATCGCGGTCACGCGGGTCGACGGACCAGGCGGTGTAGTCCTTCAGGTGCGGGAACTTCGCCTTCTGCGCGCCCGTGAGGGCGGTCTTGGTGAGCCGCAGCCACCGCTCGTCGTCGCTGGTCAGGGCCCCGCCGTCGACGGTGATCGAGCCGTCGTGGGAGTACAGCAACTGGGTGGAGGCGGCGGCCTCCGAGCCGTTCCAGGCGACCGTGTTCCGGTCGATCCAGACCGCCTTGGAGGTGGTCAGGTCGAGCGCGGCGGCCGACCCGGCGGGCTGCGGAAGCAGGTATTTCTCCTGGCCGTTCAGCAGCCACACCTCGTGGCCGTCAGCCGTGAGGTCCAGGGACCGGTCGGTGGGCAGGTCCTTCTCGTCGCCCTTGTGGATGATGTAACTGAGGCTCGTGGCACCGTCGTTGAGCGGCACCTCGTAGACCGCGCCGTAGGCGTCGGTCCGCACCGGCTTCATCGGGTTCGACCACTCGGTGGGGTTCGCGGCGCCCGTCCAGACGTGCAGACCCCAGCCGTCGTAGTTCCCGTCGGCGCGGTGGTAGTGCAGGACGGCCTTCGTGGCGTCCTGCGCCGGAAGGTCGTCCGGCTTCTGTGTCCGTACGGCGTCCTTGCCCTGCTCGATCCAGACCTCGCCGGTCTTGGTGACGTCGATCGTGCGGTCGGCGGAGACGTCCTTGTCGCCCTGCTTGTCGATGACGAGGAAGCCGACGTTCGACGCACCCGGCTTCAGCTTGACGTAGGCGAAGGCGCCGTACGCGTCACGGCCGACGAAGGGATGGCTGTCGGGCCAGGTCGTGGATTCGCCGTCGGCGAGGTCGCCCCAGGCGTACAGGCCCCAGTCGGTGTAGTCGCCGTCGGTGCGCTTGTAGTGGACGACCGCGTAGTCCCGGGAGGAGGCGGTGGGGGTCTCCTCGGCGGGCGGGGTGCCGGTTGCCGAGGAGGCGGTGGCACTGGCCGTGCGCCCGGCCGAATCGATCACAACCGCCTTGTAACGCAAAGCGGTTGCGGCCGGTACGGCCTTGTCGATCACCTGCGTGACCTTGTAGGGCGCGTGGTCGGCGGAGCCCAGCGTCCGCCACGTGCCGTTGCCGACCTGTGCCGCGAAGACGACCCGGTTGAGCTGTCCGCCGTCCACGCCGGCGGTGAGCTCGACGGTGCCGGTGGTGCCGGCGGCCGGGGCCTCAAGGGTGATCGTGGGCTTGGCAGCGGGCTCGGCGAGCTTGCCGGACGCCTTGAGGACGATCGCGGAACCGGCGGGGACGGTGACGGTGATCTTCTTGGCGGTGTCGGAGGTGACACTCGACGCACCGCCGTAGACGCCCTTGAAGGCCATGTTCGCCGAACCGGTCGCGAAGGTCGCCGACTTGGCCTCGCCCGCGTTGTTGAAGGCGACGACGTACTCCTGGCCGGTCCTCGCGTCGGTGCGGGAGAAGGCGTAGACCCCGGCCCCGTCGGCCGCGTACCGCTCCTCCTGGACGCCGTCCGTCAGCGCCGGGTTGGCCTTGCGGAGCTTCGCCAGTTCCGCGATCTGCCGGTACAGCGGCGCGCTCGTCTCGTAGGCGTCGCTCGCGTGGGTGCGGTCGGTGCCGATCTCGTCGTCGTCGAGGTAGTCGGCCGTCTTGGACGCGAACATCGTCTGGCGGGCGTCCTTGTCGCCGCCCGCGCCGGTGAAGCCCTGTTCGTCGCCGTAGTAGACGACGGGGTTGCCGCGGCTGAGGAACATCAGCTCGTTGGCTAGCTTGTCCTTGGCGAGCAGTTCGGCGTCGGTGGCCTTCGGGTTGTCCTGGTTCAGGAAGTATCCGATGCGGCCCATGTCGTGGTTGCCGAGGAAGGTGACCTGCTCGTAGGCGTTGGCCTTGTCGGTCGTGTACTTGTAGTCGTCCCCGAAGACGGAGCCGAGCTTGCGTGCGCTGCCGCCCTGGGAGGCGTACTGCCGTGCCGCCTCCTGGAAGGGGAAGTCCAGCGTGGCGTCGAGGCGGCCCTGGGTGACGTACGGCGAGGTGATCGACGTGTCGGCGGAGTAGACCTCGCCGAACATGAAGAAGTTCTTCCGGCCCTGCTTGGCGGCGTAGGCGTCGAGAGCCGTGGCCCACTGGGTCCAGAACTCCATGTTCACGTGCTTCACGGTGTCGATCCGGAAGCCGTCGATCCGGAAGTCCCTGACCCAGCGCTGGTAGATCCTCTCCATGATGGAGACGACCTCGGGGCGCTCGGTCCACAGGTCGTCGAGGCCGGAGAAGTCGCCGTAGGTCGTGGACTCGCCGGCGTAGGTCGAGTCGCCGCGGTTGTGGTACATCGTCGGGTCGTTGAGCCAGCCGGGGACCTTGGCGTTCGCGCTGGTCACCGTGGGTGTGCGCGGGAAGGAGTCGGCGTCGACCGCCGGGAACCCCCGGTCGCCGGACGCGTAGTCCGCGTCGTCGAAGGGCTCACCGTCCTTCGTCAGATAGGGGAAGGCGCCCTTGGAGAGGTAGTCGTAGGACTTCTGCTCGTAGTCGACGACGTCGGCGGTGTGGTTGGTGATGACGTCGAAGAAGACCTTCATGCCCTTGGCGTGCGCCTTGGAGATGAGGGTTGCCAGGTCCTTGTTGGTGCCGAAGTGCGGGTCGACCTGGGTGAAGTCGGTGATCCAGTAACCGTGGTAGCCGGCGGAGGCGTTGTTTCCCGTCCCCTGCACGGGCTGGTTCTTGAAGATCGGGGCCATCCAGATGGCGGTGGTGCCGAGGCCCTTGATGTAGTCGAGGCGCTGGGTCAGGCCCTTGAGGTCGCCGCCCTGGTAGAAGCCCTTGTCGGTGGGGTCGTAACCGGTGGTGAGACGGGATCCGGTCAGTCCGCCGGTGTCGTTGGAGGAGTCCCCGTTGGCGAAGCGGTCCGGCATCACGAAGTAGAACTGCTCGCGTGTGTCGTCGTGCCGGGCGGGGGCCGAGGCCAGCTTCGCGTCGGAGGGCGGTGGGGGCGGGCTGTCCGCGTGGGCCGCGAGGGGCTGCATGAGGGCTGCGGCGAGCGCGGCGACGGTGACGGCCGCGACCCGTCTGGCAGATGGTGCGGTGCGGCGCGTCGGGGGCGCCGGCCAACTCGGTATCACAGGCGGGAACTCCTTGCGATGACGGCTCTCTTGGGTCCGACCCCGACGCCGCGGGACGGCTTCGTCGCCGGGCGCCCGCGTGACCGTATCGCTGACGAAAGGTTTACAGCAAGAGTCATGCAATCCACGGCAAGAACTTTCACCAGGACAGGGCGTACCGCGCGTCGCCGGTGACCACGACGCGCGGTACGGGGAGACGGATTCTCAGCAGGTGGCCTTGCCCGCATAGATCGCGAGGGCCGTGTTGGCGCCGAGGGTGGCGCTGAACTGCCCGCCGGAGTTCACCGTGACGGTCGTGTTGCTCTGTACGTTGCAGTACGTTCCCGCGGGCAGGGAGGTCTGGTACGTGCGCGTCAGGG
Source organism: Streptomyces sp. NPDC031474 (assembly GCF_055581185.1). Taxonomy (NCBI): domain Bacteria; kingdom Bacillati; phylum Actinomycetota; class Actinomycetes; order Kitasatosporales; family Streptomycetaceae; genus Streptomyces; species Streptomyces sp. NPDC031474. The sequence goes on from NZ_JBVIJX010000001.1 coordinate 553,727, forward strand.
CGCTCGACTCGTGGTTGATGGCGACGTAACCCTTGGCGCCCCGGCCGAACGCGATCGCGTCGCCTCCGTTGTCCCACCAGTCGCTCATCGCCGCGCCCCGGGTGGCGTTGCGGAAGGCGACCATGCGCAGGATCTCCGGCCAGGCGTGCTGGCACTTCCACCCGCCCTGCCAACAGGCGCCGACCGCACCGCCGTTGGGCGGTCCGGCGTCCGCGTCCGACCACTCGTATCCGGAGTTGATGTCCGGGGCGCCGTAGGGGTACGCGAGCATGAAGACGTTGGCGAGCGTGTAGTTCGCCCCGTCCTTGTAGTTGAGGGTCGATCCGTTGCGCTCGGTGTCGTGGTTGTCCACGAACACACCGGCGACGGAGTTGCTCAGATAGCCCCATCCCTCGCCGTAGTTCTTCAGGTAGGCGAGGTTCTCGTTGTTGAAGACGCGCTTGAGGTCGTAGGCGTAACGGAACTCCTGGACGTCCCCGTTCCCGGTGTACTCGGTGGGCTGGACGGCCTCTCCGCTGCCGTAGATGACTTCCTGTTTCCAGTACGCGTTCGGGTTCGTCAGCCGCGACTTGATGTTGGCGAGGTCGGCGGCGTCGATGTGCTTGGCCGCGTCGATGCGGAACCCGTCCACGCCGAGGGAGAGCAGGTCGTTCAGGTACCCGGCGATGGTCTTGCGGACGTACTCCTCGCCGGTGTCCAGGTCGGCGAGGCCGACCAGTTCGCAGTGCTGGACGTTCCAGCGGTCGGCGTAGTTGCTGACCCGGCTCGTGCAGTCGTCGAAGTCGTAGGAGGAGTACAGCCCGGGGTAGTCGTACTTCGTGTACGAAGACCCCCCGGTCCCGGTGCCGCTGCCTGCCGACATGTGGTTGATCACCGTGTCGACGACGACCTTCACACCGGCCGCGTGGCAGGTGTTCACCATGTTCTGGAACGCCGTACGGTCGCCCAGCCGACCCGCGATCTTGTAGCTCACCGGCTGGTACGAGGTCCACCACTGCGAGCCCTGTATGTGCTCGGCGGGCGGGGAGACCTGGACGTATCCGTAGCCGGCCGGGCCGAGCGTGTTGGTGCACTCCTTGGCGACCGAGGCGAAGTTCCACTCGAAGAGGACGGCGGTGACGTCCTTGGTGCCGGGCGGGGAGGCGTATGCGGTGGAGGCGCCGGGGGCGAGTACGGCGGCCGCGGCCGCGGCGAGGGCGAGGGCGCCCGAAAGCGTTCTGCTGCTTGCCATGTGGGGTTCCTTCTCCATTGAAGGCTCTTGCTGCAATCTTTCAGAAACCTTGCAGTGGCGTGATGTTAAGGGTCCGGCGGCCAAAAGGGCAGCGGGTGTGCGTGAAAGATCTGCAAGAAATCAGGGAGTGACGTCCCCGGCGCGCGCTACTGGCAGCGCGGGCACCACACCGTTCCGCGCCCCGCCGTGCGGGTCCGGCGCAGGGGGCCGCCGCAGCGCGGGCAGACGGGGTGCGGGTCGTCGCGGTGGCCGGTGAGCCAGGAGTCCCGGGGCGGGACACGGCCGGCGGTGACCGCGGAGCGCAGGGTGCGGCGCATGTGGGTGTACAGGTGGCCGAGGTCGGCCTCGTCGAGTTCGCTCGCCCGGCTGGTGGGGCGCAGCCTCGCGCGCCACAGGATCTCGTCGGCGAGCAGATTGCCGAGGCCGGCCAGAACGCTCTGGTCCGTGAGGACGGTCTTGACGCTGCCGCGGTGTGCGGTGAGCGCGGCATCGAAGTCGTCGCGGTCCACCGTCAGCGCGTCCGGGCCCAGGCCGCCCAGCAGCCGCGCGACCTCGAACTCGTCGTCGGCCAGCCACAGGCCCCGGAGTTTGCGCTGGTCGCGGTAGCGCAGCTGCCGGTCGCGGGCCACGGTGAACAGGACGCGGTCGTGTGCCTCGGCCGGGTCCTGGGGGTCGGCGCAGAGCAGTTGCCCAGTCATGCCGAAGTGCAGCATGAGGGTGGGGCCGCCGGTGCGGGCGAGCAGCCACTTCCCGTGCCGCTCCGGTTCGGTGAAGCGCCGGCCCTCCAGCGCGTCGCGCAGCCGCCGCACGCTCACCTCGTGCAGCACGCCCGTGTCCAGCACCTCGACGTGCTGGATCGTCCTGCCCTTCGCACAGGCCCGGAGCACCCTGCGGAACCCCTCGACGTCCGGCAGCTCGGGCATGGCGCACGTCCTCCCTCGCACAGGGATCCACCGGCCCGGAGAAACGGGCCGCGGCCCCCTCACTCCATGGTGGCTCCTGGCCGCCCGCGATGCAGTACGAAGGCCCGCCGTTCCCAGGGAGGGGAACGGCGGGCCCGGGCCGGGTCCGGCCGTGACAAGACCGTCAGGCCGTGGTCCACCACACCGTCGTGTCCCCCGGCACCTTCGCCTCGTCGTCCGTCCGGGCCACCTCGCCGCTGGCGAGCAGGACACGGCCGTACGCCGGGACGCGCACCGACTCCCCCGTCGTGTTCGCGACGCACACGAACTCCCCGCGGCGGAAGGCGAGGACGCCCTCCGGGGCCTTCAGCCACTCCACCGCCTCGCCCGCGCCCAGGTCGGGCTCGGAGCGGCGCAGGCGCAGGGCCGAGCGGTACAGCTCCAGGGTCGAACCGGCCACGCCGTCCTGGGCCTGGACGCTCAGCTCGCCCCACCCGGCCGGCTGGGGCAGCCAGCTGCCGCCGTCGCCGAAGCCGTACGACGTCCCCTCGCGGGTCCACGGGATCGGGACGCGGCAGCCGTCGCGGAAGCCGTCCTGGCCGGCGCCGCGGAAGTAGGCGGGGTCCTGGCGGACCTCGTCGGGCAGGTCGACGACGTCCGGGAGGCCGAGTTCCTCGCCCTGGTAGACGTACGCCGAGCCGGGGAGCGCCAGCATCAGCAGCGTGGCCGCCCGGGCGCGGCGCAGGCCGAGCTCGCGGTCGCCCGCCGTGCGGATCTGGGTGCCGAGGCCGGGCGGGTTGGCGAAGCGGGTGGAGTGGCGGGTGACGTCGTGGTTGGACAGGACCCAGGTGGCCGGGGCGCCGACCGGACGCATCGCCTCCAGGGTGCGGTCGATGACCGTCCGCAGTTCCTCGGCGTCCCAATCGGTGCTCAGGTACTGGAAGTTGAAGGCCTGATGGAGTTCGTCGGGGCGGACGTAGTTCGCCGTGCGCTCGACCGTCGGCGTCCACGCCTCCGCGACGAAGATCCGCTCGCCCGTCTCCCACCCCCGCCCTTGTGAGGAAGGCCCTTCGGGCCCCTTCTTGTTTCCGGAGTACTCGTCGAGGATCAGCCGCCACTGGCGGTAGATCTCGTGGACGCCGTCCTGGTCGAAGAACGGCATGACATCGTTGCCCAGCAGCTTGAGCTGTTCGTGGGTGCCGAGGTCCGGGAGGCCCTCCGCCTTGACCAGGCCGTGGGCGACGTCGATGCGGAAGCCGTCGACGCCCATGTCGAGCCAGAAGCGCAGGATGGAGCGGAACTCGTCGCCGACGGCCGGGTGTTCCCAGTTGAAGTCGGGCTGCTCGGGGGCGAAGAGGTGGAGGTACCACTCGCCGGGTGTGCCGTCCGGCTCGGTGATCCGGGTCCAGGCCGGGCCGCCGAAGATGGACTCCCAGTCGTTGGGCGGGAGTTCGCCGTTCTTCCCCTTCCCCGGGCGGAAGTGGTAGCGGTCGCGCAGCGGCGAGCCGGGGCCCTCCGCGACCGCCCGCCTGAACCACTCGTGCTGGTCGGAGGAGTGGTTGGGGACCAGGTCGACGATGATCCTGAGGCCCAGGTCGTGGGCGTCGCGGATGAGGGCGTCGGCGTCCAGGAGGTTGCCGAACATGGGGTCGACCTCCCGGTAGTCGGCGACGTCGTAGCCGGCGTCGGCCTGCGGGGAGGCGTAGAAGGGGCTGAGCCACACGGCGTCCACGCCGAGGCCCTGGAGGTACGCGAGGCGGGAGCGTACGCCTTCCAGGTCGCCCATGCCGTCGCCGTCGCTGTCGGCGAAGCTGCGCGGGTACACCTGGTAGATCACCGCGTCCCGCCACCAGTCACGGCGCTTGGCGACGGTGGCGACGGCCGCGGTGGAGGTGGGGGCCGGGGCTGCGGAGGGCTGCTGGCTCATGGCGTCCTTGGTACGTAACGGGGTTGTGGTCATGGGTGGTTGTGGGATCGGCGGCAGGGGCGGGTGGATGAGGCGGCCGCGGTGTCAGCGGGGTCGGAAGGACACCGCGGCCGCCACCCGCGCGGTCAGACGCGCGGGAGTCTCGGACAGGTCACCGGGCCTGCTCAGCCCTTGGTGCCGCCCGCCGTGAGGCCGGTCACCAGGTTCTTCTGCACGAGGTAGAAGAACACGGCGGCGGGTATCGCGATCAGCACAGCGGTGGCGGCCATGAGGTTGCGCTGGGCGTCGTGCTCGCTGACGAAGGACTGCAACCCGACGGCGAGCGTGTACTTGTCGTCGCTGAGCATGAACGTCGAGGCGAAGGCGACCTCGCTGAACGCGGTGAGGAAGTTGTAGAACGCGGCCACCGCGAGGCCGGGCTTGGCCAGCGGGAGGATCAGCCGGAAGAAGGTGCCGAAGGGGGTGAGCCCGTCGACGCGTCCGGCCTCGTCGATCTCGAAGGGGATGGTGTCGAAGTACCCCTTGAGCAGCCAGGCGCTGTACGGGATGACCGTCGTGCAGTAGACGAGGATCAGACCGAGGTAGTTGTCGACGAGCTTCAGGTCGGACAGGATCTGGTACATCGGGACCATCAGCACGGCGACCGGGAACATCTGGGTGACCAGCAGGACCCACATGAACTTCTTGTAGCCGGGGAAACGCATGCGGGAAACGGCGTAGCCGGTGGTGGCGGCGATGAGCACGCCGATGGCCGTGGTGCCGAGCGTGACGATGAGGGAGCTCTTCAACCAGTCGAAGAACTTGGTGTGTTCGAGGACGAACGTGTAGTTGTCGAACGTCATCTTGTCCCAGATGCCGCCCGGGTGCAGGTAGTCGTCCTTGTCCGGGCCGAGGGACAGGTAGACGAGCCAGCCGATCGGGAAGAGCGCGATCAGGCTCGCGACGATCAGTACGGCGTGCGAGGCGAGGGAGCCGGCGAGGCTGTTCTCACCGCGGCGCCGGGCCGGGCGGGGGGTCTTCGCGGAGCGCTGCTCGCTCAGGGGGGCGGAGGTCTCGGCTGTGGTGGTACTCATGGGAACTCCTGCCTCAGATCGCGAGCTGCTGCTCGTTGCGGTTCAGCCAGCGGCGGTAGAACGAGGTGAAGACGATCAGGATGGCCAGCAGCAGGATGCCGTAGGCGGCGGACTGTGCGAAGTCACGCGGCTGCTGTCCGAAGCCGAGGTAGTACGCCCAGGTGACGAGGATCTGCGCGTCCGGTGCGGTGGTGCCGAACAGCAGGAAGATCACGGCGAACTGGTTGAACGTCCAGATGACGCCGAGCAGGACGACGGTGGAGCTGACGGACCTCAGGCCCGGCAGGGTGACGTACCGGAAGCGCTGCCAGGCGCTCGCGCCGTCCATCTCGGCGGCCTCGTAGAGGGAGGCGTCGATGGCCTGTAGGCCGCCGAGCAGCGAGATCATCATGAAGGGCACACCGCACCAGGTGTTGACCATGATCGCGGCGAAGCGCTGCCAGAAGGTGTCCTCGAGCCACTGCGGCGACGGCAGATGCAGGGCGTCGAGCACGGTGTTGATGACACCGCCGTCGGCGAGCATGAAACGCCAGCCGAACACCGTGACGAACGTGGGCACGGCCCACGGCAGCACCAGGATCAGCCGGTACAGGGTGCGTCCGCGCAGTTTCTGGTTGAGCAGGAGCGCCAGGCCGAGTCCGATGGTGTAGTGCAGGGTGACACAGGCCACCGTCCACACGATCGTCCAGATGAAGTGCGACCAGAAGCGGTCGTAGGCCGTCGGGCCCCACAGGATGTCGGCGTAGTTGTCGAGGCCGATGAACTTGTAGGTGGCGTCGATGTGGTTGACGCCGATGGTGCGCGCGGTGTTGAGGCTGTTGGCGTCGGTGAGCGTCAGATAGAGGCCGTACACCAGGGGGTACAGGACGAGGACGCCGAGGACGATCGCCACCGGCGCGATCATCGCGTACGCGTACCAGTGCTTGTGGTAGCCGTGCTTCAGGCGCGTGCCCAGCCCGGGCCTCGGCTCACGGTCACCGCGGCGCTTGCCGGTCGCGCGGTCGATGGCGACTGTCATGGTTCGACACCTTCTGGATCTTCACGCTGGATCTTCGAGGGGGGTGTACGGCTCACAGGCCGGTGGCCGCCGGATCCCTCCCCCCACCGTCAAGCGGGGGATCCGACGGCCACGCGGGGCTCACTTGCTGAAGTCCGGCACCAGCTTGGCGATGGCGAGTTCAGCGTTGCTCAGGCCCTTGTCGAGGCTTTCCTTGCCGCCCGCGATCTTGGGCAGTTCGGTGTCGAGCGGACCCCACAGGGAGCTGTACTCCGGCAGCGCGGGGCGCGGCTGGGCGGAGGCGAGGACGGCGCCGTAGCCGGCGATGCCCGGGTCGGCCTTGACGGCGGCGGTGTAGGCGTCGTCGCGCGTGGGCAGCGTGGAGTTCTTCTGGGCGATGGTCGCCTGGGACGACGCGGAGGTCATGAAGTTGATGAACTTCAGCGCGGCGGCCTGGTGGGCCTTGTCCGAGCCGGCGTAGACCGAGAGGTTGTGGCCGCCGGTCGGGGCGCCCGCCTTGCCGGCTCCGCCGGCCGGGACGGTGGCGATGCCGAGGTTGGCCTTGTCCTTGAACGCGCTGCCCTTGTAGAAGTTCGTGATCTCCCAGGGGCCCTGGATGATCGCGGCGACCTTGCCGTTGACGAACGCGTCCTGGATGTGGGCGTAGGCGTCGGCGGTGGTGTCGGCCTTGTGCAGGCCCTTGCCGTCGAACAGGCCGAGCCAGGTGCCGTACGCCTTCTTCGCCGCCGCCGAGTTGACGGTGATCTTCTTGGCGTCGGCGTCGACGGTGTTGGTGCCCTCGCCGTAGAGGAAGGGCTGGGCGTAGTAGCCGGCGGTGGCGGAGCCCCAGTAGCCGTCGACGCCCGTCTTCGCCTTGATCGTGGCGGCGGCGGTCTTCAGCTCGTCCCAGGTCTTCGGGGCGGCGGTCAGGCCGGCCTTCGCGAAGAGGTCCTTGTTGTAGACCAGCGCGAGCGTGTCGGTGACGATCGGCACGCCGTACGTCTTGCCCTCGTACTTGGCCTGCTCGATCAGGTTCGGCTTGAACTTGGCCTGGTCCTTGAGGGCGTCGGTGCCGTCCAGCGGCAGGAAGTAGCCCTTCTTGGCGAAGGCGGGGGTCCAGCCGACCTCGGAGCGCAGCACGTCGGGCGCGCCGGAGGCGCCGGCGGCGGTGTCGAACTTGTTCTGGGCCTGGTCGAAGGGCACGTTGACGTACTTGACCTTGACGTCCTTGTTGGCGGCCTCGAACTGCTTGACCAGGGCCTGGTACGTGGGCGCCTCATTGGTGGCGTTGGAGGTGTCCCACCAGGTGATGGTGACCGGCCCGGACGAGTTGTCGCCGCCGCTGTCGTCCCCGCCGCAGGCCGTCGCCGCGAGGGCGAAGGACGCCACCAGCGCGGTGGCCGCTATGCCACGCCGCATGAGTTTCTCCTTGAGGGTGAAAGCCCGTATAGCTCCAGGAAGCGGTCCCGTCCGCCGTCCTGCCGACTCCGACCGCGCCGTTGCCGCCGCCGGGCGACGTGAACGTAACAGCGATGTAAGCGGCACGAAAGACCTTGCAGCAAAAAAGTGCAAGAGATCTCCGAAGTTATCCGCGCGTGACCCGTGCGTGACCTCCCCTCGACCGCCATGAGACCGTAGTTGTCGCGGTTGAGCGGCCTCACAGCGGGGCGCGCGGCCACTGTGCAAGACTCTGCAAGCTCTTGCCATCACTTTCATGAGGGAGCGCGATGACCCAGCAGCCCGGCGCGGGCCGTTCACCAGGTCGCCCACGGCGCCCGATCGGTGTGCAAGGAAGCACCCGACCGGTACAGTCCACCCCTGTGACCACACGGCTTGCCGACATCGCTGCGCAGGCGGGGGTGAGCGAAGCGACCGTCAGCCGCGTCCTCAACGGCAAGCCTGGCGTCGCCGCCACCACCCGCCAGTCCGTGCTCGCCGCTCTGGACGTCCTGGGCTACGAGCGCCCGGTCCGGCTGCGCCAGCGCAGCGCGGGCCTGGTCGGCCTCATCACGCCGGAGCTGGAGAACCCGATATTCCCGGCCCTGGCCCAGGTCATCGGCCAGGCGCTGACCCGCCAGGGCTACACCCCGGTCCTCGCCACCCAGACCCCGGGCGGTTCCACGGAGGACGAGCTGACCGAGATGCTCGTCGACCGCGGCGTCGCCGGCATCATCTACGTCTCCGGCCTGCACGCGGACACCACGGCCGACATGCAGCGCTACGAGCAGTTGCGCGCACAGGGCGTCCCCTTCGTACTGGTGGACGGTTTCTCCCCCAAGGTGCAGGCCCCTTTCATCTCGCCCGACGACCGGGCGGCGATGACCCTGGCGGTCACCCACCTCGTCTCGCTCGGCCACACCCGGGTGGGCCTGGCCCTGGGCCCCAAGCGCTTCGTCCCGGTCCAACGCAAGATCGAGGGCTTCGTACGGGCCATGCAGGACCAGCTGCACCTGAGCCCGGAAGCAACCGAAAGAGACTTCGTCCAGCACTCCCTCTACACCCTGGAGGGCGGTCAGGCGGCGACCACGGCCCTGATCGACCGGGGCTGCACGGCGATCGTCTGCGCGAGCGACATGATGGCGCTGGGCGCGATACGGGCGGCCCGGCAACGCGGCCTCGCGGTCCCACGGGACATCTCGGTGGTCGGCTTCGACGACTCCCCCCTGATCGCCTTCACCGACCCGCCCCTCACCACGGTCCGCAAGCCGGTCCCCGCGATGGGCCAGGCCGCCGTCCGCACCCTCCTGGAGGAGATCGGCGGAACCCCCGCGCCGCACAGCGAGTTCGTGTTCATGCCGGAGCTGGTGGTACGCGGTTCGACCGCTTCGGCGCCCGGTGACCGGAATCGTCCGTAGGGCGGAGAAACCAGCAGTTTCCCCCGTGCGCCGGTAGTAGACGCGGCAGTCCGCCCGCTGTACAACGTGCGGGGCGAACCCAACCAAGGGATGATCGGGCCAAGAGGGCTTTTCTGGCAGACTTCATATCCATGGGTGAATCGACTGTGACACCGTTGGAAGGCCGTGACCAGGCCATTCCCTACCCTGTCACGGCCGGGCCCCGGCAGCGTCGACTCGACCGGCTGCGCACCCCCCGCCGCCCTCGCCTCTGGTTCGAGATCCTTCTCATCGGCGTCAGCTACTGGACGTACTCACTGGTGCGCAACGCCGTCCCGGAACAGCGCGCCGAGGCACTGCGCAACACGGACTGGATCTGGCGCGCGGAGCACCATCTCGGCATCGCCGTGGAGGAGTCGGTCAACCACGCGGTGAACTCGGTGACCTGGCTCATCGTGGGCATGAACTACTACTACGCGACGCTGCACTTCATCGTCACGCTGACCGTCCTGGTCTGGCTCTACCGCAGCCACCCCGGCCGCTACGCGGCAACACGCCTGGTCCTGTTCGCCACCACGGCGGTCGCCCTGGTCGGCTACTACCTGTACCCGCTGGCGCCCCCGCGCCTGATGCCGGGCGGCGACTTCATCGACACGGTGATGGTCCACCAGACGTGGGGCTCGATGGCGTCCGGCGACCTGAAGAACATGTCGAACCAGTACGCCGCCATGCCGTCGATGCACATCGGCTGGTCCCTTTGGTGCGGCCTGACGATCTTCACCCTGGCCAGACTCCCCTGGGTCCGCGTCCTGGGCCTGCTCTACCCGGTGGCGACGCTGGTGGTCATCGTCGCCACGGCCAACCACTTCTGGCTGGACGCGGTGGGCGGCATCCTCTGCCTAACCTTCGGCTTCACGGTCGCCCGCCTCTGGTACGGCGCCCTACCGCACGCCCTCCCCCGCACTCCCCCCGAAGCGCCCGCCCACCACCACACCCCCGAGCCCCTCCCCTCCCTCTCACCGCCCCCGCCAGAACCCGAACGAAACCCATAAGCAGAGCACCGACGGCCACGGCCGGACCGACGGGACACCGACACAATCGGCCGGGCGGGAGGCGGACGATCCGCACCCGCGAGACGGCGGGAGCGGGCCGTGGCGGTGCGTCGCAGCCCGTCGCTTAGCTCGTCACTGCCGACAGCACCAAGAAAACAGACAGCAGTACGCCCAACACGCGACGGGCTCGACGCACCGCCACCGCCCCGACCCACCCACCGGTCCCCACTCACCCCGGGCGAGAAACAGCCGACCCCCGACCGCCCCCTCACCGACCCCCGACCGCCCCCCTACCCCCCATAGAACAGCTCGTCCACCACACCCCGAGCCCGCCGCGCAGTACGCCGATAGTCGTCCAGCATGTCCCCCACCCGCCCCGGCCCATACCCCAAGTACCGCCCCACAGCGACCAGTTCACGAGGATCGGACGGAAACGTGTCCCCCGCCCGCCCCCGCACCAGCATCACCGCATTACGCACCCGAGTAGCCAACACCCACGCCTCGTCCAGCGTCCCCGCATCCTCCTCCGAAACAAGCCCGGCCCCACAAGCAGCAGCAAGCGCCTCCCGCGTACGAGTGGTCCGCAACCCCGCCTCCGTACAACCGTGCCGCATCTGAAGCAACTGCACGGTCCACTCCACATCGGAAAGCCCACCCGGCCCGAGCTTGGTGTGCAGCTTGGGATCGACCCCCCGAGGCATCCGCTCCACCTCCATACGGGCCTTGAGCCGCCGGATCTCCCGAACGGCATCCTCGCCCAGCCCACCCACCGGATACCGCAACGGATCAACGAGCTCAATGAACCGTCGCCCCAACTCCTCATCCCCGGCGACAGGTTCAGCCCGCAGCAACGCCTGCGACTCCCAGACCAGCGACCACCGCCGGTAGTAGGCCTCATAGGACTTCAACGATCGTACGAGCGGCCCGGACTTACCCTCCGGTCGCAGATCCGCGTCCACAAGAAGCGGCGGATCGGCACTGGGAATCTGCAGCAACCGACGCATCTCGGAGACGACCTTGTTGGCGGCGTCCGCCGCCTCCCGCTCATCGACGCCGTCCCGAGGCTCATGCACGAACAGCACATCCGCATCGGACCCGTATCCCAGCTCGTGCCCCCCGAACCGCCCCATCCCCACCACCGCGAAGCACGTGGGCAGCGTGTCCCCCCACCCCTCGCGCACGACCGCCCGCAACGTCCCGGCCAGCGTGGCAGCCGTGAGGTCCGACACGGCCCCGCCCACCAGGTCCACCAGGGCCCCCTGGTCGGCCTCGACGGGCTGCGCCTCGGTGCCGTACGAGCCGACGATGTCCGCGGCGGCCGTACGGAACAGCTCACGCCGCCGAACCCCACGCGCCGCGGTGACCGCCTGCACGACCCCGTCGGCCCGCCCGACCGCGGCGAGTATCTCCTGCTCCAGCTGAGCCCGCCCCCGGGGTTCGAGCCCCCCACCGTCCCCGTCCCCCAGCAGCGCCACCGCTTCCGGCGCCCGCATCAGCAGATCGGGGGCGAGCCGCCCGGCGGAGAGAACCCGCGCGAGATTCTCCGCGGCAGCCCCTTCGTCCCTCAACAATCGCAGGTACCAAGGCGTCTTTCCCAACGCGTCGGACACCTTGCGGAAGTTCAGCAGCCCCGCGTCCGGATCGGCGGAGTCGGCGAACCACCCCAACAGCACAGGCAGCAAGGTCCGTTGAATCGCAGCCTTCCGGGTGACGCCGGAAGCCAACGCCTCCAGATGCCGCAACGCAGAAGCAGGATCGGCGTACCCGAGCGCGACAAGCCGTTCCCGAGCCGCCTCAGGACTCAACCGGCTCTCACCGGGGGCGAGTTGAGCGACGGCATCGAGCAACGGCCGGTAGAAGAGTTTCTCGTGCAGCCGCCGCACGACAGCCGCATGCCGCTTCCACTCCCGCCCCAGTTCCACCACAGGGTCGGTCCGCAGCCCGAGCGACCGGCCGAGCCGCCGCAGTTCGGCCTCGCTCTCCGGAACCAGATGGGTCCGCCGCAGCCGGTACAGCTGGATCCGATGCTCCATGGACCGCAGAAACCGATAGGCGACGTCGAGCTGCTCGGCATCGGCCCGCCCGACATAGCCTCCCGCGGCCAACGCCTGCAGAGCGTCCAGCGTGGTCCCGCTCCGCAGCGAGACGTCGGCCCGCCCGTGCACCAGCTGCAGCAGCTGCACGGCAAACTCGACGTCCCTCAACCCTCCGGGCCCGAGCTTCAGTTCACGCTCGACCTCGGCGGCCGGAATGTTCTCGACGACCCGCCGCCGCATCTTCTGCACGTCGGTGACGAAGTTCTCCCGCTCGGCGGCCTTCCACACCAGCGGCTCGACGGCGGCGACGTACTCCGCCCCCAGCGCCAGGTCCCCCGCCACCGGCCGCGCCTTCAACAGGGCCTGGAACTCCCAGGTCTTGGCCCACCGCTGGTAGTACGCGATGTGACTGCTGAGCGTCCGTACGAGCGGCCCGTTGCGCCCCTCGGGCCGCAGGTTGGCGTCGACGGGCCAGATGGACCCTTCCACGGTGGTCTCGGAACAGATCCGCATCATGTGCGAGGCGAGCTTGGTGGCGGCCCGCAGCGCCTTCCCCTCATCGGCCCCGCCGACAGCTTCCCCCACGAAGATGACATCGACGTCCGACACGTAATTCAGTTCATGCCCACCGCACTTGCCCATGGCGATGACAGCGAGCCGGCACAACGCGGCGTCATCCGGCGCCTCGGCCCGAGCCAGCCCCAGAGCGGCCCGCAACGTGGCCGTGGCGAGATCGGCGAGCTCCGCGGCCGTCTCGGCGAGATCGGTCGTCCCGCACACGTCACGCGCCGCGATGGACAGCAGACACCGCCGGTAGGCGACGCGCAGCAGCACGGGATCCGTGGCCTCGGACAGCCCGCGCTCGAACTCCTCCACCCCGGGGTGCAGATCCCGTGGCTCGTACGTGACCAGCGCCTCCCAGTCCCGCGGATGCCGGGCAAGGTGATCGGCGAGCGCGGCGGACGCCCCCAGCACCCCCAGCAGCCGATCGCGCAGCGGCTTGGCCGCTATCAGCGTGTCGAGCAGTTCCCGCCGGGCGGTGTGCCCGGGCTGGGCCTCCAGCAGCCGGACGAGACCGTGCAGGGCGAGATCGGGATCGGCGGTGCCGCCGAGGGCCTCCAGCAGAAACGGATCGCTGCGCACCGGGGACAGCTCGGGCCCGTCCAGGAGCCGCTCGGCGGCGGACGGATCGGTGAAACCGTGCCGCAGCAGCCGTGTGAAGGTGCTGCTCCTGCGCCCCGGCGCCATCCAGGCCTCCTCGATCAAGGTCGTCCGCACTTGAGCGTAACCCTCACCCCACGGTGGCGCTCCGGGCCGGTTTCAGGTTCCGTGTTAAGTGGAGCCGGCTTGAGTCCACCCGCCCATCGTCCCGCTCCCCTCACCCTCACCGGAGGCTGATGTGTCCAGCAGTTCCGGCAGGTCCCTGTACCGCCGCAGCCGCCGTGCGGTCGTGGCATCCGTCGTCGCCCTCACGGCGGCCGCCGCGGGCCTGTGGTCCGGCCTCGGCGGCTCGTCCCCGCCCGCACGGGCGGTGGCCGGCGTGCCGACCCCGGACCACGTGGTCGTCGTGGTCTTCGAGAACCACGCCTACGGCCAGGTCATCGGCGCCTCCAGCGCCCCGTACATCAACTCGCTCAGGACCGGCGGGGCCAACCTCTCCCAGTCGTACGCCGAGACCCACCCGAGCCAGCCCAACTACTTCGCGCTGTTCTCCGGGTCCACCCAGGGCATCACGGACGACAGCTGCTACTCGCCCGGCTTCTCCTCGGCCGCGAACCTCGCCTCGGAGCTCCTCGCGGCCGGCCGCACCTGGGCCAGCTACAACGAGACGCTGCCCAGCCAGGGTTCGACGACGTGCAGCAGCGGCGAATACGCCCGCAAGCACAACCCGTGGTTCGGCTTCAGCAACGTCCCGACGTCGACGGCGAAGACCTTCGCGCAGTTCCCGACCGACTACTCGACGCTCCCCCAGGTGTCCTTCGTCATCCCCGACCTGTGCAGCGACATGCACGACTGCCCGGTGGCGACCGGCGACACCTGGCTGAAGAACAACCTGAGCGCCTACGCCGCGTGGGCCAGGACCCACAACAGCCTCCTCGTCGTCACCTTCGACGAGGACAACCGCCTGGCCGGCAACCGCATACCGACAGTCCTGTACGGCCAGCCGGTGACGCCGGGTTCGTCCTCGTCGACGAGGTACAACCACTATGACCTGCTGCGCACCCTGGAGGACAGCCAGGGCCTGACCACCCACGCCGGCAACGCGGCCACCGCGACGGACATCACGGAGATCTGGACACCCTGACGCGGTGAACCGGAAAGAGACGACCTAGGGCCGACGGTGTCCTCACCGTCGGCCCTAGGTCTCGCTCCAGCAGAAACAGTCCTGACCAGCGCTTACAGCACCGGCAGGTTCTTCCGCAGCTCGAAGGCCGTGACCTCGGACCGGTACTCGTGCCACTCCGCGCGCTTGTTGCGCAGGAAGAAGTCGAAGACGTGTTCGCCGAGGGTTTCGGCGACGAGGTCGCTGCGTTCCATCAGGCTCAGCGCCTCGCCGAGGTTCTGCGGCAGCGGCTCGATGCCCATCGCGCGCCGCTCGGCGTCGGACAGCGCCCAGACGTCGTCCTCGGCGCCCGGCGGAAGCTCGTAGCCCTCCTCGACGCCCTTGAGGCCGGCGGCGAGCAGCATGGCGTACGCGAGGTACGGGTTGGCGCCGGAGTCCAGCGAGCGGACCTCGATGCGGGCGGAGCCCGTCTTGCCGGGCTTGTACATCGGGACGCGGACGAGCGCGGAGCGGTTGTTGTGGCCCCAGCAGATGTACGAGGGGGCCTCGCCGCCGGCGCCGGCGGTGCGCTCGGAGCCGCCCCAGATGCGCTTGTAGGAGTTGACCCACTGGTTGGTGACGGCGGCGATCTCGGCGGCGTGCTTCAGCAGGCCCGCGATGAAGGACCGGCCGACCTTCGACAGCTGGTACTCCGCGCCGGACTCGTAGAACGCGTTGCGGTCACCCTCGAAGAGGGAGAGGTGCGTGTGCATGCCGGAGCCGGGGTGCTCGGAGAACGGCTTCGGCATGAAGGTCGCCTGGACCCCCTGCTCCAGCGCGACCTGCTTCATGACCAGGCGGAACGTCATGATGTTGTCGGCCGTGGAGAGCGCGTCGGCGTAGCGCAGGTCGATTTCCTGCTGGCCGGGGGCGCCCTCGTGGTGGGAGAACTCGACCGAGATGCCCATCGACTCCAGCATGGTGATCGCCTGGCGGCGGAAGTCCATGCCGACGTTGTGCGGGGTGTGGTCGAAGTAGCCGGAGTTGTCGGCCGGGGTCGGGCGGGAGCCGTCGGTCGGCTTGTCCTTCAGCAGGAAGAACTCGATCTCCGGGTGGGTGTAGAAGGTGAAGCCCAGGTCGGAGGCGCGGGCGAGGGCGCGCTTGAGCACGTAGCGCGGGTCCGCGAAGGACGGCGAGCCGTCCGGCATGAGGATGTCGCAGAACATGCGGGCGGTACCGGGGGCCTCGGCGCGCCAGGGCAGAACCTGGAACGTGGAGGGGTCCGGCTTGGCGATCATGTCGGACTCGTAAACCCGGGCGAAGCCCTCGATCGCGGAGCCGTCGAAGCCGATGCCTTCGTCGAATGCCTGCTCGAGCTCGGCGGGGGCCACGGCGACGGACTTGAGGAAGCCCAGCACGTCCGTGAACCACAGCCGTACGAACCGGATGTCGCGCTCCTCCAACGTCCGGAGCACGAACTCCTGCTGTTTGTCCATCTTCCGCTTCCCCATCCTTGCTGGTCAGGCCGCCTGTCTCCCGTCCCACGAAAGAGGCGGTCGGGCACCTGAGCATCACACCACAACACCATTTCGTGCGCGTTGCGGACCCTGATCGCCTCGGCGACCCGGGCCTGAACGCCGCACATCCGGCAGATGTACTGCCCGCACGTCCGGCAGATGTACTGCCGCACGTCCGGCAGGCGTACTGCTCTGCCGCCCATCTTGCCTGCTCGGACCGACATCCGTAATGCCCGACCTCCCCCGTCTCCACCCGCCCGCTTAATTTGCATCCAAGATGCAACTTTAACTAGCGTGCCGGACAGCCGAGCGACGAGTCGCACGCCGTGGCGTCGCCGCCTCTCGGCGGCCCTTGTGCTGCCCCGAATCCCGAGGAGTCCCGATGCTGTCCGAACAGTCCGCGGCCACCGTCCGCGCCACCCTCCCCGCCGTGGGCGCGGCCATCGGCGAGATCACCGAGCGCTTCTACGCCGGCCTGTTCGCGGCGCACCCCGGTCTCCTGCGCGACCTGTTCAACCGCGGCAACCAGGCGGCGGGCACCCAGCGCCAGGCCCTCGCGGGCTCGATAGCCGCCTTCGCCACCCACCTCGTCGACCACCCGGAGCACCGCCCGGACGCCATGCTCGGCCGCATCGCCCACAAACACGCCTCACTGGGGATCGCGCCCGAGCAGTACAAGGTCGTCCACGAGCACCTCTTCGCCGCCATCGCCGACGTCCTCGGCGAGGCGGTCACCCCCGAGGTCGCGGCGGCCTGGGACGAGGTCTACTGGCTGATGGCGAACGCCCTGATCGCGATCGAGCGCCGGCTGTACGAGGAGGGCGGGCTCGGCGACGCCGGCCGGGGCGCCGGCACATGGCGCGAGTGGGAGGTCGTGGAACGCGTCACAGAGACCGAGGACGTCGTCTCCTTCCACCTGCGCCCCCTCGACGGCGCTCCGGTACGGGACTTCCGCGCGGGCCAGTACGTGTCCGTCCGCACCGCACTCCCCGACGGCGCCCGTCAGATCCGCCAGTACAGCCTCTCCGGCACCCCGGGGTCGGACCTGCGCCGGATCAGCGTCAAGCGCGTGCCGGGCGGCGCGGCGACCCCGGCGGGCGAGGTCTCGAACCACCTGCACGCCCGCGTGCGGGAGGGCAGCGTGCTTGAGCTCTCCGAGCCGTACGGCGACCTGGTCCTGGACGACGTCCAGGGCGCCCCGCTCCTGCTGGCCTCGGCCGGCATTGGCGTCACCCCGATCGTCGCGATGCTGGCCCACCTGGCGGCCGCCGGCCACAGCGCCCCCGTCACGGTCGTCCACGCGGACCGCTCCCCCGCGGACCACGCCCTGCGCACGGACCACGAGACCTACGCGGCGAAGCTGCCGGACGCGTCCGTGCACCTCTGGTACGAGCGCGAGGCCCCGGCGGACGCCCGGCCGGGGCCGGCCGACCTCACGGAGGTCCCCGTCGCACCGGGCACGCGCGCGTACCTGTGCGGCCCGCTGCCGTTCATGCGGGCCGTGCGGGCGCAGCTGATCGAGAAGGGCGTCGCCCCCTCGGACGTGCACTACGAGGTGTTCGGCCCGGACCTGTGGCTGGCCCAGGCCTGACACGGGCGGACCCCGACCGAATCCGAGGGCCGGACGTCACGGGTGGACGGGCAGCCCGGGCGGCCGGTTGGGGTCGTAGTGCGCGCGGGCGAAGGCGTCGTCCGCGCGGTGGACGACGTCCGGCAGGGGCGGGGCGGGCCACACGCTCACCCGGTGCTCCTCGACCACTTCGTCCCCCGCGTTCGTCGCGCCCGCGTCCCGCCCACGCGCCCGGACCCGGACCCGGTACCAGCCGGCTCCGGCGACGGCGAAGTTCCCGGCGTCCTCGACGACGTCCCCACCCCACTTGAACAGCCGCAGCACCCCGCTGGTGCTGCAGATGCTCACGTCCACGACGGTCTCCCACTCCTCCCCGGCCCCGTCCGCATTTCCGTCCCCGTGCCCGTCCCAGTCCCGGGGCGGCTCCTGTGGGCACTGCTCGGTGGTCAGCCGGATCCATCCGGTGTGCGTCCCGGCGAACACGGTGAGGTGTTCCGGCCCCCCGGCCGCCAGGCTGTTGCCCGCGAAGATCCGCTCGACGGTGTCGGAGTCGTCGTAATCGGTGAGGAACTCGTCACCCTGCAAGTAGTACTGGCAGTACGAGACGAACATGCGGTCGGATGTCCAGCGTAGGTAGCGCATCCGCCAGATGATGCCCTTGAGGTCTGACAGCGGGGGGGTCCCCGACTGCGCCCGGAGCCGGACGTACGGCAGCGCGGTTCGAAGATCGAAATCGATCGTAGATACCGAAAGGGGAACGGGGTGGCGGACGGCAGCACCGATCGGACGCGCGCTGGCGCATACTGGTGGCAATGACAAAGCCAGCTGCCCCGAAGCGTTATTTGCCTACCAGCCCCTTCAAGGCTCCGGTCGCGCCGGTCCCCAAGCAGTTCGCCGTGGGGGACCAGGTCACACATGACATGTACGGCCTCGGCCGAGTGGTCGGCATCGAGGATGGGATCGCGGTGCTCGTGGACTTCGGCTCTGCTCAGGAGCGGATCTTGAGTCCCTACTCCAAGATGAGCAAGCTGTAACAGCGCCGTGCCCGGTCACGGCAGACCGGGTCCCCTCATGGCCCCGTAACGATTGGGAGACCTCTCATCAACCTGACCTCGCTGTTCTCCGCTCCGGAGGGGGCGCCTCGCGGTGCCACGACGGCATCGCCGCCTCCGACGACGAACCCGTTCCAGGCCCCGGACTTCGGTGAGGACGAGACGTTCTCGCTCGACGACGCGCAGGCGTCCGTCCCGGGCCTGGGTGCGACGCAACGCAAGGCGGGCTGACTCCGAGGACCATCGAGCAGGCCTCGAACCCCCACTCCCCGCTCCCTCCCCGGCTTCCCCGCATCGCTCCCCCGCTCCCCCGGCTGCCCGAGTTCACGGTGCCGGGACCCTGACGGGCGCGTACAGGGCCGGTTCAGGCGCGTCGCGCCGCACTCAGTACGGCCGTGGGATTCCGTGCTCCTCCAACGCGGTGGCGTAGCGCTCCAGCAGGGCGTCGAAGCCGGCCAGGAGGAGTCCGGCGGCATCGCGGGCGTCGGCCAGGTCGCCGCGGTCGCATGCCTCCACCAGCTCGGCCGCGTCGGTGCGGAGGATGTGCAGGGAGTCGCCCTGCACCAGCACTCCGGGGAACCGTCGACCGGGCAGGCGGACCACGGCGTCGTTGCCGCCGGTGGTGAACAGTTCTGCTTCGATGCGATCCATCGGGCCATCCAATCCGGCATGACCACGTGTTTCCAGCTGTTTCCACGGGTTTTCTGTTTCACGCAGGTCGGTGCGAGATTCCCAGGAGCAGCGGGCCCGTCGGTTCCCGCACGATGTCGGCGACCGTGATCGGGTCCAGGGAGGCGAAGAACGCCTCCTGGGCGCGGCGCAGGGCACCTCGGAGGCGGCAGGCCGAGTTCAGAGGGCAGGGGGTGGCGCCCTCGCAGTCGACGACGTCGCCGTCCCCCTCGAAGGCGCGGACCAGGCCGCCCACCGACGCCGTACGGCCCTTCTCCGTCAGGGCCAGACCGCCGCCCCTGCCCCGGCGGGCCTGAAGGAGGCCCAGGTGCTGGAGCTCGGCCACGACCTTGGCCGCGTGGGTGTAGGGGACCTCCATCGCGGCCGCGACCTCGCGGGTCGTGGGGGTGGTCTCCGGGTTCTCGTCCGCCACCGCGAGCCTCATGAGGACGCGCAGTGCCAGGTCGGTGGATCGCAAGAGCCGCATGGGAGGAAGCGTAGATAATGCGCATCTCCGCTTCAAATTATCCTTTCTTGGCTGTGACCTGCCCTACGAGATCCCCGCCCCTCCCATTACGATCAGTCGACCCGATAGACAGCAGCACAAGCACGCCTCCCGTCCCGCCCCTTTCCCCCAGAAGGACAGGCCCATGGGTTCCGCCAACAAGACCAGCAGCGCGACGCGCAAGGCACGTATAGAGGAGATGCGGCGGGCCGAGCAGGCCCGCGAGCGACGTAACCGGTTTCTCGCGATCACCGGCAGCGTCGTCGCCGTCGCCGCGCTCATCACCGGTGGTGTGTTCGTCGTGAAGTCGCAGTCCGGCGACGACTCCTCCAACGCCGCCGACGCCAAGGCCTCGGGGAAGTTCGTCACCGGTTCGGACGGGGTCAAGACGTGGAAGGGGACGCTCGGGCGTACCCACGTCGCCAAGACGGTGAAGTACCCGACCGAGCCCCCCGTGGGCGGCAACCACAACCAGGTCTGGATGAACTGCAACGGCGACGTCTACACCAAGGCGCTCAACAACATGAACGCCGTCCACTCGCTGGAGCACGGCGCGGTCTGGGTGACGTACAACAGCAAGGCGAGCAAGGCCGACGTCGACGCGCTTGCCGCCAAGGTCAAGAAGACGCCCTACACCCTCATGAGCCCGGACGACGCCCAGGCCGACCCGCTCATGATGACCGCGTGGGGACACCAGCGCACGGTGACGAGTGCGAGCGACGCGAACGTCGACAAGTTCTTCGCGGAGTTCGTCCAGGGCAAGCAGACGCCCGAGCCGGGCGCGGCCTGCACGGGCGGTCTGTCGCAGTGAGGTACGCGGGAGTGGCGGTCGCCGTGGCCGGAGTGCTCGTCGCCGCCGGGGCCGTCACCTACTCCGTCGCCGAGGACGGCTCGACGGGCGCCGCACCCCCCGCCGCCGACTCCGCCGACGCCGGATTCGCCCGGGACATGGCCGTGCACCACCAGCAGGCCGTCGAGATGTCGTACATCGTGCGTGACCGGACGACCGACGCGGACGTACGACGCCTCGCCTACGACATCGCGCAGACGCAGGCCAACCAGCGCGGCATGCTGCTCGGGTGGCTCGATCTCTGGGGGCTGCCGAAGGTGTCGGCCGACGCGCCCATGACGTGGATGGGCATGGGCGGGATGAGCGACGGCGAGGACGGCGCCCTCATGCCCGGCATGGCCACCAACGCCGAGATGAAGAAGCTCGGCACGCTCAACGGGAAGCAGGCCGAGGTCTTCTTCCTCCAGCTGATGACCGACCACCACAAGGGCGGTGTCCACATGGCCGAGGGGTGTGTCGCCAAGTGCACCGTCGGCGTGGAGAAGCGGCTCGCCCAGGGCATGGTCGAGGCGCAGCAGTCGGAGATCAAGCTGATGGCCGACATGTTGAAGGAACGGGGCGCCCAAGCGCGCTGAACCGTGAGCGGGGGGCGGTGTGCCGCGTGCCGCGTGCCGTGAGTCTCTTGGGCTTGTCGGCCGTACTGCTTTCGGGGCGACCGCCGGGGGGCGGCGGAGCCGGCCGTGAAGGGGAGGGCGATGCGCGCGCAGGACTCACGGAGCGCCGAGCGCGCCGACCGGGGACGGCAGCAGCGGATCATGCCCCCGACCGCAGGGCCGGCCGCCGGGTTGCCCGCCCTGCAGCGGCTGGCCGGCAACGCGGCCGTGTGCCGGGCCCTCGCCGTCCAGCGGGCCGGGGCGGGCGACGGCCAGGCCTGGGGCGACACCGCCCGCTACGCCGAGCGCCCCGTCGAGCATCCGGAGTGGCCACAGTTCCAGGTCCTGATGCGGCGGGCCGGGTTCGACCGGGACACCGTGGAAGCCGTGTGGCAGCTCCTCATGGGCGGCATCCGGCAGCAGGAGGAGCTTCAGACGTCGCTCGTCGACCGGCATCTGACACGCTCTCAGCGGCGGTCCCAGCGCTCCGGGAACGACTGGTACCGCGCGGTCGTCGACATGGTCGGCGATCATCTGCGGATCCCCACCCCCACCATGGGCCTGTGGTCCGGCGGCCTCGACGTCAACGACTACGCGACCGCCAAAGGCCATACGACGCTGGAGCACTCCAACCTCGGCAGAGTGATCAACAGCCTCCGGCTGCACCCGGACTTCTCCCTCATCGGGCCGCTCTGGAACCTTCTGTCGGTGGCGTTCGTGCAGCGGGCGACCGGGCCCGTGCACATCTTCCTGAGGGCGCACGATCCCGACAGCGTCCTGCAGGACCAGGAGATACCGCAGTTGCGGAAAATGCAGGAGATGGGCGAGCAGGCCGGGCGGGCGATCACTCTGGTCTGGCATCCGCTGTACACGACGGCCGACGGGACCATCCGGGAGGTCTCGCGCGACCTTCGCCTGGTCGACGACGCGCCCTACGCGCAGCGGGACTTGTGCGTCGCGGCCCTCTACTCCTATCTGCTCCGTATGCACGACCCCGGCAACCCGCACTCCGCCCGCGCCCACGACGAGATGCACACCCGGCTCCGACAGAACGGACACAGGCCCGACTGAGAGTCCCGGCGGCCGGTCCTGACGGGGAGTCTGGCTGAGACCCGCGGTTGAGACGTGAGGATTTCCAGCCAGACGTAACACTGCCGAAAGGATCTAAACCCCAAATCGCCTCCGACAGCGGTTACTTGGGATCTTCTTGGGTTTCGCATTCCCCTGGCATGAACGGTTCAGGGCCAGAGTGGCCGAGGCGAGTGATCTACTCGCGTCGAACCACATACAGGGGGTCCTATGAGATCCAACCGCGCCGCGCTGCGCGCCGGAGCGAGCTTGGCAGCGACACTGCCGATGATCGCCGGCGCGCTGGCGCTCGGCATACCCGCGGCGCACGCCGCGGACAGCCCCACCCGTGACACGCTGGCCGGGACCAAGCCCGCGTGGGCCACGGCGAAGGCGGACAAGGGATCGACCGCGGACAGCGCCCAGGTCTCCGCCCGGGTCTACCTCGCGGGACGTGACGCCGCCGGCCTCGCGCAGTACGCGAAGGCGGTCTCCGACCCGAGCTCCGCCGCCTACGGCAAGTACCTCTCCGCCGGGCAGGCGCAGGCCCGCTACGGCGCGACCGCGGCGCAGGTGGCCGCGGTCAAGTCGTGGCTGACCGCGGCCGGTCTGAAGGTGACGGGCACGACCGCGCACTACGTCTCCGTCAGCGGTGAAGTGGCCGCCGCCGAGAAGGCGTTCGGCACCCAGCTGCACAACTACGCGAAGAGCGGCAGGACTTACCGCGCGCCCGCGAAGGCGGCTTCGGCTCCCGCCAGCCTCGACGGCGCCGTCCTGACCGTCACCGGTCTGGACAACGCGCCGCACAAGGCGACCCACAACGACCAGCTGCCCGGTCCGTCCACGGTGTTCAAGAACTCCGGGCCGTTCTCCTCGTACTACGGCTCGAACACCGCGACCACGCTGCCGGACGCGTACGGCAAGAAGATCCCGTACGCCGTCGAGGGGTACACCGGCAAGCAGCTGCGCGCCGCCTACGGTGCGGGCAAGTACACGGGCAAGGGTGTCCGCGTCGCCATCACGGACGCGTTCGCCTCGCCGACCATCGCCTTCGACGCGCAGACCTACGCGAAGAAGCACGGCGACGCGGCCTGGAAGACCGGCCAGCTGAAGCAGGTGCTGCCCAAGAACTACACGCACACCGGCGCAGACGAGTGCGACGCCTCCGGCTGGTACGGCGAGGAGACCCTCGACGTCGAGGCCGTGCACGCGGTCGCGCCGGACGCGAACGTCACGTACGTGGGCGGCGCGTCCTGCCTCGACGACGACCTGCTCGACTCGCTCAGCAAGGTCGTCGACAACCACCTGGCCGACATCGTCTCCAACTCGTGGGGCGACATCGAGGCCAACCAGACGCCGGACCTGGCAGCCGCCTACGACCAGGTCTTCCAGTTCGGCGCGGTCGAGGGAATCGGTTTCTACTTCTCCTCCGGCGACAACGGCGACGAGGTCGCCAACACCGGGACGAAGCAGGTCGACACCCCGGCCAACTCGGCGTGGGTGACGGCGGTCGGCGGTACCTCGCTGGCGGTCGGCAAGGGCGACAAGTACCTGTGGGAGACCGGCTGGGGTACCGAGAAGGCCTCGCTGTCCGCGGACGGCAAGAGCTGGACGAACTTCCCGGGCGCGTTCACCTCGGGTGCGGGCGGCGGCACCAGCAAGACGGTCGCCGAGCCCTTCTACCAGAAGGGTGTCGTCCCGGACGCGCTCGCGAAGGCCAACAACGCCGCGGGCAACCGCGTCGTCCCGGACATCGCGGCGATCGCCGACCCGAACACCGGTTTCAAGGTCGGCCAGACCCAGACCTTCCCGGACGGGTCGGAGCAGTACAGCGAGTACCGCATCGGCGGCACCTCGCTCGCCGCTCCGGTGATCGCAGCCGTGCAGGCGCTGGCCCAGGAGGCGCACGGCGGCAAGGCGATCGGTTTCGCCAACCCGTCGATCTACTCCAAGTTCGGCTCCCGGGTCTACCACGACGTCACGGACAACCCGACCGGGTCCGGGCTCGCGGTGGCGCGCGTCGACTTCGCCAACAGCGTCGACGCGACCGGCGGCCTGCTGACCTCGGTCCGCAGCCTCGGCAAGGACAGCTCGCTGTCCGCGGTGAAGGGCTACGACGACGTCACCGGCGTGGGAACGCCCGCAAGCGGTTACGTGGAGTCGTACCGCAAGCGCTGAAACAGGGCATGAAGCGCTGAAGCAAGGCATGAAGCGCTGAAACGGAGCGTACCGACGGGGTGGCGTGAGGTGGACGACATCTCACGCCACCCCATCGCGTCGCTCTGACGATTACACTGGCCCCGTGCCTCAACTTCGTCTCGCTCTGAACCAGATCGACTCGCGCGTCGGCGACCTCGTCGGCAACACCGAAACGATCCTCCGCTGGACCCGGCACTCGGCCGAGCAGGGAGCGCATCTCGTGGCGTTCCCGGAGATGGCGCTGACCGGGTATCCCGTCGAGGACCTCGCCCTGCGCTCCTCCTTCGTCGAGGCCTCCCGCACGGCCCTGCGCACACTCGCCGCGCGCCTCGCCGACGAGGGCTTCGGCGAGCTGCCGGTGGTCGTCGGCTACCTCGACCGGTCGGAGAGCGACCGGCCGAAGTTCGGCCGGCCGCCGGGTTCCCCGCGCAACGCGGGCGCGGTGCTGTACGGCGGCGAGGTGGTCCTGTCCTACGCCAAGCACCACCTGCCGAACTACGGCGTCTTCGACGAGTTCCGCTACTTCGTGCCGGGCGACACCATGCCGGTGCTGCGCGTCCACGGCGTCGACGTGGCCCTCGCCATCTGCGAGGACCTCTGGCAGGACGGGGGCCGGGTGCCGGCGGCGCGCTCGGCGGAGGCAGGCCTGCTGCTCTCCATCAACGCCTCGCCCTACGAGCGCGACAAGGACGACACCCGGCTGGAGCTGGTCCGCAAGCGGGCCCAGGAGGCGGGCTGCACCACCGCCTACCTCGCGATGATGGGCGGGCAGGACGAGCTGGTCTTCGACGGCGACTCGATCGTCGTCGACAAGGACGGCGAGGTGATCGCGAGGGCGCCGCAGTTCTCGGAGGGCTGCGTGGTCCTGGACCTCGACCTGCCCGCGGCCTCGGCCGACGCGCCCACCGGGGTCGTCGACGACGGTCTGCGCATCGACCGGGTCGTCCTGTCGGAGGACCCGCTCACCGCGTACGAGCCGGAGCTCTCCGGCGGGTACGCGGAGCGGCTGGACGACGCCGAGGAGATCTACTCGGCGCTGGTCGTGGGCCTGCGGGCGTACGTCGCGAAGAACGGCTTCACCTCGGTGCTCATCGGGCTGTCGGGCGGTATCGACTCGGCGCTCGTCGCGGCGATCGCGTGCGACGCGGTGGGCGCGCAGCACGTGTACGGCGTGTCGATGCCGTCGAAGTACAGCTCCGAACACTCCAAGGGCGACGCGGCGGAGCTGGCGCGCCGCACGGGCCTGAACTTCCGCACGGTACCGATCGAGCCGATGTTCGACGCGTACATGTCGTCGACGGAGCTGACCGGGCTGGCGGAGGAGAACCTCCAGTCCCGCCTGCGCGGCACGCTCCTGATGGCCATCTCCAACCAGGAGGGCCACATCGTGCTGGCCCCCGGCAACAAGTCGGAGCTGGCGGTCGGCTACTCGACCCTCTACGGCGACTCGGTGGGCGCGTACGGCCCCATCAAGGACGTGTACAAGACCTGGATCTTCCGCCTGGCGGAGTGGCGCAACCGTGCCGCGGCCGAACGGGGCCAGACCCCGCCGATCCCCGAGAACTCGATCACCAAGCCGCCGAGCGCGGAGCTGCGCCCCGGCCAGGTCGACACGGACTCGCTCCCGGACTACCCCGTCCTGGACGCGATCCTCGAGCTGTACGTCGACCGGGACCAGGGCGCGGACGCGATCGTCGCGGCGGGCTACGACCGTGAGCTGGTCGTGAAGACCCTGCGCATGGTCGACACGGCCGAGTACAAGCGGCGCCAGTACCCGCCGGGCACGAAGATCTCGGCAAAGGGCTTCGGCAAGGACCGCCGCCTGCCGATCACGAACGGCTGGCGCGAGTCGGTGTGACAACCGTGTGCCCCACCGGCCCCGGGCGTCAGCGCAGCGCGATCTCGCCCTTCTGGACGGCACGCACGGCGCGCTCGACGGTCTCCTGGTTCTCGCCGACCGGGGCCACGTAGTCGAGGACGTCGCGAGCGGCGTCCTCGCCGAGCGTCCGGGTGATCACCCAGGTGGCGAGGTACTGGGACGCCAGGCAGCCGCCCGCCGTGGCGATGTTCCCCTCGGCGTGGAACGGCTGGTCCAGCACGGTGACGTCGCACGCCTCGACGAAGGGCCGGCTCTTCATGTCCGTGCAGGCGGGCATGCCGGCCAGCAGCCCCAGCCGGGCGAGCACCAGCGCGCCGGAGCACTGCGAGCCGATCAGCTGACGCGAAGGGTCGAGCGGCAGCCTGGAGATCAGCCGGTCGTCGGCGACCACGTCCCGCGTCTTCACCCCGCTGCCGATCAGCACGACGTCGGCTTCGGTGACGAACTCCATCGGGCGCTGCCCGCTCACCTCGACGCCGTTCATCGACGTGACCACGGGCGTCGGCGTCGTGACGAAGGCTTCCAGGCCGTCCTTGCGACACCGGTTGATCAGCGCGGAGGCGATGAAGCTGTCGAGCTCGTTGAACCCGTCGAAAGTGACCACGGCAACCTGCATCACGACTCCTCCACGTACGGCATCGAACCCGCAGTCTCCCGGCCACGTAGTTCCGCGTCGAGAGCCAGTCAACGACGGGTGGCACCCAGCCCGCCTGAAGGCCCCGCGCCGACTGTCCCGGCCGGAGCCTGCGCACTGTCCCGCCGTGGGCCGACCGGTCGACAGCCCGCCGTCACCGCCCGTGGAGGACGTCTTCGGCCACGTCGAGCAGCATCACCGTGGGCGGCCTCGCAGTCCCGATCAGGCGAGGTCCGTCAGGTCCTCGGCGAACACCTGCGACAGAGGCTGCGGTCCCACGTACTGCTGGCAGTTGCACTGGCCGGCCTCGTACCGCAGCGGCTTCTTGTTCTCGTCCCAGGCCGTCGGCACCTCGACGCGCTCATGGCACCGGCCCTGCTTGTCGTGCTTGGCGAGATGGTGCGTGCATCCGCACACCGCCTCCGGCGGCCTGCCGGCTGCTTCGACGGCCAAACGTTCCTGTTTCGCCGCCTCCAGCAACTGCAACTTGCGCTCATGCCGGTTGCGCAGCGCGGTGCGGACGTTGTCAGCCGCCCACGCGAAGCCACCCGTCCAGAAAACGATGAGAACCCACCAGAACCAGTCCACAAGTTGCCCCTTCCCCCTGTACCGCTATGCGCCACGATAGACGGCTCACCCGAAGTGACGTCACCTTGTCGACGCCCGGGAAATCGTCGCCGTGCGCCTGTCCGATCACAGCCCCCACGAGCTGGACCGGTCCGGTCCGGCCCCGGGAGCCACGCAGCAGACTGCTTCGATGCTCTGCCCTTGGCCGTACGGGTGCGCGACGTGCCCCGAGATCGCCGAAAGCGTCCGTGCCTACCTCGACGCCTTCGGTCTTGTCTTCGGAGCCTTCGATTTCGGCCTGGGACCGACGGACGCTGGTACTGGTACGAGTGCAATCCCAACGGCCAGTGGGCCTGGTTCCCCGACCACATCACCACACCGATCACCGCCGCTCTTGCCGATCAGCTCCAACACTGTGGAGAGCCCGTATGGCCGCCGACCCCGCCGAACTCCGCCACGTCCTGGCCACCTCCCCTGGTGTGACCGACCCCCTGTGGCGGGCCGCAGTCGAAGCCGTTCCCCGCGAACTGTTCCTCGGCGACTGCCTGTTCCGGCCGTCCGGCTCCCGGTGGGAGCCCGTGCACCGCGACCGGGTCGGCGAAGACGCTTGGCTGCGCCTCGTCTACCAGGACACCACCTGGGTCACCCAGGTCGACGGGGTCGGCGCCGCCGACGCCCCTGGCCCTCTCAGCGGCCGTCCCACCTCGTCGAGCACCCTGCCCTCCCTGATCGTGCGCATGCTCGATCTCGGCGGTGTCCGCGAGGGCGAGAAGGTGCTGGAGATCGGCACCGGAACCGGCTATTCCACCGCCATCCTGTGTCACCGTCTCGGCGACGGGAACGTGTACTCCGTCGAGTACGACCCGCGGCTCGCCGCCCTCGCCGCCGACCACATCCATGCGGCGGGATACCTCCCGACCCTGGTCACCGGAGACGGCCTCGCCGGGTACAGGGAGGCGGCCGACTACGACGCGATCGTCGCCACGTGCGCCGTCCGCCACATTCCGCCCGCCTGGCTCCACCAGGTCCGTTCCGGCGGAACCATCACCACGACGATCAGCGGATGGATGCTCGCCTCCGGCCTCATCCGCCTCACCGTCCACGACGACGGCACCGCCACGGGCCGGTTCGCCGGAGACCGGATCGGATACATGCTCGCCCGACCTCACGAACGGCCGCCCCGCCCCGTCTGCTTCCCGCATCAGGGCCAGACCTCTGCCACCCGCCTGGACCCGGGGCTCCTGGACGACTGGACGGCACAGTTCGTCGCCCAACTCGCCGCGCCCTCCGCCGAACTCATGACGACGAGCGACGGGGTGATCCTCGTGGACGTCGCCACCGGCTCACAGGCATGGACAGAGCGCGTCGGAGACGGCTGGCGCGTTCACCAGCACGGCCCACTTCGGCTGTGGAACGCCGTGGAGGACGCGATCGCCGTCTGGCAGACCGCGGGATCACCTCCGCAGTCCGACTTCGGCATGACCGTGGACATCGACGGCACCCAGCGCGTCTGGGCCGGGGATCCCGGTGGGCCCTCATGGCGGCTGCCGTTCTGAGGGCGCGCCGTTCGAAGTACCGCGTGCGTCGCGGAGCCCGACGTCAGCGACGGGCCTCCGCCGCCTCCGCCGCCCGCGGCAGGTGGGTCGCGATGACCCGTTCCCGGCCGGTGGGGCCGGCGAAAGCCCTGCGGCGGTCGACGACATACGCGACGCCCGCCACCCCCAGTCCGAGTACCGCCAGGCCCGCGCCCGCCGTCGCCGGGGACGTCGCGCCGAGGCCGGCCGCCAGGGCCAGGCCGCCGATCCAGGCTCCGCCGGCGTTGGCGAGGTTGAAGGCGGCCTGGTTGGCGGAGGAGGCCAGGGAGGGGGCTGTGGACGCCTTCTCCATGACCATCAGGTTGAGCGGGGTGCCCGCGACGAAGGCCGCGACGCCGAGGAGGACGACGGCCAGGGCGCCGCTCCACTGTGCGCGCATCAGCAGCGGGAAGAGTGCCAGGACGACCGCGAGGGACGTCAGGCCGGCGAACAGGGTGCGCCGCATCGCGTGGTCGGCGAGGCGGCCGCCCAGCAGGTTGCCGATGGTCGCGCCGACGCCGAACAGCGCGAGCAGCAGGGTCACGCTGGAGTCGGCGTAGCCGGCGGCGTCCGTGAGCATCGGGGTGATGTAGCTGTACGCCGAGAAGAGCGCGCCGAAGCCCGCGATCGTCGTCCCCAGTGCCAGCCAGACCGGGAGTGAGCGCAGGGCCGCGAGTTCGCCGCGCAGGCCGGTGGCGGGCGTCGCTCCCGGCAGGGTCCGCGGGATGAGGAGGGCGAGCGAGGCGACCGCGGCGAAGCCGATCACGCTCACGCCGAGGAAGGTGGCGCGCCAGCCCAGGTGCTGGCCCATCAGTGTGGCCACCGGCACGCCCACGATGTTGGCGACCGTCAGACCGAGGAACATCAGCGACACCGAGCGGGCCTTGCGCTCCGGCGCGACCATGCTCGTGGCGACGACCGCGCCGACGCCGAAGAAGGCGCCGTGCGGCAGTCCGCTGAGGAAGCGGGCGGCGAGGAGCGAGTCGTAGCCGGGGGCGAGGGCGGAGAGCGCGTTGCCCGCGATGAACAGGGCCATCAGCGCCATCAGGACCGTCCGGCGGGACATCCGCGCCGTCGCCGCGGCGAGCAGCGGCGCGCCGATGACGACGCCGAGCGCGTACGCCGAGACCAGGTGTCCGGCCGTCGGGATCGAGACGTGCAGGTCGGCCGCGACCTCGGGCAGCAGGCCCATCATCACGAACTCGGTGGTGCCGATGCCGAAGGCACCCACGGCCAGGGCGAGCAGGGCCAGGGGCATGGAGGACTTGCCTTTCAGGTCAGGGAGAGCGGGGACTGACGTTCATCATACGTTTCGTATGTTCATGTACGGAACAAAGTCTCCCCGGCCCGCTATTCCCCCGGCATTCCAGGGGATGACCCGCTGGTTAAGACGTGGTGACCTTCACCCGCGCCGCCACCGGAAGGTGGTCGCTGCCCGTCCGGGGCAGGGTCCACGACGTGACCGGGTCCACGCCCTTCACCATGATCTGGTCGATCCGCGCCATCGGGAACGACGCCGGCCAGCTGAAGCCGAAGCCGCTGCCGGCCGCGCCCTGGGTGGAGCGCATCTGGGAGGTCACCGCGTTGAGGGAGCGGTCGTTCATGGTGCCGTTGAGGTCGCCGAGCAGGATCACCCGGGGCAGCGGCTCGTCGGCGATCGCCTCGCCCAGCGCGTCCGCGCTCTTGTCGCGCTGCCGGGCGGTGAACCCGGCCTGAAGCTTCACCCGCACGGAAGGAAGGTGGGCGACGTAGACGGCGACGGGTCCCTGCGGCGTCGCGACCGTCGCCCGCATCGCGCGCGTCCAGCCCAGCTTGATGTCGACGGGCTGCACGCCGCTCAGCGGGTACTTGCTCCACAGGCCGACCGTGCCCTGCACGGAGTGGTACTTGTACGTCGCCGCCAGCGCCTTCTCGTACACCGGCACCGCCGAGTCGGTCAGCTCCTCCAGGGCCAGCACGTCCGCCTCGGACGCGGCCACGTCACGGGCGGTGCCGGAGGGGTCGGGGTTGTCGGCGTTGACGTTGTGGGTGGCGACGGTGAGGTCGCCGCCGCCGCCGGTCTTGTCGCCGAGCAGTCCGCCGAAGAGGTTCAGCCAGACCACGGCCGGCAGGACGACGGCGATCAGCGCCGTCGCGGACCTGCGCACCAGCGCGAGCACCAGCAGCACCGGGACGAAGACCGCGATCCAGGGCAGGAACGTCTCGGTGAGGCTGCCGAGGTTGCCGTAGCGGTTGGGGATGCGCGAGTGCACCAGCATCACCAGGGAGAACGCCAGCGCGAACCCGGTGAGGACCAGGCCCCGCCGCCAGATGCGCGGGTCGCCGCGCCAGCCGCCGAAGGCCCGGCCGAGCAGCGTGCCGATCAGGCGCCGGATGCGGACTCCCCGAGGCTCGGGTCCCGAGCCTTTGTTGTCACCCGTCTCCGTCATGTACGCCTGCTGCGCCATACCGTCGCCTCACTGCCTGCCGTGCACACCGTCCGTCCCCCGGGTACGACCCTAGGGGATGTCGGGGTTCGTTCTCGCCGTCCCGTGACGGCCGTACGGGCACGAGGACGAACGGGCCGCTCTCACGGGTTCCGGCGCCGGGCCACGCGGACCGGTCTGTGACGAAACGTGCACATGAGGCCGGACGGACCGAGGTCGGCGCCCTCGGTCCTAGGTGTTCTGTCCTGCGACTTGATCCGCCGGACAGGCCCTACGCCGCCGGGGAACTGACGGGGCGTAGTCCCGCCAGCAGTGTGTCGACGATGCGTTCCGGGAGGTCGTCGGGGAGTTCGGCGTCCGGGCGCAGGAGCGCGCGGACCAGCATGGGGCCGACGACGAGGTCGTTCACCAGTTCCACGTCCAGGTCGGCGCGGAGTTCGCCGTTCTCCTGACCCCGGCGCAGGACGTCGATGCCCATCCCGCGCCGGGGCGCTATGACGGAATTGTGGTACGCCGCCCAGATCTTGGGGCTGCTCTTCATCTGGGCGTAGACGTTGTGCAGGATCGCCGAGGAGCGGCTGGCGAGGCCGCGCCGCCGCAGCCCTTCCAGCAGCACGATCAGGTCGTCGCGCATGGAAGTGCCCGGGAGTACCTCGGAGTCCGCGGGTTCGGCGGCGCGCAGGGCGTCGACGAAGAGCTCCTCCTTGCCGCTCCAGCGGCGGTAGATGGTGGCCTTGCCGACGCCGGCGGTGCGGGCGATGCGCTCGATGGAGATCTCGGCGAGCGGGACGCCCTCCTCCAGCAGCCTCATCGTCCCCTCGATGATGGCGCGTTCCACGGCCTCGCTCCGGGGCCGCCCCCGAACCGGCTGCTCCGCGGTTCCGTCGTCGGTTCCGCTCTCGGCGAGGCTCACGTCCACTGATTCCTTCCTCTGGTCCCTTCGTCGTACCGGGGAATTGTCGCCCGGCCTACGACTTCGACTGGACCAACTCCCCCTCCTCCGTCTCCTCCTGCGCCGGCTTCGCCCGGGCCGGCAGGAACAGGGCCACCACGACCGCGCCGAGGAAGGCCACCCCCGCCCCGCACAGCGCGGTGATGTGCATGGCGTGCAGGAACGCGTCGTTGGCGGGGCCGATCAGGCCCTGGCCGCGCCCGCCGAGCTTGGCGGCGACCCCCAGTGTCGCCTCGATGGACTCGCCCGCCGTCTCGCGCAGCCCCGCCGGCAGCGAACCGAGGCTGTCCTCGATACCGCCCCGGTACGACGTGGAGAGCACCGAACCGAGAACGGCGATGCCGAGCGCGCCGCCGATCTGACGGAAGGTGTTGCTGAGCGCGGAGGCGGAGCCGGCCTTCTCGCGGGGCAGGGACTGCATGATGACGACACTGGTGGGGGTCATCACATGGGCCATTCCGGCGCCCATGCAGAAGAAGACGACCTCCAGCAGCCAGATCGGCGTGTCGGCGTCCAGCGTGGCGAACGCGCCCAGGGTCGCCGTGAGGACCAGCATCGCCGTCGTGGTCGTGGCCCTGATCCCTATGCGGTCCACGACCAGCCGGGCGCGCGGCGCGAAGACCAGCTGGGCGGCGGCCAGCGGGAGCAGCAGCAGGCCCGACTGCAGCGGCGAGTAGCCGCGCACGCTCTGGGTGTAGAAGACGGAGAAGAAGGTCACGCCCATCAGCGCGAAGAAGACCAGCATGATGACGGTCATCGCGGCCGAGAAGACCTTGTTCTTGAAGTAGCTGACGTCGATCGACGGATGGTCGCTGCGCTGCTCGAACACGATGAACGCGGCGAGGACGGCGAGGCCCGCGCCTATGGTCGACAGCACGGTCGCATCGGTGAAGTCGGCGAGTTCGCCGCCCTTGATGATGCCGTACACGAGCAGGACGAGGCCCACGACGGACAGGACCACGCCCACGGGGTCGATCCGGCCGGGGTTCGGGTCGCGCGAGTCGGGCACCAGCCACAGCATGAGGCCGAACGCGAGCAGCACGATCGGCACGTTGATGAGGAAGACCGAGCCCCACCAGAAGTGGTCCAGGAGGAGACCGCCGGTGATCGGCCCTATGGCGATGGCCAGACCGACCCCGCCGGCCCAGATGCCGATGGCCTTGGGCTGCTCCTCGCGCTCGAAGACGTTCATCAGGACGGCGAGGGTGGCGGGCATCACGAAGGCCGCGCCGAGGGCCATCAGCGCGCGGAAGGCGATGAGCTGGGCCGGCGAGCCGGACTCGGCGGCGAGCGCGGAGCCGACGCCGAAGACGGCGAGCCCGCCGAGCAGGACCCTCTTGCGGCCGATGCGGTCGCCGAGCAGGCCGGCGGAGAACAGAAGTCCCGCGAAGACGAGCGTGTAGGCGTTGATCGCCCACTCCAGCTCGCTCTGGGTGGCGCCGAGCCCGGTCGGGGCGGGCGTCGAGATCGTCTTGATCGCCACGTTCAGGATCGAGTTGTCGAGGACCACGATCAACAGGCTCAGCATCAGCACGCCGAGGATCGCCCAGCGACGCCGGTGCACCGCTTCCGGTATCCGCGGCGCGGTGGGGACGGCAGGAGTAGTCATGCCGCCGAGCCTAGGACAGTTCCGATACGAGACCGTCTCGTATCGATTGTTTTACCGTGTTTCTTACTGAGGCCTTACCCACAGGGGGCGCTCTGGCCCTCCCTGGCACGAGGTGCCACCATGGGAGGCGGTCCGGGGACGCCGTGAGGGCGCCTCGAGATGACGTTAGGAGCCGTTGCAATGACGCAGCTTTCGGCTGCCCAGACTGCGCAGCAGAACACCCCCGACGGCAGCAAGGCGCTGTACGGGGGCAAGGGCACACGCCGTATCACCGTCCGCGACATCGGCCTCGCCAAGGAGCGCGGCGAGAAGTGGCCCATGCTCACGGCCTACGACGCGATGACCGCGTCCGTCTTCGACGAGGCCGGCATCCCGGTGATGCTGGTGGGCGACTCGGCGGGCAACTGCCACCTCGGGTACGAGACGACCGTGCCCGTCACCCTCGACGAGATGACCATGCTGTCGGCGGCGGTCGTGCGCGGCACGCAGCGCGCGCTGATCGTCGGCGACCTGCCCTTCGGCTCCTACCAGGAGGGTCCGGTGCAGGCGCTGCGCTCGGCGACCCGGCTGGTGAAGGAGGCCGGGGTCGGCGCCGTGAAGCTGGAGGGCGGCGAGCGCTCGCACCGGCAGATCGAGCTGCTGGTGGAGTCCGGCATCCCGGTCATGGCGCACATCGGCCTGACCCCGCAGTCCGTGAACGCGATGGGCTACCGCGTGCAGGGGCGCGGCGAGGAGGCCGCCCAGCAGCTGCTGCGGGACGCCAAGGCCGTGCAGGACGCGGGCGCGTTCGCGGTGGTCCTGGAGCTGGTTCCGGCGGAGCTGGCGGCCGAGGTCACGCGTGTGCTGCACATCCCGACGGTCGGCATCGGCGCCGGTCCCGAGACGGACGCGCAGGTGCTGGTGTGGACCGACATGCTGGGGCTGACCGGCGGCCGGGTCCCGAAGTTCGTGAAGCAGTACGCCGACCTGCGCCAGGTCATGGGCGACGCGGCGAAGGCGTTCGCCGAGGACGTCGTCGGCGGAACGTTCCCGCAGGAGGAGCACTCCGTCCACTAGAGCCGACTCCTGGAGCCACTCCTGGAGCCGACTCCCAGAACCAACTCCGCACCATGGCAGCCCGCCGATCTTCCCCCGTCGGCGGGCTGCCGCGCGCCCGGGCCGGCGCGTGTAGGCGGGCTGTCGGCGGCCTGTAGGCGGTTTGTCGGTGGGGGCTGGCACTGTTCCCTGCATGACGCGAATCGACAAGAACCCCAGTGGCGCGGGAAGCGCTGTGACCGTTCGGGGGTTGGTCAAGCACTACGGCGAGACCAAGGCACTGGACGGCGTCGACCTCGAGGTGCGGGAGGGAACCGTCATGGGGGTGCTCGGGCCGAACGGCGCCGGGAAGACCACCCTCGTACGGATCCTGTCCACGCTGCTCGCTCCCGACAGCGGGCACGCCACCGTCGTCGGCTACGACGTGGTACGCCAGCCCCGGCAGCTGCGCCGGGTGATCGGGCTCACCGGGCAGTACGCCTCGGTGGACGAGAAGCTCCCCGGCTGGGAGAACCTCTACATGATCGGGCGGCTGCTCGACCTGTCCCGCAAGGAGGCCAGGGCCCGTGCCGACGAACTGCTGGAGCGGTTCTCGCTGACGGAGGCCGCCAAGCGGCCGGCGAGCACGTACTCCGGCGGCATGCGGCGCCGGCTCGACCTGGCCGCGTCGATGATCGGGCGCCCGCAGGTGCTGTTCCTCGACGAGCCGACCACCGGTCTCGACCCGCGCACCCGCAACGAGGTGTGGGACGAGGTCAAGGCGATGGTCGGGGACGGCGTCACCGTGCTGCTGACCACCCAGTACATGGAGGAGGCCGAGCAGCTCGCCTCCGAGCTGACCGTCGTCGACCGGGGCAAGGTCATCGCGGGCGGCGGCATCGAGGAGCTGAAGGCCCGGGTCGGCGGCCGGACGCTGCGGATACGGCCCGCCGACCCGCTCCAGCTACGGCCGTTGGCCGGCTGGCTCGACGAACTCGGCATCACCGGGCTCGCCAGCACCGTCGTGGACGCCGACCGCGGATCAGTGCTGGTTCCGGTGCTGAGCGACGAACAGCTGACCGCGGTGATCGGCGCGGTCACCGCGCGCGGCATCACCCTCTCCTCCCTCACCACCGAACTGCCCAGCCTGGACGAGGTGTTCCTGTCCCTCACCGGCCACCGCGCCAGTGCCCCGCAGGACGCCCAGCCCACCGACACCCGCGAGGAGGTCGCGGTATGAGTGCCGCCACTCTCGACATCACCACGGCCGCCGACACCCGGATCTCGTTGCGCAGCCATCTCCGGCACACCGGTGCGCTGATCCGGCGCAACCTGCTGTGGATCCGGCAGGACCCGGAGTCGATGTTCGACGCCATCCTGTTCCCGGTGATCTTCACCCTGCTGTTCGTGTACGTCTTCGGCGGCTCCATCGGCCAGTCGCTGGGCGGCGGGCAGGAGGCGTATGTGCAGTACGTCGTCCCCGGGCTGCTGGCCATGATGGGGATGAACATGTCCCAGGGCGTGGGCACCGGCTTCAACACCGACTTCAACTCCGGGGTCATGGACCGCTTCCGGTCCCTGCCGATCGGGCGCGGCTCGGTGCTGGTCGCCAAGATCGTGGTGGAGCTGATGCGGATGCTTCTCGCATGCGCGATCCTGCTGATCGTCGGCGTGCTCGTGGGCTTCGACATCACCAGCTGGCCGGGACTGTTCGGCGCCGTGGGGCTGGCCACGGTGTTCGGCTCGGCGCTGATGTGGGTGTTCATCACCCTCGGCGTGATGATGAAGAGCGCGCAGTCCGTGCAGGCGATGGGCTTCCTGGTGCTGATGCCGCTGCAGTTCGGCTCGTCGATCTTCGCCCCGACCCAGTCCATGCCGGGCTGGCTGCAGAACTTCACCGACTACAACCCGCTGTCCTCGCTCGCGGACGCCGCGCGCGGAATGATGGTGGGCGGCCCGGTCGCGCACGGCCTGGTGGTGACGCTGGCCTGGTCGGTGGGCCTGACGGCGGTGATGGCGCCGGTCGCCATCCACAAGTTCCGCACCAAGAACTAGCCTGCTCTTCAGTGCCTGTCGGGTCGGCCGTCGGCCGTGACTCGTCACACCAGGGCGGTGGCCTCCTCGTAGGAGAGGCCGCCGCCCTCGGCGTACGCGGCCTCGAAGGCCGTATCGCCGAGGGCGGCGCGGGTGCGGGTCATGGCCAGGTCGCGTGCCTCGCGCTCCCAGCGCGGGGGCACATGGCGCGTCGGCACCAGGGCGTCGGCGGTGCCCAGACAGCGGGCGGCTGCTACGGCTCGGCTGCCGCCGTCGACGCCGCTGAGCGCGATCGCCGCGATGCAGAGGTAGACGGAGCGCATCTGCGGGGCGATGGCCGCGGACAGCGGTTCCGTGGCCCGCCGCAGGGCGGTGCGGATGTCCGTCAGGGCCTGCTCGGGCCGGCCGTCGACGGCGTTCAGCCAGGCCTCCGCGCCCAGCAGGAAGGCGTCGAAGACGGCGAAGTGCCCGAAGTCGAACCCCGCGCGCAGCCGCTGGAGTTGTTCGCGGGCCTCGGGGCGGCGGCCGGCGGCGGCGAGCCAGCCGGCGAAGAAGAGACGGGCGGCGGGGACGGCCTCACTGCCGACCTGCTCGGGGCCGTCGATCACCTCGCGCAGCAGGCGCTCGCCCTGCTCCTCGTCCCCCGCCTCCAGCAGCACACTGCCCAGCCGGGCGCGCAGGACCGCCAACTGGGCGCGGGCGCCGAGCCGTTCGGCGTGCTCCATGGCGTCCTCGTAGTCGGCGGCGGCCCGCTGGTAGGCGCCCAGCCGCTCATGGGCCTCGGCGCGGGCGGAGAGCGCCTCGGCGGTGCCCCAGGCGTCGCGCAGGCGCCGGAAGATCTCCAGCGCCTCGTCGGCGTCCCGGAAGGCGTCGCCGGCCGACTCGGAGCGGTTGGCGAGGATGTTGGCGCGCATCTGCAGACAGGAGGCGAGCTCCCACTCGTAGCCGGGCGTGCGGCGGCAGGTGTCGACGTTGGCGTCGACGATGGTGTGGATGCGTTCCAGGTCGCTGGTCATCAGCACGGCGAAGAACCAGAGCAGGCCGGGCACCCGGCAGGTCTGCGGGAGGCCGGGCTCGTAGGCGTTGGCGATCATCCGCAGCTTGGCCTGTGCGGCCGGGGCCTGCCAGGCCTCCATCTCGGTGTCCATGCAGGCGAGATGGGCCAGGTGGACACCGCGCCGGGCCTCCATGAGGATCTCGCCGGTCAGCGGGGGCGGGGTGTCGGTGCAGGACTTCCACACCGGGGCGGCCCGGCGCAGGGGTTCGGCGAACGGGTCGGGGCCCAGGGCCATGACCTCGCCGCACCAGGTGCGGGCCTCGATGCGCAGGTCGCGCATCTGCCAGTACCAGGCGAGGGACAGGGTGAGGCTGAGGGCCTCCTGCTCGTCCCGTGCGTCGACGGCGCGGCGCAGCGCGGTGCGCAGGTTCTCGTACTCCAGCTGGAGGCGGTCGACGGCGGCGCGCTGGCCGGGCCCGCGCAGCAACGGCTCGGTGGTGCGGGCGAGTTCGCGGTAGTACGTCAGATGCGCACGTTCGGCGGCGGCCCGCCCGCCCGACTCGTCGAGCCGCTCGGCCGCGTACTCGGCGACGGTCTCCAGCAGCCGGTAGCGCATGTCGCCGCCGGGGGCGGGGGCGGCGACGACGAGCGACTTGTCGACGAGGGAGGCGAGCAGGTCGAGCGGGTCGCGCACGGCGGGGCCGCACACCGCCTCGACGGCGGCGAGGTCGCAGCCGCGGGCGAAGACCGACAGCCGGGCCAGGACGTCGCGTTCACCGTCGTCGAGCAGGTCCCAGGACCAGTCGACGACGGCCCGCAGGGTCTGCTGGCGGGGCAGGACGGTCCGGCTGCCTGAGGTGAGCAGCCGGAAGCGGTCGTCGAGCCGGTCGGCTATCTGACGGGGCGTCAGCATCCGTAGCCGGGCGGCGGCGAGCTCGATGGCGAGGGGCAGCCCGTCGAGGCGCCGGCAGATCTCGGCGCAGGCTTCGGGGTCGTCCTCGGTGCGGAATCCGGGGCGGGCCGCCGCCCCCCGGTCGGCGAACAGCCGCAGGGCGACCGGCTCCGGCAGCGGATCCAGCGGGCGCAGCACCTCTCCCGGCACGCCGAGCGGCTCACGGCTGGTGGCCAGCACCGTCACCTGCGGGCAGCGCGCCAGCAGCTCCTCGACGAGCCGGGCGGCGGCCTCGACGACGTGCTCGCAGTTGTCGAGGACGATCAGCATCCGCCGTCGGGCGCAGTGCTCGACCAGGCGGTCCATGGGGTCGTCGTGGCGTTCCGCGACGGCCCGCATCTCCTCGGCGCCGGCGCCGTACAGCACGGTCTCGCGGGCGCCCACGGCGGTGAGGACGGCCTGCGGCACGGCGTCCGGGTCGGCGACGGGCGCAAGCTCCGCGAGCCAGACGCCGTCGTGCGCCCCGGGCCGTTCCGCGTCCCGTACGGCCTCGGCGGCCTCCTGCGACAGCCGCGTCTTGCCGGCCCCGCCAGGCCCGAGCAGCGTGACGAGGCGCGCGCTCGCGAGGTCCCCGCGGATGGCCGCGATGTCGTCCTCCCGGCCGACGAAGGAGGTGAGCCGGGTACGGAGGTTCCCGGGGGTCGTGGCCGGCGCCGCGGGGGTCACGGAACCCCCCGGCCGGGAGGGCTCCGCCGGACTGACCGGGCTCAGCTCTTCCGGGTTGAGCAACTCCGCGTGCAGGGTGCGCAGTTCGGGCCCGGGGTCGGTGCCGAGGCGGTCGGCCAGCAGTCGGCGGACGTCGTCGTAGGCGGCCAGCGCCTGGGCGGTGCGGCCCGCCTCGCGCAGCGCGCGCAGCCGCAGGGCCTGGAGGGGTTCGTCCAGGGGGTGGGTGTCGCACAGGGCGGTGAGTTCGGGCAGGGACTGCTCGCCGTGGCCGAGGGCGATCGCGGCGGTGTGCCGGGCCCGCACCGCGTCGAGGCGGCGGGCCTCCCAGCGGGCCGCCTCGGCGGCGCGGTCGGGCAGGTCGGCGAGGACCGGGCCGTGCCACAGGGCGAGGGCGTCGTCGAGGAGGGCGGCCGCCTTGGCGGGGTCGCCGTCGGCGAGGGAGCGGGTGCCGTCGACGGTCAGCCGCTCGAACCGGTGCAGGTCGACGTCGTCGGGGGCGGCGGCCAGCCGGTAGCCGCCCTCGGCGGAGTCGATCGCGCCCGCCCCGAGGGTTCGGCGCAGCCGCCCGACCAGCGCCTGGAGTGCGCCCGCCGCGTCGGCGGGCGGATCCTGGGCCCACACCTCCTCGGTCAGCAGCCCGGCGGGAACACTGCGCCCGGCCCGCAGCGCCAGCACGGTGAGCAGAGCACGCAGTCGCGCCCCGCCGACGGCGACGGGGGTGCCGTCCGGACGAAGGGCCTGGGTGGTGCCGAGGATGCGATAGCGCACGGGGTCATTCTCTCCGCTGTGTTCGGGGACGGTCACGGGGGTTCGGCCGGGTGGCGTGGCGGCTCGGTCCACCCTCCTAGGAACCGGTTGCCGCCCGCGAGACGTTTTCCCTGTGCGCCCCGGCCGGGTACGGTCGGGCAGTTCCACACGTGCGTACGAGTTCAGGGGGCCCCATGACCACCGCCACCAGCCGCAGCAGCGAGCGGCGGATCAGTCCCGTCTTCCTCGGGATCGTCGCTGTGACGGCGGTCACCGGCTGGGCGACCTGGACGGGGTTCGCCGAGCAGCCGGGCGTGGCGGTGTTCCTGTTCGTGACGGCGGCCTGGATCGTGTCGCTGTGCCTGCACGAGTACGCACACGCGCGTACCGCCCTGCACAGCGGTGACATCTCGGTCGGCGCGAAGGGATATCTGACGCTCAACCCGCTGAAGTACACGCACGCGCTGCTCAGCATCGTGCTGCCGGTGGTGTTCGTGATCATGGGTGGGATCGGTCTGCCGGGCGGCGCGGTCTTCATCGAGCGGGCGCGGATCCGGGGGCGGTGGCGGCACAGTCTGATCTCGGCGGCCGGTCCGCTGACGAACGTGCTGTTCGCGGTGGTGTGCACGGCGCCGTTCTGGCTGGACGCGCTGGACGGCGTGCCGGACGAGTTCCGGTACGCGCTCGCGTTCCTCGCGATGCTCCAGGTGACGGCCGCGCTCCTGAACTTCCTGCCGGTGCCGGGTCTGGACGGCTACGGGATCATCGAGCCCTGGCTGTCGTACAACGTCAAGCGGCAGGTGGAGCCGTTCGCGCCGTTCGGCCTGCTGTTCGTGTTCGTGCTGCTGTGGGTGCCGTCGGTGAACCGGGAGTTCTTCGACATGATCGACGCGATGCTGCGCGGCCTGGGGATCAGCGACCTGGACTCGTACTGCGGCCAGTCGCTGTACCGCTTCTGGGAGGGCTCCGACGGGTTCTGCTCGGTCAGCCGGTGACGTCGGCCCCGGCGGCCTTGCGCGCCTTGTCCCGCTTCACGTAGTACCAGGTCATGTTGGACGACAGGCCCGCGAGCAGCACCCACACGATGCCCAGGAAGCTGGCCTGGACGAAGGAGACGACCGCAGCGGCCACGGCGAGGACGCAGACGACGAGGGTGTAGAGGGCGAGGCGGGGCATGTCGGTGGGCTCCTGTCGGGGGACACTGCGGGCTGCTGCGACCAGTGTCCCCCATGCGCTCACACGTCGGTGACGCGCAGCCCGGCGTGGGCCTTGTAGCGGCGGTTGACCGAGATCAGGTTGGCGACCAGGGACTCCACCTGGTGAGCGTTGCGCAGCCGCCCCGCGAAGACGCCGCGCATGCCGGGGATCCGGCCGGCCAGCGCCTGCACGATCTCGACGTCGGCCCGCTCCTCGCCCAGCACCATCACGTCGGTGTCGATCTCGTCGATCGCCGGGTCCTGGAGGAGGACCGCCGAGAGGTGGTGGAAGGCGGCGGCGACCCGGGAGTCCGGCAGCAGGGCGGCGGCCTGCTCGGCGGCGCTGCCCTCCTCCGGCTTCAGCGCGTAGGCGCCCTTCTTGTCGAAGCCGAGCGGGTTGACGCAGTCCACGACGAGCTTTCCGGCCAGCTCCTCGCGCAGGGACTCCAGGGTCTTGCCGTGGCCGTCCCACGGCACGGCGACGATCACGATGTCGCTGCGGCGCGCGGTCTCGGCGTTGTCGGCGCCCTCGACGCCGTGCCCGAGCTCGTCGGCGGCGGCCTGGGCGCGGTCGGCGGCACGGGAGCCGATGATCACCTTCTGGCCGGCCCTGGCGAGCCGGTAGGCGAGGCCCTTGCCCTGCGGGCCGGTCCCGCCGAGCACGCCGACGACCAGTCCGGAGACGTCGGGGAGGTCCCACGGGTCCTTGGCGGGGGCCTTCGCCGGGGCGCCCGCGGGCGCGTTGTGTGCACTGTCGGTAGAGGTCATGGGCCGACTTTACGTGGGCGTGTCGGGCGCCCTTTCGCCACGCCGGGTGAAGGTGCGGCGAACCGTCCGCCCCCGGTGGCCGATTGGGGCAGGATGCGGCCGCATGGACGCCGTACGGGTCGCGCTGTTGCGTGAGGTGCTCGCGGGGACCGAGTGGCTGGGGGCCACCCGGAGGTTCGGGGCGGTGCTGCGGGGGTCGGTGGTGTCGCACGGGGGCGGGCTGCTGCTGGTGGGGACGGCGGAGTACGAGCCCTGGCATCTCGCGGCGCACCTGGTGGACGAGGCCGCCTGGTCCGGTACGC
This sequence comes from Streptomyces sp. NPDC031474, assembly GCF_055581185.1. Taxonomy (NCBI): domain Bacteria; kingdom Bacillati; phylum Actinomycetota; class Actinomycetes; order Kitasatosporales; family Streptomycetaceae; genus Streptomyces; species Streptomyces sp. NPDC031474. Next base: position 596,382 of record NZ_JBVIJX010000001.1, read on the forward strand.
CGGAGCTCGCGCCGACGCTCGTACGGCATGACGCACGCCCCTCGGACGCGGCGCACCTCGCGGTGGGCCTGGGCCGGATCGAGGCGGCCCGGCGGGGCGAGACGCTGCTGGTGGCGTCGCCTTCGGGTGACGCACCGCTGCTCGAACGCGTGGCGGACGCCCGCCGGGCCGGCGTCACGATCCTCGCCCTGGGCCCCGGCGAGGGGGACCTGACGACCCTGGCCCACGAGACGCTGCCCGTGCCGGACGGCTCCGAGCTGGACCTCGACACCGTGCAGCACCTGGTGAGCGCGGCCGCCGGCGAAACGTTGCCGCCGACGAGAAGGCGCCGCCGCCTCGCCGACCGCCTCACCCACCTGGCCGAGCGTCTGACGGCGCCGCCGCCTCCTCCTTGGTGATCAGTCGTCGTCCGTGGCGCCGCCGCCCGTCGGGGTGTCGTGCCACTTGGGGTCGTTCTCCCACTGGAGGTTGCGTTCGCGGGCGGTCTCCATCGCGTGCTCGGCCTCCGCGCGGGTGGTGTAGGGGCCGAAACGGTCCTTGCCCGGGCAGTCCGGCCCCTCCTCGACCTTCTTGTGCTCCAGGCAGTAGTACCACTCACCCGGTTTGCCGACGGTCCGCTTCTTGAACAGGGGCATGACGGCTCCTCTCGCCACCGACATGTTCCCCCATGGGCGCTCGTTAGACTCAACTCCATGTCTGGCCAGTCGCTGCTCGTTCCAGGGGAGCTGTCCCCCACCCGTTCCGTGCCGGGAAACATCCGTCGCCCCGAGTACGTCGGCAAGCCCGCGCCGACGCCGTACACCGGGCCGGAGGTGCAGACGCCCGAGACGATCGAGGCGATGCGCCGGGCCGGCCGGATCGCCGCGCAGGCGATGGCGGAGGCCGCGAAGCTGATCTCGCCGGGGGTCACCACCGACGAGCTCGACAAGGTCGCGCACGAGTACATGTGCGACCACGGCGCCTACCCGTCGACCCTGGGCTATCGCGGCTTCCCCAAGTCCCTGTGCACCAGCGTCAACGAGGTCATCTGCCACGGCATCCCGGACTCGACGGTGCTGCGCGACGGCGACATCGTCAATCTGGACGTGACCGCGTACATCGGCGGCGTGCACGGCGACAACAACGCCACGTATCTGGTGGGGGACGTCGACGAGGAGTCGCGGCTGCTGGTGGAGCGGACCCGGGAGTCCCTGGAGCGGGCGATCAAGGCGGTCCGGCCCGGCCGGCAGATCAACATCATCGGCCGGGTCATCGAGTCGTACGCCAAGCGCTTCGGCTACGGCGTGGTCCGTGACTTCACGGGGCACGGCATCAACTCGTCGTTCCACTCCGGGCTGATCATCCCGCACTACGACAGCCCGCACGCGACCACCGTCATCCAGCCCGGGATGACCTTCACGATCGAGCCGATGCTGACGCTCGGCACCCACGACTACGACATGTGGGACGACGGCTGGACCGTGGTGACCAAGGACCGCAAGCGGACGGCCCAGTTCGAGCACACGCTGGTGGTGACGGAGACGGGGGCGGAGATTCTGACCCTGCCGTGATCGTCGGCCGGAGAGCGCCCGCCCTGCCGGGGCGGGCTTTCTCTTGTAGACTTTTACCGACAGAGTGTCGGCAAGTTCCGGCCATGGCCGGCAGCGGGTCGGCGAGCGTCGGCCGGGAGGCGCTATGGACTCCTTCTCGACGGTCATCCGCACGGCGTCCCACGAGCAGCACATGGCGGCGGAGACCTCGCCGTTCATGAGCGGTCTCCTCGGCGGCAGGCTCGGCGTCGACGCCTACACGCGCTACACCGAACAGCTGTGGTTCGTGTACGAGGCGCTGGAGGCCGGGGCCGAGGGGCTGGCGTCGGATCCGGTGGCCGGGCCCTTCATCCGGCCGGAGCTGTTCCGGCTCGGCTCGCTGGCGCGGGACCTGGCGCATCTGCGGGGCGCCGGGTGGCGGACGGGCCTTTCGGCCCTGCCGGCGACCGAGGCGTACGCGGCGCGGGTGCGGGAGTGTGCCGAGCGGTGGCCGGGCGGGTACGTCGCCCACCACTACACGCGCTACCTGGGCGACCTCTCCGGCGGACAGGTCATCCGCGACAGGGCGGAGCGCACCTGGGGCTTCGAGCGCAGGGGCGACGGCGTCCGCTTCTACGTCTTCGAGGGGATCGGCAACCCGGCGGCGTTCAAGCGGGGTTACCGCAGGCTGCTGGACGGGGTGCGCGCGGACGACCTGGAGAAGCAGCGGATCGTGAGCGAGTGCAGGCGAGCCTTCGCGCTGAACACGGCGGTCTTCAGGGCCCTGGGCGAGGAGTTCCCGCTCTCGGCGTGAGCCGGCGTCGCGGGCGGACGGGCCGGGCCCCTTCGCTCCGCGGATGCTCTGCGCGGCGAGGGGGCCCGGTGCCGGGTCAGATGGTGTGGCAGTGCTTGCCGGCCCAGAAGATGGCGGCCGAGGGCGTCTTGACCGCGCCGATGTACGGGCTGCAGTTGTCCTTGCCCTCGTCGAAGTAGTGCCGGTGGCCGGAACCCTCGTCGGACTGGTGGTAACCGGGGCCCTCGTAGGAGTGGTGGTAGCCGGCGTCCTCGTCGGCGGTGGCGGTCGTCACACCGGCGGCGGCGAGGGCGATGCCCAGGACGGTTGCGGCCAGAACTGAACGGATACGCATGGCGTTCCTCTCACGGGACTGAGTGGTCACGCCCAAGGTCCCCGATCACCCCCGCCGATCCCCGCCCGCACACGCCCAGACCACCCGTACGGCCGCCCAAAACACCACAAACGCCCGCAATCGGCCGTATGGTTCAGCGTTCCAGGAACACCCGGCCGCCGATCTCGACCCATCCGTAGGGCTGTGGAGCCGTCAGAATCTGCGAGCCCGCGCCCTGGGTGATGTTCAGGGCGCGGCCGAGGCGCTCGGTGAGCAGGAGCGCCGCCGCGCCCGTCGCCTCGTCCTCGTCGATGCCGTCGTCGCGGCCGGGGAAGCCGCGGGCGCGGATGCGGCCGGCGGGCTCGTCCTCCCAGGCCCAGGCGTATACCCACTCGCCCGGCGGCGGTACGGACAGGTCGTCGACCTCGGCGGCGGTGGCGTACTGACGGAGCGTGCGCGGCGGAGCCCACTCCGCGCGCGCCTCGATCCAGGTGAACTCCCCGTCCAGGCGGGTTCCGACGACGCCGGCCGGGGTGACGAGCTCGGGCACGTCGAGCAGCCAGGCCACGCCCACGCACGGGTAACCGGCGAAGGGCAGGCGCACGGTGGGCGTGTAGATGTCGATGACCCCGCGCTCGGGGTCGTCGACGAACACCGTCTCGCTGAAGCCGAGTTTGGCCGCGAGGCCCTGTCGGCCCTCGCGGTCCGGCAGCACCGAGCCTTCGCGAACCACGGCAAGTTCGTTGCCGTAGCCGCCGTTCGGCGCACAGAAGACGCGGAGCACGTCGTAATCAGTCACCGGGGAATTGAAGCACTCGTCACCCCATGCGGAATCTTTGAATCTCCTTTGACCTTCCCTTGGGGTCCACTTTGAGCCACCGTGATCGAGTCGTTCCCTTGCGGCCTCCATGAGAGGTGAATCACGGCACGGGCGGGTATTACGCAGGTAAGCCTTGGATAAGTTAGGTGAGGCTCACCAATCCTGTGAGTCGTGTCACGTGAAGATTCAGCCATCGCTGGGAGCCCGAATGCGAGCCGCCAGACTGTCCGTTGTCACCGCCGTCACCGCCGTGACCGCACTGACCGCCGTCACCGGGTGCACCTCGAAGAGCGACGCGAAAGACGGCGACCGTGTCATCAGCGTGACCGCCACCGACTCCAAGTGCGAGACCTCCAAGAAGGAGATCTCCGCCGGACACGTCGAACTCGCCATCGAGAACAAGGGTTCCAAGGTCACCGAGGTCTACATCCTGTTCCCCGACGACCGGGTGGTCAGCGAGCGCGAGAACATCGGCCCCGGCACCAAGCAGCGGGTCACCGCCGAAGTGAAGGCCGGCGCCTACCGGATCGCCTGCAAGCCCGGCATGAAGGGCGACGGCATCCGGCAGGACCTCAAGGTCACCGGCGGCTCCGCGGCCCAGCGCGACCCCCGCCTGGACAAGGCCGTCGCCGCCTACCGCTCCTACGCGCAGACCCAGGCCGACGAGACGCTGCCCAAGGTCGCCACCTTCGTCGCGGCGGTCAAGGCCGGGAACATCGAGGCCGCGAAGACGGCCTACGCCCCCTCCCGCATCGGCTGGGAGCGCACCGAGCCGGTCGCGGAGTCCTTCGGTGACATCGACCCGCTGGTCGACACCCGCGCGGACGGCCTGGAAGCCGGCCAGAAGTGGACCGGCTGGCACCGCCTGGAGAAGTCCCTCTGGCAGGACAAGAAGCTCACCGCCGAGGACAAGACCCTCGCCGACCGGCTCGTCGCCGACCTGACGGACTGGAAGCAGCGGATCGGCAAGGCCGTGATCACCCCGACGTCCATGGCCAACGGCGCCAAGGAACTCCTCGACGAGGTCGCCACCGGCAAGGTCACCGGCGAGGAGGAGACCTACTCGCACACCGACCTGGTCGACTTCAAGGCCAACGTCGAGGGTGCGCAGCAGGCGTACGAGCTGCTGAAGCCGGTCGCCAAGGACAACGACGCCGCCCTGGTCACCGAGCTGGACAAGCAGTTCGCCGCGCTGAACACGCTGCTGGACAAGTACCGGCCGAACACGACGTCGTACGAGTTCACCTCGTACGACAAGGTCGGCGCCGCCGACCGCAAGGGGCTCTCGGACGCGGTGAACGCGCTCGCCGAGCCGCTGTCCAAGCTCGCCGCCGCCGTGGCGAAGTGACCGGGGGGACCACGGACATGTCGGAGAACCAGAGCAGCAGTCCGTCCCGGCGGTCGCTGATCGGCTGGGGCGGGGCCGGGCTCGCGCTCGGCGCCGCCGCGGCCGGCGGCGCGGTCGCGATGACCCGCACCGGCAACGACGTCGACCCCACGGCCGCCGACACGGGCGCCGCCGTCGACTTCCACGGCACGTACCAGGCGGGCATCGCCACGCCCGTCCAGGACCGGCTGCACTTCGCCGCGTTCGACGTGACGACCGCGGACCGCGCCGAGTTCGTCCAGCTGCTGAAGGAGTGGACGGAGGCCGCCCGCCGGATGACGGCCGGGAAGGCGGTCGGGGAGGGCGCGTTCGGCGGCCTCGCCGAGGCGCCCCCGGACGACACCGGCGAGGCCCTGGGCCTCAAGCCGTCCCGGCTGACCCTGACGGTGGGCTTCGGGCCGTCGCTGTTCAAGAAGTTCGGCCTCGCGGACGAGCGTCCCGAGGCCCTCGTCGACCTGCCCCAGTTCGCCGGGGACGCGCTCGACGCGGCCCGCAGCAACGGCGACCTGTGCGTGCAGGCCTGCGCGGACGACCCGCAGGTCGCCGTGCACGCGATCCGCAACCTGGCCCGCATCGGCATGGGCAAGGTCGTCATCCGCTGGTCGCAGCTCGGCTTCGGCAAGACGTCGTCCACGACGCCCGACGCGCAGACCCCGCGCAACCTGATGGGCTTCAAGGACGGCACCCGCAACATCGCGGGCACGGAGACGGACCGGCTGGAGAAGTTCGTGTGGGTCGGCGACAAGGACGGCCCGCAGTGGATGGTCGGCGGCTCGTACCTCGTCGCCCGGCGCATCCGCATGCACATCGAGACCTGGGACCGCACCTCGCTGCAGGAGCAGGAGGACATCTTCGGCCGGGACAAGGGCGAGGGCGCTCCCGTCGGCAAGGCGAAGGAGCGCGACGAGCCGTTCCTGAAGGCGATGAAGCCGGACGCGCACGTACGGCTCGCGCACCCGGACTCCAACCACGGGACGACGATCCTGCGCCGCGGCTACTCCTTCACCGACGGCACCGACGGTCTGGGGCGCCTGGAGGCCGGCCTGTTCTTCCTCGCCTACCAGCGTGACGTGCGCGAGGGGTTCATCCGCGTCCAGCGCAACCTCGCCACCGACGCGCTCAACGAGTACATCCAGCATGTGGGTTCGGCGGTCTTCGCCGTCCCGCCCGGCGTCCGCGACAAGGACGACTGGTGGGGCCGGACGCTGTTCTCCAAGGAGGCGTAGCCCGTGTTCTCCAACTACCTGATCGGACTGCGCGAGGGCCTGGAGGCCAGCCTCGTCGTCTGCATCCTCATCGCCTACCTGGTGAAGACCGACCGCCGGGACGCGCTGAAACCGGTGTGGACCGGCATCGCCATCGCGGTCGCCATCGCGATGGCTTTCGGCTGCGTCCTCGAATTCGGCTCGCAGGAGCTGACGTTCAAGGCGCAGGAGGCGCTCGGCGGCTCCCTGTCGATCGTCGCGGTCGCGCTGGTGACGTGGATGGTGTTCTGGATGCGGCGCACCGCCCGGCACCTGAAGTCGGAGCTGCACGGCAAGCTGGACGCGGCGCTCGCGATGGGCACCGGCGCGCTGGTCGCCACCGCCTTCCTCGCGGTCGGCCGGGAGGGCCTGGAGACGGCCCTGTTCGTGTGGACGTCCGTCCACGCGGCCGGCGACGGCACCCCGCGCCCCCTCGTCGGCGCGGCGCTCGGCCTGGCGACGGCCGTGCTGCTGGGCTGGCTGTTCTACCGCGGGGCGCTCAGGATCAACCTTGCGAAGTTCTTCACCTGGACGGGCGGCATGCTCGTCGTCGTGGCCGCGGGCGTGCTGGCGTACGGGTTCCACGACCTCCAGGAGGCCGACTGGGTCCCGGGGTTGACGGACAAGGCGTTCGACATCAGCGACACGATCCCGCCGGACAGCTGGTACGGCACGCTGCTGAAGGGCGTGTTCAACTTCCAGCCCGACCCGACGGTCCTCCAGGTCACGGTGTGGCTGCTGTACCTGATCCCGACGCTCGCGCTGTTCCTCGCCCCGGTAGGGTTCGCCTCCGGGAAGGGGAAGGTGAAGTCACCTGATGACCAGGGAACGCAGCCTGACGAGCGGGGTTCGAGGGACTCGAAGGCTCCGCAGGCGTGACCGGTACGCACTCATAGCGGCCTCGCTCACGGCCGTCTCGCTCACCGCGAGCGGCTGTGTGGTGGTCCACGGGGAACGCGAGGTGCTCCCCGCGGCCACGAAGGCGGAGGCCGCCAAGGCGATCCAGCAGTTCACGACCGCGTACAACAAGGCGGACAAGGCGTACGACAGTTCCCTGGACGCCGAGTACACCACCGGCGCCCTCGGGATCATCGACGCGGCGCGACTGAAGGCGGGGCACGTCAACAGCCCGGACGGCAACCCGCAGCACACGCCGCTGGTGTTGTCGGACGTGAAGTACACGATCGTGCAGAAGGCGGGCTGGCCGCGCTGGTTCATCGCCGACGCGAAGGGCAACAAGGGCGGCAATGCGCGCTGGCTGATGGTGTTCACCCGGGGCGAGATGGCGGAGCCCTGGCAGGCGACGTATCTGACGCTGGTGGAGCCGGGCTCGGTACCGGCGTTCCAGACCGACGCGGACGGTGTCGCCGAGGCCGTGCCGGCGGACACCGCCGGGCTGGCGCTGCCGCCCGAGGACCTGAGCAAGGACTACGCGGCCTATTTGCAGAGCGGCAAGGGTTCCTTCGCGGACGGCGCGTACACGAACGCGATGCGCGACACCCGCGCGAAGAACGCCATCAAGCCGGGGCTCGTCACGCAGTACATCGACCAGCAGCTGACCGAGGGCGACTATGCGCCGCTGGCGGTGCGCACCGCGGACGGCGGGGCGTTGGTGTTCTTCACCACGCACCACTACATGAAGCAGACGGCCGCGGCGGGCGCGACGGTGCCCACCTCGAACAGGAACGTGCAGGCGTTGACGACCGGCGAGGTCAAGCAGTCGCTGACCATGGAGTTCGTCGCCAGCGGGGTCGCTGTGGACCCGGCGAAGGGGAAGGTGTCCGTGCTCAGCCGGTTGGAGGGGCTGACCGGAGCGAAGGGTGAGTGAGCCGCCCCTAAAGGCGAGTTGGCCAGGCCGCCGTCGGATCGTCCTGGCCCGCGTGCCGAGCGCAGGCGTCCGTCAGGGCTTCCAGGAGGGTCAGGGGGTCGGGCAGGGGGTGCTCGGGGCCGCGTAGCCAGTGGACCGAGCGGGCGTCGTCGCCGCCGGGGAGGCGGGCGGGCGGTACGAGGACGTAGGAGCCCCGGCAGTGCCAGCGCAGGCCGGGGTGTTCGTCCATGGTCTCGGGGCGGCAGTCCAGCTCGCAGGGCCACCACTCGTCCTCGTCCTCGGGGGTGCCGCGGGTGAGGGTGAAGAAGAGCATGCGGCCGTCGTCGCTCTCGGCGACCGGGCCGACCTCCGTGCCGGAGCCGAGCAGCCGCTGAAGGGCCTGCGCGCCCGCCTCCAGGGGCACGTCGAGGACGTCGTGCGTCATGCCGGTGGCGGTGATGAAGTTGGCCTGCGGCTGGTGGCGGGCCCAGCGCTCGATCTGGGCGCGGTCGGTGGTGGACTGCGTCTGCCAGGCGAAGGACACCGGGTGCCGGGCGGGGGTCGGACAGCCGACCCGGTCGCAGGAGCATCCGTAGCCGGGGGCCGGGTGGGCGGCGGGCGCGAGAGGGAGTCCCGCTTCGGCGGCGGCGAGCAGCAGGGCCTCACGGCCGCCTTCGTCGGCGGCGTCGGTCGGGCCGCTTCCGCGCAGCCGACGGGAGAGTTTGCCCCACAAACCGGTCCGGCCGTCGAACTCCGCGCTCATCTGTCCCCTCGCCTCGCTGGTGCGGACAGCATGCCTCATGTCCCCGCCATCCGGCGCATCGGGGGTGCGGAGTCGTGAACCGGGGCAGGTGGGACGCACCGGGTCATCGCGGCGCGAGGCCGTGGAGGGCGTAGTCGACGAGGGTGTCGGTGTACTCGTACGTGATCGGGCCGGTGTACTGCAGCCAGCGCTGGGCGAGCGGGGAGACGAAGAACTCCAGGGCGATGCGCGGGTCGAGGTCGGCGCGGACCTGCCCGGCCTCCTGCGCGGCGCGCAGCCGGTCGACGTACAACTGGAGGGACGGCTCCAGGAGCTTGGCCGTGAACTCGCGGCCGACGCTCGCGTTGACCACGCCCTCGGCGGCCAGGGCCCGGGAGGGCGCCTCGAACCTGGGGTCCGTCAACTGGTCGACGGTGGCCCGCAGGACGCCCTTGATGTCCGCGGCGAGGTCGCCGGTGTCGGGGATGACGTACGGCTCGTGCTCCGCTGCGCCCGCGTCCCGCGCCGCCTGTTCGCTGAGGTCGAGGAACGCCTCCAGCAGGACGTCGGCCTTCGACCCCCACCAGCGGTAGATGGTCTGCTTGCCGACGCCCGCGCGGGCGGCGATGCCCTCGATCGTGGTCTTCGGGTAGCCGACCTCCACGACGAGGGCGAGGGCCGCGTCGTAGATGGCGCGCCGGGACCGCTCGCTGCGGCGGGTGGTGTCGGGGGCCGGCTTTCCGGACTGGGTGACCATGGACCGACGGTACCGCCGACCCCACCGAGCGGGCGCGGGGCCGCGGCGGGCAGCCCGACCGGGTGCCGGTCCTAGGCGTTCTCTCCCGGGTAGCGCACGCCGATCCGTTCCCGGACGGCGTCCAGAGTGCGCATGACGGCGAGGCTGCCGTCGAGGGGGACGAGGGGGGACTCCGTCTCGCCGGCCCCCAGGGCACGCATGACCTCCCGGGCCTCGTGACGGAACGTCGTGCGGGGGCCGTCGGCCGGGTCGGCGGTGAACTCCTCGGGGTCGCGGCCGGCGCGGTGCAGGACGAGGCGGTCGGGGTGGAAGAAGCCGGCCGGGATGTCGATGCGGCCGCGGGAACCGGTGACGGAGGCGGTGGTACCCGTGCCGCCGGTGACGGAGCAGTGCAGGGCGGCGAGCGCGCCGGAGTCCCAGGACAGCGCCAGCGCCGTCTGCAGGTCGACGCCCTCGGCGGACAGAACGGCCTGGGCGGCGATGCCCGACGGTTCGCCGAGCAGGAGGTGGGCGAAGGAGACCGGGTAGACGCCGAGGTCGAGGAGAGCGCCGCCGCCCTGGGCGGGGTCGCGCAGCCGGTGCGAGGGCGGGAAGGGGCCTTCGAGGCCGAAGTCGGCCTGCACGGTGCGGACTTCGCCGATCGCGCCGTCGTCGACGAGGGCCTTGAGCCGGCGGATGACCGGGTTGCAGTACATCCACATGGCTTCCATCAGGAAGCGCCCGTTGTCGCGGGCCAGCGCGACGAGTTCCTCGGCCTCGCGGACGTTCAGCGTGAACGCCTTCTCGCACAGCACGTTGCGCCCGGCCTCCAGGCAGAGGCCCGCGGCGGTGCGGTGCGCGGCGTGCGGGGTGGCGACGTAGACGACGTCGATGTCCTCGTCGGCGGCGAGCAGGGACCAGTCGCCGTAGGCGCGGGGTATGCCGAACCGTTCGGCGAACGCCTTCGCGGAGGCCTCGGTGCGCGAGGCGACCGCCACGACCTCCGCGTCGGGCAGGTCGATCAGGTCCGCCGTGAAGGCGCCCGCTATCCCGCCGGTCGCCAGGATTCCCCACCGCACCGTGTCCGTCGTCATACCCTGCCCGCCCTCGTGCCGTCCCAGCAGTCCGTTCGAGCTGAGAGCATAGGTGGCGAAGACATCGCAGAGGGAGGGGCGGCCGTATGCCGGAGGGTGGGCCGATACCGGAGGCTTCGCGAGCGGCCGTCGCGCGCAGGAACACCGAGAAGAACACCGAGAAGTCCACCGAGAAGAACACCGGCACGGACAAGGCGCCGCTGCGTGCGCGGCGTCGGGCCGGGCTGCTCGTCACGCTCGTCCTGGGCGGTCTGACCGCCACTCCCCCGCTGTCGATGGACATGTACCTTCCGGCCCTGCCGGAGGTCACCCGTTCCCTGCACGCGCCCGCGGCGACGGTGCAGCTCACGCTGACCGCGTGCCTGGCCGGGATGGCGCTGGGGCAGCTGGTGGTCGGCCCGATGAGCGACCGGTGGGGGCGCAGACGCCCGCTGCTCGCCGGACTCGCCGTCTACGTGCTGGCGACCGCGCTGTGCGCCGTGGCGCCGACCGTCGAGGTGCTGGTCGCGTTCCGGCTGTTGCAGGGACTCGCGGGCGCGGCGGGCATCGTCATCGCGCGGGCCGTCGTACGCGACCTCTACGACGGCGTGGCGATGGCCCGGTTCTTCTCCACCCTGATGCTGATCTCCGGGGTCGCCCCGGTGGTGGCGCCGCTGATCGGCGCGCAGATCCTGCGGGTGACGGACTGGCGGGGCGTGTTCGTGCTCCTGACGGCGGTGGGGCTGCTGCTGGCCGGTGTGGTGTGGACACGGCTCCCGGAGACGCTGGACAGCGCCGACCGGCATGCGGGCGGTGTCGGCGAGGCCCTGCGCTCGATGCGCCGGCTCCTGTCCGACCTGCCCTTCACCGGCTACATGCTCACGGGCGGCTTCGCCTTCGCCGCGCTGTTCGCGTACATCTCGGCGTCCCCGTTCGTGGTCCAGGAGATCTACGGCGCCTCTACGCAGACGTTCGGTCTGCTGTTCGCCGTGAACTCGGTCGGGCTGGTGGTGGTCGGGCAGATCAACGGCAAGGTGCTGGTGGGCCGGGTACGGCTGGACCGGGTGCTGGCCGCCGGGCTGACGGTGGTCGTGCTGGCCGCCGCCGCGCTGCTGCTGATGACGACGGGCGTGTTCGGCGAGGTGGGGCTGGCGCCGGTGGCCGCAGCGCTGTTCGTGCTGATGTCCGCGATGGGCGTGACCCTGCCCAACGCCCAGACCCTCGCCCTGCTGCGGGTGCGGCACTCCGCCGGTTCCGCCTCCGCACTGCTCGGCACGTCGTCCTTCCTCATCGGCGCGGTCGCCTCGCCGCTCGTCGGGATCGCCGGCGAGCACACGGCCGTCCCGATGGCCGTCGTCCAGTTGGCCGCCGCGGTGGTGGCCCTGGCCTGCTTCGTGGTTATGTGCCGTCCCTGGACGAATACGGGGGCGGAAGGAGCGGGGAGCTGAGCGCACCGAGACTGCGCGTCGACACACCGGAACGGGCGGGGCTCGACCCCGAGGAGACGCGGCTCCTCGTCCGCGACGTCGTGGACCTCACCACCGGCGACCGGCCCTGGGCCGCGGGCGCCGTGGTGGTCGCCGGGCGCGGCCCGGTGATCGCCGTCGAGGAGGCGGCGGGCTGGGCCGTGCGCTACTCGGCGTACGACCCGGCGACGGACGCGGGCGTGGAGCTCCCGGCGCGGGCTCAGGTCCCGATGACCGTGGACACCCCGTTCGATCTGGCCTCCCTCACCAAGCTGTGCACGGCGGTCGCCGCGGTGCAGCAGATCGAGCGCGGCACCCTCGGCATCGACGCGCGGATCGGCGCCTATCTGCCCGACTTCCACGCGGCCGCCGCCCACGGCATCACCGTCCGTCAGCTCCTCACCCACACCTCGGGCCTGCGCCCCGAGCTGCCGCTGTACGACTGCGCGGACGACACGGAGCGGCTGGAACGGCTGCGGGCCGAGGCGCCGATCGGCGAACCGGGCGCGTACCTGTACTCCGATCTGAACATGCTGCTGCTCCAGCAGCTCCTGGAACGCCTGACCGGCCGCCCGCTCGACGTCCTCGTGCACGAGGGAATCACCCGCCCCCTGGGGATGACGTCGACCGGCTTCGGCCCCTGCCCCGGCGCGGCGGCGACCGAGGACCAGCGGCGGCCGTGGGCCAAGGTGGACCGGGGGATGCTGCGGGGCGTGGTGCACGACGAGAACGCGTGGGCGCTGGGCGGGGTGGCCGGTCACGCGGGCCTGTTCTCGACCGGCCGCGACCTGGCCGTGTTCTGCCGGACCCTGCTGGCGGGCGGCTCGTACGGTCCGGCCCGCATCCTCGGCCACGACTTCGTGGAACTCCTGCTGACCCCGCCGGGGCTGGGCTTCGCGGTGGACCAGGCGTGGTTCATGGGCGAACTGGCGGGCGAGGGCGCGGCGGGCCACACCGGCTTCACGGGAACCTCGCTGGTCCTGGACCCGGCGACGGACACGTTCGTGGTGCTGCTGGCGAACACGGTGCATCCGGTGCGCAGGACCCCGGACAGCGGCCCGCGGGCATTGCTGGGGACGCGCATGGCGATGGCGGTGCGATAAGCCGGCCCGTCCGGCAAGGCAGCCCCTCCGGCAGGTCAGCCCGTCCGGCAGGTCAGCCCGTTGGGGGTCCCCCCTCTGGGGGAGTTTGAGGACGAGGCCCCTTCAGGGCCGACAGGGGGGTCTGGGGGCGCAGCCCCCGGTGCGGGCACCGCCGACGCCGGGTGCCTCATAATCGCCAGGTGAACGTCTCCGTATCCGCCGCCGAGACTCTCCGTACCGCCCTCGGAGACCTCCTCGACGGGCTGCCGCCCAAGCAGGCCGCGCAGGCCGTCGAGCGGCTCATCGCCAACTACCGGGGCGCCACCCCTACGGACGCGCCCATCCTGCGCGACCGCGCGGACGTGGCCGCCTACGCCGCGTACCGGATGCCGGCGACCTTCGAGGCGGTGTGCTCGGCGCTGGAGGCGTTCGCGCAGGCGGCGCCCGAGTGGACGCCCGGCAGCCATGTCGACGTCGGCGGCGGGACGGGCGCGGCGACCTGGGCGGTGAACGCGACCTGGGACGGCGAGCGTCCGGTGACCGTCCTGGACTGGGCCGAGCCCGCCCTGGCCCTCGGCCGCGAGGTGGCCGCCGCGAACCCGGCTCTGCGCGACGTCCGCTGGCAGCGCGCCCGCATCGGCTCGGCGCTCACGTTGGACCCCACGGACCTCGTCACCGTCTCCTACGTCCTCAACGAACTGGCCGCGCCCGACCGTGCCGCCCTCGTGGACGCCGCCGCGTCGGCCGCGCAGGCCGTGGTGATCGTCGAGCCGGGCACGCCGGACGGCTACGCCCGGGTGATCGAGGCCCGTGACCGGCTGATCGCCGCCGGTCTCCACGTCGCCGCGCCCTGCCCGCACAGCGCGGCCTGCCCGATCGTGCCGGGCACGGACTGGTGCCACTTCTCGGCGCGGGTCAGCCGCTCCTCCCTGCACCGGCAGGTCAAGGGCGGCTCGCTGCCCTACGAGGACGAGAAGTTCAGCTACGTCGCGGCCGCCCGCTTCCCCGTGTCGCCCGCCCCCGCCCGAGTGGTCCGGCGGCCACAGATCCGCAAGGGCCAGGTGCTCCTCGACCTGTGCGAGGCCGAGGAGCAGCTGAGCCGTACGACGGTGACGAAGAAACACGGGGAGCTGTACCGGGCGGCCCGTGACGCGGACTGGGGCGACACCTGGCCGCCGGTCCGGTAAGGCTGTTTCAGCGGCTCACGCCGGCTTGAGTCCCTGGTCGCCGACCTCGGTGACGAAGGACGCGGCCGTGGTCAGCGGTGCGCCCTGCCGGGTGACGTACGCGACGGTCTTGAAGTCGGCGCGGGCGAGGTCGCGGCCGAGGGAGACGGTCGCGTAGCCGCGCAGGCCGTTGTAGAACTTCAGGTGCGGGTTGGCGGCCATGAAGGCAGCCCAGTTGGCGGGCTTCGCCGAGCCGTTGCCGCCGCTGGAGATCGACGAGGTGACGATCTCGGTGCCGAGCGTTTTGGACGCCTGGTCGGCGAAGTCCTGCTTGATGTCGAAGCCGTAGTGCACATGGACGTCGCCGGTGAGGACCATCAGGTTCTCGACACCGGCGCTCTGCGCGCCGGCCAGGATCCGGGTCCGGGAGGCCGGGTAGCCGTCCCAGGAGTCCATCGAGACCTGGGAGGGCGAGGCGGTGGAGTTGTGCCGCTGGGCGAAGGTGACCTGCTGCGGGACCACGTTCCACAGGGCGCGTGAGCGCCGCCAGCCGTCGATCAGCCACCGCTCCTGGGCGTCGCCGGTGAGGGTGCGGGCCGGGTTCTCGGACTCGGGTCCTGGGACCTGCCAGCCGTCGCCGTAGGCCTGGTCGGAGCGGTACTGGCGGGTGTCGAGGACGTCGAACTGCGCGAGCCGGCCCCAGTGCAGACGCCGGTAGAGCCTGAGGTCGGGGCCGTCGGGGAGCTGGGGGCGGCGCAGCGGCTGGTTCTCCCAGTAGGCGCGGTAGGCGGCGGCCCGGCGGATGAGGAACTCCTCGGGCGGGTCGTTGTTCTCCGAGACCGAGCCCGCGTAGTTGTTCTCGGTCTCGTGGTCGTCCCAGGTGACGACGAACGGGTGGGCGGCGTGCGCGGCCAGCAGGTCGGGGTCGGACTTGTACAGCGCGTATCTGAGGCGGTAGTCGTCCAGCGTCACCATCTCGTGGTTGTAGACGGCCGGCACGGTCCCGGCCGGGTAGGCGCGGGCGCCGCCGACCCCGCTGACGGCGTACTCGTAGAGGTAGTCGCCGAGGTGCAGGACGACGTCCACGTCGTCCTCGGCGAGGTGCTGGTAAGCGGTGTAGTACCCCTGGTCGTAGCGCTGGCAGGAGACCACGCCGAGGGTGAGGGCGGACGCCTTGGCGCCGGGGGCGGGGGCGGTGCGGGTGCGGCCGGTGCGGCTGATCCAGGCGCCCGCCTTGAAGCGGTAGTAGTACTGGCGGTCGGGGGCGAGGCCGTCGACCTGGACGTGCACGCTGTGGCCGAACTCCGGGTGGGCGAGCGTGGTGCCGCGCCGGACGGTCCGGCGGAAGGCCGCGTCGCGGGACAGCTCCCAGTGGACGGTGACGCGCCGGGCGGGCAGTCCGCCGTCCGCCTGGTGGGGGGCGGGTGCGAGGCGCGTCCACAGCAGGACCGAGCCGGGTGGGGGTCCCCCCGCTCGAGCGAAGCCGAGAGTGGGGGAGGGTCGCCCGAGGCGACGCCGAGGGTGAAGGGGTCGGCGGTGAGCTGCGCGGGGTCGAGTTCGGCGGCGGCTGCGACGCCGGCGGCGGGCAGGTTCACCGTGAAGGCGAGCGCGGCGGCGGCCGCGGTGCCGGTGAGGAAGCGACGACGGCCCAAGTGACGTGCGGTGGCGCGGAGTTCGGGGGTGTGCGGGGACTGGCGTGCTGCGGGTGTCATTCCGGTCCTCCCCTGGAAAATGGCTGCACCAGGCATTGGAGTGGTCGGCGACGACCCACGGGAGTCATCGGGTTGGCGCGTACACAACAGTCGGATGGCGGACGTGCGGGTTCCGCATGCCGGATCCCAGGGCCCGGGCGCGGGCTGTCGTACGCTGCGGCCCCATGAACGCCAAGGAAACTGCTGAGCGAGCAGCTCTCGAGGGGAAGACCGCGGTCGTCACGGGCGCCGGTTCCGGCATCGGGCGCGCGGTCGCCGTGGAACTGCTGCGCGCGGGCTGGTCGGTGGCGCTGGCGGGCCGGCGCACCGAGACCCTGGAGGCGACGGCCGCGCTGGCACCCGAGGGCACGAGTCTCGTCGTACGGACGGACGTCTCACGCCCTGACGAGGTGACGGCCCTCTTCGCCGCCGTGCGCGACCGGTTCGGGCGCCTGGACCTGCTGTTCAACAACGCGGGCACGTTCGGGCCGGGCGGTGTGCCCTTCGAGGACCTTCCCCACGATGCCTGGCGGCACGTCGTCGACACCAACCTCAACGGGGCGTTCCTGTGCGCGCAGGGCGCGTACCGGCAGATGAAGGAGCAGGAGCCGCGAGGAGGGCGCATCATCAACAACGGTTCCGTCTCCGCGCACACGCCCCGCCCGCACTCGGCGCCCTACACGGCCACCAAGCACGCCCTCACCGGCCTGACGAAGTCCCTCTCCCTGGACGGGCGGGCGTACGGCATCGCGGTCGGCCAGATCGACATCGGCAACGCCGCGACCGACATGACGGCGCGGATGCAGACGGGCGCGTTGCAGGCCAACGGCGAGGTCGCACCGGAACCGGTGATGGACGTCCGCGACGTGGCTCGCACGGTGCGGCACATGGCGGAGCTGCCACTGGAGGCGAACGTGCAGTTCGCGACCGTACTGGCGACGGCGATGCCGTATGTGGGCCGGGGCTGACGGCTCACAAGCGGAATTTGATTGTCCGCCCCATTGCGGCCGGTTACGGAGATATGCTCAACTCTCCTGCACAAGAACTTCACACTTGGTGCACGAAAGTTCCGCAAGGAGCGACCGTAAGCCATACCGAGGGGGCCGTAAGCCATACCGAGGGGGGAAGGGCAGCCGTCCCATGGCCCCGCGTGGGGGTGGACCTCGCTGGGACCGCGAGGTACGCACGGGGCCGTGGGACGGCTGCTGCACCATCACTTCTTCTCGGAAACCTCTGCCGACGCCTCGGCCGAGTTCTCGGGCGAGGTCTCGGCCGCGGTCCCGGCGGCCGGCGTCTCACGGGTGCGGCGCCTGCGCAGCGCGTACGCCCCGCCCGCCGCCAGCGCCACCACTCCCCCGGCCCCGCCGAGCACGCCCCAGCCACCCGGGCCGCCCGATCCGCCGTCCGCCCTGGAGGCCCGCGCCCCGGCATGCGGGGCCTCGCCGGGGGACGACACCCGCGTCCCGCCCTCGCTCAACGCCTCGGGCAGCGTCCCCACCGCGCGTGCCGAACTCCCTTGCGCGAAGCCCCAGTCGAGCAGCGCCGCCGTCTCCTCGTAGACGGCGTTGTGGCCGCCGCCGGGATGCAGCACGGTGACGACGAGGGTGCGCCCGGCGCGGGTCGCGGCGCCGGCGAACGTGTTACCGGCGTTACTTGTGTAACCGTTCTTGACGCCGATCATCCCCGGATACGGCGCCACCCCGTTCGTGCCCGACAGCAGCCGGTCAGTGTTCTCCAGGGGAACCGTCTTGCCGCCGCCGGCCGGGAAGCGGACGCTCCGCGTGCCGCAGTAGGCGCGGAAGTCGGCGTTCTTCAGCCCGTGCCGGGCGAACAGGGCGAGGTCGTGGGCGGAGGACAGCTGGCCCTCGTGGTCGTAGCCGTCGGGGCTGACGACATGGGTGTCCAGCGCCTGGAGGTCGGCCGCTTTCGCCTGCATCTCGGCGACCGTCTTCGCGACCCCGCCGTTCATCCGCGCCAGCACCTGCACGGCGTCGTTCCCCGAGCGCAGGAACACGCCCTGCCACAACTCCTCGACGGTGTACGTGACCCCGGCCTCGACGCCGACAAGGCTGGACCCGGACGGGATGCCGGCCAGGTCCGCGTCGGTCACCGTGTACCGCTCGGTGGGCTCGAACCGGCCGAGCAGGGTGTCCGCGAACAGCATCTTCAGCGTGGAGGCGGGCGCGAGCCGCAGATGCGCGCGGTAGGAGGCGAGCACCTCGCCGCTGTCGTGGTCGGCGAGCAGCCAGGCCCGAGCGGTCAGCTTCCTGGGCAGGGCGCTGCCCCCGTCGACCTGGACGCCGTCGGCGAGCGGCGGACGGCCCGTCGGCGAGGCCGACGGCGCGCCCAGCGGCGCGGCGGCCGCGAACGCCAGCAGAGAACGCCGGGACAGACTCGGGGACGAGCGCGAGAATGCGTGCACTGCGGGACCGTACAAGGGAATTATGTAAAACCGGAAATCGCCACTCAACCCCTGCCACCTGGGAAAACCCCCTCCACAGCCTAGGAATCAGCTGTCTCGAGGAATTCTGATCCGGCGCCCCGCATTCTCAGTCCTTGCACACCTTTTACTCAGTCCCGCTCAAAGGTTCCTCCCTACGTTGAGGCCGCGCCCACAGCGGGCGCCAAGTACCTCTGAGGAACGGGATGTTTGGCATCTATCTCAAGCGCGAACTGGGTCGGCGCAAGAAGGCGGCCCTGGTGATCGCACTGGGTCTGGCGCTCGGAATCGCGCTGGTCATCACCGTCAACTCGGTGTCGGCCGGCATGACACAGGCTCAGGACAAGGTCCTGCAGTCGCTGTACGGCCTCGGCACCGACATGACCGTCACCAAGGCCCGCACGGCGCCCACGGCCACCGGTTCCGGTGGCCCGAGATTCGAGTTCGACGCGAAGGGCCAGGACGACGACTCGACGACGCAGAGCTCGGACCGGGTGATGACTCAGGGAGGTCAGGCCCTGAAGTCCTCCCTCGTCGCGCAGGTCGCGAAGCAGCAGGGAGTGGCGACAGCGGTCGGCGCCCTCACCCTGAACGTCACCAAGGTCGACGGTTCCTTCACCCAGGGCAAGGCGCAGACCTCGACCACCGGAAACAACGGGAACAGCGGGAACACTGGAAGCAGCGGCCAGGGGGGCGGTCCCGGCGGAAGCGGCGGTGGATCGACCGCGGCGCCCCAGGTGGAGGGCGGCGGCGCCTCCTTCGACGTCAACTCGTACTCCGTGGCCGGCGTCGACGTCACCGACCAGGACCTGGGCCCGCTCGCGAGCTCGAAGATCACCTCGGGCGTGACGTTCACCTCGGCGCAGAGCAACGCCGAGGTCGCGGTCGTCAGCAAGTCGTACGCCAAGGAGAACGCCTACAAGGTCGGCTCGACCCTGACTGTCTCCGGCACGAAGTACAAGGTCATCGGCATCGCGACGCCCGACAGCAGCGACTCCGCCACGGACGTCTACCTGCCGCTGAAGCAGGCGCAGACCCTCGCCGACGCGGCCGGCCAGGTCACCACGATCTACGTCAAGGCGACCGACTCCCAGCAGATCGACACCGTCAAGGCGACGATCCAGAAGAACATCTCCGGTACGACGGTCACCACCTCCGCCGACCTCGCCGAGACGGTCTCCGGCTCCCTGTCCACCGCCTCCGACCTGGCGACCAGCGTCGGCAAGTGGCTGTCGATCGCGGTGCTCGTCGCCGCGTTCCTGGTGGCCGCGCTGCTCACCTCCTCGGCCGTGTCCCGCCGGGTGCGGGAGTTCGGCACGCTGAAGGCGCTCGGCTGGCCGAGCCGCCGGGTGACCCGGCAGGTCGTCGGCGAGTCCATGGTCCACGGCCTGCTCGGCGGCGCCCTCGGCATCGGCCTGGGCCTGGCGGCCGCGTACGCGGTGACCGCGATCAGCCCGAAGCTGACGGCGGAACTGGGCAACACCGGTGGCGGTGGCGGTGGCGGCATGGGCGGCGGGCCCGGCAGCGGCCCCGGCGGCCGGTCGGCGTCGAACACGATGGAGATCGCCCTGTCCGCCCCGGTCTCCGTCTCCACGATCGCGCTCGCGGTGGGCCTGGCGGTCGCCGGCGGTCTGATCGCCGGCGCGATGGGCGGCTGGCGCGCCTCCCGGATGCGCCCGGCGGACGCCCTGCGCAGCGTCTCCTGACCCGCCCTCACCCACGTCACGCCAACCGGAGGAACCGGAGCACCCATGTACAAGCTCACCGGCGTCACCAAGCGCTACACACGCGGCAAGGAGACGGTCGAGGCGCTGCGCGGCGTCGACCTCACGCTCGCCGACGGCGACCACCTCGTCATCCAGGGCCCCACAGGCGGCGGCAAGTCGACCCTGCTGCAGATGATCGGCGGCCTGGACCGCCCCACCGAGGGCAGCGTCGAACTGGACGGCGTCGACCTCGCGCGCATCAGCGAGGCGAAGCTGACCCGGCTGCGCGCCGAAAAGATCGGCATCATCTTCCAGTCGTTCAACCTCATCCCGACACTGACCGCGCAGGAGAACGTCGAGACGGCGCTCGTCCCGCTCGGCGTGAAGCCCGCGCAGCGGCGCGAGCAGGCGGCGGAGGCCCTGCGCTCGGTGGGCCTCGGCGAGCGCCTCAGCCATGCCCCCGCGGAGCTGTCCGGCGGCCAGCAGCAGCGTGTGGCGATCGCCCGCGCGCTGGTCAAGAAGCCGAAGGTGCTCCTCGCCGACGAGCCCACCGGCAACCTCGACGAGGGCACCCGCGACGACATCATGGGCCTGCTGGAGGGCCTGTGGCACGCGTACGGGCTGACGTTCATCATGGTCACCCACGACTCGTCGATCGCGCGCCGCGCCCCACGCCTGGCAACCATCGAGGCAGGCCGGATCACCCTGACGGAACAGGCAGCAGCCCGCTCCCGATGACGGGCGGCGAGCGGCTCGGGCAGTGAGCGGCTCGGGCAGTGAGCGGCTCGGGCAGTGAGCGGCTCGGGCGGCGGCTACGCCTGCCCGGTCTCGAAGCGGGAGATCCGCCCGTCGTCCTCGACGGTGAAGCTCCACCTGGTGCGCATCTCGCCCCAGGTGTCGTTGCGGTAGTCGGCGATCAGCGCCCGGCCGCCGGCCATCTCCTTCGTGACGTCCATGTGGCCGTGCGAGGAGAAGATCTCCCGGTCGATCCACTGGACGAGATCACGGTCGGAGCCGTCGTCCGACATGGTCGCGCCGGGAGTGAGAAGGCTGCGGAAGGCCTCCTCGTCATGGGCGTTGACGGCGCTGACGAAGGCGCGGACGGCCGGGTCGCTGAGTTTGGCGGTCTGAATCGTCATGCCAGCCACACTCACACCGCCGTCCGCCCGCCGCCACCCAACCGCCGCCACCCAACCGCCGCCACCCGACCGCCGCCACTCGAACGGCGTCCAGGACGGGCCGGACGGGTGTGAAGGGTGCGACGGTGGAAACGCGGAGGGGACTGTTTCTTTCGTTGCCCACTGTCGACCGCTGCCCATGACTTTGTCGCCCGCGCCTTTGCCTCAGGGAGTCACCATGACCTGTTACGACCGTCGTGATCTGGGACTGCTGCTGCTCCGGCTGGGCACCGGCGGAGTGCTGGCGGCCCACGGCACACAGAAACTGTTCGGCTGGTTCGGCGGCCACGGTCTGGAAGGCACCGGCCAGTTCATGGAGTCGGTCGGCTACGAGCCGGGCAAGGCGAGTGCGACGGCGGCGGGCCTGGCGGAGGCGGGCGGCGGCACGCTCCTCGCCCTGGGCCTGGCCACCCCTGCGGCGGGCGCGGCGGCGGCCGGCGCGATGGCGGGCGCGTCCGCGGTGCACGCCCCCAACGGCTTCTTCGCGGCGAGCGGCGGCTACGAGCACGCGGCCTCGCTGGGCCTGGCCGCCGCGGGCCTCGCCGTCGCGGGCCCCGGCCGCCTCTCCCTCGACCACGCCCTCGGCCACCTGGTCGACCGCGGCTGGATGGTCCCGGCCGCCCTGGGCGCGACGGCGGCGGCCACGGCAGTGATCATCGGCCTGCGCAGCCAACGGCTGCGGCGGCGCGAACAGGGCGAGCAGGAGGCCCTGTTCGAGGAGTAACCACCGCCCGCCGGGGTGAGCTGACAGGCTGCGCCCCATGAGCATCGAGAACCAGCAGCCCACCCCCACCTCCCCTGCCACCCCGACCTCCCCTGCCACCCCCGTCCCCCCGCCCGACCTCTGGCCCACCATCGACGCCCTGTGGACCTGGCTGGAGGCCCACCGTGCGCACGACGGCCAAGAGGGCCTGCTGCTGCGCATCCTGAAGCTGTCGGAGGAGGTCGGCGAGGTGGCCCAGGCGGTCATCGGCGCAACCGGCCAGAACCCCCGCAAGGGCACCACCCACACCTGGGAGGACGTCCAGGCCGAACTGTGCGACGTCGTCATCACGGCACTGGTGGCGCTGCGGACGCTCACGCCGGAGGCGGAGGCGGTGTTCGCGGGGCATCTTGCCCGGGTGGCGGAGCGGTCGTCGGGCCGTGCCGGCCAGGGCGGGACCGACGCGCGCTGACTCCGTCCGTACTCTGTTCGCCTTTCCCCTTGCTCACCTTTCCCCCTGCTCTGTCCGCCTGTTCACCGAACTGCCCGCCTACTTCTCACATACCTCTGTACGATCACCGCACGCGAGCGGGGGAACGTAAGCGGAGGGGGCGGGGATGCACGACAACGCGGGTAGACGCAGGGCGGCTTGGCCGTGGCGGGTCGCCGCGTCGGTGGCCGGGGCAGCCGTGATGCTGGGCGGCTGCGGTTCCGGGGGCGACGACAAAGCGGCCGGCCCGAGCCCTTCGGCATCGCCTCGGTCCGCGGCTCCGACCGCGTCCGGCTCTCCGTCGGCCGCCCCCTCTACGGGTGGTGACGCGTCGTCGCTTACGCCGTTCCACGCCGACCCCGCCCAGGTGCCCAGGACGAAGCGGCAGGCCGAGGCGCTGGCAGCGGCGGTCGCGCTGAAGCCGGAGGCGTGGGGCGCGGGCTTCCGGGCCCAGCAGCCGGCCGCGAGCACGCCCGGTACCGTCGCCGTGCTCGACGAGCAGTGCCGATGGGAACGGCGGGCGCTCCCCCGGGGTGTCCTGGCCTCCCTGTCCCGCTACAGCGAGATTCCCGCCGTCGGCGGCAAGGGCGAGATCAAGGTGACCGCGGCGGTCACCGTGCACGCCACGGTGCTCGACGCCGACGACCAGCTGTCCACCACGCTGGAGGAGCCGTTGCGCTGCCGGGAACAACAGGTCCGTACCGATGAGCGGATCTCCGAACTCATGTCGGTCGGCAATCCCTACGGCCAGGGCGGCAACAACTACGCCGACGACGAGGTCGTCGAGATCGGCAAATACCTCACCGGAAACAGCAAGCAGACATACCGCTGGACGGTCGCCAGGATCGGCACGGTGGTCGTGACCACGTCGGTGAAGGGCGCCAGGGGTTACTCGGACGACGAGCTGACCCGGCAAGCGTCACTCGCCCTCACCACGATGCTCGGCAGCGTGAAGTCCGTGCTCGGAGTGGAGAACTGATGGAGCCGCTGCGTTCGTCCGATCCCGCGCGTATCGCGGACCATCGCCTGCTCGGGCGGCTCGGCGCCGGAGGCATGGGCGTGGTGTACCTGGCGCGCACGCCGGGCGGCGCCCTGGTGGCGCTGAAGGTGCTGCTCGCCGAGTACGCCGAGGAGCCGGGCTTCAAGGAGCGGTTCCGCCGTGAGGTCGAGGTCGCCCGGCAGGTCGACAGCCCCTGGGCGGTGCCGCTGGTGGACGCCGACGCGGACGCCGAGGCACCGTGGCTGGCCACCGCGTTCGTACCCGGCCCGTCCCTGGGCGAGGCGGTGTCCGCGTACGGTCCCCTGACGGAGCGCGGGCTACGGCTGCTCGGCGCCCGGCTGGCCGAGGCGCTGAGCGAGGTGCACCGGGCCGGGCTGGTCCACCGGGATCTGAAACCGGGCAACGTGCTGATCGCCCACGACGGGCCGCGGCTCATCGACTTCGGCATCGCCCGGGCCCCGGAGGACACGGCACTCACGGCGACCGGGATGGTGGTCGGTACGCCCGGCTATCTGTCGCCCGAGCAGGCCGAGGGGCGCGGTGCAGACGGCGGCATCGGGCCGGCGAGCGACGTGTTCTCCCTCGGGTGTGTCCTGGCGTTCGCGGCGACCGGCCGGGCGCCGTTCGGCAGCGGAGCGGTCGACGCCCTGCTGTACCGGGCCGTGCACGATCCGGCGGACCTCGACGGAGTGCCGGCGGGGCTGCTGGAGGTCCTGGGCCGCTGCCTGGAGAAGGATCCGGACCGGCGGCCAAGTGCCGAGGAACTGGTGCGGGAGTTGGCGGTCGACGGCGCCGCGCAGGACGCGGAGGCGTCCGAGTGGCTGCCCGAGCCGGTCACCCGGCTGATCGCCGAGCGGTCGTCCGCCGCGCTCGCGCTGCCGGACATCGAGCACACGCTGGCGCCGTCCGACGCGCCGCCCGATTCCGGGCCGGCGGAACCCGACACGCGCGAGACGTCCGAGTCGCCGGAGCCGCGCGACGCCCGCCCGGCCGGCCGGCGCCGATTCCTCCTGCTCGCCGGTGGCGCCGTGGCGCTGACGGCGGGCGCGGGCGGGACCTGGTGGGCGGTCGCCCAGGACGACGACCCGGGAGACGCCGGCCCTGCCGCCAACGCGTCCTCGCGGCGCCCGGTGCACACCGTCGCGTTGCACGGTGACCTCAGCGGCCCGCAGCGGGACACGGGCAGGGCCCAGGAGCGCGGACTGCGGCTGGCCGTAGCGGAGTTCAACGCGCGCGCCGACGCCCCGTTCACCGTGAAGGTGAGGGCCGTCGACGACGCGGGCGATCCGGCGACCTCGGCCCGGCTCGCCACGGAACTCGCGGACGATCCGGCGGTCCTCGCGGTGGTCGGCCCGACCACCGACGCCACGGCGCAGACGGCGCTCGCGAAGTACGACGCCGGGCTGCTGCCGGTCGTCGCCGTGTCCCCCGGCGGGATCAACCTCGTTCTCCAGGGGTTCCGCTCGTTCCTGCTCGGGCGGCTGCCCGACTCGGTGCTTCCCGTCTATGTCAGCAACTACCTGCGCGGGACGGCGCGTTCGCGCAAGGTCGGCATCGTCCTCGACCGCCCGGCCGGCAACTACGGTTCGGAACTGGCCAGTTCCCTCAGCAACGCACTCAACGGCGTGCAGCAGCCGTTGGTGCCGGAAGTGGTCAGCGCGATGCGCCGCGACTTCGGCAACGCGGTGGACGCGATGCTCTCCGCCGGCGCCGACTCGGTGTTCTTCGCCGGTCTGCCCGACCGGGGGGCGTTGATCGCCCAGACGTTGCACAAGCGCGCCTTCCAGGGAGCGCGCGTGTCCGGCCCGGCGTTGCTGGACGGGGCGTTTCTGACGGACGCTCAGGAGGCGGCCGAGGGCTGGGCGATGGTGGCTCCGGTCATCGACGCGGCCCAGAAGCCCGAGGCGCGGAAGTTCGCCGCCGCCTACCGTGAGCGCTTCCAGGAGGCGCCGCCTCGTTACGCGGCGGAGGCGTACGACGTGACCGGGATGCTGCTGAAGGCCCTGGCGGGGCTGCCGTCGAAGGACCGTACCCGGGAGAAACTGCTCGCGGCCGTGCGGGCGGGGAAGTACGAGGGCATCACCAAGCCGTTCGCCTTCCAGGCCACCGGCCTGATGGTCATCGACGGCACCGGTGGCTTCCTCTGGCGGGTGGAGCAGGGCGACTTCGTGTACGGCGGCCCCGCGCCGCTCACCGTCTGATGGAACCCCTGCGGACCGGCGACCCGTCCCGGATCGGCCGCTACCGTCTGCTGCGGCGGCTGGGCGCCGGCGGCATGGGCGTGGTCTTCCTGGCCCGTGCGCCGGGCGGAGCGATCGCCGCGGTGAAGACGGTCCGGTCCTCGTACGCCGACGAGAGCGGTTTCCGGGCCCGTTTCCGCCGGGAGATCGAGGCCGCCCGGCAGGTGGAGAGCCACTGGGTGGTGCCGCTGCTGGACGCGGACGCCGACGCGGAGACTCCGTGGCTGGCGACCTCGTACGTACCGGGGCCCTCGCTCGCCGAGACGGTGGACGCCTTCGGTCCGCTGTCGCTCGCGTCCGTGCGGGTGCTGGGCCTGCGGCTCGCGGAGGCGCTCGACGCGGTGCACGGGGCCGGTCTCGTGCACCGCGACGTGAAGCCGGGGAACGTCCTGCTGGCCCCGGACGGGCCGCGGCTCATCGACTTCGGCATCGCCCGCGCGCCGGACGCCACGGCGCTCACCTCCAGCGGCGTGATCGTCGGCTCGCCGGGCTTCCTCTCGCCCGAGCAGGCGCGGGCTCGGGGCGGGGAGATCGGCCCGCCCAGCGATGTGTTCTCGCTGGGGTGCGTGCTGGCGTTCGCCGCGACCGGGGTACGGCCGTTCGGCGGCGGTGGGGCGGCCGGCATGCTGCTGCGCACCATCTACGAGGAACCGGATCCGACGGCGCTCCCGGACGGCCTGGCGCCCCTGCTGAGAGCCTGCCTGCACAAGGATCCGCCCGACCGCCCGAGCCTCGCGAGACTCCGCGAGACGCTCGGGGAACAAGCGGAGAGAGCGGAGAGAGGGGAGAGAGGGGACGGGGCGGAGAGAGGGGACGGGGCGGAGGGACCGGAGAGGCCGGAAGCAGACCCGGCCGAGCAGTCGGGCTGGCTGCTGCCCGAGCCGGTCACCCGGCTGATCAACGACCGGTCCGCCGCCGTGCTCACCCTCGGCGCCATCGAGCCGACCCAGGTGTCCGCACCGGCGAACCCGGTGTCGCCGGACGCAGCGACGCTGACGGCCGTCACGGCTGTCCCGCCTGCCGTGCCCGGCGTCCGCCGCCGCAGCTTCCTGCGACTCGGCTCCACGGCCGGGGTCCTGGCGGCCGGTGGCGGCGGGGCCTGGTGGTGGAGCACCCGCCCCGGGACGGCGACGACGCCTCCGTCCGAAACGAGCCCACGTCCCGAACTCGTCGTGGCGTTCCAGGGTGATCTGACCGGGGCCCGGAAGGAGAGCGGCAACGCCCAGCTCAACGGCGCCCGGCTGGCAGTCGAGCAGGTCAACGCCGAGAGCGGCCACCCCTTCCGCCTGAAGCTGCTCCCGTACGACGACGGCGGCGACCCGGCCCGGGCCAAAACCCTGGCCGAGCGGCTGACAACGGACGCCGACGTCCTCGCGGTGCTGGGGCCCACCACCGACGCGTGTTTCCTCAGCGCCGAGGCCGCGTACACCAAGGCGACGATGCCGGTGGTGTCCGTCTCGGTGGACGTCGATCTCGAGGGCAGGTCGTTCGGCTACAACCAGTTCCGCTCCCATGCGGCGCTGCATGTCACGGAGTCCCTCCTCGCCGCGCCCTGCGTCCGCTACCTCAGCAACCACGTCGACGCGCGCAAGGCGTTCCTGGTGGACGACCGGGCGCAGGGCGACGTCGCCTGGACCCTGTGCGACCAGACCCAGCGCGCACTGCGGCAGGCCAACCGGGACGCCACGCTGACCAGCGTCGCCGCCGGAAAGATCGACTACGCGTCGCTGGCCGCCGCGGTGATGTCCGCGGGCGCGGACGCGGTCGTGTGCACGGGCGACGCGGCGCGGACCGCCGGACTGGCAGCCGCCCTGAAGGCAGCCGGATTCACCGGAACCCGTATGGCGACGGAGCGGGCCTTCGGTCCCGCGTTCCTCGCCGCCGCCGGCCCCGCCGCGACGGGATGGGTCTTGGTCACCTCCTTCGTCGACCCCACGGTCCGCCCCTCCGCCCGCGCCTTCACCGCCGCCTACCGGGCCCGGTTCGGCGCCGCCCCCGGCTGGTACGCGGCGGAGGCCTACGACGCCGTGATGTTCCTGGCCAAGGTCTGCACGAAGAACGGCACGGCGGTGCGAGAACGGGGCGCGATCGCCCGCAGACTCCGCGAGGTCGCGCACACCGGAATCACCCGCACCGTCAAGTACCGGCAGAGCCACGGCTTCAACGACGACGCGATGTTCGTCTACCAGGTCGCCGACGGCAGGTTCCGTTACCTCGGGCAGTATCAGGAGGCTGCCGTCTCGTGAAGGGCGAGGTCCGTCGTCAGGGGCCCCGAGCACGCTCGGTGCGCCACGATCCGGACGACGAGGCCGTCGTCGTGATCGCACGCAGGAAGCCGTGGCGTCAACCTGCCGAGCCTGCATGTGCTCCGGTCCGGGCAGGACCAGCGTCAGGGCGCGGCCGCAGGACCCCGGACGGCCCTCCGCCGGAGCGAGGCCGCCGTCCAGCCCCCATCCGGCCGCCGACCGGCCGCCGTGTTCACTCCGCGTCGGCGACGACCGAGCCGACGCGTTCGGCCAGGCCCGGGTCGCGGCGGACCAGGAGGGTCGCGTAGCAGACGGCGGCGAGGAGGGTGGCCAGTGCCGCGTACGGAAACCAGCTGTACGGGGCGGGCTGTCCGGGCTTGGCGAGGTAGTAGAGGGGGATCAGAACGGCGAGGGCGCCGACCGCGGGCAGCACCAGGTGCCGTACGGTCTTGAACTCCTGTGGTCGGTATCTGCGGTAGTACAGCGGCAGCGCGATGTTGGACGCGAGGTAGACCAGCAGGATCAGGATGGCGCCCAGGCTCGAGGACTCGGCGAAGAAGACCACCGGGTTCATCTGACCGCCGCTTCCGAGCACATGCCCCAGCCCCCAGCCCGCGATGATCAGCAGCGCGGTGGCCGCGAAGGTGACGATCGCGTTGTTCGGCGTACGGCGGGTGGGGTGGACGTACCCGAAGAAGGACGGGAGCAGGCCCTCGCGTCCGGCGTTGAACACCAGCCTCGCCTGGGAGTTGATGCCCGCGATCAGCACGCCGAGGGTGGAGGTCAGGCCGCCGACGTAGGCGAGCAGCGCCAGCGCCCCGAGGGTGTGCTGGGCGACGTCGATGAAGGGGATCCGGGAGTCGCCGAGCCGCTGGACGTCGTAGCCGAAGCCGGTCACGGTGGCGTAGGAGAAGAGGATGTAGCTCACCGTCATGATCGCGACGGAGGAGAAGACGGCGCGGCCGACGTTGCGCCGCGGGTTCTCGGTCTCCTCGGCCAGTGCCGCCGAGTTCTCCCAGCCGATGAACAGGTACACCGCCAGCGGGAAGCCCGCCGCGAGACCCTTGACGCCGTGGGTGAGGTGGGAGGGCAGGAACGGCGCCGCGGAGAGGTCGCCCCGGTGCTCGACGATCGCCGCGACCGAGACCACGACCAGTACGAGCATCTCCACGCCGAAGAAGTAGCCGGCCCACTTGGTGGACACCACGATCCCGCGCAGCATCAGCACCACCGACAGCCCGGTCAGCAGTAGCGTCCAGATGATCCACGGCAGGTCGACGCCGGTGTAGTGGTGCAGGGTGATCTGCATGAACCCGCCGGAGATCGCGATGACGGAGGCCATCGCGATGATGTAGCCGAGTCCGGCGAGCAGGGCTGTCGTCACCGCGCTGACCGGCCCGAAGGTCTTGCCCACGAAGGTGGTGAAGCTGCCCGCCGAGGGGTGCGCCCGGGAGAACTCGGCCAGCGTGTTGCCGAACAGCGCGACCGCCACCCCCGCCGCCACGATGGTCAGCGGGGACGCGACGCCCGCGGTGGTGGCCAGGAAGGCGAAGCCGAAGAAGAAGCTCATGGCCGGGCCGACGTTGGCCATCGTGGCGGCGGCGATGTCCGCCATGCCGAGGACGCCGCCACGCAGCCGCTGTGGCGTGCCGCCGGCGGGGCCCGACGTCGACGACGGTCCGACAGGTCGGGGGTCAGGCATGGCGACAACTCCTTCTCAGAGCGGGTCAGCTCGGGCCGGCGTACCGGTGGGCCTTCACCGCTCGTACCGCCGGGTCCATGGCGCCACGGGTGAGTTCGTCGAGCAGGTCGGCGTGGCAGCGGTTGCGGGCGTGTACGACCGCGGGGTCCGGGGCGGGCCGCAGCAGGCACTGCCGGCCGAGCAGGTCGGCGGCGAACTCGCGGATTCCGGCGCCGCCGAGCGTCTCCGCGAGGTCGAGGTGGAAGCGGGTCTCCAGTTCGAGCAGTCGTGCCGGGTCGTCGGCCAGGTCCATCTCCTCGACCAGCGCCCGCAGCCCCTCCAGCCGGCCGTCCGGGACCTCGCCCGCGGTGTGCGCCACGAGCCCGCACTCGAGCAGCAGATGGAAGGCGTCCAGTGCGGCCGCCTCGTCGGCGTCGTGCATCACGGCGACGACCGTGTCCCAGTCCGCCGCGACGAAGGTCCCGCCGGCCCGGCCCCGGCGGCGGTCGAGCAGGCCGTCCTGACACATGGCCTCCAGCGCGCGGCGCACGGTGATCTCACTGATCCCGAGTTCCTCGGCGAGGACGCCCGCGTCCGGCAGCCGGTCTCCCGGCGACACGGACCTCAGACGCACCCGCAGGGCGATCCGGGACCGGACGAGCTCCGCTCCCGTGGGGCCCCGACCGGCCAGGACGCGGGTGTCCCAGCCGCTGTAGGGGCCGAACTTGCCCGCTGCATTCACCACGGCGCCACCTTAACCGGGTGCTGACGGGTGCCTGAAAAATAGAGCAAGGTGAACAGTTAAACAAGTCTTGTTCTTTTCGATCGTACTGAACTAATTTCCAGGCACCCCTGGTCCGCCCTCCCTCCATGGATGTCGAGATGACCACAACCCTCCCCAAATCCGCTCCCACCGAGTCCGGCGGCCTTCAGGCCGGACTCAAGAACCGCCACCTGTCGATGATCGCGATCGGCGGTGTCATCGGCGCCGGCCTGTTCGTCGGCTCCGGCTCCGGCATCGCCGCCGCCGGCCCCGGCATCCTCGTCTCGTACGCGCTCGTCGGCGTCCTCGTCGTCCTCGTGATGCGCATGCTCGGCGAGATGGCCGCGGCCAACCCCACCTCCGGTTCGTTCTCCGCCTACGCGGACCGCGCGCTCGGCCGCTGGGCCGGCTTCACCATCGGCTGGCTGTACTGGTTCTTCTGGGTCGTGGTGCTCGCCGTCGAGGCGACCGCCGGCGCCAAGATCCTCGCGGGCTGGATCCCGGCCGTCCCCCAGTGGGGCTGGGCCCTGATCGTCATGACCGTCCTCACCGCCACCAACCTTGCCTCGGTCAGCTCCTACGGCGAGTTCGAGTTCTGGTTCGCCGGCATCAAGGTCGTCGCCATCGCCGCGTTCATCGTGATCGGCGGCCTCGCGCTCTTCGGGCTGCTGCCCGGCTCCGACCACCCGGCGAGCGGCTTCTCCAACCTCACCGCGCACGGCGGCTTCCTGCCGAACGGGCCCGGCGCGATCCTCACCGGCGTCCTGATGGTCGTCTTCTCCTTCATGGGCAGCGAGATCGTCACCCTGGCGGCGGGCGAGACCGCCGACCCGCGGGCTGCCGTCACCAAGGCCACCAACAGCGTGATCTGGCGGATCGCGGTGTTCTACCTGGGCTCGATCCTGGTCGTGGTCTCCCTGCTGCGCTGGGACGACCCCGCGATCCTCAAGGACGGCTCGTACGTCGCCGCCCTGAGCTCCATCGGCATCCCGCACGCCGCGCAGATCATGAACGTCATCGTGCTGACCTCGGTGCTGTCCTGTCTCAACTCCGGCCTGTTCACCGCCTCGCGCATGGCCTTCTCCCTCGGCCGGCGCGGCGACGCCCCGGTCGCCTTCGGCCAGACCACGAACCGCGGCGTCCCCCGCACGGCCATCCTCGCCTCGGTGGTCTTCGGCTTCGTCGCCGTCGCCTTCAACTACCTGTGGCCGGACACCCTCTTCCAGTTCCTGCTCAACGCCTCCGGCGCGATCGCCCTGTTCGTCTGGCTGGTGATCTGCTTCTCCCAGCTGCGGATGCGCAAGATCATCCAGCGGGAGTCGCCGGAGAAGCTGGTCGTGAGGATGTGGCTCTACCCCTACCTGACCTGGGCGACCATCGCCCTCATCACCTTCGTCCTGGGCTACATGCTGACCGACACCGCAGACGGCGGCGGCCGCGACCAGGTGGTCCTGTCCACCGTGGCGGCCGCCGGCGTGGTGGCCTTCGCGCTGGTCCGCGAACGACTGACAGGCAGGAACAAGCCGACACAGGACAGCACCCCCACGTCCTGACGGCTCTGACGCTTACGGGTGGGACGGTCCGGACCGACGACGGTCCGGACCGTCCCGCGGGAAGACTGCGGTAAGCATGTGGGAAATCCGCTGTCAACCACACAGCGTGCACGGGCAACTCGCGCAGACGGCGCTCTGCCCCTCCCCTCCCCCGGAACTGCCGTGCTGCGACGCCGAACACCCGTGGTCACAGGCCGACCTACGTCCTGAGCCGCACCATGGACGTCCTCGCACGATCGATCAACCGGCGCCCTCGCCCCCTGGCCACCGGAATCAGATCGGGGCTGCTGAAGACATCTCGCTCCGCAACCGGTACCAGAAAGCCGTACCATTGCAGTACCGATTTCCAGTACCACCAGGAGAGGGTGCCGCAGATGACCATAAGCGCCAGCGAGGCCCGCAAGGATCTCTTCCCGCTCATCAAGCGCGTCAACGACGACCACACCCCCGTGCGTATCAGCTCCAAGAACGGCGACGCGGTGCTGATGTCCGCCCAGGACTACGACTCCTGGCAGGAGACCGTCTACCTGCTGCGCTCCCCCGCCAACGCGCGAAGCCTCATGGAAGCCGTCGCACGGGACCGGTCCGGCGAGACAGTGATCACCAGGACCATGGCTGAGCTGGAAGAGCTGGCAGGTGACGGGTGAGGAGCGTCCACTTCGACCCGGCCGGATGGGAGGACTTCCTGTTCTGGCTCAGCTCGGACCGCGCCATGGCCCGCAGAATCACCCGGCTGATCGCCGAGATCCAGCGCACCCCCTTCACAGGCATCGGCAAGCCGGAGCCTCTGAAGGGCGACCTCTCCGGCTACTGGTCACGCCGGATCGACGACGAGCACCGGCTCGTCTACCGGGTGGACGAGAAGGAAGTCAAGATCCTCAAGGCCCGCTACCACTACTGAGGCCACCGCTCTCCGTTGTGGCACGCGCCGTCCTCTCGGTGCGGGTTAGGGAAAGGACGTTGTTGATGTCGGCGTGGTTGAGCAGGAACAGCGGCAATGGCTCCGGAGCGAACCGGGCCAGCAGCCTGAGCAGTGCCACCGCTTCGTACCCCGCCCGCTCAACCTCGTCGTCCACGCTGAAGCACCTCCGTTACGACCATCACAGCCACCGGACTCCGCTCGCCCAACGCGCGGCTCGGGACCCGGTAACGCCCAACACCGCGTACAGGCTCACCGCCCCGCGTACAGCCCACACCCGTCAGTGCTTCGCTCCTGTTCGACTACGCAGGGTCCGTGAGCGTTTGACCGGGGTCCGTCATGGAGCGACCGCGCGAACGAGGAGCGTCCCGATGTGCCCGGGGTGAGGCGCGTCGAGGAGCCGCGCGTCAGCAGTGGCGAACCCGGCCCGGGTGAGCAGGCGCTCCCACACGGCCGGACGGTAGCTGTAGCGGTATGTGAACATCGCCTTGCCCGCGAAGCCTCCCTTGTACATGCCCTGCGGCCCGTACGCGCCGGGGATGGCCGGCGGCTGCGAGAACACGAAGACGCCGCCGGGCCTGAGCCGCCGGCGAACCAGGGGGAAGAGACGGCCCGGGTCGGTGAACCAAGCGGCACCGAAGATCGAGTAGACCGCGTCATACACCTCCTCGTGCTCGCTCAGGTACTCCAGCACCTCGGAGCACACGAACTCCGCGCCCGTGCCGGCCCACTTCATGGTGGTCTTCTTGACCATCACGGGAGACAGGTCAACACCCCGAGCGTCGATGCCGCGCTGAGCGAGGCAGGCGAGAGCACGACCGGTGCCGCAGCCGATCTCCAGCACGGAGCGCGGGTCACCCAGTAGCTCTGGGCCGGGTCCGTGACCGGCGTACTGAGTCCAGCAGAAGCTCGGCTCCGCGTCGTCCTTGAAGGCTGAAGCGGCGAAGGTGTCCCACAGCTCTGTCTCGGCGGCGATGTCGTGTTGTGCGGGCAAGGCGATTCCTCTTCGCAAGAGCTGGCCCCTGACCTCTGACGGACAGAGGACAGAGGACAGAGGCCAGCGTAGGGCCGTTCAGTGGCTGTCGGGGACCTTGTTGTCGCACGGCGAGCAGTCCGTGCCGTCGATCGCCCACAGTTCCTCGTCGACGTCGAAGCCGATGGACTTCAGGAAGTCCGCCGTGCGCAGACACAGGCCGTCGCGACGGCGCTCGATGAAGGGGGCGTGGTGCTTGTAGCGGCCCTCGTTGTACACGTCGCAGAGAGCCCACTGAAGGGCGTTGGGTGCCCGGCCTCCGGCACCCGGGTCGCCTACGGCACGTACGCCACATGATCACGGCTCGATACGTGCGCTCACGGGCACGAGGGCTTTACGGCAGCGTCGGCACCCCGCCCGAGGTTGAAGCGGGGTGCCCACGAGTGACGGGACTTCGCGCGGAGCCGCCCGCCGATCACGCCACGCATGAAGCCGGCCTACCCATCCGGGCCCAACGCAGAGACGGACCTGTCAGAGTGCCGCGAACTGGACGAACGCGGCCCACGCCGTGGGTTCTACGGTTAGCGCGGCGCGGGTTGTGTCCTTCGAGTCGCGGACGTGGACCCTGGCGGGGCGGGTGGCGACCTCGACGCATTCGCCGCCCGAGCCCGTGCTGTAACTGCTCTTGAACCAGGCCGACTCAGGTGCTGGCTTTATGAGCTGTTGGGCGTTCATCTCTCTCCAAGCAACTTCTCGATGAGGGCCAGCGACTCGCGCGGAGTGAGCGCCTGGGCCCGAAGGATGCCGTACTGCTCCTCGATCTCCCGTACCTGCCTCCGCTCCGTGTAAAGACGACTGTCCTTGTACGCCTCCACGTAGGCGATCCTCTGCCCTTCGTGCGTCTCGATCAAGGTGAAGGGACCTTCCAAGCCTGCGTGCTCGTCCCGTTCGATCGGCATCACCTGGATCTCCACGTTGCGCCGGTGCCCGTGCAGCAGAATCTGCTCCAACTGACCCTGCATCACAGCCCGTCCACCGAGCGGTCGCCGCAGAACGAACTCCTCGATGACGAAGCTGATGGTGGGCATCGGGGTCCGGGAGAAGATCTCCTGTCGTGCCAGGCGAGCCACGACCCGCTGGTTGATGGTCTCCTCGTCCAGCAGTGGCCGCCACATGGCGAAGACTGCTCGCGCGTAATCTTCCGTCTGCAACAGCCCTGGGACTGCCTTCGTCGCGTACACATGCAGGGCTGCCGCCTTGGCCTCCAATCGGGCCGCATCCCGGAAGAACGCCGGATACTGAGCCCGAGCCACCTCCTCTTTGCTCGCGCTCAACACCCCAGCCGCCTCCAGCACTTCATCCGCCCGGTCGATGAACTTCGGCGGCGGAACACGTCTCCCCTGCTCGAACGACGCGATCGTCGAGGCCGAGTACCCGGTCAGCGACCCGAGCTGCGCGCGGTCCATCCCCGCCCGCTCCCGAAACAGCTTCAACTGCCGCCCGAACACGCACAGAATGCCCGTCCCGAACTCGTACTCCGGCTGCTGAACCTCGTCGTCCACGCCGCAGCTCCTCTCGTACAACCGCCCAGTCAGCCAACTCGGGGCCCGGGAACCGGTCACGCCCGACACCACGTACAAGCGCACCGCCCGCGTGTACAGCCCGTACCCGTCAGCGCATCGCTCCTGTTCAACGCTACGCAGAGTCCGCGACCGTTAACCCCATGAAGTCAGCAACTCCCCCGAACGGGCATATGCCACAGCGCCTCGCACCCGAACGCGAGTTCACCATGCGCTTCACTTCAACGCCACGCGGTGCCCGCCTCGCCCGCCGACTCGTCTCGCACCGCCTGAACGACTGGGGCCACCCCTACACGGCCCCGGTCAACGAGACGCTCACCCTCATCACGGCGGAGCTCACCGCCAACGCCGTACGCCACGGCCACATCTCCGGCCGGGACTTCCATCTCCAACTCACCCTGGTCGAGGACATGTTCCGCATCGAGGTGACCGACACCCGAGCCGAGCGACAGCCGCCGCCCACTCCCCCGGCCCCCGACTCCGCATCCGAGTCTGGCCGCGGCCTGCTCCTCGTCGCCGCACTCGCGGACGACTGGGGCGTCACCCCTCGCCCGGCCGCACCCGGCAAGACGGTATGGGCGCAGCTGCGCGTACCGACCGGAGGTCGCCCGCACACGCACCCGGCGGCCCCGGGTCCGACCGACTCGGTATCGGCGTACAGGCACAACACCGAGTCGTTTCCGGCTACGTCTTGAGTTCAGGTTCAGCAGATCCCGCGCTGCCCGTCGGGCCGCAATGACGCCTGGGATCTTAGGGAAGTGACGTCCCTCCCGACGCATATGACACGTCGGTCGGCTGGAAGCATGGACATCATGGCCGGATGTCACGCGCTCACGGCCGCAGAAGGGGCTCCTCGATCGCGGTAGGCCGTGGCTCCGGTCGGCCGGACACCAGTTCCCGTAGCTTCTCCCGGGTCTCCGGATCGGTCGAGTACACGATCGTGCCGACCATGCCCCGCGTCAGCAGCACTTTGTACGTGTTGCGGATGAGACGATCCACGTCGGTGTCCGGTGTGGACTTCTTGAACACCGGGTCCTTGGACGCGGCGCGGTCGGTGATCCAGCGGTCGCCCCGCCAGACCAGGTCCGGGCCGATGATGACGCCGGACCAGTCGTACTCGAACCCCTGGGCGGTGTAGACGCAGCCGATCTGCCCGAAGCCCGCAGGGTCGGTGGCCCACAGAGCGGACGGAGGCGCGCCGGAGACCGACCGGTCCCCGCGCAGGTTCCAAGGCCGGGCCCAGCCCCCGATGACGACGTCGGGAGGCAGTGGATCGCCGGGCTTGGGCTCGTGGGACCACCGCCAGCAGTAGCCCGCGGACATCCGGGCACCGTATTTCTCGGCTCGGCGGGCGTCGAGGAACGCCTCCAGTTCCTCAGGGCTGTCGGCGACCAGCAACTGCATGCGATCGTCGGGCTCCCACACGACCGGCCCGCCGGGCTCGAGGCCGAGAAGCCGGACCACCCAGCGCAGGTAGGCGTCGCTGCCTCCGCAGCGGAACTGGCTGTCCAGAGGGACCACATGACAGTCGATGCCCCGTCTGGCCGCGGCCTCACGGATTTCGTCCACGGTGCCCATCTCACCGGGACGCACCACTTGGTGCTCGTCGAGGAAGAAGACCGGTACGTGGGCGACGTCGATGAGTTCGTCGATCTGTGCCCTGCCGGTCCGCAGTGCCGCGCGGGTGTAGCGGTTGGCGGAGGTCTCCCGGATGCGATGCGCCTCGTCACAGATCAGGGCACCCAGGCTGTTCTTCTCGGTGCTCATGAAGCTGTTGAAGTACTTGAAGAGGTCCTGGACTTCCCGCTTCCGGGAACCGGCCACTTTGCGCATCGTCTTGGTGAACGACTGCGAGCCGGTCGCGTGGACCGCGGCCACACCCCTCCGGTACAGCTCGCCGAGCAGTTGGAGCGCGATCACGCTCTTCCCGGTACCCGGGCCACCGGTGACGATGACGACTTCCTTGTGGTCGGCGCGCTTCGACCTCTCCACCGCGTTGAGCACCATGCGGTAGGCGACCTGCTGCTCGTCGAGGAGGACGAACTGCTGTCGCTCCCGCACTTCCTGGGCCGCCACGGACATCAGCTGCTTCGACGGCACGGTGGCGCCCGCGAGCAGTTCGTCGGCGGCGTGAGCACCTGGGTGCTTGTCGCTCAGCTTCGACCGGAGGTGGTCCAGGAACGCACCGCGGCGTTCTCCCGTGAAGAGTCGTCCCTGGCCGTCGCGCTCGATCTCCCGCAGCCCCGCCACCCCGAACTCGGTGGCGTTGTGCAGGAAGGCCACTCCCTGGATCCGCTGGCCGTGCTCGGCCACCGCGCCGTTGAAGTTGACCAGGTAGTCGCAATATCGCCGCACCTGCTCAACCGGATTGAGCACGGGGTGCGCGTAGGCGTCGACATGGCAGAGGGTGGGGTCGTCCTCGTGCGGAGCCGCCTGGCTCCACTGCTTCAACTCCACCACGACGTAGGACGGCTCCTGCGTGACCGGGTGCACTCCGGCGAGGACGACGTCGGCACGCTTGCTGTTCAGCGGTAGCGCGTACTCCAGCATGACCTCGACGTCGCCCAGGCCCGCGTCGTTGAGCGCGGCGGCCAGGACGGGGATGCTGCGCTCCCAGGAACGCATCTCCGAGGCTCCGGGCCGATAGCCGTGCATGTGGACGAACTGGTCGGTGAGGTGCAGGAACAGCGAACCGTCGAGTGCCATGACGGCGACCGTTTTCGCGGACGCGCGGAACAGCAAGGACTTCCCCCAGGCAGCACGAAATGACTCGTGCGGGTGGGGGCATGTCCTTCGAAACTCCACCGGAGTGGAACGGAAGCCCGTCGGGCCGCGTTGACGATGTGTCCGAGGGTACCTGGCGGTACTCACAGTCGTACTGGTGGTCGCCAGTGGCGGCAGCGGGCACCGTCCGCCCGAGGCGGGACACTCACCGGAATCCGTACTAGAATCTGTACAGAATCAAGCCTCTATATGGGTACGGTGACAGCATGGAGATTCCTGAGGTCGTGACCGTCAGCGACGCGCGCGCGCGACTGTCGCGGATTCTGACCGACCTGTCGGAGTCCGGCGCGGATGCCGACCCGGTCTTGATCGGCGCCCACCGCAAGCCCCAGGGCGTCCTCCTGTCCGTCGAGGCCTTCGAGGCGCTGAGCGGCCGAGCGGCACGACGTGCGGCCGTCGCCTCGGCCACCGGCTCCATTGAGGCCGAGGGGCTCCACGCCTCCGAGGCCTCCGACCGCGACACCGAGGCGTATGTGAAGGGCGACCTCGACGCGGACACCCTTGTCGCCCGCGCGATCGCCCGCCACCGCCAGACTTCGGAGCGGCGGGCAGGGTGAACGATCCGTACGCCATGCCCAACGGTGTGCTGCGCAACAAGCTCGGCATCACCGACCATCAGCTGCTCGAGGCAGCGGAGGCGGACATCACCCGGGCGCGGCTCGTCATGCTCGCCGAACACCCTCTACCCGGCGCGTACGACCTCGGCCATCTCCAGGCGTTCCATGCCATGATCTTCGGCGACATCTATCCGTGGGCAGGCGAGTTACGCACCGTGAACATCGCCAAGCGCACGCCGTTCTGCCCGGCGAGAAATCTGGTGCCCTACGCCGGAGAGGTCTTCGGCCGTCTCGCCTCCTCCGGTCATCTTCGGGCTCTCCCCCGCCAGGAATTCGTCATCCAACTGGCCACGTTGTATGGCGACATGAACGTCCTCCACCCGTTCCGCGAGGGCAACGGCCGCACCCAGCGGGCGTTCCTGTCCCAGCTCAGCACAGACGCGGGATACGACCTGAACTGGTCGGGCACAGACCCCCAGCGCAACGAGGACGCCTCGGTGAAGAGTTTCCTCGGCGACAACAGCCTGTTGGAGCAGCTACTCAACGAGCTCGTCACCACCGCAGGGTGACGCCCGTACGACCGCACGCCAGGGACCGGTTCTCGTTGAGGGTCGTCGGGTGGTGGGACCGGCGGACCTTCTTCGTCAGCAGTTGGCTGGCCTCGGACTGGAGCGCGCCGCGCAGGCGCCGAACACGGTGTAGCTGACAGGGACCGGCGCAGCGGTGGGCACTCCGCGGATCATCTCCCAGGCAAGCGATCCCTAGAAACCGCCCAGGCCAGAGGCCCTTTCCCGGGCAAAGCCGCAGGTGGCGGCAGACGAGTCGGGCTGTACGCCGGGTTCTGTTCCGAGGGGTCTCGCGACGTCCTCGGCGACGGCCATCCATCTAGGGTCGGCGTTGCCGCCGGCCTCGTGCGGTCTACCCGCGGACTCGGGCGGGCAGCCCTCGAACGTCCGCGCAGAGCACGTGTTACCGCGCTCCTTTTGACCTTGCTCCAGGTGGGGTTTACCTAGCTGCCCAGGTCGCCCTGGGCACTGGTGGTCTCTTACACCACCGTTTCACCCTTACCGGGGGCCGAAGCCCTCGGCGGTCTGTTTTCTGTGGCACTGTCCCGCGGGTCACCCCGGGTGGCCGTTAGCCATCACCCTGCCCTGTGGAGCCCGGACGTTCCTCGGGAAGCCCCTAAGGGGACTCCACGCGGCCGTCCGCCCGGCTCGTCTGCCGTGTCGACCATGTTACCGGGCGCGGGTCCTCCTTCTGTCCCGCCGGTCCGGTCGCCGGTCCAGTCGTCGGTCCCGCCGCCGTTGCCAGGACGGAGCCCGCCAGGATCAGGGTGAAGGCGGCGACGATCGTCGGGGTCAGGGGCTCGTCGAGGAACAGGGCGCCGGCCGCCACCGCCACCGCCGGGTTGACGTAGGTGAAGACCATCGCGCGGGTGGGGCCCACCTCCTTGATCAGTTCCAGGAAGGCGACGAAGGCGAGCGCCGTGCAGACCACGCCCAGGCCGATGAGGGCGGTCAGGACCGACGGGGAAGGCGTCTGCGCAGGCCAGGTCATTGCCGCGGCCGGCGCGTAGACCAGGGCCGCCAGCGCCAGGCAGGGTGCGGTGAGCTGGAGGGTCGGTACGTCCTTCAGCGAGCGTGCCGCGATCAGGGGCGCCGTCGCGTACCCCAGCACCGTCAGGAACACCTCCCCCAGGGAGCGGGCGTCGCCGCCGGTGAGGTGCGGCACGGTGAGGACCGCGACGCCCGCCAGGCCCAGCGCCAGGCCGGTCACCCGCCGTACGCCCAGCCTCTCCGTGTCGCCGAAGAAGCGGGCCAGGGCGACGCCGACGATCGGGACGCCCGCGATCAGCAGGCCGGCGGTGGAGCTGGACAGGTGGCGTTCGGCGTCCGTGAGCGTGAACCACGGGACGAGGATCTCAATGCACGCGAAGGCCAGCATGGGCAGCCAGTGGGTGCGGACGGTCCGGAACAGGCCGCCGCCGCGCAGCGCGAAGGGGAGCAGGAGGGCGGCGCCCAGGGCGCAGCGCGTGAACACCACCATGGACGGTGACAGCGGGGCGTCCACCGCCACCTTGATCATCAGGTAGGGGATGCCCCACACCACTCCCATCAGGGAGAACAGAAACCAGCCGCGTGCAGTCATGCGGGGAGTGTCGGCCGGATCCCGGTCAGGTGTCTTGAACGCTGTTGCGGTACGCCGCCGGCGTCACGCCCATGACGCGGCGGAACCAGCGGGTGAGGTGGGCCTGGTCCGCGAAGCCGACCAGGGAGGCTGCCTCGGCCGGGCGCAGGCCGGCCTCCAGCAGGGCTCTTGCCCTGTTCACCCGGTACTGGGCCAGCCAGGCGTAGGGCGGTATGCCGGTCGTCGCACGAAAGGCGCGCAGTAGTTGGTAGCGGGACAGGCCCAGGTCGGCGGCGAGGTCGGAGAGGGAGGGCGGGGTGAGGAGTTCGTCGGCGAGACGGTCGCGGACGGCGTGGGCGATGCGCTCGGCGCCGGGGATCGTGTCGCACACCGGGCGGGCCGTGGAGTGGCGGCGGGCGAGGGCCGTCAGCAGCCACGGGAGGCGGGACTCGGCCTCCAGCGGGTCGGGGCAGGCGGCCAGGTCCGTGTGGGCGCGGGCCAGGGCGACGGCCAGTTCGGGGTCGTCGATGACGGGGTCGTGGAAGTGCGGGAGGTCGCCGACGGCGCCGTCCGTCAGCAGCGACACCGGCGCGTAGAGGGCGCGGTAGGCGTAGCCGCCGTCGGGGGTTCCCGGGCCGCCGGTGTGCATCTCGCCGGGGGCGAGCACGACGATGGAGCCGGGACCGAGGCGGAGGCGGCCGCCGCGGTAGTCGATGACCTCGGAGCCGCCCACGCACACGCCGACGTTGAGCTCCTCGTGGGCGTGCGGGGCGTAGACGTGCCGTTCGAAGCGGGCGGTGAGCAGGTCAAGGGGCGGGCCGCAGCGGCCCATCCGGGCCCTCGTCCACCATGCCTGTTCACGGCTCACGCGCCACCCCCTGGAACCTGAGTTCCTCGTGCTTCCCCATGGGTTCCTCGTGCTTCCCCTTGAGTTTTTCGTGCTTCTAAGGGTGCAACGCCTTCAGGCCGCGGTTCCATGCCGACGGGAGGTCGGCGTCGTCCGGAAACCGGCCGTGGATCTCCAGGATCACCATGCCGTGGGCGAAGGCCCAGGTCGCGCGGGCCAGGTCGAGGTCGCCGCCGCAGGCCCGCAGCAGCGGCATCGCGGCCCGGTCCTCCAGGCCGGGCGGGAGCGCGGCGCGGGGCAGGGGGCGTTCCGTGGCCAGGCAGTACAGGTGGGGGTGGGCGAGCGCGTACGTCCGGTACGCCCGCGCCAGCGCGGTGAGCGAACCGGGTTCGTGTTCCTCCGCCGCCTCCAGGGCCGCCGCCGACTCCTGGAGCATCTGGGCCGTCAACTCGACCTCGACGGCGTGCTTGTCGGGGAAGTGCTTGTAGAGGGAGGGCGCCTTGATGCCGAGGTGATCGGCCAGGGCGCGCATGGTGAGCGCGGCGGGCCCGGCCTCCTCCAGGAGGGTCCGGGCGGCCGTCGCGATCTCTCGGGCGCGCGGGGTCAGTCGTTCGGACAGCAGCTGGTCAGCCACGCTGGAAGCCCTCCTTCGTGCGCAGTCCGTAGCCGAAAGCGCGATCGTACGAGATGTGCGCGGCCCAGCCGCACAGGGCGGCGAAGAGCGGGGCCCAGGTGAACGGGCCGAAGGCGTAGAGGGCCATGAGCGCGAGCGGGACGAGGGCGCGGTGCATC
Source organism: Streptomyces sp. NPDC031474 (assembly GCF_055581185.1). NCBI lineage: Bacteria > Bacillati > Actinomycetota > Actinomycetes > Kitasatosporales > Streptomycetaceae > Streptomyces > Streptomyces sp. NPDC031474. The sequence continues at coordinate 638,810 of NZ_JBVIJX010000001.1, forward strand.
GCGTTGTAGTACGGCACCGCGCGGGGCGGGAGCTGGCCCTTCGCCATGCGGGGCGCGTCGTCGAGGGCGACGAGGAAGGTCAGGTCCGGGGCGATGAAGAAGGCGAACGCGAGGGTTCCGGCGAGCCAGCCGTGGTTGACGCCCTCCAGGACCGCGAACGCCGACCAGAACAGCGCGCCCGCGAGCCAGGCGGTGCGGCGGACGAGGGCGAGGGGGGAGCGGGTGGCGGCCGTGGCGGCCGTAGCAGCCGTGGCGACTGTGGCGACCGTGGTCATCTTGCCGGTCTCGGCTGTCTTGGCCGCCTTGGTCGTCTCGGCTGTCTTGGCTGTGGTGGTAGTGCTCATGGCTGCTGCCTCCTTGGGCATGCTTTCCACATTCCATCCCTGGCTAACACCGTTAGCCCCGACAGCCAGAACTGTAGGGCTAACGATGTTAGCCGTCAAGGAGTCCAGCCAGGACCACCCACCCGACACCCGGGCCAGTCGGTCAGCCGACCCGTCAGCCGACCCCGAACACCCCCTCCAACGCGTCGAAGGCTGCCGTCATCCGCGCCCGGTGCTCGTCCATGACGGCCGCCGCCCGCTCCCCCGCGAGCAGACGGCGTGCGGTGGCGACGTAGACCGAGCGGTAGGCCGCGACCGTCAGGGCGGCCACGAGGTGCGGGTCCGGGAGGTCGGGGGCGGTTTCCGCGAAGGTTCGAGCCAGGGCCTCCTCCACCTCCTCGACGCCCTCGCGGGCACGGGCGCGCAGTGCGGGCGAGTCGATGACGACCCTCCAGAAGTAGGGGAAGTCGTCGTCGATCCCGCCCAACGGGTGCCGTTGATCGAGGAGTTGGAGAGCCAGGGCACGGAGGGCGGCGAGCGGGCTCTGGGCGGGATCGCGTTGTCTGACCGCTTCCGTGAACATGTCCACGGCCTGGGGGATGCGGTCGAGGAAAAGGTCCTCCTTGCGCGGGAAGTAGTTGAAGACGGTCATCGCGGAGACGTCCGCCGCCCTGGCGACCTCCGCGACGGTCACCTCGTCGAAGCCTCGCTCTACGAACAGGCCGGTCGCCACGTCCGAGATCCTCTGCCGCGTGGCCTGCTTCTTGCGTTCCCGAAGGGACGGTTCCGTTTTCCCTTGCTCCATCTTGACCTCCATCCTGAGGAAAAATATAGCGGACATAAACTTTTAGTCACTACAGTGAAGTGCATGACAAAGCTCAGGACAGACACTGAATACGACGTCGTGGTGGCCGGCGCCGGGCCGGTCGGGCTGATGTTGGGGTGTGAGCTGGCGCTCGGCGGGGCGCGGACGCTGATCGTCGAGCGGCTGGCCGAGGTGGACGAGACGATCAAGGCGGGCGCGATCAACTCCCCGACCGCCGTGGCCCTTTACCGGCGCGGACTGCTGCCCGCGCTCGCGGAGGTCCAGGACGCGGCGATGAGCCGGTTCCGGGAGTTCATGAAGGCGCGGGGCGCGGAGGCCGGCGCGGGGGCCGTGCCGCCGCCGAAGTTCGCCGGGCACTTCGCCGGGATCATGCTGAGCGCCGACCTGCTGGACGACTCCGACCCGGCCTTCGCGGACCTCGGACCGGTCGACGGCATCGGGCTCGTCCCGCAGGCGACGCTGGAGCGGCTGCTCGGCGAGCGCGCCCGGGAGCTGGGCGTGGAGGTGCGCCGCCAGGTCGAGCTGACCGGCTTCGACACCAACACCGACACCGACACCGACGCAGACGCAGACACAGACACAGACACAGACGACGATGACCAGGACGGCGTCACCGTACGCCTCACCCGTGGGCGGGACGTGCGTGCGGGCTGGCTCGTCGGATGCGACGGCGGACGCAGCACCGTCCGCAAGCTCGCCGGGTTCGACTTCCCGGGCACGCCCCCGGAGATCACCGGGTACCAGGCGATCGCCGACATGACCGGGACGGAGGGGCTGCGGCGCGGCTGGAACACGACGGACGTCGGGACGTACGTCCACGGTCCGATGCCCGGCCGTGTCCTGACGGTGGAGTTCGACGGGCCGCCCGCCGACCGCGAAACACCCGTCACCGCCGAGGAGTTGCAGGCCAGTGTGCGCCGCGTGACCGGGGTCGACGTGACGGTGGACAAGGTGCACTCGCTGACCCGGTTCACCGACAACTGCCGTCAGGCGAGCAGCTATCGCGCGGGCCGGGTGCTGCTCGCGGGCGACGCGGCCCACGTCCACTCGCCGTTCGGCGGGCAGGGACTCAACCTCGGCATCGGGGACGCGATGAACCTCGGCTGGAAGCTCGCGGCGGTGGTGCGCGGGCACGCTCCCGAGCGGCTGCTCGACTCGTACACACGGGAACGGCATCCGATCGGCGCCTGGGTGCTGGAGTGGACGCGGGCCCAGATCGCGCTGATGCGCCCCGAGTCGCATGCGCGCGCCCTGCGCGAGGTGGTGACCGGTATGACGCAGACGGTCGACGGCACCACCTACCTGGTCAAGAAGATCTCCGGCGTCTGGCAGCACTACGACCTGCCCGGCGACCACCCGCTGGTCGGCCGCAGCGCCCCCGACCTGGAACTCACCGACGGCACCCGGCTCGCGGACTGCCTGCACGGCGGACGCGGCCTGCTGCTCGACCTGGCCGACGACCCCAAGCTGCGCGCCCGTGCGCAGGGCCACGCCGACCGGGTGGACGTCCACACCGTCGCCGCCTCCGACCGTCCGGAGCTCACGGCGCTGCTCGTACGGCCCGACGGGTACGTGGCGTGGGCGGCGGCGGACACGGGGGACGGCCTTGCGGACGACACCCTGGAGGCGGCGTTGGAACGCTGGTTCGGCCCGCCCGTCTTCTGACGACGACCGCGCAGTGCAGGGCTGCCACGCGCCCTACGGGGCAGGGCTGTCAGGCTGTCAGGCGGGTGTGAAGCGGATCGTCGGCACCATCGGATCGGCCTCCGTGAGGCGAACGCGCAGCCGCCCGCCCAGCGGAAGAGGAGTGCCGGTCTCACCGGTCTCGCCGGTCTCGCCGGTCTCGCCGGTCTCGCCGGTGTCGACGGTCTCGCCGGTGTCGACGCGGCCGATGACCGCCGGGGAGTCCAGCTGGACGGTGCCGGCGGTCGGTCGGCGCTCGTCCACGTCCACCACATGGCCGTCGAACACCTCGCCGACCCGGTCCTTCAGCAGGGCGGCCTCGACGATGTCGACGCAGCCGCGCTCGACGGCGTTCGCGCGGCGGCCGCCCTCCGCCATCTCCTTCGGCAGGGCGTCGAGCTCGGCGAGCACCCAGTCGGGCGGTGCGTGACCGGCGCCGGCGGCGAGGCAGAGCTCGGTGGTGTGACGGTCGGCGAGGCGGCGGAGCGGGGCCGTGCAGTGGCCGTACGGGGCGGCGACGGCCGCGTGGGTGGTGATGGTGGGGAGTCTTCCGTCGCGGAACACGGTGTAGCCGGCGCCCCGCAGCAGGGTCGTGCACTCCTGGAGGAAGGCCGCGTGGCGCGGCTCGTGCGGGTCGAGGGAGCGGATGAGCTGCGCGTACGAGACGTGGTGCGGCCAGTCGATGCGCAGGGCGTGCGCGGTGCGGCGCAGACGGCCCACCGCGCCGTCGGGAGCGGCGGGGAGCGTGCGCAGGACGCCCGTGCCCGAGGCCAGCATGAGCTCCGCCGCGGCCATCCCGGTGAGGAGGGAGAGCTGCGCGTTCCAGCCCTCGGCGGGCAGCGGGGCCCGGTAGGTCAGCTCGTAGGCGTGGTCGTGCTCGACGACCTCCTGCTCGGGCACGCCCAGGGAGATCCCGCCCCGCTCGGCCTCCAGCCCCTCCCTCAACTTCCCTACGATGGAGAGGAGTTGGACCGGTTCCTCGGCTGTGCCCGCGTCGATCTGCTGCTGCACGCCCGCGTAGTCGAGCTTGGCGCGGCTGCGGACGAGGGCGCGGCGCACGTCGACGGCGACGGTACGGCCGTCCGCGTCGAGGTCGACGGTCCACAGGGCGGCCGGGCGGTCGCGGCCGGGCAGCAGACTGGCGGCGCCCTCGCTCAGCACGGCCGGGTGCAGCGGGACCTTGCCGTCGGGAAAGTACAGGGTGTTCACCCGGCGGTGCGCCTCGGCGTCCAGCCGGCCGCCGGGGACGACGAACGCGGCGAGGTCGGCGATGGCGTACCGGACGCGGTAGCCGGCGCCCTGCCGGGAGAGGTGCAGCGCCTGGTCGAGGTCGGTGGAGGTGGGAGGGTCGAGGGTGAGGAAGGGGATGTCGGTGGCGTCGTACGAGGGCAGGGACGGGGCCTTGGCGACCCGCTCCGCCTCGGCGAGGACCGCGAGCGGGAAGGCGGCCGGTGCGCCGAGTCTCTTGCGCAGTGCGGTGAGGGCGGCCCGGAGGGGGGCTTCGGGCGCGCCGGTCACGCGGATGTGGCGGCGGGGCATGCAACGAATGTAGGACCGGGTACGCCGGGCGGCACGTCGTACGCTGGCGCGGCAGAGCTCTACCGAAGGAGATCCACCGTGCTGGTCCTGTTGCCGCCCTCCGAAGGCAAGGCGTCCTCCGGGCGCGGCGCCCCGCTCAAGCCGGAGGGACTCTCCCTGCCGGGGCTGGGCGCCGCCCGCGAGGCCGTCCTCGACGAGTTGGTGGAGCTGTGCGCGGCCGACGAGGACAAGGCGCGCGAGGTGCTCGGGCTGAGCGAGGGGCTGCGCGGCGAGGTCGCGAAGAACACGGAGCTGCGTACGGCGGGCGCGCGGCCGGCCGGGGAGATCTACACCGGTGTCCTGTACGACGCCCTCGGCCTGGCCTCCCTCGACGCGGCGGCGAAGAGGCGCGCGGGCCGGTCGCTGCTGGTGTTCTCCGGGTTGTGGGGAGCCGTCCGGGTGACGGACCGCATCCCGTCGTACCGCTGCTCGATGGGGGTGAGGCTGCCGGGGCTGGGGGCGTTGGGCGCGCACTGGCGCACGCCGATGGCGTCGGTGCTGCCCGAGGCGGCCGGGGGCGGGCTGGTGCTGGACCTGCGGTCGGCCGCGTATGCGGGCGCGTGGAAGCCGAAGGGCGAGGTCGCGGGGCGGACGGCGAGCGTGCGGGTGCTGCATGCGCCGACCCGGAAGGTCGTCAGCCACTTCAACAAGGCGACGAAGGGGCGGATCGTCCGGAGTCTGCTGACGGCGGGCATCGCCCCCAAGGGCCCGGCCGAGTTGGTGGAGGCGTTGCGGGACCTCGGGTACGTGGTGGAGGAGCAGGCGCCCCCGCGGGCGAAGGCCGGGACGACGGCCTGGACGCTGGACGTGCTGGTGGACGACGTGCACTGACTCCTGACTCCTGACTCTGACTCCTACCGGAACGCAACCCACCAGCTGTTTTGCAGCATGCGCAATGACCTTTGCACATGCTGAACGGCGCGGGCAGGATGAGGCGCATGACCTCACCGCTGCCCTCGTCCTCGGCTGCCTCGGTACTGGATCTGGCGCCGGCTCCTGTCGTGCCCGTGGTGGTCGTCGAAGACGCCGCCGACGCCGTACCGCTGGCGCGGGCGCTGGTGGCCGGCGGGCTGACCGCGATCGAGGTGACGCTGCGGACTCCTGCCGCGCTCGACGCGATCCGGGAGATCTCCGGGGCGGTCCCGCAGGCGGTCGTCGGGGCCGGCACGGTGATCGCGCCAGAGCAGGTGACGGCGTGCGGGGCGGCCGGGGCGCGGTTCCTGGTGAGCCCTGGATGGACGGACGCCCTGCTGACCGCGATGCGGGCGTCCGGGCTGCCCTTCCTGCCCGGGGTGTCGACCACCTCGGAGGTGGTGGCGCTGCTCGAGCGGGGGGTGCGGGAGATGAAGTTCTTCCCGGCACAGGCGGCGGGCGGTACGGCCTATCTGCGGTCGCTCGCCGGACCGCTCCCCCAGGCCCGGTTCTGCCCGACGGGCGGCATCGGCCCGGGCAACGCGCCGGAGTATCTGGCACTGCCCAACGTCGGCTGCGTGGGCGGGAGTTGGATGGTCCCGGCGGACGCGGTCACGGCCCGGGACTGGGCCCGGATCGAGGGCCTCGCCAGGACCGCCTCGTACCTCAGGGCCGAAGGTGGGACGTGTCGTTGAGGAGGCGGACACTGGCGTTGCCGTCCGCGTAGTAGGCCACCGCCGACAGCGATGCCGCCGACAGTTCCATGCGGAACAGTGACTCGGGCGGCGCGCCCAGGGCGAGCCGTACGAACGTCTTGATCGGCGTGACATGAGTGACCAGCAGGACCGTGCGGCCCGCGTACGCCGCGACCAGCTTGTCGCGGGTGGCGGCGATCCGGGTGGCGGTCGCCGCGAAGCTCTCGCCGCCGCCGGTCGGCTCGGCCTCCGGGTCGGCCAGCCAGGCGTTGAGGTCGTCGGGGTAGCGCTCGCGGACCTCACCGAAGGTCAGCCCCTCCCAGGCTCCGAAGTCCGTCTCGATCAGCCCGTCCTCGACGGTGACCTCCAGACCGAGGCGGGCGGCGACGGCCCCCGCGGTCTCGCGGGTGCGGGCGAGCGGGGAGGCGAGGATGTGCTGGATGGTCCCGCGCCGGGCGAGCGCGGCGGCGGCCCGCTCGGCCTGCTCCCGGCCGACGTCCGAGAGGGAGGGATTGGTGCCGCCGCTCCCGGAGAACCGCTTCTGCGGAGTGAGCGGCGTCTCCCCGTGCCGCAGCAACACAAAGGTCGCCGGCGCCCCAAGATCAGGTGCCGCACCCCACCCGACGGAGGGAGCGGCGGAGGCGGCGGCGGACGCGGGGGGTGCGGCGGTGGAGGCGGAGGGCGCGGCGTCTGCCAGGCCTTCCGTCACCTCTGCTAGGCCGTCCGCAGCTTCTGCTGGGCCGTCCGCAGCGTCTGCTGGGCCTTCCGCTGCCCCTGCCAGGCCCCCCGCCACTTCTGCTGCGGCGGGAGTGACGGGGGAAGCGGCCGGGGCGGCGACAGTACGGGCGGCGCGACGGTCGGCGTCGGTCTTCGCGCCGGTTTCCTGGGCGGCTTCCCGCTCCTGGGCTGGGCCGCCAGACCCCTGTGCTCCGGTGCGGGAGCGGGACAGGGCCGCTCGGGCCTTTGCCGCGCCTGCGGTGGCGTCGCCAGGCGGGCCGGAGGGGACAGGGGCGGCCGGGGGTGCGGTGGTACGGGCGTCGAGCGCGGCGCGGGACGCGCCCGCGTCCCACTGTTCGCCGCGCCTGCCCGCGTCCATCGCCTCGTTCGCCAGGCGGTCGGCGTGCTTGTTCTGCTCGCGCGGGATCCACTCGTAGGTGACCTGCCCGGGCGGGAGGACCCGGGCCGCCTCCGCGGCGAGCGGCTTCATGTCGGGGTGCTTGATCTTCCAGCGGCCCGACATCTGCTCGACGACCAGCTTGGAGTCCATGCGCACACGCACCGTGGCCGTCGGGTCGAGGTCCCGGGCGGCCCGCAGGCCGGCCACCAGTCCCCGGTACTCGGCGACGTTGTTGGTGGCGACGCCGATGTACTCGGCCCGCTCGACGAGGGTCTCCCCCGTCGCCGCGTCGATCACCACGCTGCCGTAGCCCGCGGGCCCCGGGTTGCCCCGCGACCCGCCGTCGGCCTCGACGATGAACTCCCGCACGACGTAAGCCCCTTACCGTGTGAAACGACCGGTCACAGACCGGACTCGGACGTGCGCACCAGGATGCGACGGCAGTTCTCGCAGCGGACGACCGTGTCCGGCGCGGCCGCGCGGACCTCGTTGAAGTCGGTGATCGACAGCTCCTGGCGGCAGCCCTGGCAGGTGCGCTGGGAGAGCTTGGCCGCGCCGACGCCGCCCTGCTGCTCGCGCAGCTTGTCGTAGAGCCCCAGCAGGTCGGCGGGGATGGACCCGGCGATGACCTCGCGCTCCTTGGTCACCGTGGCGGCCTCGCCGTCGAGCTCCTCGAAGGCGGCGTCCCGGCGCGCGGTGGCGTCGTCGATCTTCCCCTGGACGGAGCCGACGCGCTCGGTCAGCTCGGCGACCCGCTCCTGCGCGGACTCACGGCGCTCCATGACCTCCAGGACGATGTCCTCGAGGTCGCCCTGGCGCTTGGCGAGGGAGACGATCTCCTTCTGGAGGTTCTCCAGGTCCTTCGGGGAGGTGACGGCCCCGGAGTCGAGGCGCTGCTGGTCGCGGGCGGCGCGCTGGCGCACCTGGTCCACGTCCTGCTCGGCCTTGGTCTGCTCGCGGGCGGTGTCGCTCTCCTCGGTCTGCGCGGCGACGAGGAGGTCGCGCAGCTGGGTGAGGTCCTTGGTCAGCGACTCGATCTCGGCGTGCTCGGGCAGAGACCTCCGCTTGTGCGCCAGCTGCTGCAGCCGGACGTCGAGGCCCTGGACGTCGAGGAGTCGGATCTGGTCGGCGGGCGCGGCGTTCAGTTGGGGGCTCCCAGTGGGTCAGGTGTGGCGGTGGCGGACGCCGCGTGGGCGGTCCAGGGGTCGGTGACCGTGCGGGAGACATGGACCCTGAGGTCCCATCCCCGCCGGTCGGAGATCTCGTCGAGCTGGGCGGCCGCCAGCTCGCACCAGGGCCACTCGGTGGCCCAGTGCGCCGCGTCGAGCAGGGCGAGAGGGCTGTGCGCGCGGGCCTCGGACGCCGGGTGGTGGCGCAGGTCCGCGGTGAGGAAGGCATCGACGCCGGCCGCGCGGACGTGGTCGAAGAGGCTGTCGCCGGACCCGCCGCTGACGGCGACGGTCCGCACGACCGCCTCGGGGTCGCCGGCCACCCGGATGCCCTGCGCGGTGGCCGGCAGCCGCTCGGCGGCCCGGGCGGCGAACTCGCGGACGGTGAGCGGGTGGTCCAGCTCGCAGACCCGGCCGAGCCCGCGCCGCCCCTCGGGATCGCTCGGATCCGGTACGAGGGGCCGTACGACCCGCAGGTCGAGGGCGCCGGCGAGGGCGTCGCTCACCCCCGGGTCGGCGGTGTCGGCGTTGGTGTGAGCGACGTGCAGGGCGATGTCGTTCTTGATGAGGGTGTGCACCACGCGGCCCTTGAAGGTGGAGGCCGCGACGGTCGTCGTCCCGCGCAGATACAGCGGATGGTGGGTGACGAGCAGACCGGCGCCGAGCCGCACGGCCTCCTCGACGATCTCCTGGACGGGATCGACGGCGAACAGAACCCGGGAGACCTCCTGCTCGGGGTCGCCCACGACCGTGCCGACCGCGTCCCAGGACTCGGCCCGCTCGGCGGGCCACAGGTTCTCCAGCGCGGCGATGACTTCAGACAGACGGGGCACGGGCCAAGGCTACCTGGCCGTTCTACGAGCCCGTACCGCTGCCGTCGATGCCGGCCCGGGCCGATGCACACCCCTTCCACACCCCTCAGGCGAATCGCTTCTGCACCACTCTTATGAGGGAAGTGAGCCGCCCGTCGGTCCCACGTCCGTGCGTGCGAAAACTAGCTTCGTGTGCCGGAGGTGGCGGAACGATGACGATGCCGGCCTGTGCGATCGAGCCCACCGCGACGGACGGGGAGGCTCCTGAGGTGCCTGAGGCCTTTCAGACACCTGAGGTCCTTGAGGCCATTGGGGCTAGTGGGGCTAGTGGGGCCTGTGAGACCACTGGGGTCCATGAGATCACTGGGCTCCAGGTCCCTGGGGTCCAGGTCCCTGGGGTCCAGGTCCCGGGGCTCCAGGTCCCGGGGCTCCAGGTCCCGGGGGTCCATGTGATCACTGGGGTCCAGGGGCCTGGGGTCCATGAGATTGCTGGGGCACTCGATGTCCCCGAGGTTCCTGAGGCCCCCCGGAGCGGCGGTGCCGAGCCCGGTATGCCGCCGCACGCGGACTGCGTGATCACGGCGGACGGCGCCTACGCCGCACGTCTGGCCCGGGCCGGCGACTGCTGGTTCCCGGAGCGCTGGACCCTGGACGGCCCCGAGCCGTACGCCGTGCCGCTGCCCGGCAACCAGCCCGAGGAGCCGGGCACGGAGGTGCAGCCGATGGCCGACGGACGGGTCCTGATCCGGCGGCCGACCGACGGCCGGCACGCCTTCTCGCTGCTGTACCCGACCGGCCCCGGCACGGGCGAGCTGCCGCTGGGCGCCATCGAGTGCCCGGACGAGGGCACCCGGCTGCGCCTGCTCCCGCCGGCCCCCTGCGGCGGACGCGCGTACGCCCTGGCCGTCGGCCGCGGCACGACGGACCTGTGGCTGGTCGCGGGCGGCGCCTTCGGCCCCGAGCACCTCGCCGAGATCCCCGGCCGCTGCTCGGGCGGCGTCTGGCTGGACCGTACGGGCCGCATGCTGGCGCTGGACCGTGAGGTCGGCGGGCGGACCAAGGCGATCGTGGTGGACCTGGAGCGCGGCGGCGAGGTGTCCGAGCTGCTGCAGATCTCCGCCGACAGCGACGACCGCCTGCTGCTCGCCGACCCCGACAGCGGGCTGCTGCTCATCGGCTCGGACGCCCCCACCCCGGGCGAGACCCGGCTGGGCTGGGGCGTCCTCGGCAGCACCCTGCCGGTCCGTTTCCCGGAGTCCCTGCACCTGCCCGGCCACACGCTCACCCCGTTCGCGATCCAGCCGGGCCAGATGCTCCTGCCGGAAGGCTGCGCGGTGGGGCTGCGCATCGACGGCGCCTTCGGCACCTGGGTCGGCATCTGGCGCCCGATGGACCGACGGCTGCATCAACTCGCCGCCCCCGAGGGCTGGTTGGCGGGCAGCGGGCTGTGGACTGCGGCCGGCGTCCTCCGTCTGCCGTACGCCACGGCGGCGGAGCCCTGCGGGGTGGCGCCGCTGGCGGTGCCGGTCACGGCGCCGCCCTCGTCCGAGCCCCGCGACGATGTCTCACTGCTCGAAGGACCCCCGGGACCCGAGGGGTGGGAGCCCGCCCGGCCGCCTCTTGCCCGCCGCCCGATCCCTCTCCAACAGGCCCCTCTCGGCAGCCTTGTAACGAAGTAGCTGCGGTTGGCGTGCCCGCCTGGATTCGCCCCGCGGTGTGCTGGATAAAATCGCCCGGCTGTAAAGAAAGATCATGTTGACGGGGTGAACTTTTCCGATGAGCGACGCAAGCACGATGCAGCCGCTGTCCACCGACTCCCAGGAGACGGCCGGTCACGGCCGGCACCGGGGCCCGGTCTCGTCCCACGACGGCGACTCGGCCCCGCACGGCCGGCACCGCAAGCCGGCCGGGAACCGGTCCGAGGGCAAGGTCCAAGCGGCTGTCTGAGCAGGAAGCAGCCGTCTGAGCAAACGAAACGGCTGAGCAGGAAACGGCTGTCTGAGCAGTACGCGGAACACCGAAGGGGCTCCGGGCGTCCATGGACGGACGACCGGAGCCCCTTCGCTTGCCCTATCCCTCCCCGCGTCGCAGCCCCAGCACCTCCGCCGCCGCGAACGTCTCCCCAGGCGGCCGCTCCGCGTAGTGCGGGGTGAGGACGGCGTCGAGCTCGTCGTAGGTGAAGGTGTCCTGTTTGCTGTCGAACTTCGCCCGGACCCTGGGCCGTTCGACGACGGCCACCATGCCGCCGTGCACCACGAGCAGCTGTCCGTTGATCCGGGCGGCGGCCGGCGACGCCAAGTAGCCGACCAGCGGGGCGACATGCTCGGGGGCGAGCGGGTCGAGGCCGCCCTCGTCCGGCTGCTCGAACCCGGCGAAGACGTCCTCGGTCATCCGGGTGCGGGCGCGCGGGCAGATGGCGTTGGCCGTCACCCCGTACTTGGCGAGCGCGAGCGCCGTGGACGTCGTCAGTCCTACGATCCCGCCTTTCGCCGCCGCGTAGTTGGGCTGTCCGGCCGAGCCCGCCAGAAACGCCTCCGAAGAGGTGTTCACGATCCGCCCGTACACCGGCCCGCCCGACGCCTTGGACCGTTCACGCCAGTGGGCGGCGGCGAAACGGGTCGTGTTGAAGTGGCCCTTGAGGTGGACCCGGACGACCGCGTCCCACTCCCCCTCGGTCATCGAGAAGACCATACGGTCGCGCAGGATGCCCGCGTTGTTGACCAGGACGTCCAGCCTGCCGAACTCCGCTATCGCCAACTCGACGAGCTGACGGGCCTGTTGATAGTCGGCGACGTCCCCGGTGTGTGCGAGGGCGGTGCCGCCGGCCGACCGGATGGCCTGCGCCACCTCCTCGGCGGGGCCGGCCGACGCCTGGCCCGACCCGTCCCGGCCGGGCTGCCCGTAGTCGTTGACGACGACGGCCGCGCCCAGCCGGGCCAGCTCCAGCGCCTCGGCCCGGCCGAGCCCGCGCCCTGCGCCGGTGACGATCGCCGCGAGTCCCTCAAGTGGCAGCGACATACGACACCTCAGATCTCTATGCAGGTACGCAGGGCCGCTCCCGTGCGCATCTGGTCCAGCGCCTCGTTGATCTCGGCGAGCGGCACGCGGTGGGTGATCAGGCCCGACAGGTCGATCCGGCCGGCCCGCCACAGGGCGATCGTCCGCTCGTAGGAGCTCAGGACGTCCCCGCCGCCGTACATCGACGGCAGGATCCGCTTCTCGTCGAAGAACAGCTCGAACATGTTGAGCTGGAGGAAGTCGTCGAGGGCGCCCGCGCCGACGACGACGAGGGTGCCGCCGCGCCGGGTGTTCTCGTAGGCGGTGCGGGCGGTGGCGGAGCGGCCGACGACCTCGAAGACGTAGTCGAACCCCTCGCCGCCGGTGACCAGTTGCTTCGCGCCGGGCAGCTCCTCGGGCGAAACGGCCTTCGTGGCACCGAAGTCGAGTGCGGCCTCCCGGCGCGAGGCGACCGGGTCCACGGCGACGATCTCGGCGGCGCCCCTGAGCCGCGCACCCTGGATCGCGGAGATGCCGACGCCTCCGCAGCCGATGACGGCGACCGACGAACCGGCCGCCACATCCGCGGTGTTGAGGGCGGCGCCCAGGCCCGTCGTCACACCGCAGCCGATGAGCGCGGCGATGTCGAAGGGGACGTCGTCGGGGATCGGGACCGCGCAGCCGGCGTCGACCACGACCTCCTCGGCGAAGGTGCCGGTGCCGGCCATGCCGAACAGGTCCCCGCCCGCCCGGCGGAAGTTGGGGGTGCCCGCGTTCATGAACCCGGCCAGGCACAGCTCGGTCTGGCCGCGTTTGCAGGCGGGACACGCCCCGCAGGCCGGCAGCCAGCAGACGACGACCCGGTCGCCGGGCTTCACCCGGGTGACGCCCTCCCCCACCTCCAGGACCTCGCCCGCGCCCTCGTGGCCGGGCACGAACGGCGCGGGCTGCGGCAGCACCCCGCTCATCGCGGACAGGTCCGAGTGGCACAGCCCCGTGGCCCGCACCCGGATCCTGACCCGTCCGGGGCCGAAGCCCACCGCCTCGACGTCGTCGAGGACCTCCAGCTTGTCCTGGCCGATCTCGTGCAGTACGGCTGCGCGCATGGTGCGGCTCCCCTCAGGTCATCGCGAGTTCAGCAGTGTTCGACGATCGTGTCGGCGAGGACGGGCGCGTCGTCCCTCTCGACGGCGTTCACGGCCACCCGGAGTGTGGTGTCGTCCTGCCGCCACATCCGGATGCGCAGGGTCTCGCCCGGGTACACGACCCCGGCGAAGCGGGTCGCGTACGAGCGCACCCGGGTCACATCGCCGTCGAGCAGGGTGTCGACGACCGCCTTGAGGGTGATCCCGTAGGTGCACAGGCCGTGCAGGATGGGCCGCTCGAACCCGGCGCGCTCGGCGAACTCGGGGTCGGCGTGCAGGGGGTTGTAGTCGCCGGAGAGACGGTAGAGCAGGGCCTGGTCCTCGCGGACGGCCCGCTCCACCACCTTGTCGGGGTCACCCGCGGGCGGGTCGAGTCGGGTGGACGGACCCCGGTCGCCGCCCCAGCCGCCCTCCCCACGTACGAAGATCTGGGCGTCGTTGGTCCACAACGGGCCGTCCGCGTCGGCGACTTCGGTGCGCATCACGAGGACGGCGGCCTTGCCCTTGTCGTAGACGGCGGCGATGCGCCCGGTGGCGGTCGCCCGGCCCTGCGCCGGGAGGGGGCGGTGGATCTCCAGACGCTGGCCGCCGTGCAGGACGCGGGCGAGGTCGACGTCGACGCCGGGCATGGACAGTCCGCTGATCACGCCCGGCGAGCCGGCTCCCGCGACGGTGGCGAAGCTCGGCAGGACGTGCAGCCGGGACTCCAGGGTGTAGCGCAGCTCGTCGGGATCGGTCGCGGGGACACCGGCGCCGATGCCGAGGTGGTAGAGCTGGACGTCCTTGGGGATCCAGGAGATCTCGCCGGAGCGGGGTTCGGCGGCGAGCGCCTTGGCTGCGTCGATGGGCATGAAGCTCCTGATGGTCGGAACGATCGGCTTGCTCGTATCGATCGGGTCGCTGAGAGACCTCGGCACGGCCGTCCGCACCGATCGGCCGCACCGAGGTCGTGACGGGGCCGCAGAACCCGCCCGCTCTAGAACGCGTTCCAGTGCGGCGACCCCCTGTATAGCCCAGGCCCCGGGACTTGTGAAGACAGCTGACGGTATGTCAGAAACGGTCGCCGGTGACATTTGTCCCGGCCGAGTCCGTACATCCGGCTCTCCCGCGGACGCGCCCGGAACCGTAGCGTCGGGGACGACCACACAGCCGTGGAACCGGGGGACAGGAACATGACGATGACTGGGTCGCGCAGGGAACGGCCGCGCACGCCGGGGTGCCGCAGGGGGGCCTGGCGCTCGGCGCTCCGGGAGGCGCGGGAGCACCAGCGGTTCTGGAAGGCGAACAAGGAGCGCCTCAAGGCCGACTACCAGAGTGCCCGGAAGGCCGGCCAGGTCCCCGAGAACCCCGGCCCGCCCGCCAACGGCCTGAGCCTGCTGCCGTGGCTGCTGATGGGCATGGGCGCCTTCTCCAACCTCTTCCAGGGGCCGGGATCCAACCCACTGCTCGGCGGCCTGGGGCTGCTCACCTTCAACTCCCTCTACATCTACGTCACGTTCCGTGCCTTCGTGAAGGAGAAGCGGGAGGCGACGTCCACGCGGGTGGCACTGGCCCTCATGACCCTGCTGACCTGCGCCCTCGCCGGCGGCTTCGGCGGCAACTGGCTGCTGTTCTTCCCGCTGCTGGGCCTGGCGACGGGAGCGGCCGTGCGCGGGCCCCGGCTACGGGAGACCGGTACGGCGGTGGCGGTCCTCGCCGGTGTGGTCGCTTGCGTCCAGGAGGGCTGGAGCGGCCTGAACATCGCCTACGCCACCTGGATCTCGACCATGGTGACGGCCGCGATCCTCTCCCTCTCCGAGGCCGTACGGGAACTGCGCGCCGCCCGCGAGGAGCTGGCCCGCCGGGCGGTGGAGGAGGAACGGCTGCGCTTCTCCCGCGATCTGCACGACCTGCTCGGCCACACCCTGTCGGTGATCGTGGTGAAGTCGGAGGCGGCCCGGCGGCTGGCGCCGCGCGACATGGACGCGGCTCTCTCCCAGGTCACGGACATCGAGGCGGTGGGCCGCCAGGCGCTGACCGAGATCCGGGAGGCGGTCACCGGCTACCGCGAGGGCAGCCTGGCCACCGAGCTGGACCGGGCCCGCTCGGCCCTGACGGCGGCGGGCGTCGAACCGTCGGTGAACCGGTCCGGGCCGCCGCCCGAGCCGCAGACCGCGGCCCTGCTGGGCTGGGTGGTGCGGGAGGCGGTCACCAACGTCGTCCGGCACAGCGGGGCGACCCACTGCCAGATCACCGTGACGGGATCCCCGGAGCGGGTCCGGCTGACGGTGACGGACAACGGCGACGGAGGCACCGGTGGCGGTGGTGGCAGCGGCGGCGGTGGGGGCAATCCCAGTGCCAGTGGCGGGGTCAGTGGCAGTGGCAGTGGCACTGGTGGCGACGACTGCTGCCCGCCTCGTGGCGGCACCGGTCTGACCGGCCTGCGCGAACGCCTGGCGACGGCGGGTGGCTCGCTCACGGCGGGCCCGGGAGCGCGCGGCGGCTTCACGGTCACGGCGGAACTGCCCACGGAACCGGCCACGGAAGTCCCGACGCACCGGACATCCGCACTGCGGGAGCCCGCAGACGGTGCTCCGTCCGTGGCCGCCGGCCCTAACCTTGGGCCGTGACCGAAATGCCGGGTGGGCCCGTGAACGAGATGCCGCGCGACCACCGCCCCACCAAGTCCATCAGGGTGCTGCTCGCCGAGGACCAGGGCATGATGCGCGGCGCGCTGGCCCTGCTGCTGGGCATGGAGGCCGACATCGAGGTGGTCGCCCAGGTCGGCACCGGGGACGCGATCGTGGACGCGACGCTCCTCCACCGCCCGGACGTCGCACTCCTCGACATCGAGCTCCCCGGCATCAGCGGCCTGGACGCGGCCGCCGAGCTGCGCGAGCAGGCGCCGGACTGCCGGGTGCTGATCCTGACCACGTTCGGCCGGCCCGGCTATCTGCGCCGGGCCATGGAGGCCGGGGCCTCGGGCTTCCTGGTCAAGGACGGCCCGGTGGAGGAGCTGGCGGCGGCCGTCCGCCGGGTGCTGACCGGCGAGACGGTCGTGGACCCGGCGCTGGCCGCGGCCGCTCTCGGCGCCGGCCCGAACCCCCTCACCGGCCGGGAGTGCGACGTCCTGAAGGCCTCCGTCGACGGGGCGACGGTCGCCGACATCGCCGCCAAGCTGCGTCTGTCGGAGTCCACGGTCCGCAACTACCTCTCGTCCGCAATCGGCAAGACGGGCACCCGCAACCGGATGGAGGCGATGCGGGAGGCACGGCAGCAGGGCTGGCTGTAGCCGCGGGGGCAGCCGTAGCCGCAAGGTCGGGTGCCGTCGACCGGACCGGTGGTGGCATAGTGCCGGGATGCCTTTACCGATACCGATACCGATCGTCCGGCGTCTGTTCACACGTGGGGCCGCCCTGACGGCGGCTCTCACGGCCGTGTTCGCGACGACGTCGGCGTCTGTTTCGGCGTCGGCGTCTGTTTCGGCGTCGGCGCCCGCCGCGGCCGACGGCTCCGACCGGGTCGTGATGCGGTTCGAGACCGTGAAGACCTTCGTCATGTACAACGCAGACGAGGGGGCCGCGGCAGCGAACGACGACTTCCACCTCCCCGTCTTCGTCGTGGCGAGCAAGGGCAGCGAACCGGCCCGCAACGTCAGGGTCGTCGTGGACGCGTCGGGGCTGAAGGGCGTCGCCCGGCTCGGGGACCGGGAGATGTGCAAGGCCGCGGGCCCGATCTACACCTGCCGCTACGGCGATCTGCAGAACGGCGACGGGGAGAGCTACGACCCCCTCGCCCTCCTCGGCGTGGACGGCGTCGAGCCGGGCGACAGCGGGACGGTGACGTACACCGCGACCGCCGACAACGCTCCCACCATCACCGGCTCCACCCGGATGATCGTCGGCGGTCCGACGCTGTCCGCGCCCGGGCAGGAGAAGGGCGTGAGCGAGCTGGCCGCGGGAAAACCCGCGAACCTGACCGCACGACTGGCCAACAACACCCGTTTCCCCGCGACGCAAGGGGTCGCCCTCCAGGTCAACGTGTCGGAGGGGCTGACGCTGGCCGCCCGGCACAGCAACTGTTTCTACGCCGGTTCCAAGGCCATCTCGGCGTGGTGCACGTTCCCCACGAAGGCCGCGGCGGGTGCCGCCTACCGCACGAGCGCCCCGCTGGTCTACACGGTCGCCGCGCCCGACACGCTGTCCGGCGCGGTGACCTACAGCTGGTCGTCGGCCCCGTCCCGCCCCGCCGGCCACACCGTGCGCGGCACCGGGTCCCCGCTCACCCTCGTCCGCACCGCCGCCCAGGCCTTCGGCGAAGGCGAGGCCCGGGTCGGGATCACCACCACCCTTCAGGCCGACTACCGTCCGGTCACCGCGAGCGTCCGGGGCCGGGTCGGCGACACGGTGAAGGTGCGGCTCGGGGTGCGGAACCTCGGCCCCGGCCGCCCGGAGGGGGACGAGGAAATGGGCCGCTTCGAGGTGGTCCCGCCGGAGGGCACCACGGTCACCTCCATCCCGTACACCATCGAGGACGACGACGTGAAGTGGGCCTGCGACCGGCCCGAGAAGCCGGGCAGGGCGTTCGTCTGCGAGGTCGGCTCCTCCGCGTTCTACGAAGAGGCGCGCTATGGCGACGGTTCGAGCACCATCGACTTCCACATCCGCATCGACCGGCAGGTCCCGGGCGCGAAGGGGACCATCCGCACGTACAACCCGTTCGACCGCACGCCCGGCAACGACGTCGCCGCCATCCCGCTGGAGGCGTCCCCTGCCCCGCCGTACCGGTCCGTCCTGCGGCCCGCCGTGCTGGTGCCGGCCGCCCTGGTCACCGCGGCGGCGGTGACTGCGGCTGTCGTCGTGCGCCGCCGTCGACGCGGCTCGGAACCGGCCTGAGCTTCTTCTGGACGACGGTTCCTGGATCGTTCTGGATCGTTCTGGATCGTTCCTGGACCGTCCTAGATCCCCGTGCCCGTGCGCCGCAGCACCCGCAGCGAGCCGGTGGCGGAGACCTCCGTGAAGGCCCCGGAGGCCAGGGCGCGCAGGTAGACGCGGTAGGGGGCCTGGCCGGTGAACTCGTCGACCGGGTCGGGGAACACGTCGTGGATGACGAGGAGCCCGCCCTCGGCGACGTGCGGCGCCCAGCCCTCGTAGTCGGACGTGGCGTGCTCGTCGGTGTGGCCGCCGTCGACGAAGACGAGACCGAGGGGCGCGTTCCAGAACGCGGCGATCTGCGGCGACCGCCCAACCAGCGCGACCACGTGCTCCTCCAGGCCGGCCCGGTGCAGCGTCCGGCGGAAGGTGGGCAGCGTGTCCATCAGGCCGATCTCGGGGTCCACGGTCTCCGGGTCGTGGTACTCCCAGCCCGGCTGCTGCTCCTCGCTGCCCCGGTGGTGGTCGAGCGTGACCGCGCTGACCCCGGCCTGCCGGGCCGCGTCCGCGAGCAGGATCGTGGAACGCCCGCAGTAGGTGCCGACCTCGAGCAACGGCAGCCCGAGCGCACCCGCCTCGACGGCGGCGGCATACAGCGCGAGGCCCTCGTCGACCGGCATGAACCCCTTCGCCGCCTCGAACGCGGCCAGGATCTCGGGCTTGGGTGCCGCGGTCATGGGGGTCCCTTCGGTGGTGCGTACGAACGTATGGGCGTACGTACGTATGTGCGTGCGGGTGTGCGGGTGTGCTGGTGGCGGGCTGCCCCATGCTGCACCACGCCCCCCGTCGTGTGCACGACGGGGGGCGGGTCGGACGGGTCGGACGGGTCGGGGGCGGGCGTCAGGCGGTGACGGTCTCGCTCGGCAGTGCCAGGTCGAGGTCCACCGGGCGTTCGTCGCCGGCGTGGGTCGCGGAGCTCGCGAGGGGTCCGTGGCCGGTGGCCTTGGCGGCGAGGACGTAGGCGCCCTGTGCCGGGACGACGAGGGCGTAGCGGCCGTCCTCCTGCGACAAGGTGGCGCCGGCCTGCCGGCCGCGGCGGTCGATGAGGGTGACCTTGGCGCGGGCGACCGGGGCGCCGTCGGCGTCCAGGACCCGTCCGCGGAAGCCCCGCAGGACCTCCTCGGCGTGCTCCAGGTTGACGTCCTCCTCGCTGCTGGCGCGCAGCTGCGGAGCCGTGGCGGGACGCTGCTGCTTCGGCAGGCAGAGGGCGAGGACCAGGCCGACCGCGACGGCGGCCGTGGCGATCAGGAAGGAGACGCGGAAGCCGTGCATGGTCGGGATCGCGACGCCGTTCACGTTGTTCGCGGTGTTGGCCAGCACCATGCCGATGACGGCGCTCGACACGGACGTGCCGATGGACCGCATCAGGGTGTTGAGGCCGTTGGCCGCGCCGGTCTCCGAGGCCGGGACCGCGCCGACGATCAGCGCGGGCAGGGAGGAGTAGGCGAGGCCGATGCCCGCGCCCAGCAGCACGGCGATGACGAGGCTCTGCCAGGCGGCGCTCATCAGGCCGAGGCCGGCGCCGTAGCCGATCGCGATGATCAGCATGCCGAGGATCAGGGTGACCTTGGGGCCGTACTTCGCGGACAGCCGGGCGTAGACGGGGGCGGTGACCATCATCGTCAGGCCGAGCGGCGCGACGAGCAGACCGGCGACGACCATCGACTGGCCGAGGCCGTAGCCGGTGGCCTTCGGCAGCTGGAGGAGCTGCGGCAGGACGAGGGAGACGACGTAGAAGGAGACGCCGACCATGATCGAGGCGAGGTTGGTGAAGAGGACGGCGGGGCGTGCCGTCGTGCGCAGGTCCACCAGCGGGGCCTTCACGCGCAGCTCCATCACGCCCCACAGGAGGAGGACGACGGCCGCGGCGCCGAAGAGTCCGAGGGTGGTGCCGGAGGTCCAGCCCCAGTCGCTGCCCTTGGTGATCGGCAGCAGGAAGAGGACGAGGCCGGTGGAGAGGCCGATCGCGCCCAGCACGTCGAAGGTGCCCTCGGCACGGGCCGGGGACTCGGGGACGACGAGGAGGGTGAGGGCGATGGCGAGGGCGCCGATGCCGGCGGCGCCGTAGAACAGGGCGTGCCAGTCGGCGTGCTGGGCGATGAGGGCCGCGGCGGGCAGGGCGAGGCCGCCGCCGACGCCGATGGAGGAGCTCATCAGGGCCATCGCCGAGCCGAGCTTCTCGCGCGGCAGCATGTCCCGCATCAGGCCGATGCCGAGCGGGATCGCGCCCATGGCGAAGCCCTGGAGCGTACGGCCCACGATCATCATGAGCAGGTCGCTGGTGAGCGCGCTGACGAGCGCGCCGACGACCATCACGGACAGGCTGAGGATCAGCATCCGCCGCTTGCCGTACAGGTCGCCGAGGCGGCCCATGATCGGGGTGGCGACGGCGCCGGACAGCAGGGTGGAGGTCAGGACCCAGGTGGCGTTGCTGGGCGCGGTGTCCAGCAGCTGGGGCAGATCCTTGATGACCGGGACGAGCAGGGTCTGCATCACCGCGACCACGATGCCCGCGAAGGCGAGCACCGGGACGACGGCTCCGCTCGCTGGGCGGGCCGGCCGGTCGGTCGTCGTGTGCGTCATGAGGTGGGGCCTCCGGGGCGGTGGTTCAGGGTGTACAGGTGGCTCGGGGAGTACAGGTGGCTCGGGGGTTACATGGGAGCTGAACCTGTATGCATGGGCAACTATTCCGATACTTCGGCGTACTAACAATTTCTTTAGCTTCTCTTGACACTGGCGGACAAAGGTCGGGCGGGTGAAGGGGAGGCCGGCCGGCCGTCATCCGTCCGGCCGCCGTCCGCCTGAGCCGTCCCCGGGATGCCCGTTAGGGTGGCAGGCGTGTCGTACACAGGCTCGAACCCCGGCTCCTCCGACCCCTTCGGCCCGTCCGATCGCTTCGGCTCCGCGTCGCCGCGCCGCTCCCCGCTGCGCCGCCCGCTGACCGTGGCGCTCGCCGCGCTCGTGCCCGGGGCGCTGCTGGGCTGGCTGGCGTACGAGGCGCTGGGCGGGACCGGGACGGGAACGGGGACCGGTGGGGACGGCGGACCGGACCGGGGGGCGGGAGCGGCGGCCTCGTCGTCCACGCTCCGCTCCCCCACCGACGACTCCCCCACCGACGGCTCGACGGCCGACGGCGCGACGGCCGACGGCGCGACGGCCGACGGCGCGAGCGGCGGTAAGCAGGGTGCCGGCGGTACCGCGTCGACCGCGGGGGCCACGTCACTCAAAGGCAAGGTCGTCGTCATCGACCCCGGCCACAACCCCGACAACGTCGAGCACACCGCCGCCATCAACCGCAAGGTGGACATCGGCACCAACTGGAAGGAATGCGACACGACGGGCACGTCCACGAACTCCGGTTACAGCGAGGCGGAGTTCACGCTGGACGTGGCGCACCGGCTGCGCACGTTGCTGCAACAGCAGGGCGCCACGGTGAAGCTGACGCAGGACGGCGAGCGGGAGTACGGCCCCTGTGTCGACGAGCGCGCCCGGATCGGGAACGCGGCGCACGCCGACGCGGTCGTCTCGATCCACGCGGACGGCGCCGGAGCCGGCGACCGCGGCTTCCATGTGATCCTGCCGGCCACGGTGCACGAGGGCGCCGCCGACACCCGTGCCGTCGTGGGCCCGTCGAAGGACCTCGGGAAGCTGATCGCGGGCGACTTCGCGCGCACGACGGGCAGTTCGCCCGCCAACTACGTCGGCGACGGGACCGGTCTCGTCACGCGTAAGGACCTGGGCGGTCTCAATCTGTCAACGGTTCCCAAGGTGTTCATCGAGTGCGGCAACATGCGCGATACCAAGGACGCGGCGTTGCTGACCAGTGGCGCCTGGCGGCAGAAGGCGGCGCAAGGGATCTCTGAGGGAATCGTGAGTTTCCTGCGCGGGTAGTGATCAGCGCGCTGATCACGGCGGACAGCACAATCGTGTGGACGATAGTGTCGTCCCTACGATGAGGGGCCACCCCCACGCTTCACACCGGGGCCTGACGGCGACATGGTGACAGCGACGCCTCTACCGATACGTGTATGCGTGTACCGACGACGAGACGACTGACGAAGGACCTGAAGTGAATATCCGCTCCCTCACTCGAGGCGACGGCGTGGTGATCGGAGCAGCGGTATTGCTGTTCATCGCGTCGTTCCTGGACAACTACTCGTACGACAACGCGCCCAGCAGCCTCGACATCCCGAGCCTCTGGTCGAGCGGACCGGTCCTGCTCAGTGTTGTCCTGGCCGGCCTCATCGCCGCCGCGCTCATTGTCGTCGCCCGCGGTCTGCCGAACCCTCGCAAGATCGCCGGCCTGGAACTCGGCGCGTTCGGTGTCGCGTTCGCCGTGTTCGCCGCCTGGAGCGCCCTCGGCAACGTCGTCGACCCGGTCGGCGGCCTGGACAACTTCGGCGGTGACAACTCGAACGCCCCCTCGGCAGGCATGGGGCTGATCCTCGCCCTCATCGCCACCCTGGTGCTCGCCGCGGCCGCTGTCGCCACCCCCCTCGTCCCGGCCCTGCAAGCCGGCCTCATTCCGGCGCCCAAGCCGCCGGCCCCCCAGCCCTACGGTGCGCAGCCGCCCGCGGGTTACGGCTACCCGGGCGGCCCGCAGCCGTCGGCGTTCGGCGGTCAGCCGCAGCCGGGGCAGCCCGGTCAGCCGGGTGGGCAGCCGGGACAGTCGCCGTTCGGTGCGCAGCCGGGTCCGGCGCAGCCGCCGGCCGCGGACTTCTCGCCGTTCTGGTTCGCCGTGCCGGTGCCGCGTCCGCTGTACGCGGAGGACGGCGCGCCGATGCCCATCGCCGAACTGGCGCCGGGCACCTGGTACCTCGCGGTCGAGCAGGGCGCGCAGGGCCTGGTGGCCCAGACCCAGGACGGCCGACGCGGCGTCCTGCGGGACGCCTCGGGCATTCAGCGCGGCTGAGCCCACGCCCCCGTACGACAACGGCCCCTCGCCCTTCCGGGCGGGGGGCCGTTGTCGTACAGTCGCAGCCCCGTATCTGACGTACCGTCAGGAGGCTGGTATGCGGCTCGGTCTGGCGCTCGGCTACTGGGGCCGCGGCCCCTCCCCCGACCATGTGGAGCTGGCGCGCGAGGCGGAACGGCTCGGCTACGGCTCGGTGTGGACGGCGGAGTCCTGGGGCTCGGACGCCTTCACCCCGCTCACCTGGATCGCCGCGCGGACGTCGACGATCTCGCTGGGTACGGCCGTTGCCCAGATGGCGGCCCGCTCCCCCACCACGACCGCGATGCACGCCCTGACCCTGGACCATCTCTCCGGCGGCCGGATGATGCTCGGGCTCGGCCTGTCGGGCCCGCAGGTGGTGGAGGGCTGGTACGGCCGCCCGTTCCCGAAGTCGCCGCTGACCGCGACCCGGGAGTACGTGGACGTCGTCCGGCAGGTCCTGCGCCGTCAGGCTCCGGTGGAACTGGACGGCCGGTTCCACTCCCACCCCTACCGTGCCCCGGACGCCACCGGCCTCGGCAGGCCGCTCAAGTCGATCACCCATCCCCTGCGCGCCGACCTGCCGGTGCTGTTGGGCGCGGAGGGCCCGCGGAACGTGGCGCAGACGATCCGTATCGCCGACGGCTGGCTGCCGCTGTACTGGTCGCCGAACCGGCCGGACGCGTACGGCCCGGCGGTGGCGGAGCTGCCCGAGGGCTTCCGGGTCGCTCCTCTCGTACGGGCGCTGGTCTGCGACGACGTCACGGAGGGGCTGCTGCCGGTGAAGGCCATGCTCGGGTTCTACATCGGCGGCATGGGCCACGCCACCCGCAACTTCCACGCCGACCTGATGGCGCGCATGGGCTACGAGGAGGAGGCCCGGCACATCCAGGAGCTGTTCCTGTCCGGCCGGCGCGAGGAGGCCGTGCTCGCCGTCCCGGACGCCTTCGCCGACGAGATCTCCCTCGTCGGCCCGCGCGAGCGCATCGCCGAACGGCTTCAGGCCTGGCGCAAGGGCCCGGTGACCGACCTCCTGGTCGTGGCCCCGGACCCGCACACCCTGCGGGTGCTCGCCGAGCTCAACTCCTGACGACGGAAGGCGCGTCAACTCCACCCCCGCACGGGGCGAATGGACGCGACACGCACCGGCCGGGTTTCGTTCGGCGTCGAACGGCAACCCGAAAGAGCATGTCCCCTCGATATCGCAACGGCGCCAACCAGGCCGGGACGGTCATCGCGGTCGTCGCCGACATCATGGCCCTCATCCTGGGCCTGTGGATCCTGATGTATCTGCTCGACGCGAACCGCGCCAACTCCTTCGTGCAGTTCATCCACGACACGGCCCGCTGGCTCGCCGGCTGGTCCCATGACCTGTTCACCTTCGACGAGGCCTGGGCAAGGGTGGTGGCGGGCTACGGCCTGGCGGCGGTGGTCTACCTCTTCGTGGGCCACGCCATCGCCAACAGGGTCCACCGCCACTGAGGCACGCCACGGAGCCACTGAGGCACGCCAGTGAGCCACCGCGCCCTCAGGCGCAGCAGTCGACCTCGAGCCCGGAAGGAAGCAGTTCCCCGCCGAACACGGCACACGTCGCCTCATGTCCCCCGAGGGCGGCGACGGCCAGCAGCAGCGACCCCGCCGTCCACGTGGTCAGTTCCCGGGGCCAGATCGCCTCGTCCTCGAAGACGAACCCGGTCCAGTACAGCCCCGACTCCTCGTCCCGCAGATGCTGGATCGACTGGAGGATCTCCAGCGCCCGATCGGACTCGCCCATCGCCCACAGTGCGAGGGCGAGTTCGGCGGACTCGCCCCCCGTCACCCACGGGTTGGGGACCACGCACCGCACCCCCAGCCCCGGCACCACGAACCGCTCCCAGTCCGCCTCGATACGGGACTTGGCCTCCGTGCCGGTCAACGCGCCGCCCAGCACCGGGTAGTACCAGTCCATCGAGTAGCGGTCCTTGTCGAGGAACCGCTCCGGATGCCGTCGTATGGCGTGCCGTAGCGCGCCTGCCGCCAACTCCCAGTCGGGCTGGGCCTCTTCGCGCTGCCCGGCGATCGCCAGCGCGCAGCGCAGCGCCTGGTGGATCGAGGAGGAGCCGGTGAGCAGGGCGTCGGCGGTCGGACGGCCGTCGTCCTCGCGCCGCCAGCCGATCTGCCCGCCGGGCTGCTGGAGCCGCAGCACGTACTCGACGGCCGCGTAGACGGCCGGCCACATGCGGTCCAGGAAGGTGTCGTCGCCGGTGGAGAGGTAGTGGTGCCAGACGCCGACGGCTATGTAGGCGACGAAGTTCGTCTCGCGGCCGCGGTCGGTGACGTCGTCGAAGGCGCCGTCCGCATACGCCGCGAACCACGAGCCGTCGTCGTTCTGGTGCCGGGCCAGCCAGGTGTACGCCCGCTCGGCGGCCTCGTGCTCGCCCGCCGCGTCCAGCGCCATCGCGGCCTCGGTGTGGTCCCAGGGGTCGAGGTGGTGGCCCCGGAACCAGGGGATCGCGCCGTCCTCGCGCTGCACGGCGAGGATCCCGGCGACGGTCGCGGCGGCCTGCTCGGCGGTGAGGACCCCGGGCAGGACGAGGTGTTCTGTCCGGGGGGTGGTCACTTGGCGGCCGCCTCGGACAGCGCGGGAAGGTGTGGCTTGGTCGCGTACGCCACGAAGCTCTTGCCGATCAGCGGGTTCAGCGCCTGCTCGGCGACGCGGGTCGCAAGCGGCTTCTTCATGATGTCCCAGACCAGCAGCTTGTGGTACGCCCGCACCGGCAGCGCCTTGTCGTTGTCCACGCCGAACGCGCACTTGAGCCACCAGTACGGGGAGTGCAGCGCGTGGGCGTGGTGGGTGCCGTACGGCTTCAGGCCCGCCTCGCGGATCTTCGCGAGCAGTTCGTCCGCCTTGTAGATGCGGATGTGGCCGCCCTCGACCTCGTGGTAGGCGTCGGAGAGCGTCCAGCAGACCTTCTCGGGGCCGTAGCGCGGCACGGTGATCGCGATGCGGCCGCCGGGCTTCAGCACGCGCACCATTTCCGCGAGCACTCCCTTGTCGTCCGGGATGTGCTCCATGACCTCGGAGATGATGACGACGTCGAAGGACTCGTCGGGGAAGGGCAGCGCCAGGGCGTCGCCCTCCATGGCGGTGGCGGTGGCGCCCTCGGGGGCCTCCCCGGCCTCCTTCATCGCCGCGAACCACTTGGCGACCTCGCGGATCTCCTCGCCGTTCTGGTCGAGCGCCACGACCTGGGCGCCACGCCGGTAGCACTCGAAGGCGTGCCGCCCCGCCCCACAGCCGAGGTCCAGGACTCGGTCGCCCGGGGCGAGCGGGAACCGGGAGAAGTCGACGGTCAGCACGTGGCCCTGCTTTCGCGATCGGATGCTTCGGATACGACGCCGTCGGCGTCAACAGCGTCAACGGCGTCGACACCACGACCGGCGGCAACGGCCTCGGCGGCTTCGACGGCGGCGGCCTCGGCGGCTTCGGGGGCGGCGGGAGCCACGGAAGCAGCAGAAGCGGCGGAAGCGGCGGAAACAGCAGAGGCCGCGGACGCGGGGGACGCGGGGGGCGCGGGGGCCTCGGAAGTACCTGGGCGGCGGCTTTCGGCTATCGCCTCGCGGTAGCGGGCCACGGTTCCCTCGGCGGCCCGCGCCCAGGTGAAACGGTCCAGCACCCGTTCCCGCCCGGCCGCACCCAGCCGGGCCCGCAGCGCGGGGTCGCCCAGGAGCCGGCTCAGGCCCGCGGCCAGCGCGCCTGCGTCGCCCGGCGGCACGGCCAGGCAGGTCTCCCCGTCGCGCCCGGCGACCTCGGGGATCGCCCCGCCGGTCGTGGCGAGCAGCGGGGTGCCCGTGGCCATGGCCTCGGCGGCCGGCAGGGAGAAGCCCTCGTACAGCGACGGCACGCAGGCGACCTCCGCCGAGCGCACCAGGTCGACCAGTTCGGCGTCGGAGATGCCCTTGACGAACTCGACGGCGCCTTCGAGGCCGTACCGCTCGATCGTCTGGGCGACGGGCCCTTCCTGCGGGCGCTTGCCGACGACGACGAGGTGGGCGCGCGGGTGCTCGGTGCGCACCTTCGCCAGCGCCTCGACGAGGAAGACCAGGCCCTTGAGGGGGACGTCCGCGCTGGACGTCGTCACGATCCGGCCCGGTATCTGCGGCACGGCCGGGTTCGGCGAGAACAGGTCGGTGTCGGCGCCGATGTGGACGACGTGGATGCGGTCGTCGCGGACGCCGAGGTGGTCGACGATCTCCTGGCGGGAGGTGCCGGAGACGGTGAGCACGGACGGCAGCCGGCGCGCGACGCGCTTCTGCATCCGGGTGAACGCGTACCAGCGGCGCACCGAGTAGCGCCGGCGCCATCCCTCGGCGGCGTCCAGCTCCAACTGCCGGTCGACGGTGATGGGGTGGTGGATGGTGGTGACCAGGGGCGCGCCGAGGTCCCCCAACAGCCCGTGGCCGAGGGTCTGGTTGTCGTGCACGACGTCGAACTCCCCGCGCCGGGCGCGCAGATGACGGCGGGCACGCAGGGCGAACGTCCGCGGCTCGGGGAACCCGCCGGTCCACATCGTCGCCACCTCGAGGGCGTCGATCCAGTCGCGGTACTCGCCGCGCTTCGGGGTGCGGAAGGGGTCCGGCTGGCGGTAGAGGTCGAGGCTGGGCAGCTCGGTGAGCGAGAGGCGGTCTTCGTGGGCCGGGTCCACCGGGTCCAGCACCGGATAGGGCTGGGAACCGATCACCTCGACGCGGTGACCGAGGCGGACGAGCTCACGCGAGAGATGCCGTACGTAGACGCCCTGACCCCCGCAGAACGGGTTCCCCTTATAGGTGAGGAGCGCGATGTTGAGCGGTCGCTCGCCGTCGGCCGCGAGGTCATGCCGGGACCCCGCCTGACTGGCCTCCGCGGTCACTCCGGGCCCCCTTCTGCCTGCATGGTCCCGCGAGACTACGACGGGACGCTAATCTAGAACAAGTTTCAGACTTGATCGTCCGGGAGGCTCTGAATCTACCGGCAGGTAAGGGCGCTGCGAGCAGTGGATCAGGTGATTCACGCCACGACCGACCGCTCTGCCGAACCGCATGATCACCGCCCCTCACCGACTGTCACCAGGACTGTCACGGAACGGACCGGAACGGGACCCATGCCAGCCACGCCAGCCACGCCCGCGGAAGCCAAGGGGAACGCGGAAGCCAAGGGGAACGCGGAAGCCAAGGGGAACGCGGAAGCCAAGGGGAGCAAGGCGCAGTCCTCGCCCCTCACCGAGCGGCAGGAGGCGCGCCGCCGCCGCATCCTGCACGCGAGCGCGCAGTTGGCCAGCCGGGGCGGGTTCGACGCGGTGCAGATGCGGGAGGTCGCGGAGTCGTCGCAGGTCGCCCTCGGCACCCTCTACCGATACTTCCCGTCCAAGGTGCATCTGCTGGTCGCCACGATGCAGGACCAGTTGGAGCACATGCACGGCACGCTGCGGAAGAAGCCCCCGACGGGCGAGCGGGCGGCCGAGCGGGTCGCGGAGACGCTGATGCGGGCCTTTCGCGCCCTGCAGCGCGAGCCACACCTGGCGGACGCGATGGTGCGCGCGCTGACCTTCGCCGACCGCAGCGTCTCTCCGGAGGTCGACCAGGTCTCGCGTCAGACGACGGCGATCATCCTGGACGCGATGGGCCTCACCGATCCGACCCCCGAGCAGCTCTCCGCGGTCCGCGTCATCGAGCACACCTGGCACTCCGCGCTGATCACCTGGCTGTCGGGCCGCGCCTCCATCGCCCAGGTCCGGATCGACATCGAGACGGTGTGCCGCCTGATCGACGTGACGGACCCGCGCGCATAGAAAGGACCTACGAGACGATCGGGGGTCGCCTTCAGGCCCTGTCATGCAACCTTCAGGTCCCTCAGCCCGACCGTCGACGTCGGCCTCAGCGGATGCCCGTACCTCTCGGCGTCACGCCCAAGTCGGCTACTCCGGTCGAACTCCCTCACTCGCCTCGTAGGCCACTAACAGAATAGAACACCTGAAGCGGTATGGAACACCCCAAAAGGGAATTTTTTTACTCCTCCGGCGGGAAGACCGCCTCCCCGCTCCCTGTCAGCGTGATCATGATCGCCTCCACCGGGCAGTTCTCCGCCGCCGCCAGCACCTGCTCGTTCGCGTCCGTGTCGGGGTCGACCGGATGGGACTGGCGCGCGGCGTCCAGCCGGAAACCCTCGGGCGCCCGATGGAGGCACTGCGCGGAACCGATGCACAGCGAACGGTCGACGTCGACGTGCCACCGGTCGCCCGCCCCCGGCCCGGGCCCCGCCCCCGCGCTCGCGCCCGCACTCGAATCCGTTCGCGCGAGAGGTACCTCCATCCCTCAGCCCTCCCAGCCGGCCGGCAGATGGATCATCTTGTGCTCCAGGTACTCGCTGAAGCCCTCGGGCCCGAACTCCCGCCCCATCCCGGAGTTCTTGTAGCCGCCGAACGGACCGAGCATGTCCAGGCTGAAGGTGTTCACGGAGTACGTCCCCGTACGGACCTGGCGCGCGACCTCGATGCCGTGCCCGACGTCGGCCGTCCAGACGCTGCCGCTCAGCCCGTAGTCGGAGTCGTTCGCGATCTTCAGGGCCTCGGACTCGTCGCCGTAGGGCAGGAGACAGATCACCGGTCCGAAGATCTCCTCGCGGGCGATCCGCATGGAGTTGTCGACGTCCCCGAAGAGGGTCGGCTCCACATACCAGCCGCGCTCCAGACCCGACGGACGCCCGCCACCGGTGAGGATCTTCGCGCCCTCCTCCTGCCCGATCCGGATGTAGTCGAGGTTCCGACGCCGCTGCCGCTCGGCGACCAGCGGCCCGACCTGGGTCGCCGGGTCCATCGGGTCGCCGACGACCAGCGCGGCCGCCGCCGCGGCGAAGGCGTCCGCGAACTCGTCGTAGCGCGAGCGCGGCAAAAGGATGCGGGTCTGGGCCACACAGGCCTGCCCGTTGTTCATGAAGGCGGCCGAGACGATCCCGGGGACGGCCGTGGCGAGGTCCGCGTCGGGCAGCACGACCGCCGCCGACTTGCCGCCGAGCTCCAGGGTCACGCGTGTGAGATTGCGGGCGGCCACCTCCATGACCCGCTTCCCGGCCGCGACCGAGCCCGTGAACGCGACCTTGTCGACGCCCGGATGTCCGACCAGGTATTCGCTGACCTCGCGGTCCGCGGGCAGGATCGACAGCACGCCCTCCGGCAGCCCGGCCTCCCGCGTGATCTCGGCCAGCAGATACGCGTCCAGCGGCGACTCCGGGGACGGCTTCAGCAGCACCGAGCAGCCGGTGAGCAGCGCGGGCGCGAGCTTGGCGGCGGCCACGAACTGCGGGACGTTCCAGGGAACGACGGCCGCGACCACGCCCACCGGTTCGCGCCGCACGAGGATCTTCCCGAGCACACCGTCGCGGCGCTCCTCGTAGGTGAAGTCCCGGGCCACCTTGATCGCCGCGTCCCACACCATCATCGCGCCGAGGGCCTGCGCGAGGACGCTCCAGGAGTACGGGGAGCCGTTCTCGGAGGAGATCACGCGGGCGATCTCCTCATGGCGCAGGGCGATGCCGTCCTTGATGCGGGTGACCACGGCGATCCGCTCGTCGAGCGACAGCCGCGCCCAGGGCCCCTCGTCGAAGGCCCGCCGCGCCACGGCGACGGCCCGGTCCACATCGGCCGTGGACGCATGCGGGACCCGCCCGATGACCTCCTCGGTGTGCGGCGAGACCACCTCGATGACGTCCTTGCCCAGCGGGTCGGTCAGTTCCCCGCCGATGAACAGCTGTCCGTGTTCCACGAGCTCGGCCATGGCCACTGCCTTCGTTTCTGACGGTGTTTCAGAAACTGATACCAGTTCTGGTCAAAGTAGTCCACGGACGGGACGAGAATGCCCCTGACCAGCGGTTTCCCGGCGATCAGGTGCGGGCGGGCCCCGGCTTGGGGATCACCTGCTCGCCAAATAAGGCCAAATCGCGACCTACTGGGATCCGGTCAGATTCGCTCACACTCAAACACATGGGGGCGATTCGGGATCGTGACCAGTTGGTATGCCATCGCTGCGGGGAGACCAGCCACACCGTGCGCGAGCGCGGACGGTTCGGCCTCATGGCGAGCTACTGCGAGAGGTGCTGGAACACCCTTGCCAACGAGATGGCCGAAGCCGACGGGGCCACATCCTCACCGAGACCGGATCCCGATCCCGACGACGTGACATGGATCGAGCCACCGCTTTGCCCAGAATGTGGAGCCTTGGTTCGCGTGTATCCCACCAATTACGACCGGTGGGTCAGTCTCGCCATGGTGGAGTTGCCCGCCAAAGAGGTCCCAGAGGCCTTCAGGTGGCGTTTGACCAGGCTTCCGGGCCGATCCCCCGTCCTCGCGGACATCGTGGCCGTGCGGATCCGTGGAATCGATCCGCTACCGAGCGAACCCGTCGTGCCGGCTCACCGCATGATGTGTGTCCCCGAGTGGGGTGAGCCGTAGACCACACGGCAGCGAGCAGGGCGTCCGGATCCGCATGCGCGATCTTCCACACCGGCGCTCCAGAGCTGAACTTCCTTGTTGACTGGGCCATTCCACCACCGATGTACTTGCACGCATGTCAGGGACGGATGATGGCCAGTCGCTGGAAGCTCACCCCGCTGTCTCCCGGCCGGTAGTCGCGGCGCAGGATTACGTGGAGGGCAGGCTGTCCCAGTACCAGAAGTGGTACGACAGGAAGGCCGTCAAGACGAAGGCCATGCATCTCCGGATGAGGACGGTATCCGTCGTCGGGGGAGCTTTGGTCCCTGTGTTAGTCAACCTCGACGTTTCCTTCGCGAAACTCACCGCCACGGTGCTGAGCCTGATCGTCGTCGGTTCCGTCTCCTTGGAGAGCGTGTACCGCTACCGCGAACAGTGGAAGAACTACAGGTCCACGGAGCAGCTCCTGGGACATGAGCGGATTTACTTCGAAACCAAGGTCGGTCCCTACTCGGATCTCTCGGAGAGCGAAGCATTCACGACCTTGGTCGCTCGTGTGGAGAGCGCGATTGCTTACGAGAACTCCGCGACCCTCAACGTGATGACCCTGGGCGGCCAGGTAAGCGCTGATGTGCAAACGCCGCCCGGCGTCCCAGGTGCCCGGCACGAGCTGCGGTAGACGAGTAGACGAGGAGTGGCGTCCGCCTCCACCTACCTGTTGCACAGCGGCGAAGTACAGCAACCACCGTGACAGCAGCCGGTCATTGCCGACCACATCAGCGCAGGTCAGCCCAACTCCACTCAGCATCAGTCGACTTGAGCACCCATTGAAACCAGTTCTAGTTATAGTGGGCAATGGCTGTGAGACGGAGGGCAGATGACGAAGGCGTTCGATCATGGCGGGGGTGTGCGGTCGCTTCGGGTGCCCATTCCGGACAACCCGCTCGGGCACACGCTCGTCTACGTCGTCGACACCGACCGCGGGCCGGTGCTGATCGACGCCGGATGGGACGATCCCGCCTCCTGGGACGCCCTCACCGCGGGTCTCGCGGCCTGCGGTACGGACGTCGCCGAACTCCACGGTGTCGTCATCACCCATCACCACCCCGACCACCACGGTCTGTCGGCCAAGGTGCGGGAGGCGTCCGGGGCGTGGGTGGCGATGCACGCGGCGGACGCGTCGATCGTGCGGCGGACGCGGGAGACCCGCCCCGAGCGCTGGTACACGTACATGGCCGACAAGCTGGCCGCCGCCGGCGCCCCCGACGAGCACCTGGCCCCGCTGCGCACGGCCCGCCGCCGTACGCCGCCCGGCTTCTCCCCCGCGCTTCCCGACCGAGAGATCGTCCCCGGCGAACTCCTGGACCTGCCCGGCCGCCGGCTGCGCGCGATCTGGACGCCGGGCCACACCCCGGGCCATGTCTGCCTCCACCTGGAGGAGAGCCACCCGGCCGGACTCCCGGGCCACGGCCGTCTGTTCTCCGGCGACCACCTGCTCCCGGGTATCAGCCCGCACATCGGTCTCTACGAGGACCCCGACGACGCGACGGTCACCGATCCCCTCGGCGACTACCTCGACTCGCTCGAACGCGTCGGCCGTCTCGCCCCCGCCGAGATCCTCCCCGCCCACCAGCACGCCTTCACCGACGCCCCCTCCCGGGTACGGGAGTTGCTCACCCACCACGAGGCCCGCCTCACGGACCTGTCGTCGCTCCTGGCCGAGCCCCTCACCCCCTGGCAGCTCGCCGAACGCATGGAGTGGAACCGCCCCTGGCAGCAGATCCCCTACGGTTCGAGGACCATCGCGGTCTCCGAGGCCGAGGCCCACCTGCGTCGCCTCGTGAAACAGGGCCGCGCGGAGGCGGTGGCGGGCAGCGAGCCGGTGACGTACGTGGCGGTGTAATGCGCTCGCGGTGCGGGAGGGCCGCCTGCTGATACCAACGGCTGCATGGACCCCTTGGAACGCCTTATCGCCGAGCGCGCCTGCGAACGTCTCGTCGTCGACTTCGTCCACCGGCTCGACCTTGGTGAACCCTCCACCGTGGCCGGTCTGTTCACCGAGGACGGCAGGTGGGAATGGCCGGCGGGCGAGCGTCTGATCGAAGGGCGGGCGGCGCTGCGCGCGTACTTCGGCTCACGCCCCGCCGACCGCCTCTCCCGCCGCCTCATGTCGAACATCCTGGTCACGGTCACCGCGCCGGACACCGCCCGGGCCACGTCGTACTTCTCGACGCACCGGGTCGACGGCTACGAGGGCGGCATCGTCCCCGCCGGGCCCCCCGTCCAGGTCGGCCACTACGAGGACACCTTCCGGCAAGTCGGCGGTACGTGGCTGCTGGCACGCCGGGTGCTGCACCTTCCCTTCGGCGGACCGACGCCCCGCGCCGAGCGACCCGTCTAGGCCAGGCAGGCCCTAACCCATCAGCGACCTGATCAACTCACCGGCCGGGGCGAGGAGTTCCGTTTCCCCGGCGCTCATCGTCGGGTTGGCCGCGCGTCGGCGCAGGGCCTCGGTCAGGCCCTGCTCGGTGAGGTCGGAGGGGTCGGCGAGGAGGGCGGTGAGCATCGCGCGGGCCGGGGCGGCGATCGGCTGGGCGGAGACGGCGACCTGGGCGAGGATCACCGCGGACATCCCCCAGTCGAGCCCCGGGTCGCCCTCCTCCGTGTTGGCCCAGTCGATGACCCGCGGGCCGTCCGGTGTGAGGATCACGTTGTCGGGGTGGAGGTCGAGGTGCAGGATGCGGGCGTCTGCCGAGACTCGGCCCGGGACGGTGTGCAGCGCGCGCAGCAGCCTGGCGAGGACGGCCCCGGCCTCCTCGGCGTCCAACGTGCCCGCCACGAACGCCTGGAGCATCGTCGGCCCCAGCAGCCGCTCCATCACCAGGTCGGTGCGCGAGCCGTCGGGCGAGGGTCGCACGGCGGGCGCGGGGTAGCCGTACTCCCGTACGTGCGCCATCACCGCGCCCTCGGCGGCGGCGTCGCCCCACCCGTCGCGGTCCCGGCGCAGCACCCACGCCTCGTCGATCTCGTACACGTCGGCCGTACGACCCGAGCCGAGCAGTCTCCCCGTTACTGGCATGAACATGAACTTACCGCCCTCCACCCCGTCCACAGCCACCCCTCAGGCCGTTCCCTACCTGCCGGTAGAGTGACGGCGTCGTCATCACGCCCGTACAGGGGGAAGCCGGTGCATTTCCGGCGCTGAGAGCCGGATCGCCCGGTCCGGAACGTGACCGGCTCACGTGCGTCGGCAGCCCGCCGTCGCACGCACCGTCGAGGTAAACGGAGTCGAGCCGCCGGGGTCGCCCCGTGCTGCCCGCCTCCGTCGACCTCCCGCACCGGGAGAGGCACCCGCCGATCATGAACGTCCGCCACAGCGTCACGGCCCTGGCCCTTGCCGGCGCCACCGCCGTCGCCCTGGGTGCCGCCGTCCCCGCCGTCGCCGTCACGCCGTCCCCCACCCCGTCGGTGGCGATACCCGACGGGTTGTACGGCACCACCGACCCGACGTACGACGGTGTCTGGCGCCAGTCGCTGGCGCTGCTCGCGCAGCGGACCGTGGGAGTCACGCCCGCCGACCGGGCCGTGGCCTGGCTGGCCGGGCAGCAGTGCGCGAACGGCGCCTTCGCCGCCTTCCGCGCGGACACCGCGAAGCCGTGCGACGCCAAGCTGATGGTGGACACCAACAGCACGGCGGCCGCGGTCCAGGCACTGGCCGCGCTCGGCGGCCACCAGGCGGCGACGGAGAAGGCGGTCAGCTGGCTGAAGTCCGTCCAGAACACGGACGGCGGCTGGGGCTACTCCCCCGGCGGGGCCAGCGACGCCAACTCGACGTCCGTCGTCGCGGGCGCGATGGCGGCGGCCGGGCAGCGTCCCGCGGAGGTGAAGAAGGCCGGGAAGTCGTCGTACGACGCTCTCCTGAAGCTCTCCCTCGCGTGCGACAAGGCCGGCGGCGGCGCGTTCGCGTACCAGCCGGACAAGAAGGGCGGCCTCGCGGCCAACGCGGACGCTACGGCGGCGGGCGTACTCGGCGTCCTCGGCAAGGGGTTCGTGACGACGGCGGGCAGGACGCCGAAGGAAGTCTTCTCCTGCGCCGGCTCCGCCGCCCCGCTCACCCCGGACGAGCTCGCCCGCAACGGCTCGGCCTACCTTGCCGCCGCGGTCCATGACACCGGCTATCTGAAGTCCGTCCTGCCCGGCGCCGAAGACCAGCCCGACTACGGCAACACAGCCGACGCGGTCGTCGCGCTCGCCGCCGACGGGTGGACCGCGCAGGCGAAGAAGCCCCTCGCCTGGCTGGAGCAGAACTCCGCCGCCTGGGCGAAGCAGAGCGGCCCCGCCGCCTACGCCCAACTCCTCTTCGCCGCCCACGCCATGGGCGCCGACCCCCGTCACTTCGGCGGCACGGACCTGGTGGCACAGCTCACCGCGACGGGACCGGCCCCGCAGGCCGCGGCCACCGGCAAGGCCACGCAGCAGGCCGCCGAGTCCGAGAGCAAGGACGCCTCGGATTCCGGTTACAGCGTCTGGTGGATCGTCGGCGTCTTCCTCGTCGCCGGCATCGGCATCGGCTTCCTGATCAGCGGCCGCGGCAGGAAGCAGCAGCCGTGACGCGCCGGACCCTGCCCCCGTTGTTGCTGACCCTGGCGTTCCTCCTCCTCGCAACCGCCGCTCAGGCTCACGCCGCCGGCTACCGCTACTGGTCCTTCTGGGACCGCGCCGGCGACCAGTGGACGTACGCCACCCAGGGCCCCTCCACCGCGCGCCCCGCCGACGGCGACGTCCAGGGCTTCCGGTTCGCGGTGAGCGCCGACTCCCAGGACGCGTCGCAGCCGCGCGGCACGGCCTGGTTCGCGGCGATCTGCGCGAAGACGCCCGCGCAGGACGGCACGAAGCGGGTGGCCCTGGTCATCGACTTCGGGACGACGGCCGACGCCCCGTCCGGCGAGAGCCCGCCGTCGCCGTCGCCGCGCACGGCCTGCGCCCGGATCGCCCCCGACGCGACGACGGCCGAGGCGCTCGCCGCGGTCGCCAAACCGCTGCGCTACGACACGAACGCCCTGCTGTGCGCGATCTCGGGGTATCCGCGGACGGGGTGCGGCGAGCAGGTGTCCGGGAAGGGCAAGCCCGGGACGGATGAACCGGGGACGAGTGAACCGGGGACGGAAGGTCGGGGGACGGAGAAGCCGACGGAGAAGCCGACGGCCACCGAGAAGTCCGGCAACGACGACGGCGGTCCGTCCGTGGGCCTCTACGCCGGCGCGGCGGCCGTCGCGGGGTTGGGCGCGGCCGCGCTGTGGCAGGCGCGGCGGCGAGGATCCCGCCGGGATGGCTGACGGCTGATGGGTGATTCCCGCTCCCGCCCGCAACTCCACCCCGCCGCCTGGTGGCTCTGGGCCCTCGGCCTGGGCACCGCCGCCACCCGCACCACCAACCCGCTGCTCCTCGCCCTCCTCCTCACCGTCTCCGCGTACGTCGTCACCACATGCCGCCCGGACACGCCCTGGTCCCGTTCCTACTCGGCGTTCCTGAAGCTCGCGCTGGCGGTGCTCGTCATCCGGCTCGTCTTCGTCGTCGCCCTGGGCTCCCCCATCCCCGGCACGCAGGTGCTCGTCACCCTGCCCGAAGTCCCGCTGCCCCACTGGGCGCAGGGCATCCGGCTCGGCGGCGCGGTCACGGCCGAGGGCCTCCTCTTCGCGTTCTACGACGGCCTGAAACTGGCCGTGCTCCTCGTCTGCGTGGGCGCGGCGAACGCCCTGGCCAGCCCCTCTCGTCTGCTCAAGACGCTGCCCGGCGCCCTGTACGAGACCGGAGTGGCGGTGGTCGTGGCCCTCACCTTCGCCCCGAACCTGATCGCGGACGTCCACCGGTTGCGTGCGGCCCGCCGTCTGCGGGGCCGTCCGGACCGGGGTGTGCGGGGCCTGCTCCAGGTGGGCCTGCCGGTGCTGGAGGGCGCGCTGGAACGCTCCGTCGCCCTCGCCGCCGCGATGGACGCCCGCGGGTACGGCCGTACCGCCGACGTCCCCGTCCCCGTCCGCCGGACGACCGCCGCGCTCACGCTCGGCGGGCTGCTCGGCGTCTGCGCGGGAACGTACGGTCTGCTCACCGCCGCGGGCGGGACGTACGGCGTGCCGGTGCTGCTCGCCGGGGTCGTCGCGGCCGTCGCCGGACTGCGCCTGGGCGGCCGGCGCTCGCCGCGCACCCGGTACCGTCCGGACCGCTGGACGCCGCGTGCCTGTCTCGTCGCCGTCTCCGGCGGCGCGGTCGCGGCGCTCCTCACCGTCGCCGCGTCGGCCGCTCCGGCGGACCTGCACCCCGGCGTCGTCCCCCTGACGGCCCCCGCCCTCCCCCTCTGGCCGGCGGCGGCCGTACTCCTCGGCCTGCTGCCCGCGTTCGTGGCCCCCTACCTTCCCCATGTTCCCCCTGTCCCCAAGGAGCCGTCGTGATCCGTTTCGAGAACGTCTCCGTGACGTACGACGGCGCCCCTCAACCCACCGTCCAGGGCGTCGACTTCACGATCCCGGAGGGCGAACTCGTGCTCCTCGCGGGGCCGTCCGGGGTCGGGAAGTCGACGCTGCTGGGCACGGTCTCCGGGCTCGTCCCGCACTTCACGGGCGGCACCCTGCGCGGCCGGGTCACGGTCGCCGGCCGTGACACCCGCACCCACAAGCCGCGCGAACTCGCCGACGTGGTGGGGACGGTGGGGCAGGACCCGCTGTCGCACTTCGTGACGGACACGGTCGAGGAGGAACTCGCCTACGGAATGGAGTCGTTGGGCCTGCCCCCGGAGGTGATGCGCCGACGCGTCGAGGAGACCCTCGACCTGCTCGGCCTGGCCGGCCTGCGCGACCGCCCCATCGCCACCCTGTCCGGCGGCCAGCAGCAGCGGGTCGCGATCGGCTCGGTCCTCACCCCGCACCCCCGGGTGCTCGTCCTGGACGAGCCGACCTCCGCGCTCGACCCGGCGGCCGCGGAGGAGGTCCTCGCCGTCCTGCTGCGCCTCGTCCACGACCTCGGTACGACGGTGCTGCTGGCGGAACACCGTCTGGAGCGCGTCCTGCAGTACGCCGACCAGGTCGCCCTGCTCCCCGCCCCCGGCGCGGCTCCGGTCCTCGGCGCCCCGGCGGACGTCATGACCGTCTCCCCGGTGTTCCCGCCGGTGGTCGGCCTGGGCCGCCTGGCGGGCTGGACCCCGCTGCCACTGACCGTCCGGGACGCCCGACGAAGGGCCGGTGACCTGCGGGAACGCCTGGAGAGCGCGAGGGGAGGGGCTGGTCGGGCGGCACCCCTGGCGCCTCGCGAGGTTCCGCCGCCCGTGCCGGGCCCCGCCGGACGACCCGCCCGTCGCCTCTTCCGCCGCCTTCCGCCCGCCCCGTCCGCCCCGTCCGCCGCCGTCCCCGCGCCGCCCGCCGAGGCCCGCTCCCTCGCCGTCCGCCGGGCGGGCGTCCAGGCCCTGCGCCGCGTCGATCTCACGGTCGCGCCCGGCGAGACGATCGCCCTCATGGGCCGCAACGGCGCCGGGAAGTCGACGCTGCTGGGCGCCTTCGTAGGCCTCGTCGAGGCGTCGGCGGGAACGGTCCGCGCCGGCGGGCTGGTCCCGCACCGCACCCCGCCGCGGGACCTGGTCCGCCGCGTCGGCCTGGTCCCGCAGGAGCCGCGCGACCTGCTGTACGCCGACACGGTCGCCGCCGAGTGCGCGGCAGCCGACCGGGACGCGCAGGCCGCCCCCGGCACCTGCCGCGCCCTGGTCTCGGAGCTCCTCCCCGGCATCGCGGACGACACCCACCCCCGCGACCTCTCCGAGGGCCAGCGCCTCACACTCGCCCTGTCGGTCGTCCTCGCGGCCCGGCCGCCGCTGCTCCTCCTCGACGAGCCGACCCGCGGCCTGGACTACGCGGCGAAGGCCCGCCTGGTCGCCGTCCTGCGCGGGCTGGCCGCGGCCGGGCACACGATCGTGCTGGCCACGCACGATGTGGAACTGGCCGCCGAGCTGGCCCACCGGGTCGTGCTGCTCGCGGAGGGAGAGGTGATCGCCGACGGTCCGACGGCGGAGGTCGTCGTCTCCTCCCCGTCCTTCGCCCCGCAGGTGACGAAGATCCTTGCCCCGCAGGAGTGGCTCACGGTCGCGCAGGTGCGGGAGGCACTGCGATGACGACGACGCGCCGGCGACGTCCGGTGCACCTCGGCCCCCGCTCCGTCGCCGCATTGACGCTGGTCAGCGCAGTGGGCGTGGTGGCGTTCAGCTGGCCCTTCCTGGCCCCGCCCGACTCCGCGCTGAACGCCCACGCCCAGGACGCGCCCTGGCTGTTCGCGGGCCTGCTGGTGCTGCTGGTCGCGGTCGTGGCGGCGACGATCTCGGAGTCCGGGCTCGGCGCGAAGGCGGTGGCGATGCTGGGTGTGCTGGCGGCGACGGGCGCGGCGCTGCGTCCGCTCGGCGCGGGGACGGCCGGCATCGAGCCGATGTTCTTCCTGATGGTGCTGAGCGGCCGGGTCCTCGGCCCGGGCTTCGGCTTCGTACTCGGCTCGGTGACGATGTTCGCGTCCGCCCTGCTCACGGGCGGGGTGGGCCCGTGGATGCCGTTCCAGATGCTGGCGATGGGCTGGTTCACGATGGGCGCGGGCCTGCTGCCGGACGTGGGACCGCTACCGGGCGCGGGCCTGCTGCCGGGCGCGGATCGCGTACGCGGCCTACGGGGCCGTGTGGAGCTGGCCCTGCTGTCCCTCTACGGCTTCCTGGCCGCCTTCGCCTACGGCACGGTGATGAACCTGGCCGGGTGGCCCTTCATGGGCGCGCTGGCCTCGGGCGTCGCCTTCGACCCGGACGGGACGGTCCCGTCGAACCTGGCGCGCTTCGTCGCCTACTGCGTGGCGACCTCGCTGGGCTGGGACCTGGGCAGGGCGCTGGTCACAGTCGTCCTGACGCTCACTCTCGGCCCGGCGGTGCTCAAGGCGCTCCGCAGAGCGACCCGCCGGGCGGCCTTCGAGACCGCGGTCACATTCGAGGCCCCCCAGGGGACCGGAAAGGGCCCCCAGAAGACCGTTGACCGGTGAACCACCCCACATGACCCAGATCACCTACTACTCGACCTAGTCGGGCAATTCGGACGCCATGTCCACGCCATCATAGGGTCTGACCTGCACATTGAGAGCCGGCTCACACACCCGACGACTTTCCCGAATACGACGACAACTAGCAAAAGGGGTCTTTGCGGACGCCTCCCGATCCTGCTTCTCTGGATGACGTCGCACGGTGCCGACAAGCCCCCGGGCTTCGGCGCCGACGCATGCAGCCACCCACCGCACACCACGCGGTGCGGCCACGCACCGCGTGACTCCGGCATGCAGCGACCGACTCTGTCCCCGAAGAAAAAGGTTCTCCGTGTCCGTCTCCGTCATCCGTCGCATCGCCAGCCCGAAGAAGGCCCTCACCACCGTCGCCGTGGCCGCCGCCACCGCCGGCATGGCACTGGCCGCGGCCCCCGCCCACGCCGCGACGTCATCCGTGAGCTCCACCTCCCAGGCCCAGGCGATCGCGCACAAGATGATCCCGAACACGGCTCAGTACAACGCCTTCTCCAACATCGTGAAGCACGAGAGCGGCTGGGACGTCAACGCCACCAACGCCTCCTCCGGCGCCTACGGCCTCGTCCAGGCCCTCCCCGGCAACAAGATGGCCTCGGCCGGCTCCGACTGGAAGACCAACGCCAAGACCCAGATCAAGTGGGGCCTGGACTACATGAACTCCCGCTACGGCAGCCCCCTCGCCGCCTGGTCCTTCTGGCAGGCGAACGGCTGGTACTGAGCCACACCCTGAGCCACACCCCCCCAAGAACGCGCGTTCCGCGCGCCGAAGGCGGCGGCCCCCGATCCCCGGGGCCGCCGCTTTCGGCGTTTCGACCGCGTCAGCGTCCGCGTCCGCGTATCCGCAAGGAGCGCGCGTCGGCGCACCGTCACTCACGCCGCGCTGACTCTCAACTCCTTCACTCCGTTGATCCAGGCCGACCGCAGTCGGCGCGGATCGCCCACGAGCCGCAGGTCGGGCATGGCGTCGGCGATGGCGTTGAAGATGAGGTTGATCTCCAGCACGGCGAGCGACTTGCCGAGGCAGAAGTGGGGGCCGCCCCCGCCGAACCCGAGGTGGGGGTTCGGATCCCGGGTGACGTCGAAGGAGTCGGGATTCTCGAACACCTCGGGGTCGCGGTTCGCGGAGGCGTAGAAGATCCCGACCCGGTCCCCCTTCCTGATCCGCTTCCCGCCGAGCTCGGTGTCCTGGGTGGCGGTCCGCTGGAAGGCGACGACGGGCGTGGCCCACCGCACGATCTCCTCGGCGGCGGTGCCGGGCCTCTGCGCCTTGTAGAGCTCCCACTGCTCGGGGTGGGTCAGGAAGGCGTGCATGCCGTGGGTGGTGGCGTTCCGGGTCGTCTCGTTCCCGGCGACGGCGAGCATGAGCACGAAGAACCCGAACTCGTCGGAGCTGAGGTTGCCCTCGTTCTCGGCGGCCACGAGGGTCGAGACGATGTCGTGAGCAGGGCACTGCTTCCGCTCGGCGGCCACGTTCATGGCGTACGCGAGGATCTCGGCGGCGGACTGCTGCCCGACCTCGGCGGTGACGGCGAACTCGGGATCGTCGTACGCGATCATCTTGTTGGACCAGTCGAAGATCTTGGCGCGATCGTCCTGCGGTATGCCGATCAGCTCGGCAATGGCCTGGAGGGGCAGCTCCGAGGCGACGGACGTGACGAAGTCGAAGGAACCGCCCTGCGCTCGGGCACTCTCGACGATGGCGATGGCGCGGTTGCGCAGCCGCTCCTCCAGCCCACGGATGGCCCGCGGCGTGAACCCGCGCTGCACGATCTGCCGCACCCGGGTGTGCTCGGGCGGATCCATGTTCAGCATGATCAGTCGCTGGGCGTCGATCGAATCGCGCTGGATGTGCTCGTTGAACCGGATGATCGCGGTGTTGAGGTAGGAGGAGAAGATCTCGGGGTGGGTGGAGACGTACCGCACGTCGGCGTGCCGGGTCACCGCCCAGTACCCCTCGTCCTGGAACCCGGCGACATTGCCCGTCTGAGGGATCCAGCGGACCGGTTCGGCGAGCCGCAGCTCGGCGAACTCCGGGAGCGGCACATGGTGTTGCAGCAGGTCGGGATCGGTGAAGTCGAACCCGTCGGGAATCGCTGGACAGGGCATCGGCGGCTCCAGCCATCTGACGATGCGAAGTGACGTTGATATCTGACGGTTCATCAGAAACTGACTGCCGTGAAGGTAGTTCAGGAGCCTTGAGCCTGCAAGACCCTTGCGGTGACGCACATCACGTCAGCAGACTGCACACAGCAGAGAACTAGAACACGTACTAGTTCCGAAGGGATCCGCACCCATGGCCGCCGAACCCGTGATCGTGGAAGCAGTCCGCACCCCCATCGGCAAGCGCGGCGGCGCGCTGGCCAACCTGCACCCCGCCTACCTCCTGGGCGAGACCTATCGCGAACTCCTCGGCCGCACCGGCATCCCCGCCGACGCGGTCGAGCAAATAGTCGGCGGCACGGTGACCCACGCCGGCGAACAGTCCATGAACCCCGCGAGGACAGCCTGGCTCACGATGGGCCTCCCGTACGAGACGGCGGCGACCACGGTCGACTGCCAGTGCGGCTCCTCGCAACAGGCCAGCCACATGACAGCGAACATGATCGCGGCGGGCGTCATAGACGTCGGCATCAGCTGCGGCGTCGAGGCGATGAGCCGTGTCCCGCTCGGCTCCGGCTCGAAGCACGGCCCCGGGAAACCGTTCCCGGAGGAGTGGAACGTCGACCTCCCCAACCAGTTCGAGGCGGCGGAACGCATCGCGCGCCACCGGGGCCTGACGAGGGCGGAGGTGGACGGACTCGGCCTGCTCTCCCAGGAACGGGCGGCGGTCGCCTGGTCGGAGGAACGCTTCAAACGCGAGACCTTCGCCGTCCAGGTCCCGACGACGGAGGAAGAACAGGCGGCGGGCCAGGGCATGTGGCGCCTGATGGACCGGGACGAGGGCCTACGGGACACGTCACTGGAGGCGTTGGCGCGCCTGAAGCCGGTCATGCCGACGGCGATGCACACGGCCGGCAACTCGTCGCAGATCAGCGACGGCGCGGCGGCGATCATGTGGTCGTCGAAGCGGATGGCGAGAGCGCTGAAGCTGAAGCCGAGGGCCAGGATCGTCGCCCAGGCCCTGGTCGGCGCGAACCCGCACTTCCACCTGGACGGCCCGATAGACGCGACGCGCGCGGTCCTCGGCAAGGCGGGGATGACGCTGAAGGACATCGACGTCGTCGAGATCAACGAGGCGTTCGCGTCAGTGGTGTTGAGCTGGTCGAAGGTCTTCGATCAGAGCTTGGACAAGGTCAACGTGAACGGCGGCGCAATCGCCCTGGGCCACCCGGTCGGAGCGACGGGGGCCCGCCTCATCACCACGGCCCTTCACGAACTGGAGCGCACGGACAAGGAGTTCGCCCTCGTGACCATGTGCGCGGGCGGCGCACTGGCGACGGGGACCATCATTCAGCGCCTGTAGTCCAGGACAGGAACGTCGAGAACGCGGCGGGCTTGAGGGTAAGGATCGGGCCCGCCGGGTTCTTGGAGTCTCGGATGGCGATGGTGGCGGGGGTTTCGGCGATCTCGACGCAGTTGCCGCCCTGGTCGCCGCTGTAGCTGGACTTACGCCAGTTGTTCTCCATAACGTTCCTCCATTACACGCCGGATCAGCTCCGCCGAGTCCCTGAGGGAGAGGGCAGCGGCCCGAAGATGATCGTAACGGAGCGAGCAGTCTTTTACGGTGTCCGGGTTGGCGGTGGGATGCCCGCTGCCGTAGCCCTCTGTGTAGACGATGGTCGGGTCGCCGACGAAGCGGTAGATGTCGAACGAGCCTTGTAGTCCCGCGTGCGCTCCAGACGCGAACGGCAGGATCTGGATGTTGACCCGAGGGTCGTCCTCGAAGGTCAACAGGTGCGCCAGTTGACCGCGCATGACATCCCGGCCGCC
Source organism: Streptomyces sp. NPDC031474 (assembly GCF_055581185.1). Classification (NCBI taxonomy): domain Bacteria; kingdom Bacillati; phylum Actinomycetota; class Actinomycetes; order Kitasatosporales; family Streptomycetaceae; genus Streptomyces; species Streptomyces sp. NPDC031474. The sequence goes on from NZ_JBVIJX010000001.1 coordinate 683,368, forward strand.
GATCTCCTGATGAAGTGCGGCCTCGCTGAGAACCGCCCAAAAGACAGGCGGCTCCTTCTTCTCGAAGATGCGCTGGCGGGCCATCCGCACCGCGGTGCGATCGTCGAGGTTGCGCCGGTCCAGAGCTCCGAGCACCGCACGGGCATACGCGGCGGTCTGGAGGAGACCGAGGATCATGTGCGTTTCAAACGAGCAGATTTCGACAGCCCTTGCTTGCAGCTCAGCCACCTGCTGGAACCAGGCCGGAAGTTGAGATCGCAGCACAAGCTCAACGAGCCGCGAGAACAACCCACCGGTGCCGAGGGCGGCATCCACGCGCTCACTGAACTCAGGGGTGGGAACCTTCCGGGCGGTCTCAACTTGCCCAACCAGCGACCCGGTGTAGTTGAGGATGTCCCCGAGCTGCCGCTGCGTGAGCCCGGCGGCTTCCCGCAACCGCCGCAGCTCGAACCCGTAGTAGTCGAGCGGCGAAGCACCGGGGTCGAGGACGTTGATGTGGGTCACGAGGGATCCCCTCTCACGCAAGCACGCGTTGCATTCAGGCTGTAGCCCAGAGTAGTTGGACCAGGTCACCCTCGTACCGTGAACGGAAACTTCCCCTCCACGTACGCCTCCCCCACCCCCACCCAGTACCGCATGACCCTCACAGCCGGCGCCCACTCAGCCCGCCACATCCGCCGAATCACCCGCAGACTCCTGACGGACTGGAACCTGGCCCCCCTGACGGACACGGTCGAACTGGCGGTAACGGAACTGATCGCCAACGTGGTCCGCCACGTCCCGGACCGCCGCTGCACGCTGCTCTTGCTGAGGCAGCCAATGGGAGTCAGAGCCGAGGTAACAGACGCCTACGGCCAACTACTCCCGACTCCAGCCGAGTTGCAGCCGGACTCGGAGAGCGGACGAGGCCTGTTCATCCTGGACGCGATGGTCGACAAGTGGGGCGTGTCACCGGTGGCCGGGGGCGGAAAGACGGTGTGGTTCGAATGCGCAGACAAGAACGAAGCATCCGCCAACTGATGACCTGCTGCGCCAGGAGCCGCGCCGGCTGGCACCTTGCCCGCCACTCCTCACTCCAGAATCGGCTCCCCTTCGTCGGGAAGAACAAGGGATTCACTGAGGATCAGAAATCGAACATGGCCTGCGGCCACCGTCTCATCATTTCCCATACAAGTCACGATGATCAACGGTGGCCACCCGGACATTAGCGCGCAACGCCGCGAAAACGCCTCGTAGCCTCTGCCATGTCCAGCCCGTTTCTTCCCATCAAAAGCTGGCCGAAGATCTAAACTCATGAACCCTGGACGGGAAGGACGAAGAGAGGATTTCCGAATGGATTTCTCCGGCGAGCAGCCTTACAAGGAGCTCGGAGCACCCGACCTCGAACTGCTCCCACCGCTCTCCTCGAGCCTCGTTCACCATGACCGTCCACTCGTCTGGGTCGACTCCTGGACGAACGAGCCAGTAAAGAAACTCTCCATTGTCCGTCGAGGCCCAGGGGATGACTTGACTTCCAGGCAATTCCAGCTGCTCTGGTTTGGGTTCACCCATTTCCCAAAGCATCTGAAATGCCTCATTTCGCTCGCTTATGGAACGCTCAAGGTCGTAATGGCGATTGGCGCACCCGGGCTCGAGGAACCAGAGATACCCGTCGAACCTGCCACCACCATACGCGTCGATCAAGTCAACATAGTCCCCCGGAAGCCCGGTCCCGAGCTCACTGATCACTCCATCCCAGTCCTTACGCAAAGGAGGGACGTCAGGAGGTGCCACTAGTCGCGTCAGTCGTTCGACGTGTGGATTCATGGTTTCGGCCTGTTCAGAATCGTCTGGTATATGTTGAGTCCGCCCGAGCCGGTGGCGCGAATCGTCACACCCAGTGGATAAGGATTCACAGGACCGACTGCAGGGGTCTGGGCGTAAATTGGGGTGGCACTATACCGGACCGTCTGCCCGCCCCGCTCTACAGCCCTCCGCACCTGACCCTCGATGGCACGCATCACCGGCGTGTTGGCGTACTGATGCATTGTGACGAAGTTCCTTGGATCGGCGTTCGATCCGCCCAGCTGAGCTCCCCACAAGTGAGCCCGATTATATCCCTTTCCGCTGACCCACCCAATCGGATCCACCTGCGGATTGGTCTTGCCGCCGATGTTATCCGCGGTGAGCGTCACGCGGATTCCCGTGGCGCGACCGAATTCATCAAGGCCGCCATAGGGGCCACAGTTGTGTACGAGGACCGCCGTGGCCCCCGCCAGCACATAGTACGCGTGGATGTCTTCGATGGTGAGGTCGTGTGTGCGCTGGCGCTTGGTGTAGTGGGTGACTGCGGTGATCTGGACGTGGGTGCCGGCGCTGGTGCGGAGCGTCTGGCCGAGTTGGAGGTCGCCAGCCTTGACCCACTCCTTCAGGTCGGGGACCCAGAACGGGTGGGTGTCCGTTGCCACGATGCTGGAGTAGTCGCCGTCCACGGATATGGAGATCTCGGTGAAGTCCTTGTCGTCTTCCGTGGTGATTGTCTCGACGACCGGTTTCTCGACGGTTTCACCTGTTTCGGGGTTCGTCGTGACGACGACGTCGCCGACCACGACGTCTTCGATGGCCTTCTTCGCGCCGTCGCCAAGGAGGACGCCGGTTCCGGGTAGGAAGCTGTGGCATTTGCCAAGCACTTTCCCGAAGCCGTATCCGGTCGCGCCGCTTGCAGCGCCCCATATGGCGCCCTCAGCCATCTCTCCGAGCTGGCCCGCGATGCTGTGGTCGGCGCTGTCCGACAGCATGTTCCCCACCGCTGAACTCGCCGCACCGGCGAGGGCCCCGCAACCCGTCGCGGCGCCAAAACCGGCACCGCCGGTCGCCATACCCGCGCTTGCCGCCGTGCTGTAGCAGAGCCCACCGAC